>DATEJM010000007.1:0-248084 GCA_035277965.1 Steroidobacteraceae bacterium | reverse complement strand
CGTGTTCGTGCCGTTGAATCGCGGCCGGGAATCCGTGCCCCACACCGCCGGGCAAAGGGGCTGTGGAAGTCGGCCACCCATCGGCTCGTCAGCCAGGTCGGGGTCGTCGTGCCGCTCTAAGGCGGCCACGCCTGCGACTAGCAGCGCGGCCCACTGTCGGAACTTGCTCATGCTCATTGCGCGCACGCTACTCCTACCAAGGGGTACGGTCCACTGCCTCAGAACGCTGGCTACGGGACGAGTTCGACGTCGATACCCAGTCGTCGTGCAACTCTTCCCAACTTGGTGTCCGCCGTTACCAGCGTCATGCCGTAGAGCATCGCGGCCTCGACGATGAAGCCATCCCGCAGCGGGTTCTCAGGCCGCTTGCTGTTGGCCGGCAGCGCACGGGCGACGACCGGGGCAATGCAACCGAAGGCTTCCGGGATGCTGGCGGTGTGCCACACCGTGCCCATGCCTGTGAGGAATCGCTCTCCCGTGTCGAACTTCTCGCCTCCATCAAGCCACTGTGGGGCATCCGTGGGCCGGATGACCTTGGGATGGAGTTCGATCAACCCGTGAAACAGAGTGCGCCTGCGTGCCGGGTCTTTGGTATCGAGGATTTCCTGCAGCTGGATGTCGGTCACGAAATTGTCCCCGCGCAACGACCACTCATTCCCGACGCGGCCGTCCAGGATGCGGTTGATGACGCAGGTGTCGAGCATGAAAACCATGGCCCATTCTCGCACGTTACGGAGGCGCGCGCCGCCCTGGCGGCCTGCCCTCCAGCGCAGTGAGCGTACTGGATGCCGTAGCCAACTCATGGTCAAAGCTTGTGTGGCCGAGAGGGGCGATTTCCAACTCAGTAGAGTGGACTCGATTTGGCGTTAGAAGTCCTTCGCAGGTCGGCGTCATCAGGAAAACCCGTCACATCCCGTAGTCCTCAATTGCCGTGACCTTGGCAGCGCCGCTCTTGCTGACGGCAGTCCCTTGGTAAACCCGGTTGCGCTCGGAAGCTATATATAGCTATGATCCGTGCTATCTATAGCACGGAGGCCGGCATGGCGAAAAAGAAATCCGCCTTGCAGAACAAGCTGCGGCTGATCAAGGTCCCGACAATGGCGTACTTGGACCCGGAGCAGGCGACAGCCCTGCGGGAGCTGAGCGCCAAGTCCGGAAAGCCGATGCAGTCATACCTGCGTGAAGGCGTGGACCTGGTGCTCGCGAAGCATGGGAAGGCGCGCAAATGAAAGCGGGCGAGGGTAAACGTCGGGCGGCGCTCTATGCCCGCTACAGCACCGACAAACAAAGTGAAATGTCGGTGGAGGATCAGTTCCGCGTTTCCGAGCGTATCGCGATCCGTGAGGGATTCGAGGTGGTTGCTCGTTTCGAGGACCGCGCTATTACCGGCGGGACGAGTGCGAGGCCCGGTTATCAGGCCATGCTTGAAGGCGCCCGCCGGCGTCAGTTCGATGCGATCGTGGCGGAGGACCTCAAGCGACTGTGGCGTGAGCAGGCGGAGCAGTGGCGCTGCATTAAGGAGCTGCTCGACCTCGATATGTGCGTCATCACAGCGTCCGGGATCGACTCGCGGCAACCTAACTTTGAAATCATCGCCAGCGTGATAGGCGCCGCTGCGGAGCTGGACCGGAAAGAGGCTTCCTACAGAACCCGTCGTGGGCTCGAAAGTCTTGCCGTCGCTGGTAAGAGCGCAGGCGGTAAAGCGTACGGCTACCTGTCCGCCCGTGACTCTGGCACCGGACGTGTCGAAATCAACGAAGCTGAAGCCGCCGTGGTCAGGCGGATTTTCGAGATGTATGCGAGCGGTCTGTCACCACGATCGATTGCCGCCCGATTGAACGCCGAAGGTGTGCCGTCCCCTGGAGCGTCATGGTCTCGGAAATCCACGGGCCGCAACTCGAAGAGACGGAGCAAGTGGGTTGCCAGCGCAATTCATGGCGACGTGCGGCGCGGATCGGGCATCTTGAACAACGAGCGCTACATCGGCCGAATGACGTGGGGTCGCTCGCGCTGGAAGCGTGGGGCGGCGGACAGTTCCAAACGCGTGAATCTGTTGGTCGAGGACCGTTCGCAGTGGGTGACACACGAGGAACCGCGACTGCGCATTATCCCAGATAACCTCTGGAATCGTGTCAGACAACGGCAGACGATCATGGCCGCAGGCGCAATGCGCATCCGAGCGGCGCGAACGGGGCGGCCGGCCACATCACTCCTGTCAGGTCTGCTGGTGTGTGCATCCTGTGGCTCGCGATTCATCGCAGTGGACCAATCGTTCTATGGCTGCGCCAGTCTCAAACAAGGTGGCCTCGCCGCCTGTACGAATACGGCGCGCGTAAGGCGGTCAACCCTGGAGCAGCGCATCTTGGCCGAGATTGAGGCTGAAATCCTGTCTGACGAAGCCCTGGAGCGCGTCAAGACGGGACTTCAATCCTTCTTCGGTCGCGCAAAGCTGAGTCAACAGGAGCTGTCCACGTCACCCAGACTGGCGAAGCTGGACGAGGAGGTTGAGGAACTGCGCGCGCTCGTGAAGAGAGGACGACTGTCGTCTGTCGCGGCCCAAGCCGCCCTCGAAGCGATCGAGCGCGAGCGCGCCGAGTTGGTTTTCCACGCTTCGCGAGACGAGCGGCGAGTGTACGAAGAAGCGATGTAAAGTGATTCCGCAGAGTGCCGCGCTCTATCGCGCAGCGGTCCGTGACCTGAATTCAACACTCCGGGACCCGACCGAGCGCGCTGAAGCACGCGCGCTCATCGCGGAGCTGCTAGGCCGGCAGGTGAGAATCAGGCAGGATGGTGCGGCAGTCTTCGCTCGTCTGGAGATTGACGAGGCCGTGTTATTCGCCTCGGCCGCAAAGTCCTTAGAAATCAAGGACTTCCAAGTTGGTAGCGGGGGCAGGATTTGAACCTGCGACCTTCGGGTTATGAGCCCGACGAGCTGCCAGACTGCTCCACCCCGCACCAGGAGGGCCGCGCATTCTACAAGCGAGTGGAGAGCGGAGCAACCCGAAACGATGCGGGCACTGGGAACCGCCTGGGCAGCGGCGGATGCCGGGCAGGCTAGTGAGCGGACGCGGGATGGCTCGGCACGGCAGCAAGCGATCCCCGGCACGGCCCTGCAACCTCTGCTTCAGCGAGGCCAGCAGCAGCACCGCCGCGCTTGCCGGCCTGACAGAGGATGTCCCTCAGTACCTCCGGATTCACGGGCTTGATCAGATGGTGATCGAATCCGGCCTCGCGAGACCTCGCGAAGGCATCGGGCGTCCCATACCCCGTCAACGCCACCAGCAGCACCTGATTCGCGGCCGCCTCCTGCCTGAACCGCCGGGCGACCTCGTACCCATCGAGCCCCGGAAGGCCGACATCGATCACCGCGATATCGGGCAGCTCGCTCTTGAGCAAAGCCAGCCCTTGCGGCCCTTCCTCCGCTTCCAGCACCTGGTGCCCTGAGAGCTCGAGCATCATCCGCACCATTTCGCGCGCGTCGCGATTGTCCTCGATGATCACGACCCGGCGGCTTGCGCTCTCGACGCCGTGCGTACTGTCGCCTGGGTATGCGTGCTGAGTCATCGCGAGCGGCAGCCGGCATGAGAACGTGCTGCCCAGGCCCGGGCCCGGGCTGGTGGCCGAGATCGTGCCGTTGTGGAGCTCGACCAGCCTTCGAACGAGCGTCAGGCCGATTCCAATGCCGCCCTGCGAACGATCGAGTGTGCGCTCGCCTTGCACGAACAGATCGAAAATGCGCGGTAACAGATCCGGTGCGATACCGGAGCCGGTGTCCTCCACCCGCAGTACCGCGTGCTTGTCATCTGTTTCGAGCGTGACGTAGATACTGCCGTTCGCCGGTGTGTATTTGACGGCGTTACTTACGATGTTGGAAACGATCTGCTCGATGCGCACGGCGTCACCATCGATCCAGACCGGATCAGCTCCGGTCTCGACGCGTATGTGATGTCGACACTCTCGCTCGCCGAACAGAGCAACACCACGCCGCACCGTATCCGCCAAATCAATCAGGTGCCGGTCGAGGACGATCTTCCCGGTTACCGCGCGCCCTACATCCAGCAGGTCATCGACGAGGCGGGCGAGGTGTTTCGCCTGGCGTCCGACGATGGCGCGCGCCTTCACTGCCGGGTGATCCGACCGTTCGCCGATTTGCGCGGCCTCCATGACCTGCACTGCGGCAGTAATCGCGCTCAGCGGATTGCGCAGCTCGTGCGCGAGCATTGCCACGAATTCGTCCTTTGCCTGACTCTGCTGTTGGGCCCGATCCCGATCGTTGCGGGCATCCAGCAGCTCGCTCAGGTCCGTGATGATGAGGTTGCGCCGCTCGATATCCTCCGACTTGGATGTTGTGAGTGACAAATAGACTTCGACCGGGGTGCCCTGCGTGGTGCGCAGTTTGGCGCGCAACTTACCGCACCCCTTCTTCAACAGCGACCGATAGGGTGCGCGGTCGATCGAGCCAATATAGCGATCGAATTCTCCGCCGATCACGCTCTCGAGGGGCACGCCAACCAGCTGCGCGAAGCGGCGGTTGCAGTAGACGATGTCCCCCTCAGGCGTGAGAATCGCGGCCGCCTCCTGCATCTCCTCGACCAAGGTGCGGTATGGCTGCTCGGTGCTCCGCAGCGCATACACCTGATCGCCGCCAGGGCCTTGAACGACGAATGCGTCGATTTCACCGCCGCGGACCGCGCGTAGCGTCTCCTCGGCTTCCTGGAGTCGCGCGGTCAGGTCGTTGAGCTGCTCGGACTCGTGTGCTCGTTCTGACATGCCGTTCTCCTACGGCCGCGGAACCATATCCAGCCCGATGAGTACCCGGCTCTCGTCGGACATGTCGCCGATGAGCCGCCGCAATGGTGGTGGCAGCTCCTTGACGAGCGTGGGGACCGCAACGATCTGCTCGGACACAGCGAGTGCGGGTTGTTGGTAGACGTCGATCACCTGCAGCTCGTAGCGTCCGTCCAGGTGCTTCTGGCAGACGGCGCGCACATTCTCGATGGCCCGTGCCGAGCGACTCGTCATGCCCGTCACGTATAAGCGCAGCACGTAGCGTTGCCTCGCGCCGCCATCTCCAGGGGCGGGCGCGGGGCGTGATGTGTGACTGGACATTGGGGACATGATGGTCTCAGGTGGGTCGAGTCCATCGATGCCCGTGGGGGCTTTGGGGAGGGAGCGCTCCTTGCTGACCTGAGGTGCATGCGGTCTCATTGGTGCGGTGGGAGCAAGAAACGCTCCCAAGCTGGCCGGACCAGTCGGGGGGCGGGATGCCCACCCGTGAGCGTGAAGGTGAGGCTCCGATGCCGTGGTGCTGCCTTCCAGCGCCTTAGCTCTTCGCCGCCAGGGCGGCCCGGATTTGCGCCGCGGTTTCCTCCGCCTCCTTTGGCTCCAGCGCCCGGGCCGACCAACTCATCGACAGGCCCTCCTGCGGATTGGGGCGAGGAATGATGTGGAAATGCACGTGGGGCACCGACTGATGGGCCCGTGCGCCGTTGTTCTCGAGGACGTTGTAGTGGTGAGTGCCCGCCACCTCGATGACCGCTCTGCAGATGCGCGGCAGCGCTCGGCCGACGGCCGCCGCAGACTCTTCCGACAGTTGATCCAGTGACGCGGCGGGCTCTTTCGAGATCACGAGTGTGTGACCGCGGGTCAGGGGATTGATATCGAGGAAGGCGAAGACGTTGTCGTCCTCGTAGACCTTGTAACAGGGGATCTCGCCCCGGATGATTTTCGTGAAGATCGTGTCGGCCATGGCGTCCCCGTGCGCTGGTGAGTTCCGTGCCCCATTGTGACTCGGGACCGAGGTCGCGCGCATCAAGCACCGAAATAGGGCAATCGCGCGGCTTCTGCGCTGCACGCGGACGCGCGTGATATTACAAAACTGCGCGGCCGATCTAGTCTCGAGCGGTCATTCTCGGGCACAGTGGCGTGGAACATGTGCAGTAGCCGGACGTCTACTCCTTGGAAGTGGCAGTGAGGGCGGACGTGATTCAGGGACTCCTTAGATTCTTTTCTCCGTTCCGGTTGATGAAAGACGTCAACCGAGGATCATTCGAAGAGCGGGTGGCCGCCTATCGGCATAACCGCAGCATCCGCCGCGAGCTGCCGGCGTGCATGCTGCGCTGGGCTGCGAGCTGCAGCGTTGCGATCGTCCTGACGGCGTTCTTCGACGCCCTCGCCGGTGATGGCACAGCGGCTGCTCAAGCCTCACTCAGTATCTTTGTCCTGCTCGCCGCCGCCTGTGCGACTTTCATTGCGTGCGGCGTCTGTGTGCTGTTCGTCACCGCGTACGTCTATGTCTACTTGACGCATCACGACTTCTAGCCTTCTTCCGATCGCTGCCCCACCCGGGCACGCTGCGGATTGTTCACGTGACCTGAATGCGTGCAGACTGCGCGGCTCGTGCCGGGCACGACAGACACGAATGAAGCGCCATGAAAACCAAAGCAGCGATCGCCTACCCGGCGGGCAAGTCCCTCGAAATCGTCACCCTGGACCTCTTTACACACCGGAGTGCCGGCAGTGCAAATCCTGCCTGTCCCGCAAGACCAACCTGTGCACGGCCATACGCGCAACCCAGGGCAAGGGGGTCCTGCCGGATGGCACCAGCCGCTTCTCGATCGGCAAGGAGACCTGATGCAAACGGGTGAGTCGATCCGGTCGGTTGTGACCTTCTGATCGCTACGGGGATGTCGCGCTCAGGCGCGATGGATGAAGTCAGGACCGAGCTCGGCGACAGACCGACAGCCGAGCTGACCGAGCACGCGGTCGATCTCGCTGGTGAGTATCTCCAGCGCCCGCTCGACGCCGTCCGGACCAGCGGCGGCGAGGCCATACAGGGTCGCGCGCCCCAGCATCACGGCGTTCGCGCCGAGGGCCAGAGCCTTCACGATATCAGTTCCCCTACGAAAGCCGCTATCGACGACGGTAGTCATGCGGCTGCCCACGGCCGCGGCGATCTGCGGGAGCATGTCGAGTGGGGTGACGCAGGAGTCCAGTTGTCGTCCGCCATGGTTCGAGATCACGATGCCCTCACAGCCGAGGTCAGCGGCTCGCACGGCGTCCGCAACGTTCAGAATCCCTTTCAGTAGCAGCTTGCGGGGCCACCGCTCGCGTATCCACGAGATATCGTCCCACGAAACGCCGGGAGCGAACATCCTGGGCACGATCGTGCTGCCGCCGACGGCGCTGGTGGTTGACGGCGTCAGGAATCCTTCCAGATTGCGAAAGCGCGGAATCCCATTCCTGATGAGATCACGCAGCCAACCGGGGTGACGCAACGAGTCGAGGGCGGTTCGCAGGGTGGGGTGTCCGGGCGACCGATAACTGCGCTGATCCCACTCCCGACTCCCAAAAACATTCGCGTCCGTGGTGAACACCAACCCCTCATAACCGGCCGCCGCGGCACGCCGCATGATGTCCTCGCCGATCGCACGATCCTTCATGAAATACAGCTGCATCCAAAGTCGGCCGCCGGCCTCGATCGCCACTTCCTCGAGGCGACTCGTGGACAGAGTGCTCAGACAGAACGGGATCTTCCGTCTGGCCGCGGCCCGGGCGAGCAAGACATCCGCTCGCGGATGCAGCATGCCGTTCAGACCGGTCGGCGCGATGACGAGCGGCGCCCCGGACTCCTGGCCGAAGAGTTGGATTCGCGAGTGCCGGCCATGAGTATCGATCAGCGTCCGCGGTATGAGGCGCAGGCGCTCGAAGGACTCCCGATTGCAGCGCAGAGTGACTTCATCCTCCGCGCCGCCCTCGACGTACTCGAATACGAATCCGGGCACTCTGCGACGTGCCATCTCGCGTAGATCCGCGATGTTCAACGCTCGCCTGACGTCACGACCGCGCGGTATGCGTCGCTGCCAGGGCATCGCGGCGGCTAGTCCGTGACGATGTGAATACGCTTCGCCGTGAAGATGCCCGTCGTCGCGTTGTAGCTCCCTTGGGCGACGAGGGTCTGCACGAAGCCCGTTCCACCCACGATCGTGTCGAGCTGGC
Organism: Steroidobacteraceae bacterium; assembly: GCA_035277965.1. Lineage (GTDB taxonomy): Bacteria > Pseudomonadota > Gammaproteobacteria > Steroidobacterales > Steroidobacteraceae > 13-2-20CM-66-19. Next base: position 240,086 of record DATEJM010000007.1, on the reverse strand, counting down.
TCTCCAGGGCAGTGAAGGTGCCGTACATGAGAATCCCCGCCGTGACGTTTCCAATCGAGAGCTCGGGGGTGACACCGGAGGCCGGCTGGATCGTGACGGAGCTTGAAAGGCTCTGGCTGCTGAGTCCGATATCGACCGCCGATGTCGTGTTCGCGAGATTCACCACGATGCTTCCCGAGTCGGCACTGTTGAAAGGCGCCTTGATGCCACCCGCCGGCCAGACCACGATTAGCTGGGAGTTCTCGAATGCCGCCCCGGGTGTTACGGCAAGTGCTGTGAAGTCCGGTGGTGCCGTTCCGAAGGGGGTGACGAAACCGTCCACCGCGATGGGCGTGGACGAGCCTGGAGGGGTGGCACTGAGATCCAGGCTGCCGGTGTCGACGACATAGTTGGCCGGATCGGCCTGGGCGCCGCCCGCGCCGGTACCCGTGAAATCGAAGCTGAACCCGCTTTGGCCAGGAGGCGGGGTCGGCGCAAACCCGTCCAACGACACCATATTCAACGTCGCGCTCGCCGGGGTGGTCGAGCTGAGCGTCCCCCACACGCGTGTCGGAACCATGCGAGCCTGCCCGGACGTTGCGTCGAGGCTGCCGAGTACGGAGCCGTTCACCGCCGTGGCGCAGTTCGGAGTGACCTCGGAGGGGCTCGCGCAGATCACATTGCCGGAAACATCGATGCGCTGCCCGATCGACAGCGAGTGGATGTCCAGCCCGGTCGCGTTCGGTTGCGTGTCCTCGCTCACGATGGTGCTCGCGCCGACCGTTACGGGAAGGTCGGGCAAATACGTGTAAACCCCATTGCGCAGCAGCACCGACACCCCATGAAGCTTCAGGGTGTTGCCACTGCGGCTGGCGATCGTACCGGTGAAGTGATCCTGCGCGAGATCCTGCAGGGTGGAGCCGGCATAGATATCGGTCGCGGTGAAGCTGGGAGTGCTCGTCGACAGATCACCGAGCGTGCCGTACGCGGCAATCAGCGTGTTGACCTGCAATCCGCCGACGGCGGTGACTCCCGCCGACCCGAGGTAGGCCTGGCCGTTGACGTTGTAGGTGGTCTGGGGGCCGGTCTGGACGTGCAGGGCACCGAGAGGAATCGTCTGGCCGGCGTACTGGTTGGACTCATACAGCGGCAGGATATTGAACGTGATCTCGCCGGTGCTGTTGTTGGTGGCGACGAAAACTCCGCGCGCGCGAATCGGCTGGGTGTCCACCGGAGTGGCCGACACTGCGATCACGGGCTGTGTCGTAACCTGGATGGGGTTCTTGCTGGTGTCGATGACACTGCCCGCCGTCAGGTCGAAATTGATGTTCAGTCTCGATCCCTGGCCTGTCTGGACCACGAGCGGATGATCGGGGTCAAATGTCACGGTTACCGATATCGTGCTCAGGGCGGCGCCCGTGGAATCGACGACCGTGGCAGGCGTCGGCACCCCGTTGACATCGACGTCAACGATCGGGCTTCCATAGTCGAGCGTGAAAGTGGCGGACTTATACGTGCCGATGGGCACGGCCCCCGCGCTCAACAGCTCGGAGACGTCCGTGAGCCGGGCGAGATCGACGCGCTCGGCCCGGCCAGCGCCATAGGCGCCCTCAATGAAGGCAATCTGACCGTCCGTTCGGGTCAGCTCCGAGAGGCTCAGGTTGACCGTATAGGTCGAGAATTGGCTGGAGACGCTCGACAGAGTCGTCGCGACCGTCCCGTAGATAATATTATCGCTGCCGCAGCCGGCGGCGAGGAGGCCGACGGCGGCCAAGGCTCCACAGAAGACGGTGCGCAGCACAGCCCGCGCGCCCGTGCGGGCGCGACCGCGAACGACTGTCATCAATAGATCTCCCCTCGTAGTGGCAAGCAGGGGGCGCATATTGCCCCAAATCGGAGACTTTGACTGGCCGTTCGGGGGAGCGTTCGCGCCGCTTACATTTTCTCACGCTCAAACGAGCGAAGGCGCAAACCTTCGCAGCTGGGCGGGGCTCAGTCAATGTTCAGGGAGATGCTCGCGGTGCTCGTCGAGCGCAGGTCGACCGGGACGGGATAGGATTCCCACACGACCGAGGCCGGAACGTGATCGGTCTGGCCCGTATTCCATGCGCGGACCGACAGGTAATAGAGCCCCTGGTCGAAGGTGCTGGATAGGCTGCCTGCCGGTACGCCGTTGATGGTTACGGTAGTGCTGCCGCCCAGGGCCAACGCGGCGGGATTGAGAGGAGCCGTGGCGACGACAGCGCCATCGTGGCTCAGGATCAGGTCCCCCTGGTTGAACGCGCGCACCGCGGTCACGTTTACCAGGGCCGAAAGGTTCACCGCGGTTGCGCCGGAAACCGCGCTCAGGGTGGGGGCCGCGACGGGCACGGGCCCGGTGCCCGAGGTGGGGGGGGTTACCGTCGTCGTGAGCACGCCGTCCGCGAACAGAGGCGCACTGGCCGAAACACGATACGTTGAGGTCCCCTCCGACGGTGTTGCGCTCGTCATTGAAGGCGCCCCGTCGGTGGAATAGGTCCCATAGTCGAGCGTCGCGGCCGAAACGGACGGGTCCGTCGCGAACGCCCTGCTGAACGGATCGATGGGCTGCTCCTCGATCAGATACGGCACCTCGCCCGAGTCCGGCAATGTCTGATAGAACCCGACGAGGGCACCCGCCGGCAACGGATTCGTCGTCGTGAGATGGACCGTGTAGGGCGTCGCCGCCCTCGGCACGAGGGTTCCCACGGAGACCGGGCTCGTGGTGTTAGGATCGCCAGCCGTCACGGGGATGCCCTTCACGATGATCGTCGCGATCGCCGGGCCGTGAATCACGAGATCGTAGCTCGAGGGAGTATCCGTCGAGGTGGCGAGCGGGTAGACGAGAAACGTTCCGTCGGAGCGGACCGCGGCACTGTTCACCGCGATGTGGCGCGTGCCGTCCGCGCTCAGGGTCTCTGCCGTGACCTGAATATCGACACGGTTATTATTTGGGTTCGTGACGTTGGTGAGGCCCGTCAGAGTCAGAGCGCCCTGGATGCCGCCCGCCTGCGAGGTGTCATAGGCGGTCATATGCGGATTCAGCAGCACGCCGGTCAGGGTCGTGATGCCCGCGCCGCTATACGTGAAGGGGACGAGGTCGCGCGAGCCATCGAGATTGAGCGCGAGGGCTACCTTTGGCGCCGTCGTCGAGCTCGAAGTCGTCGAGCCACTCGTGGTGCTGGAGCTCGTGCCGCTGCTCGACGTGGTGGTCGCGGAGAACGTGGTGCTGCCATTGCCGGCGACTTTCAGGCTCGTCGAAATCCCGATACCCACATCCGGATTCAGCAGCTCCAGGGGCACCTGATGGCTCGCGTTGGAGCTGTCTTCGTAGTCCGCCTCGCTGTTGTAGATCGCTCCCAGGGCCGAGGCGGAAGGAGTCAGAGCAACGGAGGCGTCCACGGGAATCAGCCGCACCTGGGAGTAGGTGCCGGCCGGCACCTGCATGTTGGTCGCGAGGGCCGTCAGCGTGCCGTCGAGCGAGCTCAGCAGATCGACGGTGACGGGATCGTTCAGAGTGAGCTTCGTCCATCCCGTCTCGCCCGGGCCGGCGGTGGCGCTGGTGTTGAACCAGATGGCCTGCGTCGTGACGAAAACGTGGGTGTACTGCGCGGGGGCATTGCCGGTGAGCGACACGTCGGCGTGCGGAGCGCAGCCGGCGGATGCCAGGCACAGAGCGAGCCATCCGCCGGTCCATGGGGCCGTTCGCATTACGTTAAACATTTCCTGACCGTCCACTCCGTAGTTCCTCGAGCTCTTCCCACCGGGCGAACTTGGCGAGCAGCGCGTTCTCGATGTCCGCCAGCCGCTGGCGGTCGTCACGTAGAGCCTGCGCAGGCCGCTTATGATAATCGACGCCGCTCATGACAGCCGTGAGATCGGTCTGCTCGCGCTCCAGGGACTCGATCTCATCCGGCAGGGTGGCGAGCTCGCGTTGCTCTTTGTAACTGAGTTTGATGCGGGGCTTGGGAGTCTGGACGGCGCTTCGGTCCGAGCGGGCAGCGGCGGTCCCTGCGCTGATCCCGCCTGGGGGGCGCTGCCGCACCCAGTCGCTGTAGCCGCCTACATACTCCCGGAAGCGGCCGTTGCCCTCGGCGGCGACGGTCTGCGTGACGACGTTGTCGAGGAACCGCCGGTCATGGCTGACCAGCAACAGCGTGCCCGCGAAGTCCTGCAGCCGCTCCTCGAGCAGCTCCAGGGACTCGATGTCGAGATCGTTGGTGGGCTCATCGAGCACGAGCAGATTCGTCGGACGGGCGAAGAGCCGTGCCAGCAGCAGGCGGTTACGCTCCCCGCCCGAAAGCATTTTCACGGGCGATGGGGCCCGCTGGGCGGGGAACAGAAAGTCCCCCAGGTAGCTCGTGACGTGCTTGCGCTCCTCGCCGATCTGTACCCAGTCCGATCCGGGGCTGATCGTCTCGGCGAGACTGCGCTCGGGGTCGAGCTGCGCTCGCAATTGATCGAAGTAGGCGACCTGGAGGTGCGTGCCCACCCGCACCGTCCCCGAATCGGGGGGCAGATCCCCCAGGATCACGCGCAGCAGCGTCGTCTTTCCCGAGCCGTTGGCTCCGACTACGCCGATGCGGTCGCCGCGCATGACGCGCATGGACAGCCCTTGGATCACGGCCTTGCCGGCGAAACCTTTCGTGACCTCCGTCAGCTCGGCGACCAGCTTGCCCGAGCGCTCCCCGGCGTCGAGGCTCATGCGAATGTTGCCGATGCGGTCGCGGCGGGCGGCGCGCTCTTCCCGCAAGTGCTCGAGGCGGCGTACCCGTCCCTCATTGCGGGTCCGCCGGGCCTCGACCCCCTTGCGGATCCAGACCTCCTCCTGCTGCCAGAATTTTTCGAAGCGCCGTCTTGCGATCTGCTCCGCGAGCAGCTCGCCGGCCTTGCGCTCCTCGTAGGCGGCGAAGTTGCCCGGATACGAGCGCAGCGCGCCGCGATCCAGCTCGATGATGCGGGTCGTCACGCGGTCGAGGAAGGCACGGTCGTGTGTGATCACGATCGCCGCCGGTACCTTCAGCAGCAGCTCCTCGAGGCGCTCGATGCCGGCGATGTCCAGATGATTGGTCGGCTCATCGAGCAGCAGCAGGTCCGGCTGCAGGGTGAGCGCCAGGGCAAGAGCCGCTCGCTTGCGCTCACCGCCGGAGGCGGTCGCCGGCGAGCTGTCGGGATCGAGCTCGAAGCGATCGAGGAATTCCGCGAGCCGCGACGGGGTCCGCCACGTCTCCTCGTCGGTCGCATTGCCTGACTGAGCGGCGTACGCCGTGGCCGCCCGCTGTAGCAGACTCTGCCGCAGGGTCGGTGCTGCCGGCAGTTGCGGCTCCTGCTCGACGAGCAACACCCTCAGGCCGTCGCGCCTGTGCAGCTCACCCTCATCGAGTTGGATGTTGCCGGCCACGACGCCGAGGAGGGTGGACTTGCCGGTCCCGTTGCGCCCGATGAGGCCGAGCCGCTCGCCGGGCCGTACGCTGAGCTCGGCGCCATCGAGCAGGGGGCGGTCGCCGAAGGCGAGCTGCGCGTCGAAGAGTGTGATGAGCGACATACCCTCATTGTCCGCGTTGGACGCGGCGCCGCAAAGTCTGTACAGTGCAGCCCGCTTGAGATCCACGGCGCACGGTCAGCGCCTCCACCATCGGGACTCGAGTCCCGCACTGTGGTCGGGACCTCGATCCTGCAGTTGGTCGGGACCGAAGTCCCATCAATTTTCAATCGTATCCCTCGCTTCTGACCGGCACAGCGCAAGCGCTGTCGTGCGAGTCTGACGAGAGGTTTATTCACATGTCATTTGCTGCTCTCGGGCTTGCGCCCGAGCTGGTGCGTGCCGTGGCCGACAAGGGCTACACGACACCCACGCCCATCCAATCCCAGGCAATTCCTCCGGTCCTCGCGGGCCGGGATGTTCTCGCAGGCGCGCAAACCGGCACCGGCAAGACGGCGGCGTTCGTGCTCCCCATCCTGCATCACCTCGGAGCGGCATCCGGCCGAGCTCCGAGAGCGCTGGTGCTGACGCCTACACGCGAGCTGGCTGCTCAGGTCGCGGAGAGTGCGAAGCGCTATGGGGCTCACGCCAACCTGCGCACTCTCGTCGTGTTCGGTGGGGTGAGCATCAACCCGCAGATCGATGGCCTGCGCACGGGCTGCGATCTGCTGGTCGCCACGCCCGGCCGGCTGCTCGACTTGTCGGAGCAGGGTGTGCTCGACCTGCGTCAGGTGCAGTACTTCGTGCTCGATGAAGCCGATCGAATGCTCGACATGGGGTTCATCCATGCCATTCGTCGGGTGCTCAAGCTTCTGCCGCCGCGCCGTCAGAATCTGCTCTTCTCGGCTACTTATTCCGACGACATCCGGCAGCTCGCGGGACGCTTCCTGCGCGACCCCGTCACGATCGAAGCGGCGGCGCGCAACGCGATCGCGGAGCGGGTGGACCAACAGGTCTATCGCGTGCAGAAAGATCACAAGAGGCACCTGCTCGCGCACCTCATCGGCGCCGGCGACTGGCGGCAGGTCCTGGTGTTCACGCGTACCAAGCACGGCGCGAATCGGCTCACCGAGCAGCTCGAGGCGCGCGGTATCCGTGCCGCGGCGATACACGGCAACAAGAGCCAGGGCGCACGCGTGCGCGCGCTGGAAGACTTCAAGACGAGTCGCATCACGGCACTCGTGGCGACCGAGGTCGCCTCTCGCGGCCTCGACATCAAGGATCTCCCACATGTCGTCAACTATGAGCTGCCGAACGTGCCAGAAGACTACGTTCACCGGATCGGACGCACGGCGCGTGCCGGTGGGACGGGCTGTGCGATCTCTCTCGTCTCGCCCGACGAAGCCCCGCTCCTGAAGGACATCGAGCGTCTCTTGCGCCGCCCGCTGCCAGTCACCGCACTGCCTGCATTCACGGTTACGCACACACTTCAGCACCCGCCGGCTCGTCCCGATGCAGGTGAGAACTCGGCACATCGACAGCAGCGTCATCGCAGCCGCCGACGGGCGTGACGGGCCTGCCCCCCAACAGGAGGCTCGAGGCCATGAAAAAGACGATCGTAAGAACTTGCGCGGGGCTCTTGCTGCTGACGTACGCAGCGCTTGCGGTGGCCCATGCTCATCTCGAGCAGGCGACGCCCGCCGACGGTAGCGTGTTGTCCCACGCGCCCTCGAGTTTGGTACTGCGCTTCTCTGAGCCCGTGCGCGTGACAGCTCTCTGGCTGCAGAAGGATGCCGGCGCGAAGCAGAAGGTGGCGTCGCTGCCCAGTGCCAGCGCGCCGGAGATCACCGTTCCGTTACCCGCCTTATCGCCTGGAGAGTACGTCGTGACCTGGCGTGTCCTGAGCGCGGACGGACACGTGATGCCCGGCTCGCTACATTTCACCTTGTCCGACGGCCGCACGCCGCCTGGCGGTGCTTCCGGCGGACGGTGAACGAAAGGCGTGACTTTCGTTCACCTGGTCAGCGCTGTCGGCCGGGGATTCGCGGCCGCGGGTGTGTCATGGCCATCGGGCGCGATTGTGTCGCCCGACATCGTCTTCGTCGCCTGCGTTGCAGTGAGCTTCGTGCTCTTGCTGCAGGCGGCGGGCGTGGCGATCTTCATCGCATTATGGGGGACACGCCTCGGCCGCACGCGAGGCGTGCTGGCTGCGCAGGGTCGCAAAATGGCGCTGGCGGCCATAGTGGCCGCGGTGTTCAGCCACTCCCTGGAGGCGGTTCGTCTAGCCGGGGAGTGGGCGGGATGGACGGATATCTCGATGCAGGAGATCGCATGGCAGTCGCCGGCTGCGAGGGCGCTTTGCGAGAGGGTGGTGGCACTCGGCGCGATTGCGTTTGGACTGTGCGGCAATACAACTGCGAACGGGGTGAGGCGCACGCTGGCTGCATTGGGTGCGCTGCTGGTCCCAGGGTCGTTTTTTCTGGCAGGGCACGCGATGGTGAGCTCACACCGGTTCGCCGCGTCCGGCCTGCTATACGTTCACGTCTTGATCGTGGCGTTCTGGTTCGGCGCCCTGTGGCCCCTGCAGCGCGTCAGCGCAGAGGAGCCGCCACCCCTCGCCGCGAGCATCATCGACGCGTTTTCAACGACCGCAACCTGGCTCGTGCCGGTGATTCTCGTGGCCGGGGTCGGCCTCGCCATCACGTTGATCCCTTCCGTCCACGTCCTGACCGAGCCGTATGGGCGATTGTTGATCGCGAAGGCCGCTCTATACGGGGCACTTCTGGGCCTGGCGTCTCTCAACAAATGGCGCCTGGCTCCTGGCATCGGTCGCAGCGAGGCGCGTGCGGCAATCGCCTTCCGGCGGTCCGTCGTCGTGGAATATGCGCTGATTTGCGTGGTGCTGGCCATGACGGCCGCCATGACGACCTTATATTCGCCACAGTAGGGTAGTTGCTTACACCTGGCGGGCCCGCATGATGGCTTCGCGTGTTTGCACCAGCGGCGCATCTTTCAGCAAACGGACGCTGTTACCATCACGCTCGATTCCCATCTGTCGCCACAGGTCTGCCAGGTCGGGTGTGATGGGCGTGTCTTTCATCTTGGCATAGAGATCCTGCAGTACGCGCGTCCCGGTTGCTTCATCTGCTATGGACAACACTCGCTCGATCGGCCAGTCTGCCGTCAATCCGCCGCTGAGTCGGGCTACGGCACGCATGGCATCCTGCAAGCCGAGGCGGTCCGCCGTGCGGCGATGTATCTCCACGTCGGCCAACAGACAAAACAGCGCGCCACCCCAGTACGTCCGCGCCCACGTATGCGTTCGATCCAACCCCCGGTCACCGGCCTGCGGCAGACCGCGGGGCATGGAGCGCATCTGCTCCGCCCAAACATCCTGCTCTGTCCGGTTGCCGGCCTGAGCCCTCGCGATTCCTTCCACATAGACGGCGAGCCCTTCGGACAACCAAGCGTGCTCTTCGCCGACATCGGGGAGTGCCAGATGCACCATCTCATGCACCAGGACCCAATCGTCGGAGAGTTCTGCGTCGGTGCTGCCACCGCCAACTCGTGTACGAATGAAGCCCCCGTCTGTTCCATACGTCGTGCCGCCGTGGACTCCGTGCCCGTCAATTACCGTGATACGGATGCGAAGCCGGCGTGCGGGAAACCTGCCGTAATAGTGGCCAACGATGTCCATCGAGCGCTGGATCCAATCGGTGAGCAGGCGAGGCTCCATGGAGCCGCCGGTGATGTCGACGTGGACATCTGCCCCGTCGTGAACGAGATGAAGCGGCCCGGCCGTGCCATCGCCGATCCGGCCGCACGCGGCAGTGGACTGAAGCAGCGCGCAGACAAGCGGCGCTGAGCCCACGGCGCGAAGGAACCACCTCCTATCCATATCGGTCACTGCGACGCCCATTGACCCCAGTGCAAAATGGTTGCGCCAAACGAGGATAGTCATGCAGAAGCTGACTGATCATATCCGCGGGGCGGCCTTCGATCTGGACGGAACGCTCGTGGACAGCGCGCCGGATCTTGCGGCCGCGCTGAACCACACGCTCGCGTCGTTGGGAGCGAGTGCTCTGCCTGAGCCGCGGGTACGCGCCTTGATCGGGCACGGTGTCGAGAGGCTGGTGAGCCGGGGCATCGCCGAGAGCCTCGGGGGCCGCGCCGTCAACGAGACGGAGCTGCCCCGCGCGCTCGCCATTTTTCGGGCTTTCTATGGTCGCAATCTCTTCCGCAGGAGTCGGCTCTATTCCGGCGTGGTGGAGGCTCTGGAAGGTCTGGCCCGCGCCGGGATCGATCTGTGTTGTATCACCAACAAGGATGCGGCGTTCGCGGAGCCGCTGCTCGAGGCGGCCGGCCTGCGGCAATTGTTGCGATTCTCACTGTCGCCAAGGGACCCTGCCGAGCGTAAGCCGGACGCCCACATGTTGCTGGCGGCCTGCGAGCGCCTGGGTAGCCCGCCGTCGCGGCTCCTGTATGTCGGCGACTCGACCATCGACCTCCTGGCTGCGCGAGCGGCAGGATGTCCCGTCGCGCGGGTCACGTATGGCTACGATTCGCAGGCCACCCCTGCCGGACTCGAGCCGGACTGGCGTGTGGACAATCTGACAGAGCTGCTGACGGTGTCGCTCCGCGAGCCCACGCGGTCGTGACGCCGTCAGCTCAAGCGGTCGTGACGCCATCAGCCCACGCGGTCGTGACGCCGTCAGCTCAATTTCGAGCTCGAGCGTTGCGTTTTCGCACTGGAGCGCTCGCCGCCGTGGTGCACTTCCTCGCCGGTCTTGGGATCGATCGTGAACAGCAAGTCAGTGAGGTCGTCGGCGTGCTCCTCCTCCTTGGCGAGAATCTGTTCCATCAGCAGGCGGGAGGTCGGATCGCGGTCGCCGAAGAATCGCACGATTTCCCGGTAGGTCTCGATCGCGATGCGCTCCGCGATCAGATCTTCCTTCACCATGTCGAGTAGCGAGTTACCCTCCTTGTACTCGCTGTGGCTCACGCTGGTGATCACGGCGGGATTCATCTCGGGCTTGCCGCCCAGCTGCTTGATACGCTCCGCCAACTGGTCGGCGTGCCCCTGCTCCTCCAGCGCGTGCTCCTTGAACTCGGCCTTCACGGCATGGGAGTGAATGCCGCTTGCCATGAAATAGTGGAACTTGTATCGCAGCACGCAGACGAGCTCGGTCGCCAGCGCCTCGTTCAGGATGTTGATCACCTGCTCGCGATCGAGGGTGTAGTCCTGCGTCACCGGTCCGTTGGTGATCTGCTGGCGGGCACGCTCCCGGATCTCCTTGATCTGACTCAAATGGCTCATCAGTGCTCCTCCAGCCCGCGGCCGAGCTCTCGTCGTTGACGGATCAGACCTCTAACGCATCTCGGCCCGGTAAGATCCCTGGACACGAGCGAATCTCTGCGCCCCCCCGGTTCACTCGAACCCCGGCAGCAAGAAAGCGGCCAGGGCTTGAACGGCCGGCTGGCGGATCACTTGGGCCGCCGCCTCGATGTCGTCTGCCAGCAGGCGATCCTGGGCCGCGAAGGGCACCCGGGCCCGCAGCTGCGCATGGGCTGCCTGTAAGGATCGCGAGGTCTGCAGGGGCTTGCGCAAGTCGATCGCCTGGCAGGCGGCCAGAAACTCGATCGCGACGATGTTGCGGGTGTTACCGGCCATGGTCAGCAGACGGCGAGCGCCATGTGTCGCCATACTGACGTGGTCCTCCTGATTCGCCGATGTCGGGATGCTGTCGACGCTCGCCGGATGAGACAGCATCCGGTTCTCTGCCACCAGCGCAGCGGCGGTCACCTGCGCCATCATGAAACCTGAGTTCACACCGCTGTCGAGCGCGAGGAAGGCCGGCAAACCGCTCATCTTGGGATCGACCAGCAGGGCGATGCGCCGCTCGGCGATCGAGCCGATCTCGGCGGCGGCGAGGGCCAGAATGTCCGCCGCGAAAGCGACCGGCTCAGCGTGAAAGTTACCTCCGGAGAGGACCTCGCCGCTCGCGGCAAACACGAGGGGATTGTCGGTGACCGAGTTGGCCTCCGTCAGCAGGGTCGCGGCCGAGTGGTAGAGCAGATCGAGCGCGGCACCCATCACCTGCGGTTGGCAACGCAGAGAGTACGGGTCTTGAACCCGATCGCAGGTACGGTGTGACTCGCGGATCTGACTCCCGGAAAGAAGGTGCTTATAGACGCGCGCGACTCGCGCCTGTCCGGGATGTCCTCGCAGCTCGTGTATGCGTGGGTCGAACGGGACATCGCTGCCCTGCAAAGCATCCAGTGACAGAGTCCCGCTGACGACGGCCGCCGCAAAGGCTTCCTCGAGCTCGAAGAGTCCGGCGAGGGCGAGCGCCGTGGAGACCTGCGTTCCGTTGAGGAGCGCAAGGCCCTCTTTGGGCCCGAGCTCCAGCGCCTCGATTCCTTCCTGTGCCAGCGCCTGAGCGCAGGGTTGGATTTCTCCGCGGCGGCGAATCGTCCCGAGGCCGAGGACGCACAGGGACAGATGCGCCAGCGGTGCGAGATCGCCCGAGGCGCCGACGGACCCTTGCGCTGGAACACACGGATTCAGCCCGGTGTTGAGGAGCGCCGCGAGAAACTGCACCAGAGGCTCGCTGACGCCTGAGTAGCCGCGCAACAGGCTCGCGAGCTTGAGAACGAGGATGAGGCGTACGATGGCATCATCCAGCAGCGGTCCCACCCCGGCGCTATGGGAGAGCACGATGTTTCGCTGGAGCAGGGCTCGCTGGGACGTGGGGATTCGGGTCTGAGCCAACAGGCCGAAGCCCGTATTGATTCCGTAGGCGGGCGCCTCGGCTTCGGCCAGCCGGGATGTCGTCGCGTGTGAGTCTCGCACCGCATGCAGCGCGCTTTCGTGGATGCGGACCGCGGTCGGCTGCCAATACACCCGGCGCAGATTGCTGAGCGAGAGCGGCGTTGCACCCAGCTCGAGGACCTCGGACGTCACGGGACCAGCCTTCCCATGCATAACGGAACCAACCTTCCGATGCATACGGCGCATACGGCGCATACGGCGAGATTGCGGCAGGTCATGTCACCAACTTCCCGCCGCGCACCACGCGATGGGGCGGCTTGAATCCGATCCAGTAGCTCAGCTCGGCGATCGACTCGACCTCCCAGCACACGAAATCGGCAGCCTGGCCTGCGCCGAGAGTTCCCCGCTCGGTGTGCTCCCCGAGGGCACGGGAGGCGTTTCTCGTGACCGCGGCCAGTGCTTCCTCTGCCGTCAGATCGAACAGCCGCGTGGCCATGTTCATCGCGAGCAGCAGCGATGCACTGGGCGCCGAGCCCGGATTGCAATCCGTCGCGATGGCCATCCGGGCACCCGCCCGACGCAGAGCCTCGACGGGGGGTTTGCGGGTTCCGGCCAGACAGTAAAAGGCAATCGGTAACAGAACGGCCACGGAGCCCGCGGCTGCAAGCGCCTGCACGTCTGCCTCGGTCGCGTGCTCGAGATGGTCGCAGGACAGAGCCCGATAACGTGTGCCGAGCCTCGTGGCTCCGATGTTGGTCAGCTGCTCGGCGTGCATCTTGACCGGGATGCCACGGGCGTCCGCCGCCTCGATCAAGCGCTGCGACTGTGCTGTGTCGAACCCGATCGCGTCGCAAAAGACATCCACGGCGTCCACCAACCCTTCCGAATGCAGGGCAGGGAGCCATTCCCGACAGATGACATCGATGTATTGGGCCGCGCGGCCCTCGTATTCGGGCGGCACGGTGTGTGCGGCCAGGAGCGTTGCTTTGACCGTGACGGGGAAGGTCTGTCCCAGGCGCCGCGCGACCCGAAGCATCTTGGCCTCATCCGCCAGGGTAAGGCCGTAGCCCGACTTGATCTCGATCGTGGTACAGCCCTCGCGCCGCAGCGCTTCCATGCGAGGAGCGCTAGCCACGAACAGCTCTTCTTCCGATGCGGCGCGGACCGCGCGCATGGTCGAGAGGATTCCTCCCCCGCGCCGCGCGATCTCCTCATAGGGAACGCCCCTCAAACGTTCCGCGTACTCCGTCGCGCGAGTACCGGCGAATACCAGGTGCGTATGGCAGTCGATGAGACCAGGGGTGACCCATGCACGGCCCAGATCGTGGACCTCGGTCGGCCGATCGCCCGGGCCTCTCAGGCCGCCCGCGGGCAAAGCGGTCTCCTCGCCGGCCCATTCGATGCGCCCGCCGCGGGTCAGGAGCGCGCCGGGGTCGATCGTGCGCATCGTGTCATCGCAGGTGGCGAGCCTCGCGTTGCGCCACAGGGTGAGGCCGTCACGCACGGGCCAACCTCATCCTCCGAGAAACGGGAGTTTCAGGTGGTGCTCCCGCGCGCACTGTATAGCGGTCTCGTATCCGGCGTCCGCATGGCGCATGACGCCCGTCGCGGGATCGTTCCAGAGTACACGCTCGATTCTGCGGGCCGCGGCGGAGGTGCCATCACAGACGATGACGACGCCAGCGTGTTGGGAGTAGCCCATTCCAACTCCGCCGCCGTGGTGAATGGAAACCCAGCTCGCGCCGCTCGCTGTATTGAGCAACGCGTTGAGTAGCGGCCAGTCGGCCACTGCATCGGAGCCGTCGCGCATCGCCTCGGTCTCTCTGTTGGGACTCGCGACCGAGCCCGAGTCCAGGTGATCGCGGCCGATCACGATCGGAGCCCGCAGCTCACCGCGGGCGACCATCTCGTTGAAAGCCAGTCCCAACCGATGCCGGTCGCCGAGCCCGACCCAGCAGATCCGCGCCGGCAAGCCCTGGAACCGGATGCGCTCGCGGGCCCTGTCGAGCCAGTGGTGCAAGTGGGCGTCATCCGGCAGCAACTCCTTCACTTTCGCATCAGTGCGCTCGATGTCCTCAGGGTCTCCCGACAGGGCGGCCCAGCGGAAGGGCCCGATACCTCGGCAGAAGAGTGGCCGGATATAGGCCGGTACAAACCCGGGGAAGGCAAAAGCGTCCCGAACACCTTGATCAAGAGCCACCTGCCGCAAATTGTTGCCATAGTCGAACACGGGAATCCCGGCGCGATGAAATTCCAGCATCGCCTGCACGTGGCGGGCCATCGAGGCGCGCGCCTCCCGAGACACCTGCGCGGGATCCTGAGCTCGCAGGCGATCCCATTTATCCACACTCCATCCGGCAGGCAGATAGCCGTTGACGGGATCGTGAGCCGAGGTCTGATCGGTCACCGCGTCGGGGCGGATCCCCCGTTTCAGCAGCTCGGGAAGGACTTCGCAGGCATTGCCCAGGAGGCCCACGGACACGGGCCGTCCGGCGGCACGAGCCCGTTCGATCTGGACGAGGGCCTCGTCCAGGGTGGGGGCCTGCACATCCAGATACTTCGTGTTCAGGCGCTTGGCAATGCGCTCCGGGCGGCACTCGATGGCCAGCATCGAGGCTCCGGCGAGCGTGGCCGCCAGGGGCTGCGCTCCGCCCATGCCGCCCAATCCGGCCGTGAGGATCCACTTGCCGCCCAGATGGCCGCCGAAGTGCTGGCGTCCCATCTCGACGAAGGTCTCGTAGGTGCCCTGCACGATGCCCTGGCTGCCGATATAGATCCACGAGCCCGCGGTCATCTGCCCGAACATCATCAATCCCTGCCGGTCGAGGGCGTTGAAGTGCTCCCAGTCCGCCCAGCGGGCGACGAGATTCGAGTTGGCTAGCAGTACGCGCGGGGCGTCGGCATGGGTCCGGAAGATTCCGACGGGCTTGCCGGATTGGATGAGCAGCGTCTCCTCGTCCCCCAGCCCCCGCAGAGCGCTCACAATCTGCTCGAAGCTCGGCCAGTTGCGGGCCGCCTTGCCGATGCCCCCGTAGACGATCAGCTCATCGGGCCGCTCGGCGACCTCGGGGTCCAGATTGTTCAGCAGCATCCGGAGCGCGGCCTCGGCTATCCAGTGGCGGCAGGAGAGCTGGGTTCCGCGGGGCGCGCGTAGGCTGGGGCGGGGCACGGCATCGCCTTCCGAAGGTGGTGCTCGACCGGCCTATCATACCCGGTCATGTTTGGGTAGAATGCGCGCCCCCGCGGGCTCGGGCCGCCGGGGATGACGTAGATGCAAAGCCCCCCGAGGGGCTTTTCTTTTTTAGGGGACGGGCGGTGAGCCGCTTCCCGGAAGGGGATTTGCGATGGGCCATTAGGCCCATTTTTGTTTGAGGTGGCGGGAACTAAGGCGATGACGGGGACCTTGCGTGAGCGGCTGATCGCCCTCATTGAGCCGCTGCTTGCTCGGCTGGGCTATGAGCTCGTCGAGGTCGAGCATGCCGCAGGGCGGTCGCACGCGGTGGTGCGGGTGTTCATCGATAAGCCCGAGGGAGTCGGGCTCGATGACTGCGAGCGCGCCAGCCGCGAAATCTCCGCGTTGTTCGACGTCGAGGACCCGATTCCGACGGCGTACACGCTCGAGGTGTCCTCGCCTGGTTTTGATCGCGTGTTGCGCACGCAGGCGCATTTCGGGCGCTTCGTGGGCTCGCGGGTATTCGTTGAGTTGAAGGTGGCTCGGGACGGGCGGCGTCGCTACACAGGCACCCTGGTGGCGGTGGACGACGCTGGGATTGCACTGGACGTGGACAAGCAGAGAGTCGAAGTCGCGTTCGCTGAGATCGGCAAGGCGAAGCTGGCCCCCTGAAGGTCGGGCGTCTTGCGGCAACGCGGGTTTTGCACGGTGCGAGAGAGGTAAAATGAACAAGGAAATCCTGATGGTCGTTGACGCCGTCTCCAACGAGAAGGGCGTCGACAAAGAAGTGATCTTCGAGGCTCTCGAAGCCGCTCTCGCATCCGCGACTCGCAAGAAGCACGGGGAAGAGTGGGACGTGCGCGTGTCCATCGACCGCAAGACCGGGGACTACGAGACCTTCCGCCGCTGGAAGGCTTTTGCCGACGATTCCAAGGAGCTCGAGGTGCCCGAGCGCGAGTTGCGACTCGAGGACGCTCGTGACATCGATTCCAATGTGGACATCGGAGGGTTCGTCGAGCAGCCGATGGAATCAGTTGCTTTCGGCCGCATCGCCGCGCAGCAGGCCAAACAGGTCATCGTGCAGAAGGTTCGCGAGGCGGAGCGCGCTCAGGTCGTGGACGCTTATCGCGATCGCGTCGGCCAGCTGGTGAGCGGCGTCGTCAAGCGGGTCGACCGCAACGGCATCTATGTCGACCTCGGCAGCAATGCCGAGGGCTTCGTGCCGCGCACCGACATGATTCCCCGGGAGCAGGTGAAGCCGCAGGACCGCATCAAGGCTTTCCTCAAGGAGGTCCGCTCGGAGTTGCGCGGCCCGCAGCTCTTTCTCACGCGCACGGCGCCCGAATTTCTCATCGAGCTGTTCAAGCTCGAGGTGCCCGAGGTGGGTCAGGGCCTGATCCAGATTCTGGGCGCGGCCCGTGATCCGGGTGTGCGCGCGAAGATCGCGGTGCGCAGCAACGATCCGCGCATCGATCCCGTCGGCGCGTGTGTCGGTATGCGCGGCTCGCGCGTTCAGGCGGTCTCGAATGAGATCGCGGGCGAGCGCGTCGACATCATTCCTCACGATGAGAACCCGGCGCAGTTCGTCATCAATGCGATGTCACCGGCGGAAGTCATGTCGATCGTGGTCGATGAGGACTCGCACAGCATGGATATCGCGGTAGCGGAAGAGAAGCTGTCGCAGGCGATCGGTCGCGGCGGCCAGAACATCCGGCTCGCCAGCCAGCTCACGGGCTGGGACCTGAACGTCATGACGGAGTCGGACGCCGAGGCCAAGAGCGAGTCCGAGGCGAAGGAGCTGGTACAGAACTTCATGAAGCAGCTCGACGTGGACGAGGACGTGGCCACCATTCTGGCCCAGGAGGGCTTCTCGACGATCGAGGAGATCGCCTACGTGCCGCAGGCGGAGCTGGCGGCGATCGAAGAGTTCGATGAAGACATCGTGAAGGAGCTGCGCAACAGGGCGCGTGATGTCCTGCTGACGCTGGCGATCGCGAGCGAGGAAAGTTTGGATCAGTCGATGCCATCGGACGATCTGCTGCTGCTCGATGGCATGAGTCCCGATCTGGCGCTGGCACTGGCACGACGCGGTGTGCGCACGCGCGAGGATCTCGCCGAGCAGTCGGTGGACGATCTGTCGGATATCGAGGGACTGCCGGCCGATGAGGCCGGCAAGCTGATCATGACCGCGCGCGCCCATTGGTTCGAGGAGGGGCGAGGTTGAATATGGCAGAAGTAACCGTTTCCCAGTTCGCCGAGGTCCTCAAGGTGCCGGTCGATCGGCTGTTGATACAGCTCGATCAGGCAGGCATCAAGGTCTCGGGACCGGACGATCGCATCAGCGATGATGCGAAGCTCGAGCTGCTGACTCACCTGCGCCGCAGCCACGGAAGTGGCGACGACGGTGATGCCGCTCCGCGCAAGATCACGCTCCGACGCAAGACGCAAAGCGAGCTGAAGCTCGCCAGCGTCCAGGGCAGGGCGCGCACGGTCAATGTCGAGGTCCGGCGGCAGCGCACGTACATCAAGCGCGACGTCCTGGAAGAGCAGGCGCGTCAGCATCAGGACGAGATCGACCAGAAGCGCCGCGAGGCCGAAGAGGCCGTGCGTCTCGAGAGCGAGCGCGTCGAGGCAGAGCGCCGCGAGCGCGAGCGCGTCGAAGCCGAGAACCGCAGGCGCCTCGAAGAGGAGGCGACTCGCAAGAAGGCGCAGGAAGATGCGCGCCGGGCTGCCGAGCAGCGCGCGCGCGAGGACGAGGAGCGTCGAGAGCGCGAGCGGGAGCGCGAAGAGGAGCAGGCTCAGCGTCGCTCGCATGAGCAGGCGCGGGCGGCTGCTGCGCAACCGCCCGCACCTGCGCGTGCCCCGGCACCTCCACGTGCTCAACCCGCGGCGCCCGCTCGAGTTCAGCCACCCGCACCGAGCCCGCAGCCCGCTCCGGCGCAGGCGCGAGGCGTGGCTGCTCAGCCTCCCGCTACCGACGACAAGGGAGTAACGCGCTATGGTCGTCAGGAGCTGCATGTCGCAGGCGACGTGAGCTCTCGCTACAAGAAGAAGCGTCGCACGAAATCGCGTCCCGTCCCGTCGACTCCCGAAGGCCGTCACGGTTTCGAGATGCCTACTGCTCCCGTCGTGAGGGAAGTCGGCATCGGTGAGACCGTCACCGTGGCCGAGCTCGCCCAGAGGATGGCAGTCAAGGCCACCGAAGTCATCAAAGTGTTGATGAACCTCGGGGTCATGGCCACGATCAATCAGCCGATCGACCGCGATACGGCGGTGTTGGTCGTCGAGGAGATGGGTCATACGCCGAAGGTCCTCAGGGAGAACCAGATCGAGGAGGATATCCAGGGCGGACAGGCCGAGGAGACTGACGTCGAGCCGCGTCCGCCGGTCGTTACGGTCATGGGACACGTCGACCACGGTAAGACCTCGCTGTTGGATTACATTCGCAGCACGAAGGTGGCTGCCGGTGAGGCCGGTGGCATTACCCAGCACATCGGCGCGTACCATGTAGAGACGCCCAAGGGCGGGGTGACCTTCCTGGATACCCCCGGTCATGCGGCTTTCACGGCGATGAGAGCGCGCGGAGCTCGCGCGACGGACGTCGTGGTGTTGGTGGTGGCGGCGGACGACGGCGTCATGCCTCAAACTATCGAAGCCATTGAGCACGCACGCGCGGCAGGTGTTCCCATCGTCGTTGCGGTCAACAAGATCGACAAGAACGATGCCGATCCGGAGCGAGTCCGGACCGAGCTGGCCAAACAGGAGGTCATTCCGGAAGAGTGGGGCGGTCAGAATATCTTCGTGAACGTCTCGGCTCGCACCGGCGCCGGCATCGATCAGTTGCTCGAGTCGATCCTGCTGCAGGCCGAGGTGCTCGAGCTGCGTGCGCCGCGCTCGGGTCTTGCATCGGGCATCGTCATTGAATCGAGTGTCGAGAAGGGCCGTGGCGCCGTGGCGACCGTGCTCGTCAAGCGCGGCACGCTCCACACGGGCGATCCGATTCTCGCCGGGTCGGAGTTCGGTCGGGTACGCGCGATGTTCGACGAGAGCGGGCGGCCCGTGCAGGAAGCTCCGCCTTCCATGCCCGTGGTCGTCCTGGGTCTGGCCTCCGCACCCAATGCGGGCGATGAGCTGTTGGCCGTCGAGAGCGAGCGCAAGGCGCGCGAAGTGGCCTTGTATCGTCAGGGCAAGTTCCGCGACGTCAAGCTCGCCCGTCAGACGAGCCGCGCCGAGGATGTGTTCTCGCAAATGGGCGAAGTCAAGGCGGGGGTCGTGTCGGTCCTCATCAAGGCGGACGTACAGGGCAGCGCGGAGGCGCTGCGCGAGTCGCTCACCAAGTTGTCAACGGACGAAGTGCAGGTCAAGGTCCTCGCAAGCGGCCTCGGCGGCATTACCGTGTCCGACGTGCAACTGGCCGCGGCCTCGAAGGCGCTCATCATCGGTTTCAACGTTCGAGCGGATGCAGGTGCGCGCGACGCACTCAAGGACACGGGTGTCGAAGTCCGCTACTACAGCATCATCTACGAAGCCATCGACGACGTGAAACAGATGATGTCCGGCATGTTGCAGCCGGAGATCAAGGAGCAGATCGTCGGTGTCGCCCAGGTGCGCGAGGTGTTCCGATCCAGCAAGTTCGGAGTCGTGGCGGGCTGTCTGGTGACCGAAGGATATGTCCGCCGCAACAATCCCATCCGGGTGCTGCGTGACAACGTGGTGATCTTCGAGGGCGCCCTCGAGTCGCTGCGGCGGTTCAAGGATGAGGCGAACGAGGTTCGGGCCGGTACCGAATGCGGCATCGGCGTGAAGAACTACCAGGACGTGCGCGTGGGCGATCAGATCGAATGCTTCTCGCGCGTGGAAGTGGCGAGAACTCTGCAGTGATGGGTTCACCCCGGGCGTCTTCGCGCCGCTGCGCATCGCGGGTTGCGGTCTTCCGCAATCCCGCAGAGCAGTGGCACGCAGCGCATGACTATGGATAGCCAGCGGCGTCGCAAGCTCGCCGCCGAGATCCAGCGGGTTCTTGCGGAGCTGATTGCGCGCGAAGTGAAGGATCCCCGTGTCGGGAACGTCACAGTCACCAGCGTCAGCGTTTCGGCCGACATGGGAACCGCGCGCGTGTTCTTCACTCCGTTCGCGTCACAGAACCTCCCGGAGGATGTGCGCGTCGGGCTCACGCACGCGGGTGGCTTCCTGCGCGGCGAGGTGGGTCGGCGTCTGCGCTTGCGCCATGCTCCTCGCTTGGAGTTTGTGTTCGATGACACAGCGGACAAGGCTGCGCATCTGACCAGTCTCATCGACGGGGCGGTTGCGCGGGATCGGGCGGACGCCGAGGCCGGCGACGACTGACCGGCGGGACGATGATCAGCGGCATCCTGCTACTCGACAAGCCGCTCGGCTTGTCGTCGAACGCCGCTTTGCAGCGGGCGCGCCGGTTGTTGGGCGGGCCCAAAGCCGGCCACGTCGGCAGTCTGGACCCCCTCGCAACCGGTATGTTGCCGATCTGCCTCGGCGAGGCCACGAAAGTGGCCAGTCACATCCTGTCGGCCCGCAAGTCGTATCGATTCGCGATCGCGCTCGGATCACGCACGGCGACCGGCGACAGGGAGGGAGCGGTAGTGGAGACCGCCGCGGTGCCTGTCATCCAATCCGCGACGATCATGGCAGCCCTGGCGCGCTTCATGGGGCCGCAGAAACAAACACCTCCCATGTACTCCGCCTTGAAGCGCGACGGCCAACCGCTATACGCGCTCGCGCGCGCGGGGCTCGAGGTGGATCGCGAGGCGCGGGACATCGAGATATTCGACCTGCGGCTCATCTCGCACAGGGCAGACTCGCTCGAGCTCGAAGTGCTCAGCTCCAAGGGGACCTATGTGCGCACGCTCGGGGAGGATATCTCCCGGGCACTCGGAACCTGCGGGCATCTGACGCAGCTGAGGCGGCTGTATGTCGAGCCTTTCCAAGGCCTCCCGATGGAGACTCTGGATGGCGTCGCGGCGGCAGTGGAAGCGGGGCGTCTCCCAGGGCTGCTGCCCGCCGATGCGCCTCTTCAGCACATTCCGCGCGTCGCACTGGATGCACAGTCGGTTATCAAGGTTCGCCGTGGGCAGTCTGTCCGAGCACCCTCGCCCATCGGGGCCGAGCACGGTCAGCCGATGCCTGTGCGCCTCTATGGCCCGGACGATACGTTCATCGGTCTAGGCGAGGCTGATGATTTCGGCTTCGTCCAGCCGCGGCGCCTCTTCGTCAGCGATGAACGGTGAATGACGGGTCGAGCTGCTGCAGCGCCGCGCCCGGATTCGTCTGCCCCGTGCCCTTCATATCGTCCTGTGAGTAGCTGCGTACGGATCCACCTGCGCACTGTGGCGAGGTGCGCATGACGCGGTCGAAACAATGCACCACTGACCCCGCGGAGGTGCTTGCCTCCTTCACCGGAGCGCCTGCGCAGCCGACGAACAGGCTCACGGCGGCCACAGGCAGCGCGACGCGAGCCCTCATACGACCCGGTAGAGCGATCTTGAGCATGTGAGAGGCTCCCTGGAGCGGCTTTCACCCATTGGAGCGCAGGGCGGCGGCATCGTTCAATGCGTTACAAACTTGTGGCGGAGGCCCTTCGCCGGGTACAATTCGCGGCTTCCCAAAAAGGGCCCGTGAGACAAGCATTTAGGACTGTGGCGCAATGGCTTTAACCAGTGAGAAAAAGGGCGGAATCGTCGCGCAATTCCGCCGCGGTGAGTCCGATACCGGCTCCCCCGAAGTGCAGGTAGCGCTTCTGTCCGAGCGCATCAATGGCCTCGGCGAGCACTTCACCGCACACAAGCGCGATCATTCCTCCCGGCGCGGGCTCGTCAAGCTCGTGAACCAGCGCCGCAAGCTCCTCGATTATCTGAAATCGACGGCTCCGCAGAAGTACCAGGAAGTCGTTGAGCGACTCGGGCTTCGCCGCTGATACACAAGGCCGCCGTCCCCGCACGAGCGGCCTTCGTGTTTTGGCTCTCCACCATTCATTGTCGAGGATTGAAGCGTGAGCGCTGTCAGTAAATCATTCCCCTACGGTCCCCATACGGTCACCATCGAGACGGGCGAGCTCGCGCGTCAGGCCGAGGGCGCGGTGCGTGTCGCCATGGGCGATACGGTGGTACTCGTTACGGCCTGTGCGCAGCAGACGGCGGTGCCCGGTCGAGATTTCTTCCCCCTGACGGTCAACTACGTCGAGAAGACGTACGCCGCCGGTCGTATTCCGGGTGGCTTCTTCAAGCGTGAAGGGCGACCGACGGAGAAGGAGACGCTGACCTCGCGCCTCATCGACCGACCGATCCGACCGTTGTTTCCCGACGGTTTCTACAACGACGTGCAGGTCGTGGCCACCGTTCTGTCCCTCGATCCCGAGATCGACGCCGACATCCCGGCCTTGCTGGGCGCGTCCGCCGCGCTCGCCATATCGGGCATCCCGTTCAGCGGCCCGATCGGCGCTGCCCGCGTGGGTTGGAAGAACGGACAGTACCTGTTGAATCCGCCCGCCAAGGAGCTCGCCGAGTCGCAGCTGCACCTCGTCGTCGCCGGTACCGAGCAGGCGGTGCTGATGGTCGAGTCCGAGGCCAAAGGATTGTCCGAAGAGGTGATGCTGGGCTCCGTCGTGTTCGGCCACCAGCAGATGCAGGTCGCGATCAAGGCCATCAAGGAGCTCGCGGCCGCCGCCAACAAGCCGCGTTGGAAGTGGGAGGCGCCGGCAGAGAATGCCGAGCTGACGAGCGCGGTGGCCCTGCACGCGCAGGCAGCGCTCGGACAGGCTTACACGATCACCGAGAAACAGCAGCGGCACGCGCGCATCTCGGAGATCAAGTCACAGACCTTGACCACGCTCACGGGCGGTGATGCGCCGAAGTGGAACGAGGAGCAGGTCGAAGGCGCGCTCTTCAAGCTCGAGAGCAACATCGTGCGCCAGCGCGTTCTGAATGGCGAGCCGCGCATCGACGGCCGCGACGCGAAGACGGTGCGTCCGATCACGGTGAAGGTCGGGGTTCTCCCGCGGACTCATGGCTCGGCCCTGTTCACGCGCGGCGAGACTCAAGCGCTCGTCGTCACGACACTCGGCACGACGCGCGATGCTCAGATCATCGATGCGCTGGAGGGCGAGCGTCGCGAGCCCTTCATGTTGCATTACAACTTCCCGCCGTTCTCGGTCGGCGAGACCGGAATGATGGGCTCGCCGAAGCGCCGCGAGATCGGCCACGGCAATCTCGCGCGCCGCGGCGTCAACGCCGTCATGCCGGACATGGCGACTTTCCCGTACGTCATCCGGGTCGTGTCCGAGATCCTGGAGTCCAACGGCTCGAGCTCGATGGCAAGCGTCTGCGGCACGGCCCTGTCCCTGATGGATGCGGGCGTGCCGATCAAAGCTCCCGTGGCCGGTGTCGCGATGGGCCTCGTGCTCGAGGGCAGCCGGTTCAAGGTGCTGACCGACATCCTGGGCGACGAGGATCACCTGGGCGACATGGACTTCAAGGTCGCCGGAACCCGAGACGGCGTCACGGCGCTGCAGATGGACATCAAGGTCGAGGGCGTGACGCCCGAGATCATGCGCGTTGCGCTCGATCAGGCCCGCGAGGGCCGCCTGCATATCCTCGGCGAGATGAACAAGGTGATTCAGCAGCCGCGCAGCTCGATGTCCGAGTGGGCGCCGTCGATCATCACCTTGAAGATCGATCCGGAGAAGATCCGCGACGTCATCGGCAAGGGCGGCGCAGTCATCCGGCAGATCACCGAGGAGACCGGCACCACTATCGACATCGAGAACGATGGTACCGTGAAGATCGCTTCGGTGAGTGGCGCGGCCGGCCGCGAGGCTCAGCGCCGCATCGAGCTCATCACCGCGGATGTGGAAGTCGGCCGCGTATATGAGGGCAAGGTCGCGCGACTGATGGATTTCGGAGCTTTTGTGACCATTCTTCCCGGTCGCGACGGACTGGTGCACATCTCTCAGATCTCCAACGAGCGCGTCGAGCGCGTCAGCGACAAGCTGAAAGAAGGGGATGTGATCCGCGTGAAGGTGCTCGAGGTCGATCGCCAAGGGCGTATCCGGCTATCGATGCGGGATGTCGACGCGGCCTGACGGGCCGCTTCATCGAGCGACACCGACTTCGAGCGACGCCGACTCTGCGGCTCTCGCGAGGGTAGCCTGCCGGAGCAGGTTAACCCTGCGAGGGCTCGTTGACCGGGGGCGGAAGGAGGACGACCACGTGCAGGCCATCCTCTGCCCTGGCGAGCAATCTCGCGTCTGCGCGTCAGTCCCGGCCGGCCGCGTGCGAGGAAGAGGCTATCCCGGCCTTCTCCTCTTCGGGCCTGC
Organism: Steroidobacteraceae bacterium; assembly: GCA_035277965.1. Taxonomy (GTDB): domain Bacteria; phylum Pseudomonadota; class Gammaproteobacteria; order Steroidobacterales; family Steroidobacteraceae; genus 13-2-20CM-66-19. The sequence goes on along the minus strand of DATEJM010000007.1, from coordinate 215,380 downwards.
CGCGCGCTGCGTTCATCAATGTGTGGTAAATCTCCTCCTGAACCGAGCGCCAGCGCTGATAGTTGCGCTGCGCCAGGTGGTTGACCGCCTCGGCGGAGTCGGAGTCTGCCGGACTCTTGATGCGCTCGCGCGCATCGCGCTGTTGACTGGCGAAGAGCTTCAGACTCTGCTCGAGGTAGCTGCCGATCATCCCCTGGATCGCGCCGCCGTACGAGCGGATGATCTGCGAGAGGAAATCGCGGCTCATGAGTGGCTCTCCTCCGTGCTCCTGCTCGGCGATCACCTGTAGCAGGATCGAACGCGTAATGTCCTCCTGTGTCTTCTTGTCCATCACGATGAAGTCGATGCGATCAATCACCAGTTTCCGTATGTCGGCGAGAGTGATGTAACGACTCTCCACCGTGTCATACAGCCGCCGGTTCGGGTACTTCTTGATCGTTCGCGGTTCGCTCATCTCGCAGCCCTCGTTGTCAAACGGAACGTTCCCAGTCCCAGGGCGTCAGGATCGGCGCGGCGCGACAATAGTACAACGACGCGCGGAAACCACAAGCAACTCCGCACCGGTTACATTGGCGCGAGGAGGGTGCGCCGGCCATGGAACACTCGCGGCTGCCACTGTTCGCTCGCCCACTGCAATAGACGGAGCGGTCTGTCGCGAGTCAGATCGTCCGGCGGGGTATGACCCAGCAGACACAGCGCGAGCACGAGGTCCGCGGCGATCGCGGTATTTGTCGCGGATGTAGCGATTGCCACGGATCGGCGCGACTTCGCGAGCTTTGCTCCGCCCGGCTCGACCACGAGCGGCAGATGGCCGTAGTGGACCGGCGGCAATCTCAACTCCCGCTGCAATGCGATCTGCCATGCGGTGCTCGGCAGCAGATCCACTCCGCGAATCACATGGGTGATCGACTGTTGCGCGTCGTCAACAACTACGGCGAGTTGATACGAGTAGCCGCCGTCCTTGCGACGAATGACGACATCGCCGCAGGCGTCGAGCGCGAACTCGCAAGATCCCTGGAAGCCATCTTCAAAGGCAACGACCTCCCCGTCATCGACACGGAACCGGGTCGACGTCGGGCCGTGATGACGGCTACGCTCACGGCAGGTGCCAGGATAGCCGGTGGCGTCGCTTTCGGCGAGGTCGCGCCGCGAGCAACTGCACTCGTAAGTGCGCCCGAGCGCGCGCAGCTGATGCATGGCCTCGGCGTAAGCATCCGTGCGTCGGCTCTGATAGAGCACGGCGCCGTCCCAGGCCAGACCACAGGCTTCCAGAGCCCGAAGAATGTCATCGGCGGCGCCGGGGATGACGCGAGCCGTATCCAGGTCCTCGATCCGGACCAGCCACCGCCCGCCGTGGTGGCGGGCGTCGAGGAAGCTGCCGACCGCCGCTACCAGGGAGCCAAGATGCAAACGCCCTGTTGGCGACGGGGCAAAGCGGCCGACGTAGGGTCGGTCAGCGGTAGCGGTCGTCGCGATCGCCGTATTGCCGCTCACGGCGTTCCCGGCGCTCTTGAGCCTCAATACTCAGCGTCGCCACCGGCCGCGCCTCCAGGCGCTTGATGCCGATCTCCTCGCCGGTCTCCAGGCAATAGCCGTAGGAGCCGTCGTCGATGCGCTTCAAGGCCTCATCGATCTTACGGATCAGTTTACGCTCGCGGTCCCGCGTGCGCAGCTCCAGGCTGAACTCCTCTTCCTGGGTGGCGCGGTCGTTCGGGTCGGGGAAATTCGCGGCCTCATCTTTCATGTGGGAGACCGTCCGATCGACCTCGACCATCAGGTCGCGCTTCCACGAGTTCAGGATGTGCCGGAAGTGCTCCAGCTGCTCCTTGCTCATGTACAGCTCACCGCGCTTGACGATGTAGGGCTGTACGTTGCGAGGACCCGCTAGGAGGCTGCCGGGCTCGACAGCATCGGCGTCGTCGGACTCGGGGGCCAGAACCGGGACACCGCGGGGCGGGGCCGTGATCTGGCCGGCAGCATTCGAGGCCTTGGCGGGAGGCGTCTCGGGGGCGGGCTCAACAGCCTTTCGCATCTCGATGGCTTCTTCCGTAGTGGGGGGGGTTGGACGTTGCGGCAGCACCTTCTTCGGTGCAGGCGCGCTCTTACGGACGTGGCCCGCCGCTACCTTCGCGTGCTCGGGCGTTTTGCGAGCCGCCACAGGCTTACGCGCCGATGGTCGGCTTGCCGCCTTCTTACCCTTCGCGGCCTTGGGCGCGGGTTTCTTGGCCGGCATCACTCGCTCCTCAAAGCATGTGCCTCTTGAAACTACCCCGGCTTCGAGAGCTGGCTGAACGAGCGATACGCTGCGCCACTCCCTCCCGTGGGGGTCGCGATTATACCGGCCGACCGGGTCTTGTCACGGGTTGCGTTTCAGGGGAGGAGCACCGCGGGCGGGGCTTGCCATTGCGGCTGTCGTCGTTCCACGACGACCGTCGTGTAGATCCCGCCCCGGACCTTGAAGCGTGCCGTCAGCCGCAGGAAGCGCGGGCTCACGGCGTCGGCGATCTGATCGGCGATCTCATTGGTCACCGCTTCGTGAAACGTGCCGCGATTGCGGAAGGACCAGATGTAGAGCTTCAGGGACTTCAGCTCCACGCACGAGCGGTCCGGGACGTATTCGAGCGTCAGCGTCGCGAAGTCCGGCTGGCCCGTCTTCGGACACAGGCAGGTGAACTCCGGGATGCGCATGCGGATCGTGTAGTCACACCGCGCCTGCGGGTTCGGAAACGTCTCGAGATCGGTGGAAGGTTGCGATGGCATCGGGTGGTGCCGTTCGCGGGTCAACAACGAATCACGCAACGGCTCGAGTTATCTTACACTACGACGCCACCCGCGCTTGCGTACTCCAGAAAGAGGGATCAATGCGGCTGACCAAAATCAAGCTCGCCGGCTTCAAATCCTTCGTCGATCCCACCCAAGTCAGCTTTCCGAGCAACCTCACCGGCGTCGTCGGTCCGAACGGTTGCGGCAAGTCGAACGTCATCGATGCCGTTCGCTGGGTGATGGGCGAGCTGTCGGCCAAGCACCTGCGCGGCGATAACATGGCGGACGTGGTGTTTAATGGTTCGGCGGCGCGCAAGCCCGTCGGCACCGCTTCGGTCGAGCTCATCTTCGACAACTGCGACGGCAAGATCGGCGGCGCCTACGCGAGCTACAACGAGATTGCCTTGAAGCGCCAGGTGTCGCGCGACGGGTCCTCGGCTTATTTCATCAATTCGACGCGCTGCCGCCGCAAGGACATTACCAACCTGTTCCTCGGCACCGGCCTGGGATCGCGCAGCTACGCGATCATCGAGCAGGGCATGATTTCGCGCGTCATCGAGGCGAAGTCGGAGGATATGCGGGCGTTCGTCGAGGAGGCGGCCGGCATCTCGCGCTACAAGGAGCGACGCAAGGAGACCGAGAGTCGCGTCGCCGAGACGCGCGAGAACCTGGAGCGCCTGCAGGACCTTCGCGATGAAGTCGAGAAGCAGATCCGTCATTTGCAGCGGCAGGCATCCACGGCGCGCCGCTACCAGGCGCTGAAGGAGCAGGAGCGGCGTCTGACCGCGGAGCTGTTCGCTCTCAAGCTGCGTGATCTCGATAGCGGCGTCGAAGTGCACGACAGCGCAATGCGCGAGCGCGAGCTGGCCATGCAGGCGGCGCTGGCAGATCAGCGCTCTGCGGAGGCGGCGATAGAGAAACAGCGTGGCTTCCACGCGGAGCAGAGCGAGCGGGTGTCGGCCGTTCAGGGTCGATACTACGAGGTTGGCGCCGAGATCTCCCGGCTCGAGCAGACGATCCAGCACACACGGGAGTTGCGCGAGCGGCAACGCACCGACCTCGCTCAGGCGCACGCGACCCTGGCCGACCTTGCGGTGCATATCGAGCGAGACGAGCGGCAGCTCGCCCAGATCCGGGCCGAGATCGCCAGTCTGTCACCCGAGCTCGAGGGAGCACAGCTCGCCGAAACGGCCGCCAGCGAGTCGCTGGCGACCACCGAGCGGGAGCTGCAGGATTGGCAGCAGCGCTGGGAAGAGTTCAACCGCGAGCTAGGCTCCGCGGACCAGACGACGCAGGTCGAGCGCGCGCGGATCGAGCAGCTCGAGAACCAGCTCCGGCGGCTCACCGCCCAAGGGGATCGGTTGGCGCTGGAGCGCGAGGCGCTGGCCGCACAAGAGACGACGGAGCAGCTGGACTCGCTCGCCGTACAGGAATCCGCGGCGCGCGGGGTCAGCGATGAGCTGGCCAAAGCACTTGCCTCGGCACTCGAGCGCGTTCAGACATTGCGCTCGGAGCAGATCGTCGTCGAGAAACGGTTGGAAGTCGCACGCACGGAGCGCGAGCGGGCACGCGCGGAACGCACTTCTCTGGAAGCATTGCAGCGGGCGGCGCTCACCCACGCCGCGGGAAGCGCGACCGAGTGGCTGGCCGGGGCTGGCCTGACCGAACGGCCGCGTGTCGCTGAGGCCCTGGAAGTCCAGCCGGGCTGGGAGCGCGCCGTGGAGACGGCCCTCGGGGACTATCTCGAAGCCGTCTGTGTGGACGGGCTGGATGAGCTGACGGGCGCATTGGAGCGCCTTTCCAAGGGCCGCATCGCACTCATTGAGCGCGGCGGTGAGCTTGCGACTGGCGGCGCAGCCGGGGGAGGCACGCCGCCGTATCGGGCTGACGTCTCGGCTTCGGAGGGCTTGGTCTGCGATGCCTTGGCTTTCAGGGTGAAGGGTCCCGCGGCGGTGGTCGCACAACTTGCGACGGTGCATACGGCTGAATCGCTGGCGGATGCCTTGGCCGCACGCAGCTCGTTGCCTGGCGGTCATTCGATCGTGACGCGTTCGGGAGAGTGGATCGGACGGGACTGGCTGCGCATCAGTCGGGGTCCTGATCATCACGCCGGCGTGATCGAGCGCGAGCATCGGCTGAAGACACTCCGCACCAGTGTTACCGTGGCGGAAGAGCGTGCCGGTGAGGTGGAGAATCACCTGCGCTCGGTGCGCGAATCGCTGGCCCAGGCAGAACGGGAGCGAGATCAGGCCCAGTCGGGGATACAAGCGGCGCACCGCAAACATGCGGAGGTTCTGGGCCAGCTCGAGGCGACTCGGGCCCGGGCGCAGGAGTCCACACTTCGGCGGGAACGGCTCGAGGCCGAAGCGGCAGACGTCGCACAGGAGCATGCCGCAACGGCTGAAGCCCTGACGCGTGCGCGCGCGGAGCTCGACCGGGGTCTGGTGGCCCTCGGGGAGCTGGATTCCCGGCGCCATGACCTCGAAGGCGAGCGTGAAGAGCGACGCTACGCTGTGAATGCTGCCCGGACGCGCGCGCAAGGGGCTCAGATGGCAGCGCGCGATCTGTTGATCAGGATCGAGTCCCGGCGTTCCACCGAGAGCTCCATGGCGGTGGGGCTGAGCCGCATGACGGAGCAACGCGCACAGGCGCAGCGCCGCCGCGAGGAGTTGGAGTCCGAGCTCGCCGGAGGCGACGAGCCCATCCAGCAGCTCGAATCGCGACTCAACGATTCCCTCTCCCGCCGTCTCGAGGTTGAATCGGACCTGTCGATTGCCCGCCGCGCGCTCGAGGATGCGGATGTGGAGTTGCGCTCGCTCGATGAGAAGCGCGTCGCCGCCGAGCAACGGGTGTCGCAGGCACGCGAGGCGATGGATGCCGCGCGGCTCGCTGCGCAAGAGACCCGCGTGCGCCGCGAGGCAATCGCCGAGCAGTTTGCGGAGACCCGCTTCGAGCTCGCCGAGGTACAGCAGAGCCTGACTGCCGATGCGAGCGTACAGAACTGGGAGCACTCCCTCGTGCAGTCCCGCGCCGACATCGAGAAGCTCGGACAGGTCAATCTCGCCGCCATCGAAGAGCTGAAGGAGCAGACGGAGCGCAAGGACTACCTCGATCGGCAGTTCACCGATCTCACCTCGGCGCTGGATACGCTGGATCAGGCGATGCGCCGGATCGACAAGGAGACGCGCACGCGCTTCGAGGAGACGTTCGAGCGGATCAACACCGGGATGAAGGAGAAGTTTCCGCGGCTGTTCGGTGGCGGTCATGCCTACCTCGAGCTCGTGGGCGAGGACATTCTGACGGCCGGTGTCGCGGTCATGGCCCGCCCGCCCGGGAAGAAGAACAGCACGATCCATCTGCTGTCCGGTGGTGAGAAGGCGCTGACCGCCGTGGCGCTCGTGTTCTCGATCTTCGACCTGAATCCGGCGCCGTTCTGTCTGCTGGACGAGGTCGATGCGCCTCTCGATGAGCACAACGTCGGACGTTTCTGCGACATCGTGCGCGAGATGTCATCCAACGTGCAGTTCATCTTCATCACCCACAACAAGACGACGATGGAGCTGGCGTCGCAGCTCATCGGAGTCACCATGAATGAGCCTGGCGTCTCCCGCCTCGTGGCCGTGGATGTGGACGAGGCGTTGCGCCTCGCGGCCGTGTGACCGAAGGAGCGGGCGATGCCGGAGCTGCGTTGGACGCTTTTGGTGCTCGGGGTCATTTTCATCGTGGCGCTCACGATCTGGGAGCGTCGCCGACCCCGTCATGCATCGCGTGCGGAGCACGAGCCGCACCGGGAGCCCACGCTGACCTTGCCCGAGGTGCGAGTGCGCGAGGCGACGATGCCTCGGGAGCTACCCGTCGTCACAGTGACGGATGACTCCTGGGAAAGCCTCCACGTCGATCGCTCTGCCCGTGGTGAGCTCGGTCCCGGAATCGCCGAGGCCGTTACCGCATCCAGGAGAGACCCTGCGGACGAGGGCGCTGCCGCCTCCGCGGAGCGAATGGCACCCGTCGCGGACGAGGGCTCTGCTACCTCCGCCGAGCGAATGGCACCCGTCGCGGACGAGAGCTCTGCTACCTCCGCCGAGCGAATGGCGCCCGTAGCCGACGAGGTATCCGGCTCCGACCTCGCTGACGAGTACGCCCGTGAGGCTGCGGCGAGCTTCAGTGAGCCGGCCGTCCCAGCGAGCGACGAGCCATTCATGCCCGACGACGGAGAGCTCAGGCGCGAGAACATCGCCCGTCGAGCAGAGGAGCCGCGCTTCCATGTTCCCGAGTCCGCTGAGTCTCAGGGCTTAGCAGAGTCTCAGGACGCCGCCGAGGCTGAGGACTCGGCAGCTGCGGACTTGGAGGCTGAGGGCTCCGCAGAGGTTGAAGGGGTCGTGGGTCCAGGCGAGACCGTGGAGCAGCCGGCGCTCGATATCCGGGGCGGGCCGCTCGACGTTATCGAGCCCATTGTGGACTGGCCCCCGGACGATGTTCGGAAGGTGCTCGCACTCAGGCTGGTGGCCTCGGGCTCTGCCCGCTTCGCCGGCCGCGCCGTCCGTCAGGCTCTGTCCGCCGAGGGCTTCGTGCTCGGCAAGTTCGAGATCTTCCACAAGCCCGGCGCCGACCATCGCGCGGTGCTCAGCGTGGCCAGCCTTACCAAGCCCGGTACCTTCGATCCGGATACCATGGACAGCCGCCACTACAATGGCCTCAGCCTCTTCGCCGTGCTGCCGGGACCGAAGAAGCCGCGGCAGGCGTTCGAGGACCTGCTGCATACCGCTCGCAATCTCAACGAGCGTCTGCAAGGTGCTCTGCAGGACGAGCGCGGCGGTCCTCTCACCCCCATGCGAATCGATGCACTCCGAAGCACTCTGGGGGTCGAGGCCGAGTCGTGAGGCGGGATGCGGAGAGGCGCATCGCCGATCTGCGCACGCAGATCTCTCGTCACGACTATCGCTACTACGTACTCGATGATCCGCAGATTCCGGACGCGGAATACGACAAACTGATGTGGGAGCTTCGCAGCCTCGAAGCGGAGTATCCGGATCTCATCACGGCCGACTCGCCGACGCAGCGAGTCTCGGGCGAGCCGGTCGCGACGTTTGGGGTGGTGACGCACAAGGTGCCGATGCTCTCCCTCGACAACGCGTTTACCTCCGACGATGTCTACGCGTTCGACCGCCGCATCCACGAGCGGTTGAATGTCGAGGGCGAGTTGAGCTACGTCGCGGAGCCGAAGCTCGACGGGCTGGCGATCACCATTCTCTACAGCGATGGGAAGTTCGAGCGCGCGGCTACGCGTGGGGACGGCGTCAAGGGGGAAGATGTCACCGCCAACGTACGCACAATTCGTACGGTGCCGCGCGCCCTGCACGGAAAAGTGCCATCGGTTCTCGAAGTCCGCGGTGAAGTCTTCATGCCCGTCGCTGGCTTCGAGCGGATGAATCGTATTGCGCGCGAGAAGGGCGAGAAGGTGTACATCAACCCGCGCAATTCCGCCTCGGGCAGCCTGCGGCAGCTCGACCCTCGAATCACGGCTACCCGGCCGCTCGACGCGTTCTTCTATGGTCTCGGCGCAGTGGAGGGCGGTGCGCTGCCGGACACCCAGGGCGAGCTGCTCGCGGCGTTCAAAGAATGGGGAATTCCGATTTGTCCGGATGCGACCGTCGTCCGAGGGGCTGAGGGGTGCCTCTCCTATTACGAGCAAATGGGCGCCAAGCGCGCGTCGCTTCCCTACCAGATTGACGGAGTCGTGTACAAGCTCGATGTACGCGCGGATCAGGAAAGGCTGGGCTTCGTATCACGCGCCCCGCGTTGGGCGATTGCGCACAAGTTTCCGGCCGACGAGGCGACGACCGTCGTCCAGCAGATCGCATTTCAAGTTGGGCGCACAGGCGCACTCACACCCGTTGCGCGGCTTGAGCCCGTGTTCGTGGGGGGCGTGACTGTCAGCAATGTGACGCTGCATAACATCGACGAAGTCAGGCGCAAGGACGTGCGGGTCGGGGACACAGTGGTGGTCCGGCGCGCGGGGGATGTCATTCCCGAAGTCGTGCGCGTCATCCGGCACGCCTCCGAAGATGCGCCACAGGTCGAGATGCCATCGCGATGCCCCATCTGCAACTCGGAAGTTATCCGCGCGGAGGGCGAGGCGGTTGCCCGCTGCAGCGGCGGATTCACGTGCCGGGCACAGCGGCAGGAATCGCTCCGTCATTTCGCCAGCCGGCGGGCCATGGATATCGAAGGGCTGGGAGACAAGTTGATCGAGCAGCTCATCGCGGGCGAACGGGTGCGCTCTCCCGCGGACCTCTATGCCCTGACGATCGAGCAGCTCGCGGAGCTCGAGCGGATGGGCGAGAAGTCGGCCGCCAATCTCGTCGCCGCGATTGATCGAAGCAAATCGACGACGTTACCGCGCTTCCTATTCGCACTCGGGATTCGGGATGTGGGTGAGGCCACGGCCCTCGCACTCGCCCAGCATTTCGGCCAGCTCGATCGCCTCATGTCCGCCAGTGCCGCGCAGATCGAGCAGGTCCCCGATGTGGGTCCCGTGGTCGGCGCTCACATCGCCGCTTTCTTTGCCTCGGCAGATCATCGCAGGGTCATCGAGCGACTGCGCGAAGAGGGCGTGAGCTGGCCCGATGTGGTGGTGCCGCCCCGTGCCGCACAACCGCTTGCGGGCCTGACCTTCGTGATCACGGGCACGCTGGATACCCTCAGTCGGGAAGAGGCTCAGGAAGCCCTCGCCGCGCTGGGTGCCAAGGTCGCCGGCAGTGTGTCGAAGAAGACCCGCTTCGTGGTCGCAGGGGCGGATGCAGGCTCCAAGCTGCGCAAGGCAGAGGAGCTGAAAATTCCCGTGCTGGCCGAAGAGCAGCTTCTGGCAGTGCTACGGGATAAGAAACCGCCGCGCTAGTCCATCCGGCAACGGTCGGCTGCGCCGCGCTCGTCCATCCGGCAACGGTCGGCTGAGCCGCGCTCGTCCATCCGGCAAAAGCGGGCTGCGCCGCTTTTGCGGAAGTTCAGCTCCGTTGCCGGCGGCCAAAAGCTTAGGGCCGCCTGTCACCCGAGACTACTTCGCGCTGTAGCCGCGCGCGTCCAGGCACGCGAGCATGGCTCGACGGTAATCCGCAGAATTGCCGGACGATTGGGAGGTCGTCGGATCGAATCCGGTCTGGGCTCGCGCCCACTGGTGACACTCGTATCGATCGTTGGACTGCTGCTCGTCGGTCTGTCCATTGCGCGGGTACATGTAGACGTCAGTGCTGCCGCCCCCTGAGGTGCCTGCGCTCTCCCGTGTCTCCTCCGAGCTGCCGCCAGCCGGAGGAGGATCCGTTACGACATAGCCGCTTTGGTCGCCGTCGTACGTGTAGTAGACGTTGTCGACGTAGTAGTAGGGAACTCCCGCCCACCAGTACGTGGCAAAAACAGCGGGCAATACGGGCAGGAACCACGGATAGCTCCACCCGTAGTAGGCGCGAGGCCAGAAGCCACCGTGCCAGTAGCCGCCACCCCAATATGGGCGGCCGTAAACGTAGCCCGGACGGCCATAACCGCCGTGCCAGGGGGCATAGCCCGCGCCCGGCCGGTAGTACCCGTTCGGCCGGTAGTACCCGTTCGTGTAAACACGCGAGCTACTGTGGCCGACCGCGTAATTGCCTCGGAAGCCTGCGTAGGGAGTCGGGTGAGCAAATGCGGCATGGCCCGAGTAGGAGCCACCAAAGTGCGGCGCGCCGAACCCTCTGCCTCCGGACACTGCGTGGCCGCCGCCGAATCCGCCGTGCGAGAAGCCGCCGCCATGGCCGCCGTGCGATTGCGCAAGTACCGGGGAGCTGGCCAATAGGAGAGCCGAGAGGCCCATCACGGCCAGGCTGAATCTGCTGCCTGCCCTCATCATGATCTGCTCACTTTGCCGCGGTTGTTCCGCGACACTGTCCGGTCGATTAGACAGCCAAGGCTCCCGTCCGTTCAAGGTGCGGAACGGCCCCGTCTTTCGTCAAATCGGCAGGGCCAGCTGTGGCACGTGGATGGATGGAGGCCGCCATCCTTCCCTTCAACGCATCCACGCCGCCCCAGTTTACGAGGCCGCGCCGAACGGGGGCTGAACGGCCCTGGCGCAGCTCTCGATCGAGGCAGTCGGGTCGTCCCGGGATCGGTGCCCGACCCGACTTCGCGATCGGCAGGCCCGTCAGGTCGCGGGCTTCTTGTCCTGGGCAGCCGCCTCGCCGAGGCTCTTGTCGATCTTTGCGCTACGCATCAGATCGTCTGTGTAGGCCTTGAACTTCTTCGCTTGAACAACCTGCTCCAGGCGCTGGCGTACGCTGTCGAAAGTCGGCGGCTGCAAGTCCCGGACCTCCACGAGCTGAATCACGTGCCAGCCATACTGCGTCTGCACCGGCTTGTGCGTGTAATCACCGGGCTTGAGCGCGATGACCGCGTCGGAGAACGGCTTCACCATGCGGTCCGGCGTGAACCAGCCGAGGTCGCCACCGCTGTCCTTGGACGAATCCATCGACTCGCGCTTGGCGACGTCCTCGAACTTCTCACCCTTCTGCAGGCGCTCGATCACCTTGGTCGCGAAGGGCTCGGTCGCTACGAGAATGTGCCGGGCGTGGTACTCCTGCTTGGCGAGCTGTCCCACCTGAGTCTCGTATTCGGCACGCAGCTCCTGCTCGGTGGGCTTGCGGTCCTTGAGGTAGCTCTCCGACACCGCCTGCTGCAGGACGTTGAGCCGGGTTAACTCGACCATGGCGGCCGTGTCCGGATTCTTATCTACCCCGTCCTTCGTCGCCTGCTGGCTCACGAGCACGCCGCGGATCAGGTTGTCGAGCGCCTGATTGCGCTGTTCCGCCGTCAGCTCGCTCGAGGGCTTGCCGGCGATGCCTTTGCAGTAGAACTCATAGAAGCTGCGCGTGATCGGCGTGCCGTTCACCGTGGCCACCGGGGGTGAGTTGTCGGCGGCGGCGGAGCTACCGGCCGTTCCGCCCTTGGGCTGACAGCCTGCCATGGCCACCACGGCGCTCAGGAAAATGATCCGGGCATAATTCATATATATTTCTCAGTGAGTTGTAGATATTTTCTAATGGATCTCTTCAGGCGTCTGGGCCACGATGCTCAGCGCATGGACGCCGTGACCCATGAGCGGTGCGATCGCGCCATAGACCAGCCGGTGCCGGGCGAGTTGCGAGCGCCCTGCGAAAATATCGGCCACGACACGCACCGTGAAATGGCCGCCCTCGCGGGCGCCAGCATGGCCCGCGTGCCGCGCGCTGTCGTCGATGATCTCGATCTCGGTTGGAGCGAGGTCACGCTGCAGAAGGGATCGGAGCTGCTCCACGATCGGTGATGTCATGCCGCGGTCCTGTCTTTCCGGGTGGTCCGTCAGGCGGAAGTGGACGGCTCCGTGGAGTCCGCGCCCAGTCGGCGCGACAACCAAAGCACCTGTCCGATCATGAATACCAACGTTGCAACCGTGGTGCCGACGACCTTGAAATACACCCATGTGCGCTCGCTGGCGTTGAACGCGACATACAGATTCGCTGCGCCCAGCAAAGCGTAGAAAGCCACCCACAGCCAGTTCAGCGCCCGCCACGTCGGCTGCGGTATCCGCGCGTCCTCACCTTGTAGAGCGGCGCTCAGAAAGCGCTGCGCGAGGGTGCGCTCCCCCATCCATCGACTGGCGAGAAACGCCAGGCTGGCGAGCCAGCAAAACACCGTGGGCTTCCATTGAATGAAACGCTGGTTGTGCAGGACCAGCGTGGCCGTGCCGAACAGGAAAACCAGAGCGGCGCTGAGCGCGTGCATCGACGGAATGCGCCGCTGCCGCGCGTAGTCGACGAGCAGCAGCACCGTCATGCCGCCCATCAACACCGCCGTCGCGGCATATAGGCCGGCGGCGAGGTAGGTCGCGAAGAAAGCGGCTAGCGGCGCGAACTCGAGCAGGGCCTGCATGATGGGGACGTACGGTCCGAAAAACGGCCGCGTATGATAGCCGAAATAGCAGGTGCCAACTGAGCGCTTACCTCGAGCTGCATCCCGTCAATCCCCAGCTTCGATTGATCCGCCAGGCGGTGGAAATCGTGCGGGGTGGCGGAGTGATCGCCTATCCAACGGATTCCTGCTATGCGCTCGGCTGTCACATTAATGACAAGAACGCGCTCGAGCGGGTGCGGCAGATTCGCCGGGCTGACCGGAATCACCACTTCACGCTCGTTTGCGCGGACCTTACCGACGTTGGCCGGTTCGCGCGCCTGGACACCTGGCAATTCCGAATCCTGAAGTCATGCACGCCGGGTCCATACACCTTCTTGCTGCAGGCTACCCGCGAGACGCCTCGAAGGTTGCAACATGCGCGTCGGCATACCATCGGTGTACGCATTCCCGACCACCCTGTGCCGCACATGCTGTTGACCGAGCTGGGCGAGCCTCTCATGAGCTCGACTCTGATTCTTCCCGACGACGATGCGCCGATGACCCATGGCCGGGAGATCCAGAAGAGGCTCGAGCACCGCATCGACGCGGTGCTCGATGGTGGCGACTGCGGTGTTGAGCCGACGACGGTGGTCGATCTGTCGGCGTCAACTCCCGTCGTGGTGCGGCAGGGCAAAGGAGATCGGTTCTTGCGGGCAAGCTAGCCGCAAGAGCCGCGGCTTTTGCCGGCTGCACCTCGCGGTCCGACACGCGGCGAGGGTGCGCTATACTTACGGTTTGTTTTGCTGCCCGGTCATGGGCAACGAAGGGTCTCGAGAGCCAGTGTGTCTCATGATTAGTGCCCTGGGCCTCGCCCGGGTCGAGTTCTCTCGCAGGCGCCCTCCGGAGCGCTTTCTTACGTGAGCGCGAATGCACCGGCACGGCGCGTGGTCTCCGGGATGCGGCCCACTGGCCGGCTGCACCTTGGCAACTATCACGGCGCCCTGAAGAACTGGGTCTCGTTGCAGTACGAGTACGAGTGCTTCTTCTTCGTCGCCGACTGGCACATGTTGACCACCGGCTACGAGGACACGTCGAAGCTGCAGGAACAGATCCAGGACGTGCTCATCGACTGGCTCGCCGCCGGACTCAATCCCGGTGTCACGACGCTGTTCATCCAGTCCCATGTGCCGGAGCATTCCGAGCTGCATCTGCTGCTCTCGATGATCACGCCGCTCGGATGGCTCGAGCGGGTTCCGAGCTACAAGGATCAGCAGGAGCAGCTCAAGGAGAAGGACCTCGCGACGTATGGATTCCTCGGTTACCCGCTGCTGCAGGCTGCGGACATCCTGATCTATCGAGCCGCGTATGTGCCCGTGGGCGAGGATCAGGTCGCGCACGTCGAGCTGACTCGCGAGGCGGCCCGGCGTTTCAACCACCTCTATGGGCGAGAGCCGGACTTCGAGGCCAAGGCGGAGCGGGCTGTCAAAGGTCTCGGTGGTAGAAATAGCAGCAATTATAAGCAATTAAGACGTAAATATCAGGAAACAGGTGATGTGCAGTCCCTGGAGCGGGCCCAGGCCCTCGTCCACGGCAACACCCGGATCACCGTCGCCGACCGCGAGCGGCTGCTCGGCTACCTCGAAGGCACGGGCGTCACGATTCTCCCGGAGCCGCAGGTGCTGTTGACCGCCACTCCCAAAGTCCCCGGGCTCGACGGCCGCAAGATGTCGAAGTCCTACGGCAATTCGATCGGCCTGCGTGACGAGCCCGACTCCGTCACGCAGAAGTTGCGGGCGATGCAGACTGATCCGGCCAGGGTGCGGCGCACCGATCCCGGTGATCCCGAGAAGTGTCCGGTCTGGGATTTGCACAAGATCTACTCGGACGAGGCAACCCGCGCCTGGGTGCAGGAGGGATGCCGCACGGCGGGCATTGGCTGCCTGGACTGCAAACAGCGCGTCATCGACAAGATCGTGGAAGAGGTGTCCAACATGCGGCGGCGCGCACAGGAATTCGAGGAGAATCCCGAGCTCGTGCGCGGTATCGTGGCCGAGGGTGCAGAGAAGGCTCGCGACGCCGCGCGCCAGACCCTGGACGAAGTGCGGCGCGCCGTACATCTGCGGGTGGACTGAGCAACTCCCATGAGTCACAAGCCAGAGCTGACGATCGTCGTCTCGAACGCGGTGCCGGAAGCCCAGCATGGCGAGCCGCCGCCCGAGCAGGTGGAGATGCCGTTCGCGGTGGTGAACGGCGAGCCCGTCACGCAGCTGCCGCGCGATCTCTACATTCCGCCCCAGGCGCTCGAGGTCTTTCTCGAGGCCTTCGAGGGTCCCCTCGACCTGCTCCTCTATCTCATCCGGCGCCAGAATCTCAACATCCTCGATATTCCTCTCGCCGAGATCACGCGGCAGTACATGCAGTACATCGAGCTGATGACCGATCTGCAGCTCGAGCTTGCGGGCGAGTACATGGTCATGGCCGCCACGTTGGCCGAGATCAAATCGCGGATGCTGCTGCCGCGCCCCAAGTCGGACGCCGATGCAGGCGAGGAGGATCCCCGAGCCGAGCTGGTGCGCCGGCTCCAGGAGTACGAGCGATTCAAGCGCGCGGCCGAGAACATCGATGCCTTGCCGCGCCTCGAGCGCGACGTATGGGCGACCTCGGCGGAGCTGAAGGACCGCAAGGTCGTGCGCTTGCTCCCACAGGTCACGCTGCAGGAGATGCTCGTTGCATTCAAGGAGGTGGTCGTCCGTGCGGAGATGTTCGCGCACCATCACATCCAGCGGGAGCGTCTTTCCGTGCGGGCGCGCATGGGCGACATTCTCTCCAGTCTCGAGCGGGCGAGTTTCGTGGATTTTGGCCATCTCTTCCGGCCGGAAGAGGGTCGGATGGGCATCACGGTGACGTTCGTTGCGATCCTCGAGCTGGTGCGCGAGGGTCTGATCGACATCGTGCAGGCCGAGCCCTTCGCACCTTTGCACGTGCGTGCGGCCGGACCGAATCGTATGCTGCGCGTCGTCGCGGATAATGATGTGTCCGCGGGGGCCGCGAACGAGGACTCGGCGAGCGAGGACTCCACCGGGGAAGCGGCTGCTGTCGCAGAGGTCGTGGATGCTCCGATGGCAGACGCCGCGGCCGAATCGGATTCACCTGAGCAGCCGGACGAGGGCCACTCATGAACGAGAGCTACATCAGGAATGTGATCGAGGCTGCGTTGCTCGCAGCCGGTAAGCCCCTGCAGCTCGGGGAGCTCGCCCAGCTCTTCGATGAGACGAGTCGCCCTGCGGCTCAGGAGCTGCGCGGGGCGCTCGAAGCGCTGTCGGGCGAATACACGCACCGCGGCATCGAAGTGAAGGAGACCGCGGCCGGCTTTCGCATCCAGGTGCGGCGTGAGTTTGCCAATGAGATCTCGCGATTATGGCCCGAGCGTCCGGCGAGATATTCGCGCGCGCTGCTCGAGACGCTGGCGTTGATTGCCTATCGGCAGCCGATCACGCGCGCGGAGATCGAGGCCGTTCGCGGCGTCGCGGTGAATCCAAACATCATCAAGACCGTCATCGAGCGGAACTGGGTCCGGGTCGTGGGCCATCGGGATGTGCCCGGGCGGCCCGAGATGCTGGGCACGACCCGTGAGTTCCTCGACTACTTCGGCCTGTGCACGCTCGACGAGCTGCCGCCGCTCGCGCAGCTGAAGGCGATGGGCGATATCAACTTGCAGCTCGATCTGCCGGCGAATGCCGCCGCCGACTCCGCGGCGCCGCCTGTCGCGGCCGAGGCGGACCCGGAGCAGGGTGATGCGGGGCCGGCGGCGGAGAGCGTCGCTGCCCCGGCCCAAGAGACCGATCGGCTCCAGGGAGCTCCTGATGCGGACGAGGCGACCGCCTCTGCAACGCTGACCGGCCTCGAGGCCGACGATGATTCGACGGATGACGATGAGTTGTCTGCCGAAGCGCCGGCAGCGAGCGAGCTCGTCGCAGGTCCGCGCGGCATGGATGACTGAGCGCCCCGCGAAGCGGGGGAAGAACAGACGATCCCGCGGACCGTCGGCGTCCCGGCCCTCGGGCGGCTCACGCGTTTCCCGCAGCTCCCGTGATACCCATGGGCCGCGGTCCCGGGTGGCGCGCGCCGACTCGACCGAGCGACTGCAAAAGGTGCTCTCGCGGGCCGGTCTTGCGTCCCGACGCGAGGCCGAGGACTGGATCCGCGCCGGCCGTCTCACCGTCAACGGCACACCTGCCGAGCTCGGCGCGAAAGTGGGACCGACGGATCAGATCCGTCTGGATGGCAGGCTGATCAAGCAGCGGGCTCCAGAGGCCGCTTCACGGGTTTTCATTTTGCATCGCTCGCCCGGCGAGAGTCTCCGCCAGCCCCCGAGTGACGCCACGCCGCCTGCGGGTAACGCGACCCCCACGCTGATGGCGGCTGTCGTGGACCGCCTGCCGCGCCGGGCAGGCAAACGCTTCATCGCCATCAGCCCGATGCCACGCGTGGATGGCGGAATGGAGCTTCTGACTGGCGACGGCGAGCTGGCTGCGAAACTTCAGCGGGCGGTCCGCGGCATGAGCAGCCAGTTCAGCGTTCGGGTACGGGGCGAGTTGAGCGAGCCGCAGCTCGAGGGCATTCGAGCGGGATTGCTCGATAGCGGTGAGCACCTCGAAGTGGAAGGCTGTGAGCCGTCGGGTGGGGAAGCGGCCAATCGCTGGTACACCCTCGCAGCCCGGGGGGCCAGCGGCAAGGACGTGCGGCAGTTGTTCGAGCGCCAGGGAGCGCTCGTCAGCAGGGTGCTACGCACCCAGCTCGGCTCGCTGAGCCTCGATCGACATCTCGGTCGGGGCCAGTTTCGCGAGCTGACGCCCGAGGAGCTGGCGAGTCTGTTGTCAGCGGCACGGCCCCGCGTGGCCGATACGTAGGCAAGGGCGCCGCGTGGCCGATACGTAGGCAAGGCCCCGCGTGGCCGATAAGTGGGCACGGCCCCGCATGACCGATAAATGGGCACGGACACTGTGCGGGCGTACGGGCCGCGGTCGGAACTAGGCTCGTTGCCCCTCGAAGGTCCGCCCCGTGACTCCCCGGCTCGCGGGCCCCAGCAGTGCGATGTAGGGGCCGGTCAATGTTTCCGGTAGCGGCAGGCTTTCGAGGCTCTCGGCAGGATATGCCTGCCGTCTCATCAGGGTGCGGGCCCGTCCGGGATTCAGAGCATTCACGCGTACGGAAGTGTTGCCCTCCAGCTCCGCCGCAAGCACTTGCGATAGTCCTTCGACTGCGAATTTGGAGACGGCATACGCGCCCCAATAGGCCCGGCCCCGGCGTCCCACGGCGCTCGTCGTGAAGACGACCGACGCATCGGATGAGCGCTTGAGTGCTGGCAGCAGTACCTGAGTCAGCGCAAATCCCGCGGTCACGTTGACATGCATCACTTTGCACCAGGTGGGCACGTCGTAGTGCTCGATTGGCGCTAGCGTTCCCAGAATTCCCGCGTTGTGCAGCAACCCATCGAGCCGACCGTAACGCTCGAGCACTGCATCCGCGAGTTGGTCGTAGCCGGCGGCCAGGGCGCGCTCCAGATCGAGGACCGCGATGCTGGGCTCAGGGCCGCCGGCAGACTCGATCTGCGTATGCACCACCTCGAGCTTCCGCGGGTCGCGTCCGATCAGAATTACCTGTGCGCCGTATCGCCCGCAGGCGAGGGCCACCGCGCGCCCGAGTCCGCTGCTGGCTCCCGTTATGGCGATGACCCGGCCGCGAAGCTCCTCCGGGGTAGCGACGTGGTCGCGGGGATCGAAAGTGTCGGCGCCGGAGGGATCGTGGCTCATTCGGAACTCCCGAGTTGGAATCGGCCGCTCTGGGCCCCGCGTGCGGCGCGCCAGGCTGACCATGCATCGCGCAGCGACTCGAGTCGGCCACGCTCTGCGCCTCTGCGCGGATCGTGCTGCGAGCGTCGCCACGCCAGTGCACACCAGACGAGGAGGCCGCGGAGCTGTGTCTGTTCGCCTATCTCGAGTGCCGCGGCGCTCTTCGCGAGCAGAGCGCGCAGGGTACGCCGCCGCTCGCTCAGCAGGCTGGCGAGCGAGTCGGGCCATTCTGTCGGGGTGGCTGCGCTCAGAGGATCGATGTCGCGGCAGGCCAGCTCGTCGAGGGGCAGCCTCAGTCTGCCCCGGCGCGCGTCCTCTGCGAAACGATCCAGCAGCTCGAGCTCATGCAGCGACACACCGAGAGCCATGACACTCTGCCGCGAGGATGTATCCGCAAGGGGAGTCAGCATGGCACGCGCCCACCGTTCGCAATACGCCGCCAGCTCCCGCCGTGTCGCGAATGTTGCGTTTGCCAGGTCCCAGGTTGCCACGTCGACGAATCCGGCCAGCTCTGCGAACGATGCGCCGTGTCGCGCCACGGCGAGCAGCTGGCGGGTAACCGGATGGGCCGGTCGGCCCTCGATAGTGCGCTCGCATTCATCCCGCCACCATTGCAGGCGAGAGTGGGCGACCTGGTGGTCGAGCCCCGGTCTCAGGCTCGAGTTGATTTCGGTCTCGAGCGAGCACAATGCTTCCAGCACGCCTTTGGCGGGCTCGGGAGAGTAGAGGCACGCGAAGTAGCGAGACGGCGTCAATTCAACCGGGTCCCGTCGAGTCACGCGCGGCGGCGACGTTGCGCGCCAGTTGGTCCACGGGCTCGAGGGGCGCGAGCGGCGCCTCGCCCGTCACCCCAAGCTCCGTGAAACGCCGCGCCTGCGGCAGCACCTGACGCTCGAGAGAGCCCACCGCGCAGTTGTACGCCTCGACGGCTGCCCCGAGTCGCTGACCGGTCCGCCCGAGATGGGCGGTGAATGTTCCCAGCCGGCGATATAACTCCTGGCCCAGCTCCCGGATGAGCGCCGCGTTGTCGGCTACATGAGCCTGCCGCCAACCGTAAGCAACCGTCTTCAGCAGAGCGATCAGCGTGGACGGAGTCGCCACGATGACATTCTGTTGCAGAGCCGAGTCCAGCAGATCCGGCCGCTCGGCGAGCGCCGCGGAGAGGAATTGATCGCCGGGCAGAAACAGAATGGCGAATTCCGGACTGCGCTCGAACTGCGCCCAGTAGCTCTTCGCCGCGAGCTGTCGCATCCGACCCTCGACCTGCTGAGCGTGGCGTCGTAGCGCGGCCTGCCGCGCGGTCTCGGTGGTTGCTTCCAACGCCTCGAGATAGGCATCGAGGGGCGTTTTGACATCCACGACGAGATCGCGCGATTCGGGCAGATGCACCACCATGTCGGGGCGGAGCGCTCCGTCTTCGGTGGCGACATGCGGCTGCTCCGTGAAATCGCAATGCTCGGCGAGCCCGGCGAGCTCCACCAGCCGTCGCAGTGTCAGCTCACCCCATCGACCCCGGACTTCCGGTCGGCGCAGCGCGGTGACGAGGTTGCGAGTCTCGCGCTGCAGCTGGGTCTGACCGCTCGCGAGCGCCTCGATCTGCGTGCGCAGGGCGGTGAGGGAGTCGCGCCGTTCCCGGTCCAGAGCCTCAGCCTGCGTGGCGCTCTTCGCGAGCGCATCGCGCAAAGGGGCCACGAGTTGCGAGATGGCCATTTCCCGCTCACGCAGGGCCCCCTGAGCGACGGCGTGATCGCGCCCGAACGCTTCATGGGCCAGCCGCAGGAACATTTCGCTGTTCGAGCGCAGCGTATCGGCCGCCAGCGAGGCGAAAGTTTCGCTGGCGCGCCGCTGAGCCTGCGCGCCCGGAATCCGGGCGAGAAGAAATCCGATGAGGACGCCGATCAGGAGTGCTCCGACGGCGGCGATGATGACGAGCGACGCGCTCATGTGGCCCCGGGCTGGCGCTCGAGATGGGCCAGGTAGTTGACGGCGGGATTCGGGGTCAATCGTGCGACCCGGGTGAAAGGATTCAGCTCGATGCCCGCCAGCTCCTGCAACGTCAACCCCGCGGTGCGTCCCCACTGCGCCAGCTCCGCCGGGCGGATCAATCGCTCGTATTCGTGGGTGCCCCGCGGGATCAACCGCATGACGTACTCCGCGCCGACGATGGCGAGCAGGAAGGATCGCAGGTTGCGATTGAGCGTCGATACGAAGATCGCGCCTCCAGGTCGAACGAGGCGGGCGAGGCAGCCGACCATGGCGGCAGGATCAGGGACGTGCTCCAACATCTCCATGCACGTGACGACATCGAAGCCCCCGGGCTGCGTCTCGGCCAGCGCGTCCGCCGCGACCAGACGGTAGTCGATATCGAGTCCTTCCTGAGCGGCGTGCAGGCGAGCCACCTCGATCATCCCGGGCGCCATGTCGATACCAACAACATGGCTGCCCTCACGCGTCAACGCCTCGCACAGCAGGCCTCCACCGCAACCCACATCGACCACGCGCGCGCCGGCGAGCTGAGTGCGCTCCGCGATGAAGCGCGCGCGTACCGGATTGAGCTGATGCAGCGGCGCGAATTCTCCCGCCGCGTCCCAGAACCGGCTCGCGAGCGAATCGAACTTGCCGAGCTCCCCCGGATCGGTGTTCATACGGCCGTTCCGGTGCTGAGGCGCTGCGCCCAGGAGAGCGTGCGTGCGACCAGCTCCTGCTCGTCGAACGCGAGGAGACGGCGGTTTTCCACGGCCGCGCGACCTGCCACCCACACATCGCTCACCTGCTCGCGGGTCGCGGAGAACACGAGCGTATCGTGCGGCTGTACGACCGGCTGGCAGGCGAGCGCACCGAGGTCAACGCATACGAGGTCCGCCGCCTTGCCGGGCTCCATCGAGCCGGTAACGGACCCGAGGCCGAGGGCTGTCGCGCCTCCGAGGGTCGCCATGTGCAACACATCGTGGGAGCTGAGGCCCGCGGAGGCGGCGCGGGCTCCATTCATCAGCAACGCGGCGGCGCGCGCCTCGGCCAATATGTCCAATGCGCCAGCGCTCGCCGGATAGTCGGACCCGAAGCCGACGACTGTTTGCTGAGCATGCAAGCGGGCGACGGGACAGGAACCGCTGCCGAGCCTCAGGTTGGACTGTGGACAGGCGACGGCGGCGACCCCCGAGCGGCCGATGATGTCGAGATCCTCCTCGTCGAGCCGGTTGAGCTGAATCGCGGTGAATCCCGGCTGCAGCAGCCCGAGATCCTGCAGCCGGCGCAGCGGGCGCCAGCCGTATTGAGCCAGGCTGTACTGCACCTCGGCATCCGACTCGTGAATCTGCATCGCGACGCGCGCATCGAGCTCGTCCGCTACGCGGCGCACACGGACCAGGCTCTCGTCGCCGCAGGTCGCGTGGGGAGCGAAATATAACGATACCCATGGATTGGCCCGATACTCGTCCCACATCCGCTCCGCTTTGCCGAAATGCGCCGTCGCGCTGTCGGCCCAGGCCGTCGGCTCGTCTGCCACGGGCAATGCGATCGCTGCCCGCACGCGCGCGCTGGCGGCGACGCGTGCGCTTTCCTCGGGATAGTCGGACAAATCGGCGAAGGACGTGATGCCCGCGCGCAGCATCTCGGCAATGGCGAGCTGCGTGCCCTCTCTGACGAAATCGGGACTGGAGCAGTGCTGCGCGGCGACCGACAGAGTCTCGTGCAACCAGCGCCCGCGGGGACCCTCGGCGGGCAGGCCACGTAGCAGCGTCGTCGCGGCCCGCGTGTGGGCATTCACGAACCCGGGCAGCAACGCATGCTGCTCGCGAACGACGCGCGCGCGCGCTTTGAACCGCGCGCGCATGGACGCGCTGGGACCGATCCCGGCGATCTTACCGTCGGCCACGGCGACCGCATGGTCGATGAGCACCGTGTTGGGCGCTGTCATCGGCAACAGCCAGCGGGCCTCTATCAGGAGATCTACGGCATCGGTCGGCAGCATGAGCGGCATGGCGCCACCCAAGAAAAAAGACCAGGGAAATCGCTGTGAGTGGCACTCGCAGTATATCTCAGGTAAGGCTGCGACGGCCGTCTGTGCTAACATTGTCCTTTCCGTCTGGCCCGTTTAGTAATGCCCGAAGGCGCGCGCGAAATACTGTCCGTGAGTCTCGAAGACGAGATGCGGCAGTCGTACCTCGACTATGCAATGAGCGTGATCGTCGGGCGGGCTCTGCCCGACGTGCGCGATGGCCTGAAGCCCGTGCACCGCCGCGTTCTCTACGCGATGCGCGAGCTCGGCAATGATTGGAACAAGGCCTACAAGAAGTCGGCCCGCGTCGTCGGCGATGTGATCGGCAAGTACCACCCGCACGGCGATACCGCGGTCTACGACACGATCGTGCGCATGGCGCAGCCCTTCTCGATGCGCTACCTGCTGGTGGACGGCCAGGGCAACTTCGGATCGGTGGACGGCGACGCACCTGCCGCGATGCGTTACACGGAAGTGCGCATGTCACGCATCGCGCACGAGCTGCTGGCGGACATCGAGAAGGAAACGGTCGATTTCACGCCGAACTACGACGAGTCCGAGGTCGAGCCGTCGGTGCTGCCGGCGCGCATTCCGAATCTGCTCGTCAACGGGCAGACGGGCATCGCGGTCGGCATGGCGACCAACATTCCGCCGCACAATCTCACGGAGATCGTGAACGCGTGCCTCGCCTTGCTCGAGGATCCATCGTTACCGCTCGCGGCGCTCATGCAGCACGTTCCCGGGCCGGATTTTCCGACCGGCGGCATCATCAACGGCGCCCAGGAAATCGCCACGGCCTATCGCACCGGGCGCGGCCGCCTGTCGATACGCGCTCGCGTACAGATCGAGGAGGTGGGCAAAGGCGACCGTCAGGCGATCATCGTCACGGAGCTGCCTTATCAGGTCAACAAGGCGCGGCTGATCGAGCGCATCGCGCAGCTCGTGCGCGAGAAGCTGCTCGAGGGCATCGCCTCCGACGGGCTGCGCGATGAGTCCGACAAGGACGGCATGCGCATCGTCATCGAGCTCAAGCGCGGCGAGGTGACGGAGGTCGTCCTCAACAATCTGTATTCGCAGACACCGATGGAGACGGTGTTCGGCATCAACATGGTGGCGCTGCAGGATGGCCAGCCCAAGCTGATGTCGCTCAAGGAGATGCTGGAAGCCTTCATCCGGCATCGGCGCGAGGTCGTCACACGCCGCACCATATTCGATCTGGCCAAGGCGCGCGATCGCGCGCACATACTCGAAGGTCTGGCGGTTGCGCTCGCCAACATCGACGATGTGATCGCGCTCATCAAGGCGGCGCCTGCGCCCGCGGAGGCCCGCACCGCTTTGCAGGCGCGAGCGTGGCCACCGGGCATCGTGCCGCAGCTGCTCGAGCGCGCCGGAGCCATCTCGACCCGCCCGAATGGGCTGGCGGCCGACTTCGGCCTCAACGGTGGCGGCTACCATCTCTCGGAAGCCCAGGCCCAGGCCATCCTCGACATGCGGCTCAACCGCCTGACGGGTCTCGAGCAGGACAAGATCATCGCCGAGTACAAGGAGCTGCTGGACAGCATCCGGGACCTGGGCGACATCCTGGCCCGACCCGAGCGACTGACTCAGGTGGTGCGGGAGGAGCTGATCCAGATCCGGGACGCCTATGGCGATGCGCGTCGCACCGAGATCAACCGCGACCATCTCGATCTGACGACCGAGGACCTGATCGAGCCCCAGGATGTGGTCGTCACGCTCTCTCATGCAGGCTATGCAAAATCGCAGCCGCTGACGGAATACCAGACGCAGCGTCGCGGTGGCCGCGGCAAGGCCGCGACTGCAGTCAAGGACGAGGACTTCATCGAGAAGTTGTTCGTCGCGCACACGCACGATACCGTCCTGTGCTTCTCGAATCGCGGCAAAGTGTACTGGCTCAAGGTCTACGAGCTGCCCCAGGCCGGTCGCAACGCGCGCGGCAAGCCCATGGTGAACCTGCTCCCGCTGGAGGAAGGCGAGAAGATCAACGCCCTCCTGCCCGTCAAACAGTACGACGAGCAGCATCACGTGTTCATGGCGACGAGTCAGGGGACCGTCAAGAAGACACCCCTGACTGCCTTCTCGCGGCCGAGAACCAGCGGCATCATTGCCGTCGATCTGCACGAGAACGATCGCCTGATCGGGGTCGCGCTCACCGACGGGCAACGTGAGATCATTCTCGTCTCGAGCGGGGGCAAGGCGATCCGTTTCCACGAGGACGAGGTTCGCCCGATGGGACGCGAGGCCGCCGGCGTGCGCGGGATCAAGCTGGGCGATGGGCACGAGCTCATCGCGTTGATCGTCGTCGGGTCGGGGCACGTGCTCACGGCTTCCGCGTCCGGCTACGGAAAGCTGACACCGCTCGATGATTTCCCGGCGCATGGGCGCGGGGGCCAGGGCGTGATTGCGTTGCAGACGTCCGATCGCAACGGCACGACGGTCGCCGCGCTACAGGTCGTTGCCGGCCAGGAGATCATGCTGATCAGCTCGACGGGCACGCTGGTGCGCACCCCGGTCGATGAGATCTCTGTCCTCGGCCGCAATACCCAGGGTGTGCGACTCATCCGGCTCGCCGAGGGCGAGCGTCTCACCGGCATCGAGCGCATCGAGCAGCTCGAGGGCGAGGGCGCGGACAACGAGAGTCCGAGCGAGCAGCCGGCCGAGCCGCCACCCGGCTCCTGATTCATGTACCGTTCTGATAAAATTCTGCATTCCCTGAACTCGTAGATTGCCTGATATCGAAGAGGTTGCTCGTGCGCGTATTCAATTTCGCGGCGGGGCCGGCCACGCTGCCCCTGGAAGTCCTGGAACAAGCCCGTGCGGAGCTCACCGATTGGCAGGGCTCGGGCATGTCCGTCATGGAAGTCAGCCACCGCAGCAAGGCGTTCATCGCCGTGGCGCAAGAGGCGGAGGACACGCTGCGCGAGCTGTTGGCCGTCCCGAAGAGCTACCAGGTCCTGTTCCTGCAGGGCGGCGCCACGGGCCAGTTCTCCGCCATTCCGCTCAATCTGACGACCGCCGAGTCCACGGTGGATTACGTGAATACCGGCGCCTGGTCGAAGAAGGCGATCGGTGAGGCCAAGCGACTCACCCGGGTGAGCGTGGCCGCCGACGAGGCGGCCTCGAGCTACACCACTGCTCCGGAGCAGACCGCGCTCAAACTGACTCCCGGTGCGGCCTATGTGCACTACACGCCGAATGAGACCATTGGCGGAGTGGAGTTTCCCTACGTTCCGGCCACCGGGAGTGTGCCGCTCGTGGCCGACATGTCCTCGACGATCCTGTCGCGACCCATCGACGTGTCGAAGTTTGGGCTGATTTATGCCGGCGCGCAGAAGAACATGGGACCCTCCGGCCTGTGCGTCGTCATCGTCCGCGAGGACTTGCTCGGCAAGGCCCGTCCCGGCACGCCCGCGGTGTGGGACTACAAGGCGATGGCCGCCGAGGGCTCGATGCTCAACACGCCGCCGACTTTCGGCTGGTACTTCGCCGGCCTGGTGTTCAAGTGGCTGAAGGGGATCGGCGGATTGAAGGCGATGGGCGAGCGCAACCGCGCCAAGGCGGACAAGCTCTACCAGGCGATCGACACTTCCGGTTTCTACAAGAACCCGGTGGCGAAGAACGCCCGCTCGTGGATGAACATCCCCTTCACGCTCGCCAAGCCCGAGCTCGATAAACAGTTCCTGGCCGAGGCCAATGCGGCCGGCCTCACCAATCTCGAGGGACACCGCTCCGTCGGAGGCATGCGCGCGAGCCTGTACAACGCCATGCCCCCCGCGGGAGTCGATGCGCTCATCGCTTTCATGAAGGAATTCCAACGCCGCAACGGCTGAAGTCTCATCATGCGTTACCGTATTCAGACTCTGAACAACATCAGTGCCCGTGGACTCGAGCGTCTGCCGCGGGAGCGTTACGAGATCGCGGGCGACCTCGAGCATCCCGATGCCATCCTGCTGCGCTCTGCCGACATGCACGGGACGACGATCCCCGACAGCGTGCGCGCGGTTGGCCGCGCCGGCGCCGGTGT
This sequence comes from Steroidobacteraceae bacterium, assembly GCA_035277965.1. Taxonomy (GTDB): domain Bacteria; phylum Pseudomonadota; class Gammaproteobacteria; order Steroidobacterales; family Steroidobacteraceae; genus 13-2-20CM-66-19. The sequence goes on along the minus strand of DATEJM010000007.1, from coordinate 188,832 downwards.
GAACAACATCCCGGTCGCCGATCTCAGCAAGCGCGGCATCCCGGTGTTCAACACGCCGGGGGCGAATGCGAATGCCGTGAAGGAGCTCGTGCTCGCCGGCCTGTTCCTCGCCGCGCGCAACATCTGTCCCGCGTGGGCCTTCGCCCGCGGCCTCTCGGGAGACGATCACGCGATCGACGAGGCCGTCGAGAAGGGCAAGAAGAAGTTCGTCGGCTTCGAGCTGCCCGGACGCACCCTCGGTGTCGTCGGCCTCGGAGCGATCGGGGTCGAGGTCGCCAATTCCGCTCTCGGGCTCGGGATGAAGGTGCTCGGCTACGATCCGCAGATCACGGTGCAGCGGGCCTGGCAGCTGTCCTCGAGTGTCGAGCAGGCCCTGTCGCTCGATGACCTGTTCGCGCGTGCGGATGCGATCACGGTGCACGTCCCGTTGAACGATCAGACTCGCAAGCTGGTCGGCGAGGGGCGGCTCAAGCTCATGAAGAAGGGCGCCATCGTGTTGAACTTCTCCCGCGCGCCGATCGTGGACGACGCGGCCGTGGTCGCCGCTCTCGATGCCGGGCGTCTGCACGCCTACATCTGCGATTTCCCGAACAATACCCTCAAGGATCATGCCAAGGTGGTGACGCTGCCGCACCTCGGTGCGTCCACCGGCGAGGCCGAGGAGAACTGCGCCGTGATGGTGGCCGAGCAGGTGCGCGACTTCCTCGAGAACGGCAACATCAAGAACAGCGTCAATTTCCCGGAAGTCCTGCTGCCGCGCGCCGCGAGCAGTACCCGGCTCTCCATCGCCAACAGCAACGTCCCCAACATGGTCGGCCAGATCTCGACCTGCCTCGCGGCTGCCAGGATCAACATCGCCGACCTGCTCAACAAGTCGCGGGGCGAGTATGCCTACACGCTGATCGACGTGGACGGCCGCATCGACGCGGACTTGCTGCGGCAGCTTCGCGGTATCACGGGAGTCCTGTCCGCGCGCATCGTTTGAACCGCGGGCCGCCGCGGAAACCGGGAGGAAACATCGCGTCGATGGCTCGCAAGACCCGCTCACGCAAGTCGGCCGAGCCGGGCGCGCCTCCCGATCTCGCGCGCGTGCGCAAGGAGATCGATGCGGTCGACGCGAAGATCCAAGCCCTCATCAGCGAGCGTGCCCGTCTCGCTCAACGGGTCGGTATCTCGAAGACCCGGGACGGCCGGACAGTGGACTTCTACCGGCCGGAGCGGGAGGCGCAGGTTTTGCGCATGGCGCTCGCCCGCAACAAGGGCCCGCTGCGGGATGAGGAAATCCTGCGATTGTTCCGCGAGATCATGTCTGCGTGCCTCGCTCAGCAGGAGCCGCTGAAGGTCGCGTTCCTCGGGCCGGAGGGCACCTTCACTCAATCGGCGGTGCTGGCCCACTTCGGTCACTCGGTGCGAGGTCTGCCGCTCGCTTCCATCGACGAGGTGTTCCATGAGGTGGAGGCAGGCAGCGCGGACTTCGGAGTCGTGCCGATCGAGAACTCGACCGAGGGCACCATCAATCACACCCTCGACCGCTTCCTCAACTCGCCCTTGAAGATCTGCGGCGAGGTCGAGTTGCGCATCCATCATTTCATCATGGGCTTGATGGGCTCGCTTGGGCAGATCGCACGGATCTGTTCTCACCCGCAAGCGCTGGCGCAGTGCCGTGTGTGGCTCGACGAGCACCTGCCCAACGTGGAGCGAGTGTCGGTCTCGAGCAACGCGGAAGGAGCGCGCCGCGCGCGCGACGAGAAGGGCAGCGCCGCGATCGCAGGGGAGACCGCCGCCGAGGTTTACGGGCTGAAGGTGCTCGCTGCGCAAGTCGAGGACCGGCCGGACAACACCACGCGCTTTTTCGTGCTCGGCCGCAAGCTGTTCACCCCGAGCGGCGCCGATCGCACCACGCTGTTGGTATCGATGAGTCGCACGGATTCGGCCGGCGCCCTGTATCGGCTGCTCGAGCCGCTGGCGAAGCATCGTGTCAGCATGACCCGCATCGAGTCACGGCCCTCGCACAGGCGCAAGTGGGACTACGTGTTCTTCATCGACATCGAAGGTCACGCCGACGATCCTCACGTGAGCAAGGCGCTCGAAGGTTTGAAGGAGCGCGCGTCCCTGTTCCGAGTCCTGGGCTCGTATCCGCGAGCGGTCGCCTGACGTGCCACGGTATCGCGTGGGCCCGGGCGGACGCGCCGATGGCGAGCTGCGCATTCCGGGGGACAAGTCCATCTCGCACCGGGCGTTGATGCTCGGCGGAATTGCCGCCGGCGAGACCGACATCACGGGTTTCCTGGCCGGAGAAGATTGTCTCGCCACGCTGCGCGCCTTGCAGGCTCTGGGTGTTCGGATCGAGCGTCCCGAAGAGCAACACGTGATCGTCAAGGGCGTAGGAGGCGAGGGGCTGCGCGCGAGCTCCGCCGCGCTCGACATGGGGAATGCCGGCACGGCCATGCGATTGTTCATGGGCCTGCTGGCCCCGCAGAAATTCGACTCGACCCTCGTGGGCGATGAATCGCTGACCCGCCGGCCGATGGAGCGCGTCGCCGCGCCCTTGCGCCTGATGGGGGCGAACATCGGTACCCGGGACGGTCGGCCTCCCGTCGAGATCCGGGGCGCGCCTTCGATGCGGGGCATCGACTATGTGTTGCCCGTGGCGAGCGCCCAAGTGAAGTCGGCGATCTTGCTGGCTGGCTTGCGGGCGAGTGGCCGGACCCGCGTCACGGAGCCTGCCCCCTCACGGGATCACACCGAGCGGATGCTGCGGGCTTTCGGGGCCACGCTGACTCGCGAGGGCGCGGCAATCACCCTGGAAGGTGGTCAGGACTTGCGAGGGACGTGCATTCACGTGCCGGCGGACTTCTCGTCAGCGGCATTTTTCCTCGTCGCAGGCTGCCTCGCGGCTGAGAAGGGCCTGCTGCTGCGCAACGTCGGCGTCAATCCCACGCGAACCGGTCTTCTCCAGCTTCTTTTGCAGATGGGGGCGGATATTCGCGTGCACGCAACTCCGGGCTCGGACCAGGATGCGGAGGCCTTGGCCGACATCGAGGTCCGCAAGAGCCGCCTGCGGGGGATTCGGGTTCCGGAAGCACTGGTGCCGCTGTCGATCGACGAATTTCCGATCTTCTTCATTGCCGCGGCCTGCGCCGAAGGCGAGACGTGGGTCAGGGGAGCCCAGGAGTTGCGGGTCAAGGAGAGCGATCGCCTGGCCACGATGGCCGGGGGACTCGCTGCGCTCGGCGTCGAGCATCGATTGCTCGAGGACGGCCTGTGGATCCGTGGCGGCAAAGGGTTCTCGGGTGGCACTGTGGACAGTCATGGCGATCACCGTATTGCCATGTCGTTCGCGGTCGCGAGCCTGCGGGCGAGTGGCCCGGTCGAAATTCTCGATGTGGCCAATGTCGCGACGTCTTTCCCGGGCTTCGTCGCGAGCGCCCGGGACGTGGGCTTGCAGATCGAGGTCCTCTGAAGGACGCTGCGCTTACGATGCAGCGCGCGCCCATTGTCACCATCGATGGCCCCAGTGGCTCCGGCAAGGGCACGATCAGCCGTGCGATTGCGCACGAGCTCGGCTGGCACTTGCTCGATAGCGGAGCTCTCTACCGTCTGGTGGCCCTCGCTGGCGGGTACGCTGGAGTACCGCCCGATGATCCGGCCGCGCACGAGCGGGTGGCCGCCTCCATGGATGCCGCATTCGAGGTGAATCCTGACGGCAGCGAGCGGGTCATCCTGGCCGGACGGGACGTCACCGGCGAGATCCGTTCGGAAACCGCGGGGCAGGGGGCGTCGCGCGTGGCCGCCTGGCCTGGCGTGCGGACGGCGCTGCTGGGGCGTCAGCGGGCCTTCGTGGCGCCTCCCGGGCTCGTGGCGGACGGCCGGGACATGGGGACGGTTATTTTTCCGGAGGCGCAGCTCAAGATCTTCCTCACCGCCAGCGCCGAGGAGAGGGCCCAACGCCGCTATAAGCAGTTGAAAGACAAGGGTTCCGATGTTAGCCTTCCCGCCCTTTCGCGCGAGATCGCCGAGCGGGACCGTCGGGACTCGACCCGGGCGGTGGCCCCGTTGAGGCCCGCACCGGATGCCGAGATCCTCGACTCGACCGGCCTTTCGATCGAGCAGGTCGTGGCCCGGGTCCTGGTGTTGGGACGCGGCCGCGGGCTGTGGACCTGACGTCGTCTCGGTGCGAGGAAAGTGACATTGATGTTCCGATAGGACTTGCGATTTCACTGTTTGGATTTTCAAGGGGGCGCCCGGCGCCCTCGAGCCGGCGCCTGCGGGAAGCGGGCGTCATGGTTGAATCGGCCTGGACCGCATCAGGAAGCTCAAGTCCAGTACATGCGCGGCCAACATGCCGCGCGAGTGAAGGTATGACAGAAAGTTTCGCCCAGCTTTTCGAGCAGAGTCTCGCCAACCAGCGCATCCGCCCCGGCATGATCCTGACCGGGCTCATCGTGGATGTCACCCCCGATGTCGTCATCGTCAATGTCGGCCTGAAGTCAGAAGCCGTCATCCCCCTCGAGCAGTTCAAGAACGAGCGGGGTGAGGTCGAGGTCAAGGCCGGCGATCAGGTGGAAGTCGCACTCGATTCCGTCGAGGATGGAACGGGCGAGACCCGCCTCTCGCGCGAGAAGGCCAAGCGGGCACGCACGTGGACCCGGCTCGAGACCGCATTCAACAACTCCGAGATCGTCACGGGCGTCATCACCGGGCGCGTCAAGGGGGGGTTCACCGTCGAGATTGATAACGTCCGGGCGTTCCTGCCCGGCTCCCTCGTCGATGTCCGTCCCGTACGCGACACTTCCTACCTCGAGGGCAAGCCCCTCGAGTTCAAAGTGATCAAGCTCGATCAGAAGCGCAATAACGTCGTCGTCTCGCGCCGAGCGGTCGTGGAGCAGGAGTTCTCCGCCGAGCGCAGCGCGTTGATGGACAACCTGCAGGAAGGCGCGGTCGTGCGCGGCGCGGTGAAGAATCTCACCGACTACGGCGCATTCGTCGACCTCGGTGGCATCGACGGCCTGCTGCACATCACCGACATGGCGTGGAAGCGTGTCAAGCACCCTTCCGAAGTCGTCAAGGTCGGCGACGAGATCGACGTGCGCATCCTCAAGTTCGACCGCGAGCGCTCGCGCGTCAGCCTCGGCCTCAAGCAGCTCGGAGCGGACCCCTGGGAGAACATTTCCCGCCGCTATCCGCCGCACACCCGCGTGTTCGGCAAGGTCACGAACATCGCCGATTACGGCGCGTTCGTCGAGATCGAGGACGGCGTCGAGGGTCTCGTGCACGTCTCGGAGATGGACTGGACCAACAAGAACGTCAATCCCGCCAAGGTCGTGCACACGGGCCAGGAAGTCGAGGTCATGGTGCTCGACGTGGACGAGGAGCGCCGCCGTATCTCCCTCGGCCTGAAGCAGTGCAAGGCGAATCCCTGGAAGGAGTTCGCCGAGAACTACAACCGCGGCGACAAGGTCACGGGCCAGATCAAGTCGATCACCGACTTCGGCATCTTCATCGGCCTGCCGGGCAACATCGATGGGCTGGTGCACCTCTCGGACATCTCCTGGGATCAGCCGGGGGAGGAGGCGGTGCGCAACTATCAGAAGAGCCAGCAGCTCGAGGCGATGGTGCTGTCCATCGACCCCGAGCGCGAGCGGATCTCGCTCGGCATCAAGCAGCTCGCCAAGGACCCTTTCTCGGCCTACATCGCCGACAATCCGAAGGGCACGATCGTCAAGGGCACGGTGAAGGAAGTGGATGCCCGCGGCGCCGTCATCGATCTCGGCAACGGGATCGACGGGCAGTTGCGCGCCTCGGAGCTGGGCCGCGACCGTGTCGAGGACGCGCGCGCCGTGCTGAAGGTCGGCGATCTGATCGAGGCGAAGTTCACGGGCGTGGACCGCAAGTCCCGCACGATCTCGCTGTCGATCAAGGCGAAGGAGGCCCACGAGGAGGCCGAGGCGGTACAGAGCTACCGCTCCGAGTCCGGTGCTTCGGGCACCAGCCTCGGCGACTTGCTGAAAGAGCACATCGGGTCCGATCGCGGGTAATGATGCGCTGCACCCAACGCCTCAGCGGATCGCTACGGCGATCCGCTGGACGTCGCGACGCCCAGCGCGCCAGGGCAGCAGCACACGGCGCGGTTAGCACGTGGTGGGTCGTATGACGAAGTCGGAGCTCATCGAGATCATTACTGCGAAGCAGAAGCATCTGCCGTCCAAGGATGTGGAGCTCGCGCTCAAGCAGATCCTGGAAATCATGAGCGATGCGCTCTCCCTAGGGGAGCGGATCGAGATTCGTGGCTTCGGCAGCTTCTCGCTGCATTTCCGGCCACCCCGCCAGGGCCGCAACCCGAAGACGGGCGAGGCGGTTGCGCTCTCGGGCAAATATGTCCCTCATTTCAAGCCGGGCAAGGACCTGCGCGAGCGCGTCAACGACGGGGCGGATCGCCCCATTCGCGACTGACCCGCTGACGCCCGCCGCATCGTTTCGACCGAAAGCGAACCCTGCCGACCCGGCCCGCAACCGGGCCTGTCTGCCTGAGCGTTTCCTTCTCGTGCGCCACCTCGGTATGCTCTGACAGGGTGTCGCGGTATTGCGCGACTCGTCGGGCGGCGACCGCCTCGCGCATGTTTGAGCTACCACCGTTCGTTCTGGCCCTGGCCTTCACGGCCGTCGGGGTCTCTGTCTGGCTGCTGGGTCGCCGTCATGGCGCGGCGCGCACGGTACGGCTGCCTCGCGACTACTATGTGGGCCTCGATCATCTGATCAACGATCGCTTCGATCATGCGGCGGAGATCTTCGCTCGCATGGCCGAGGCGGATGGCGACGCCGCGGAGATCCAGTTCGCACTCGGAAGTCTGTTCCGGCGCCGCGGCGAGGTGGACCGGGCGATCGCGATTCACTCCAGGTTGCGTGATCAGGGGAGCGTCGCGTTGCGCGACAAGGCGACTTTCGCGCTCGCTCTCGACTATCTGAGCGCCGGGCTCATGGACCGTGCGGAGCGCCTTCTCGAGGAGCTGACGGCCTCGCGGGAGCATCGTTTCGCGGCCCTGGATCACCTCGAGCGTATCTACGAGCAGCAAGGCGACTGGGCCAACGCCCTGAAGATCTTTCACGAGCTGCCCGCGAGCCTGCAGGTGGAGCGCCGGCGCGTGGCGGCTCACTATCTGTGCGAGCTCGCCGAGCATGCGCTGCTGCAGGGAGACATGGAGCGACTGCGGGCGTTGCTGCGCCAGGCCGCGACGCACGACCCCGATCTGCCGCGTGCCCAGGTACTGACGGCCAGAATGACCGAGCTGAGCGGCGACTCATCGGGCGCGCTCGCGATCTATCTGCGTGCCCTGGAGGCCTCTCCGGGCCTTGCCTTGGAGATCATTCCGCGCGCGCTCACGCTCGCCAGGCAGGCCGGCGAGGGCGATGTTCTGGGGCAGCTCGCCCGGCGCCTGAAGCGAACAGGCCGCGTCAGCACGCGCCAGCTCGCATGGGTGTTGGCTACCGCGCTGCCGCCCCAGGAGGTGCGTCAGCTCCCGAAGATGGCCGGGGAGCTGGGCGAAGGTGTCGAGTCCGAAGCCGAGGCCGCATCGCTCGGCACTCTCCTGACTCGCATAGGCGAGGCCGGCGGCCGCTACCAGTGCGAGGACTGCGGATTGCACAGCGTCGGATGGTTCTGGCACTGTCCCAAGTGCGGCTCCTGGGACAGCATGCATCCGGCTGTATTCAAGTGGGCGGAGCGCACAGATGCCGTCGTCCGCGCCATGTGAGGCGGGCAATCCGGCGGTGACGCCAGCCGGATCCGCCGGTCAGGATGTGACCCGCGCTGCAGCCTGAAGCGTTGCAAATGTGTACTGCCGCGCACAACGCGGGATGCCGATTTCCATCCGGGCGGCTAGACTGGCACGCTGTTTAGAAGCATTCCAACGGAGTTCTGAATGAAGGCTAGTCCGAGGTCCGCGATCCGCACCGCCGTGTTCCCTGTCGCGGGACGTGGTACGCGCTTTCTCCCGGCTACGAAGGCGAGCCCGAAGGAGATGCTGCCCGTCGTAGACAAGCCGCTCATCCAGTACGCCGTGGAGGAGGCCCTCGCCGCCGGAGCGCGCCGCCTGGTGTTCATCACCGGAGCTTCCAAGCGTGCCATCGAGGACCACTTCGATTCGGATCAGGAGTTGGAGCTGATGCTCGAGCGCCAGGGCAAGAGCGATCTCCTCAACACCCTGCGCAGCGTGCTCCCCTCGTATGCTTCATGTATCTACATCCGTCAGCCTGCGCCGCTCGGACTCGGGCACGCCGTGCTTTGCGCACAGCCGGCGGTCGGTGCAGAGCCGTTCTTCGTGCACCTCGCCGACGACCTGATTCGCAGCGACGTCGCCTGCCTGCAGCAGATGGCGGAGGTCTACGAGTCGAAGCGGGCGAGTGTGTTGGGTGTCCAGCTGGTGCCGCCGAGGGACACGGACAAGTACGGAATCGTCGCGGTCGAAGCGGAGAAGTCCGTCACCAGCCGGGTGCGCAGCATCGTCGAGAAGCCGAAGCCTGCCGATGCTCCTTCGAACCTCGCCGTCGTCGGCCGCTATGTGCTCGTGCCTTCGATCTTCGAGCATCTGGAGAAGCTGGGTCACGGCGCAGGCGGGGAGATTCAGCTCACCGACGGTATCGCGGCGCTGATGAAAGAGGAGGCGGTCTACGCCCATCGCTTCAGCGGCAAGCGCTACGACTGCGGTAGCAAGCTCGGTTATCTGCAAGCGACGGTCGAGTACGCTCTTGGCCATCCTTCCCTCGGCAAGGACTTCGAGAAATATCTGCGCGGCCTGAAGCCTGCGAGCATCAACGGCAAGGCGAAGGCGGGCACCCGGAAGGGGTGAGCCCTGGGCGCGCGCGGCGCGTTGCTTCGCTGTGGTTGGGGCTTGCGTCGCGCGGCGCCGGGACGCAAGCTCACTCGGCAATCTCAATCAGGAGGAGCCGATGGCCACCCGCCGTCCAACCGACCCTAACAAACCTACTCCCATCAAAACTGTCTCAACATCCCGGTCCGCCGCCTCCAGCGCACCCGGCGCAGTGGAGCCGAAGCCGGTGGCCGCGCCCGTCAGCGTCCCGGCTGCGCCCAATCCTGGCGTCGATCCCGAAAAGACCCCGCATCGCGCCGCTCGAGGCAAGAAGCAGGGGCTGGGTTCAGCGGCGCCCGCTGCTGGAGTCCAGGTATCTCCCGATGTGCGCCGAGCCATGATTGCGGAGAGCGCGTATCTGCGGGCGGAGCGTCGTGGCTTCGCGCCGGGGCATGAAGAAGCCGATTGGCTCGCGGCGGAGGCCGAGGTTGATGCCCTGTTGAGAGCCGAGCACAAGGGCGGCTCGCAGTAGCATCGGCGGCCGCGAGACGCGTCAGTGAGGTGGCGCCGCGGCGCCGCTCGAGGAAGCTGCGCCTTTATTACCAGCCGCGGAACGTGCGCCTTCAGTACCGGCCGCGCTGCGGGGTTTGGCCGGGGCTGGTGCATCGGATGGGCGCGGCTTGGGCGGCCTCAGCCCGTTCGAATACAACACCCGGCCATCGGGACAGACGAAAACCGCGTCGTACTGCGGCATCCGGTTGATGATCTCCAGGGCCTCATCGGGTCCCAGCACGAAAGCCGTCTTCGACATCCCGTCCGTTTCGGTGGCGGTCGGCCCCAGAATCGTTGCGCTGCGCACCTTGCTGGCCGAATGTCCGGTGTGCGGATCGATGATGTGGTGATAGCGCACCCCGTTCTCCTCGAAGTAGCGCTCGTAGTCCCCTGAAGTGGACATCGCTGTGTCCACGAGAGGTATCCGGGTCACCACCTTCGTCTTGTCGTCGGGGTTGCGAATGCCCACCAGCCAGGGTCGTCCCATGTGATCGCCGATGATCCGGCTGTCACCGCCCGCCGTGACCACCGCGTGTTGGATGCCACGCGCCTGCAGGAGTGCGATACCTCTGTCCACGGCATATCCCTTGCCGATGCCACCGAGGTCGATGCGCATCCCGGCATGCTCGAAACGAATCGAGTGACGCTTCTCGTCGAGGAGCAGGTTGCGCCAGTTCACGGCCGGCAGGGCGGCCTGGATCTGGCTTTCCGTCGGCTTCACGTGATGCGGGTAGTCGTACAGATGACCGACGCTCGCATAAGTGATGTCGAACGCGCCCGCGGTGATCTCGGAGAAGTGCAGGGACAGCTTGATCAGGTCGAAGAGCTCGGGATCGACGCTGACGGGCTCCTGGTAGGCTCGGGCATTGATTTGCGAGAGCTGGCTCTGCGGCTTGTAGTGGCTCATGAGCTCATCGATCCGGCGCATCTCGGCCATGACGGCCTCGATGGCCTCATCGCCCTTTGCAGGATCGTCGTGCCAGACCTCCACGTAGATGCGCGTGCCCATGATCGCTTCGGTGCGCTCGCGCCAGGCGGCCCAGGCGGGCCCCGGGAACGCAACGATCGCGGCCAGCGCGGTCAGCAGCCAGCGTATCGTCATCAGATGTCTTTGCTGCCGAAGGTATCGCAGGTGGCGATCGTCCCATCCGTCAGGCCCCGTTTGAACCAACTCGTGCGCTGCTCGGCGCTGCCGTGGGTGAACGACTCCGGCACCACGTAGCCTCGAGTCCGCTTCTGCAACGTGTCATCGCCTACCGCAGCGGCGGCACGCAAGGCGGAGTCCACATCTCCCGCCTCGAGAATGTGTCGTGTCTGGTCGGCATGCTTGGCCCAGACACCGGCAAAACAGTCTGCCTGCAGCTCCATGCGCGTCTGGAGCCGGTTGCTCTCCTGCTCCGAGGCGCCTTCCTGAGCCGCACGGACTTTGCTCGCGATGCCGAGAAGATTCTGCACGTGATGGCCGACCTCATGAGCGAGCACGTAGGCCTGGGCGAACTGGCCCGGCGCCTGGAACTCCTGGGCGAGCTGCTGGAAGAATCCCAGGTCCAGATAGACCTTGCGATCCTCCGGACAATAGAACGGACCGACGGCGGAGTTGGCCGTGCCGCAGGCGGAGGGCAGCAGGTTGTTGTAGAGAACCAGTTTTGGCGGCAGGTACTGGCTGCCCTGACTCTGGAAGATCGCGCTCCAGGTGTCCTCGGTCTCGCCGAGGACGGCGGAGATGAATTGTCCCTGCTCGTCCGTCGGGGTACCGCTGCCGGCCGGCGAGGACTGCTGAGAAGGCAACGAGTTCGCAAGGCCCAGGATGACGCGTGGATCGATGCCGAAGAAATAGGCGGCCGCGAGCGCCACCAGCGTGCCCCCGATGCCGAGCTTCAGTCCCGGCCCGCTTCGACCCCGATAGTCCTCGACATTGGAGCTGCGGCGAAGATCATCCCAGCGCATAGCGGCACTCTCGCAGTGATTCGGCCTGATGCTAGCACAGGGCCTTCGCGGCGGCCGCTGGCGGGCTGCGGCCGGATGCCGTATGTTGACTCGTCATGCAGCTCTACGGGTATTACCAATCCTCGGCGGCCTACCGCGTTCGTATCGCGCTCAATATCAAGAATCTGCCCGTCGAGCATCGTCCCGTCGCGCTGCTCGACTCGGCCGCGCTCGGCGAGTTTCGGCGCACGAACCCGCAGGGTTTTGTCCCGGCGCTCGCCACGGCCGACGGACTGTTGACCCAGTCCATCGCCATCCTCGACTACCTCGAGGAGCACTTTCCGCAAACCCCGCTGCTGCCCTCAGCGGCGGATCAGAAGGCCTACGTGCGCTCCGTCGCGCTGCTCATCGCCTGCGACATTCACCCGCTCAACAACCTGCGTGTGTTGCAGTACCTGCGGCACCGCGAGTCGCTCTCGAAGGAGAGGGTGAGTGCCTGGTGCCGTCAATGGATCGAGGACGGCTTCACCCGGCTCGAGTCGTTCCTGGTCAACAGCGGCTTCGCCGGCGACTATGTGTGCGGGCAGACAGTGTCGATCGCCGATTGCTGCCTCGTGCCGCAGGTCTTCAACGCGAGGCGACTCGGGTGCGATCTCAGCGCCTATCCGACGATTACTCGCGTCGATGCGCGTTGTACGGCTCTGCCGGCATTTGCCGCCGCACACCCTGCGCGCCAGGCGGACGCTCCGGGCTGACTTCACGGCGGTTGCGCGCGTGGGCCCGGTCGGCTTGGGCGCCTCGGTCGGCTTGCGCCTGGCCCCGGTCGGCTTGCGTGTGGGCTCGGTCGGCTGCTTGCGCGCGCCGAGGACCCAGTCGTGCTTGATGCCCCCCGGAGGTGGGCACCGCTTTTAGCCGGGAGTTCTTGGCGCGGGGTGACTGGGATTGCTTTGAGGATCAGGGAGTTGCGGCGGTTCGGGCTGTCGAGTGTGTGGCTACACGGTGATGGTTTGTAGTAGCTGCAGTGCTCGATGTTGAGTGGGATTGGGGATCGTGGTCATCTGGAAGGTCGAACCGGCGCGTTCCTGTGTAACCCGTGGCTCGCAGGTATTGCGCACGATGGTGGAGAGTTCCTCCAGGAGCGTGCGAAAGCTATGGACCGGCGAGCCGTCTTTGAGCGTGCGGGTGGCGATCTTCTCAAGACATACTTCGGAGCGTTCGGCAGCGGCGACCGGGTCGCGATGCTTCTTGCGCTCAAGATCCTCGTCGGCAAACATCAACTCGCGCCACGCCTGGCGCATGTGCCACTCGACATAGTAGGCGAGCATGCACAGGAAGATGTGCGCCCGCACGCGACCCTCCAGATGATGGTGAATGGGACGGATGTGTAGATCGATGGTTTTCATCGAACGGAACGCCCGCTCCACTTCGGCGAGGGCTTTGTAACTGCGCACCGCCTCGGCTGCGCTCATCTGCTTTTTCGCGATGCTGGTGCGGATCACGTAGAGCCCATCGAGCGCGGCTTCGGCGGCGATCTGTTGCTCGAGCCGCTGGAACTGGAAGCCGCTCTCTTCGATGGCGAGCGCAAAGTGTTTACCGACTTTGTACTTGTTGAGGACCTTGCCGACCCGCACCCCGATTTTGTCGCGACCGACGAGCGAACCGTTCTCGATGCGGGTACGGACTTTCTGCAGTTCCTTCTCAGTCGCCTCCAGCAGCGCCTCGCGCTTGTGCGCACGCAGCTTACCCAGATCGACATTGCGACAGGCCATCAACCGCTCGTTGGGAAAGTCCGGATGCGAGAACTCGAACAGATTGCGCTCATCGAACAAGCCCAGTTGCAGTTGACCGCTGTGCACGAGGGCGCGGATCTGTGAACTCTTCAGCGCCGTGATCCAAGCAAGCCCCTCGAGCGAACGAAGCCCATCGATCGCTTTGTGCGAGATCATCCCGCGATCCCCCACGAGGACCAGACGCTCGAGGCGAAACTGCTCACGCAGTTGAGTCACTTGCGGCATGAGGGTGCTCGCATCCGCCGTGTTGCCCGCGTACACCGAGATCGCAACCGGACAACCCGCACGCGTCGTCAAGAGCCCGTAGTTCACCTGCGGCGTGTTGCGTTTACCGTCGCGGCTGTAGCCGATCTTCGCCAATGGGCAGCAGTGGCCTTCGAAGTAACTTGAACTCAAGTCGTAGAGGGCGAGCGCGCCTTCGGACAGATGTCGAGCGGCCAGCTTTTTCTCGATGTAACCCTGGCGCTCGAGTAACCAGTCCATCGCCGCATACAGATCCGTCTCGTCCGTATTGACCACGCCGTACTCTTCGGCCAGCGTCGTCGTGTGCCACCAGCGCGTGGTGGCGAGCTTGGTGTGCGGCGCTAACACTCGCGCCGCTACCATCGCACAGACCGCATCGCGCTCGGGGCTCGGGCGCGATGCGATCAGGGAGTCAAAGCCGAGCTTCTGCATGGCTACACGCACCGCCTGCACCGCCCCGTGAGAACGCGATCGGGTGGTCTGCCACAGCTCCTGCACCGGCCGCACGCTCTGCCCCGAGAGCACCGCGCGAATCGCCTCAATCTGCTCATCGGATAGGGCGGAAAGATTGGCGAGCGTGCGCTTACGCACCTTCTTGCCCTCACGGTACGACTCGCGCAGCAGGTACGTGGGCCTGGAGGTACGGTTCGGCACGCCATCGATATGCATGGCTACATGATGCCACTGGCGGCGGCGCGAATCAACCTCAAAACCACATTTACATGGCTACATTATGCACCCATTACGGACGCAGCTTCGGGCCGCAAAGCCTCGCAATTCCAAGCTCTGCTGCAATCTCAACTCAGAAAATCGGCGGAGAACTCCCGTTTAGCGCACGGCCTGGAGGCCGGTCTTGTAGCGCTGAGCGTTCTGCACGTAATGCGTCGCTGCGTGTTGGATCCGGTGGCGGTCCTTCTCGCTCAACTCACGTACTACCTGGGCCGGCGAGCCCATGAGAACCGCTCCGCCGGGCATGACCTTTCCGGGTGGCACAAATGCATTCGCCGCAACGATCGTGTACGGAGCAATGACCGCGCCGTCCATCACCATGGCTCCGTTACCAATGAGACAGTGATCCGCGATCGTGCACGTGTGCAGAAAGGCCTGATGCCCAATGGTGACGTCCCTGCCGACAGTCAGCGCCGCTCCGGCGTCGGTATGCATGACGGTGCCGTCCTGCACGTTGGTCCCGTCGCCAATCTCGATCCAGTCGGTATCTCCGCGCAGCACCGCTCCGAACCAGATGCTGGCCCAACGACCCAGCCGAACGCTGCCGATCACGTCCGCGCTGGGAGCAATGTAGTATTCATCCCCGTGAGTCTGGATCTGTCGGTCGCCCAGGCGATAGATCATGCAAGGTGCTCCGTGTGTGTCATGGCACCGGGTCGGGCGGACTCGGCATCGTGCCGCGTGGCACCGCGAAACGGCTGGGGAACCCACGGTGCCGTTCCGCGAGCCGCCGGTCAACCGCAACGCCCTCGCCCGGCAGTCGGGTATAGGCGGGGTCCCACGGCATGACGGCAAAATCTCCTTCCCGCTCGCGAACCGATTTCGGCATGATCGTCGCGACGTGCCGCCGGCACTCATTCCGCAGCAACGCGTCCACGGTGCCGTGCTCGGCGAGGCGAGCGGCGAGCTCGCCCAGTGTCAGTCGTGTAGGGGGTGCCTGTATCAGCTTCGCATCAGGGAGGCTATTGAAGGAGGCCAGGTCCAGCCAGAGCGGCTCCATGGCCTCGGCGGAATCGCAGATCACGTGCTGCTGCGATGGCATCGCGGTAATGAAGAACCGCGCATCGAAGCGCCATGGGACGATCGATGGAGTGATCCAGCGTGACCAGTAGAGGAGCCGGGATGCTTCCAACACGAGGCCGGACTCCTCCAGCAACGCCGCAAAGCGCGCGGGATCCCGTGACACCTCCTGCCTGCACCGCTGCAGGCGCTCGAAGCGGTCGGTCGGGCAGGGCGAGCCATCTTCCTGGCAAGCGAGCAGCACGCCCACTTCCTCGAACGTCTCCCGGCAGCCGGCGACGAGCAGGCCGAGGGCCTGCTCATGGGTCAACTCGTCACCGAGAGCGGCGGCCAACGTCGTTTGCAGATCGGACACTCCTCGCAGCCTGCCGAGGGATTGCGCGGAGTAGTCGGCGGTTTCGAGCTTGCCTCCCGGAAATACCCAGGCGCCGCCGGCTACGGCGAGCTCGACGTGACGGCGAACGAGCAACGCTTCGGCACGTCCCGCCACCTGCCGCAGCAGGATGACGGTAGCGGCGTTCCGAGGCACTATCGGTGGTCTTCCTCGCGGCTGTGCCGGTGCGGATGAGTCTGTGGACATGGGCTGGGAGGCGCTGCTGACTGTTGAGGTATCGCCGGGCGAGTTGCGCGTGCGCCGGGCATTTGAGGAAGCGGCCGGCTCTTGAGGCCGGCTCGCCAGGCTCACGACACGCCCCCCGTTTGGCGCATGCCGTGCGTGGCTCCCAACCACGCATACCCCGTTTGGCGTTCGTGCGCGATTGTAGTGCGAGTCGCGGCCAATGCATAATTTCTCGGATGCTCATCGGGGGACCTCGTGGAGTCGGCGTGCTGGCCTGGCTCGTGGCTCAAGCTGCCGCGGCGTCCACCCATCTCGCGAGCGCCACGCGGCCGCTTTCCGTCGGCGTCGTGGAGCAGCCCTGCGCCAGCCTGTCCGCGCCGGCTCCGGGACTGAAGGAGATCCAGGAGTGGCTGCTCGACCCGGCAGCCCGGGAGCAGGGAGAGGGGCCCGAGCCCAAAGTGCCGGCGGGCGCACAGGCCGCGGACGAGGAGCGTCTGCGCGAGGACTGGGCCTCTCTGTGCCGCTATCGCGTGGAGAACGCGGCTCTCACCCACCCCACTGAGCCTCGGGTGGTGTTCATGGGCGACTCGATCACCGAGCTGTGGAGGTCGGCACACCCCGATTTCTTCGGGACGAGATTTCTGGACCGGGGGGTAGCCGGTCAGACGACGGCTCAGATGCTCGTACGCTTCCGTCAGGACGTGCTGGCGCTGAAGCCTGCCGTCGTGCACCTCATGGGCGGGCTGGGCGATATCGCAGGCAATGCGGGGCCGACCAGTCTCGATGCGATCAAGGGCAATATCATATCGATGGTGGAGCTCGCCCGCGCGAGCGACATTCGGGTCGTGCTCGCCTCGGTGACACCCGCCAGCGCCTTTCCGGGGCGGCCGGCCATCGTCGAGCCGGCGCGGCACATCGTCGAGCTGAATGCCTGGCTGCGCCGGTACGCGCGAGACAGGAGCCTGGTTTATATCGACTACCATGAGGCCTTGGCCGACGAGCGCGACGGGATGAAAGAGACCTTCAGCAACGACGGGGTGCATCCAAACCGGGACGGCTACGCGATGATGGAGCCGCTGGCGCGTCACGCGATCGAGGAAGCGCTCGCTGGCGCCGGAGCCGTGCAGTCGGCCAAGAGCCGAGCGCACGCGAAGCGTTAGGGATGGCCCGGTTCGCACAGCTCGTCGTGGGCAGCACCTTTGACGGTGGCCGCCGCAGTGTCGGCGAGACCGAGATCGTCGAGTTCGCCTCTCGTTACGATCCGCAGTGGTTTCATACCGACCCGGCGCGGGCGCGCGAGAGTCGATGGGGAGGACTGATCGCGAGCGGCTGGATGACTTGCGCGATCGCCATGCAGCTGGCCGTCACGAGCGTCCTGCACGACTCGGAATCGATCGGCTCCCCGGGTGTGGAACAGATCAAATGGCCCCATCCGGTGAGACCGGGCGATGAGCTGCGTCTGCGGATGGTGGTGCTGGAGAGCCGGATTTCGCGCTCGGGCACCGTCGGCGTGGTTCGCTGGCGCTGGCTCCTGATCAATCAGAATGACACGACCGTCCTCGATCTCGTCGCGACGAGCCTCTTCGAGATCCAGAAGCGACGGGACTAGCGAAGAACGGCGAGTCTCGCGAGGTTGGACTGTGTCGTTGCGTCGTGGCAGCCGGACTGCGCGTACCAGCGGCGCATCGCGTTCACCAGCGCCCTGGAGACTTCGCCGGAGGGCGTTGTCTCGGGAATCGCATCAGCAGCAATTTGGGCCTCCGGTCCGAAGCCGCGTGGAGCGACGCGTGCGTGCCGACGCAGGCGCAAACGGCGCAGAGCCTGTGTAGGAACTGATCCCGGGACGTGATCGTCGTGATCGACGTACTCGGACACAACTTGGCGGAGCTTGTCCGCAGCCCCATCGATGCCCTCGCTCGGCTTGACCCATTCTTCGCACCACGCGCGACAACGCTCCGACGAGCTGCTCAGGCGTGGATCGACGAGCGCGACCGCAATACGAGGCAGCTCCACTGCGTCGCGTAGCGCGATATCCCACCGCTGCTCGTCGAGCATCTGCTCGACGTCGGACAGGTAGCTGGCCAGCATCCGTGAGCTGGAGGGTTGCGACCAGACGCCCGCAGGACGGGAAGAGTCGCTTGCACGCCCAATGTGGGAGCCTTGAATCTCAGGCATTGATCCTATCCTCGCGAGACGCGTGTACGCCTCGCTAGCTGTTGGCCAAGCCGCGGCGACTCTCGGCACCGCAACTCCTTGCCCCCTCGTTCGCTACGATGGCGACGTGACCGACGTTTCGGGCGTCACGCTCTCCACTGCGGTGTTGCTCACCATTTCGTTATTGGCTTCTGCCGCGCCGGTCGAGGCTGAAGCCTCACGGGGCGGGGGAGCATTCCGCGCCGGTCGCTTCGCCACGACCGACGGCTTGGGTGCAATTGTACCAGCCCGGCGTTTTCCTTGCGTCTTTCTGCCGCTCGGGCGCGGATTTGCGGCCCTTTGGGGCTTTTGACGGGGCTGCCGGCTCGGCGGCGTCGTGGAGCGCTTGGCGCCGGGCGCCTTCGCAGGCGTGCCCTTGGGGCGGCTCGCCTTTCGCCGTGCCACCCGCCTTGAAATGACCTTGATTCCGGCGGGTTTGCGGGCCGATCGGCTGCCGCGGGCCGGCTTGGGGCGGGCTGCCGCGCTGCGCGCTCGGGACGCGGAGCTCACCCGCTTGGATTTTTTCCTCCGGGTCGCTTCGTCGGGCGTGCTCTTTCTGGCGCGTCGGCGCTCGCGCTTCCAGACTTTCCGGCTCGCCGCAGCCTGCTTGCGCGCTCGGCGCGCCTCTCGCTTGGCTTCCTTGAGTCGCTTGCGTGCGCGCTTCAACTCTTCCTTCGCGATGCGGACCCGTTGCTTGGCGACCTCGGCGTGCAAGCGCGCCCGATCCACTGGCTTTGCGCCGGCAGCATCCGCAGGCTGGCTCGAGTCCGGCGATATTTCGCTGCCAGTCTTTTTCATTGGTGGCCTGCGAGCTTACGACCGGGTCAGTGTCACACAAGCGTTCGGTGCTTGCCACCCTTCGAGCGGTGGCGCGCTTGCGCGGATCATTTATCCACAAAATGTGTGCATAACTATGTGGACAGGCCGCTCTGCGGGGTGCAAAGGACAAGCGCCGGCAAGGGCTTGCATCAATCTGAACGAGATTTGATCACTAGACGGCGAGCTTGCCGGCGAGCTTCGTTGCCGTCACTCGGTTGCGGCCCCCGTTCTTGCTCCTGTAGAGCGCGGCGTCGGCGACCTTCAGCATCCGCTCTGCGATCTTGCGCTCACCGGTGGGCACTTTCTCGAGTCCGCACAGCCCGAAGCTCGCGGTCACATCGACGTTGCGCCCTTGCGCGGCAAAGGTCCGATCCGCGACGCTGACACGCAGCTTGCGTGCGACGTCGAGAGCCTGGTCGTAGGAGGTCTCAGGCAACACCACGGCGAATTCTTCGCCACCGATCCTCGCGACCCAATCGATGCCGCGACGCAGGCACGACTGCAGGCGGCCGCCGAACTGGCGCAGGATGTCGTCGCCTCCGACATGACCCAGCGTGTCGTTGAAAGCTTTGAAATGGTCGATGTCGGACAGGATGAGCGACAATGGGCGGCCGTAGCGGGCGGCGCGATCGACTTCGCGCGGAAAATGTTTGGTGAAGAAGCGCCGGCTCGCGACCTTGGTCAGATCGTCCGTCGTGGAGAGCTTGCGATTCTCCGCGAGTGCGATGCGCAAGACAGTCTCGAGCTCCGCGACACGTCGGGCGACACTGATGCGAGCCTGCAGCTCCCGGTCCGAGACGCGGCGGCCGACGCAATCATCGGCGCCTGCAGCGAGTCCCGGCTCCCGCTCGATGCTTTCGTCCAGCTCCGCGAGATAGAGGATGAAGGGTGTCCGGTCGCTCTGCAGGCTACGGACCCTGCGGACGAGCTCCAGACTGTCCGTCAGGATGACTGGGTAGAACTCCTCATCGAAGAGGCAAATGGCCTCGTTCTCGTCCTGGACGGGATGAGCCTCGAGAACGTCCTCGGCCACTTTGCGCTCCAGCTGCGCGAGCAGCACGGGATCGCCGACGGCCAGCAGCGCGCGCGGAGGCGGCAGCACGCGCAGCATGACGGAGATCGTTCCAGTCGTATCCTCTTGCGAAGTGGGCAACTTTTGCGCACGTCGCTCGAGAATCCGTTGGATGACGGTTGTCTGTCCCCCCGAGCGCATTGAAGCAGATCCTCGCGAGCCCATGGGCTACCGCATGACCGGCGTACTCTACGCGATTCAGCCCGGGCCACCGGGGTGCACAGTGCTGCTATTTGCAGCCGAAGCGGCCGCCGATGCCCCGCAGGAGCTGGCCATGGCAGTTTCCGGCACCCGGTCCGACCCCGTGGCCGCTCGGAGTGTGACGAGCTCGATACCGGGGGGAGCAAGGGTCCCCCGCAGGTGGATCTTTCCGCCCGCGGTCCGGGCAGGCTCGCGCGTCAAGCGCAGGTCTTCCGACGCGGAAATGCGACAGCGTTCCACGACGAAGTGCTTGTTCGAGGGCAAGTGATCGATAGTCAGGTCGTAACCGCCGTTGTTATGGTAGGTGACGCTCCGTCGGGCGAGTAGCCGCACGTCGAAGACGGGGGGCACGTGCAATACGTCGTCGGCCGTCCGAGGGCCGAGAAAAGCGGCCGGGATCTGATAGTTGCTGAGCAGCACGTGAATCGTATGTCCGTCGGTGGAGCGGCCCGCCTGGACGGCGAGTCCATTCAGATCCGCGCCGTCGCTGCGGACCCTGATAGGAGTGTCTTTCATCTTTCCGAGCAGGATGAGCGCCTGGCCGGTCTTGTCCGGGGTCGCGCCGTCCCTGCCAAACACGTTGTCCGCGCGGTACAGCGCCGAGGCATCGACGGGCGCATCCTGCATGTAGATGAGGGCGGTGGTGACGAAGCTCGCGCGCTGCATCGCTGCCGGCGGCGGATCGAGCAAGCCGTAGTTCCACTCCGTGACCATCGAGCGTGTTTGCTGGAAACCGTGCTTGTCGAGCCGCGCCCGAATGTCGCGAGCGATGCGGATGAAGTCGAGCGGATCGTCCGAGTCCGTCGCATACCAATGCCACGAGTAGAAATCGAGCGGCAGGTCTTCGCCACGCACATACTCGAGGAAGGCATCCCGATACGGTGTATCGTCATTCGGCCGCGCGATGGCGGGTCCACCGACGAGCGCCTTCGGGTCTGCTTCCTTCACGGCACGGGCGAGCCGTCCGTACAACTCGAAATACTGCTGCGCCGTCCCCGCCCAGAACATCCGGCCGAGATCCGGCTCGTTCCAGATCTCCCAGTAGCGAATGCCGTAGTGGAAGCCCTGCGCCCAGCCCTGGTTGTAGTGGAGCACGATGTGCTTGGCGACGGCTGCGTACTTGGCAAAGCTCTTCGGCGGGGAAGGGTCGGCGCCTTCGCTGCGGCCGAGCCGGAAGATCGCCTGCGCGCCGAGACCGCGGATGGAGCTGATGAGCTCGTCGGTCGGGCCGAAGTTGTAGCTGCGCGGATCGTTGGCGTCGGCGTCCGGATTGGGGAAGATGCTGAGGACATCGCGCTGCGCCGAGATCAGTCCTCCGCCTGGCGCGTCTGCGGTCTCGAACCGCGCGTCGATATCTCCCGGGCCATAGGCGTCGTGAGTGCGAACGAGATCGATGCGCGCTTCGCGATAGCCGGCCCGCACATTGATATGCGCCGGCATGTTCCAACCGCCGAAAGTGAAATTCTCCGGCTTGTGCATCCCCGGAGCCGGAGCGCCGTTGACGCCCTGTAGCGACCGCAGCCTGCCGGTGGATACCGCGACATCGACCGTAAGCCTCCGCAAGCCCGATCGCGCCGCGTCCGCCCCCATCGTCGGGCTGGCCAACAATGGGTTGAGGGCCAGGGCGCAGGCGATGTAGGGGGCGAACAGTCTCACGGGTGAAGGCTCCAGGGCAAAGGTACATTGACCCTCGACGGCGTGCGGGGTTTCCGCCCCCGCACACGGCGATTTGTGACATTCTGCGCGGATAGGGCTGACAGTGTAGGCCAGGGGCGCACGCTATATAGAATGCGCCTTTAATATATATCGTATATTATTGATTATAAATGGAGCCACCTGGCATCACGCGACGTCGCCGGCCCTTTCTGCTGCCGGTGTGGCTGATCATCAGCACCGCCGCGCTGGTGCTCGCGGTGCTGCTCGTTGCCTACCTGTCCGCGACGACGACGGTCGTCATCCTCACGCGGCACGCCGAGAGGGATACGGCCGTGATACAGGATCCGCCTCTGTCCCCGGAAGGCGAGCAGAGAGCGCAACGTCTGGCGCAGATGTTTGGTAGCGGGCAGGGAGTAGGGCGGATCGATGCGATCTACGTCAGCGACACACGCCGCACCCAGCAGACCGCGGAGCCTCTGGCCGAGCGCCTGGGGAAGAAGCCGATCGTGCTCTCCGCCGCTGATATCAAGGGCACCGTCGCGCGCGTCATGCGCGAGCACGGGGGTGGCGTCAGTCTGATCATCGGCCATAGCAACACGGTGCCGCAGCTCATCGAGGCGCTGGCCGACATACGGATTGCTCCCATCGCCGATGACGAATACGACACTCTGTACGTCGTTGCCATCCCGACTTTCGGCAAGCCGAGCGTGTTGCGCCTGGAGTACTAAAGAGGAGCTTGCCGTCCGGCGCATGACGCGCCGCGCCCCGAATGAGGGCCGCCGCCTCAATCGGAGGCAACTCGCACCGCCTCAGCCGGTCGCGCGCAGTGCGATCGCTTTGCGGATGAAATCCTCGTGCTGACCGATGCGCACGTCGGCCAGTATCGCGGAGCGGATCTGCCGGCCCTGATCGATCAGGAACGTGGCCCGTCGGACGCCGAACCCGAGCGGCCCGTTGACGTCGTACATTTTGACCACGTACTTGTCGGGATCCGACAGCAGCGTGAACTTCAGCTTGTAGCGCTCGCGGAAGTTGCGGTGGCTCTGGGGTGACTGCGGGCTGATGCCTGCGACATCGAGGCCGACCCGCTGGATCTCGATGTGCAGATCGCGAACTGCACAGGCTTCCTTCGTACAGCCCGGAGTGAAGTCTGCCGGATAGAAGTACAGGATCAACGGGCCGTGGTTGAGGAGCGTCGTCAAGGACGTGCTCTGCCCATCCTGATCCTGGAGCGTGAATTCGGGTGCCCGCCCACCGATTGCCAACATGGGATTCCCCCGGCAGAGCCTTGTCCGTTTCCACCGATCATAGCGCTGCGACAGCGTGGTGGGTGCCTCGCTCGAGTGCCGAGGCGCCTCGCTCGCTGCCTTGGCCGCCGGGATTCTGCAATGCTAGAATCCGCCGCTTGCTTGGGGCGGTAGCTCAGTTGGGAGAGCGTCGCGTTCGCAATGCGAAGGTCGAGGGTTCGATCCCCTTCCGCTCCACCACGAACCTCCAGCCTCCGTTATCGGCTATCCACCGTGCCCGCATCGCCGCTTTCGCAGATGCACTGCGGCGCGATCAATAGGGCGCCTTCGCCCCGGCCGTTCCATCAGCGCCCCGGTAGCTCAGTGGATAGAGCAACCGCCTCCTAAGCGGTAGGTCGTCGGTTCAACTCCGGCCCGGGGCGCCATTTCCCGGTCTCGCCTGGCTCAGCGCCGTCCGCCTTCGTCACGAAAACCCTATGTTTTCCCGTAAAACGCGTTCCGTCCTGTCTCGGGGAGACTATCTTGTCCGAGAGCCGAGTGCGGGAAATCCGCTCGCTCGGTTCGATGGCCAATATTCGCAGGAATTCGCCGAAATGAGTCTGGAATTACCTGTACCCCAGGCACTATCCTCTTCGGTACCTGATTGTGGAGCGTCTGATGAGCAGTACGGTGCTTGTCGACGTGGTTGTTGTGGAACGCCCGCCCGAAGTCGTCGTCATCGCTTTCGCACATCATGCGAGACGCCCCGGCTACTGGCGAAAGCGTTGCTGAGTACGTTCTGCACCGGGCATGCGAGTTACAGCGACCGCGTTACGTGAAACGGGATGCCGTACCGACGTGATCCGTGTCACGCCCACACCAGTTTGCCGGGGGCCCGTGGGTCGCGCCGCTAGAATGAGGCGAGGGGATGCTATGAAGAGGCACGGGTCACGATGACGCAAGAGCTCATGGATGCGGCAGATAGACGCAGCCGCATCGATCGCCGCAGGCGAACGGTGTATGCGCTGCTATATGGGAGCTTGCGCCCGCGTAGACGGCGTCCGCGTCGTGACGGTGATGTTCGATTGGCCGGGCTCGACTGGCACCACCCGCAATGGCTGGCTGTCGCCGTGCTCATCCTCCTGCTCTCGTGCGCGGACGCCGGCCTCACGCTGACGTTGCTCCAACAAGGTGCATACGAAGCCAACCCTTTCATGTCGAAATTGGTTGGCGGATCCGCACTGGCTTTCACGGCCGTAAAGGTAAGTCTCACGGGCGGTGGCGTCGTGGTGTTGACGTTGCTCGTCCGCTCGCGGGCTTTCGGGGTCATCCGCGTCAGCTGGATGCTCTATCTGGTCCTGGCGGGCTATGCAGGGTTGATTTTTTACGAGGTCAACCTCCTGGAAGTGATACCCTTCACATCTTGAGGACGCATTATGGCGTGGAATGCGCGCGTTTCCACGGGCGCCACATTCCGTTAAACTACCGCCTTGCCGTTTGCGTCCCCGCATGCTCGAACCGACACCTCTCTACGGCGGTAACGCCGATTTTCTCGAAGGCCTCTACGAGCAATATCTCCGCGATCCTGCGAGCGTAGACGATCGCTGGAGACGCTACTTTGAGCGCCTGGCACCGCCTGCCGGCGGCGAGCCTTCACACCGCGCTGTGCGGGCGGGAATTGCCGAACGCGCGCGCCTTCCAGTCTCGCGCGCGCCCAGCGCTGCTACGGCCGGCCAGGGGGGCGGCGGAGCGAAGCAGGCCGCGGTCTCGCGCCTCATCCAGATCTGGACCAATCGGGGTCACCTGTTGGCCAAGGTCGATCCCCTGGGGCTGGTGCAGCGTTCCAGGCCACGCGTTCTCGAGCTCGAGTACTTCGGGCTCTCGCCGGTCGATCTGGACACGGAGTTCTTCACCGGCAGCCGCACGGACGCGGTGCCGAAGCGGATGACCCTGCGAGACATCCTCGCGCAGCTCGAGTTCATTTACGCGGGCCCCATCGGGGCCGAATTCGCTCACGTGTCCGAGTCCGAGGAGCGGTTGTGGCTGCAGGATCAATTCCAGGCGGGCCGGCTGGCCCATCGGTTCCCAGCCGGCGAGCGTCGCAACATCCTCTGGCAGTTGACGGCCGCGGAGGGGCTCGAGCGCTACCTGCACACGAAGTACGTCGGCCAGAAGCGCTTTTCGCTCGAGGGTGGCGATGCCCTGATTCCGCTGCTCGATGATCTGATCCAGAGCACGGGCGCGGCGGGCGTCGAGGAAGTGGTCATCGGGATGGCCCACCGCGGTCGCCTGAACGTGCTCGTCAATCTTCTGGGGAAATCTCCCTCGGTTCTGTTCTCCGAGTTCGAGGGTAAATACGACCTGAGCCATCTCAAGGGCTCAGGCGACGTCAAATATCACAAGGGCTTCTCCGCCGACCTGCGCACTGCGTCCGGTAACGTGCATACGGTACTGGCGTTCAATCCCTCGCACCTGGAGGTCGTGAATCCGGTTGTTGAAGGATCGGTCCGCGCGAGACAGGAGCGTCGCGGCGATGACAGCGGCGCCCGTGTCCTACCGTTGCTCATTCATGGCGATGCGGCGTTCGCGGGACAGGGCGTCGTGATGGAAACCCTGCAACTCTCGCAAGCCCGCGGCTATCGCACCGGCGGTACGCTGCACATCGTGATCAACAATCAGGTTGGATTCACCACATCGCACCCGCTCGACGCGCGCTCCACCATCTATTGCAGCGACGTCGCCAAGATGCTCGAGGCGCCGATCTTCCACGTCAACGCGGACGATCCGGAAGCCGTCGTGTTCGTAGCGCGACTCGCCTTGCTCTACCGGATGAAGTTTGGCAAGGACGTTGTGATCGATCTCGTCTGCTACCGCCGGCATGGCCACAACGAGGCCGACGAGCCCGCGGCGACGCAGCCCGTGATGTACCGCGTGATCCGCCAGCACCCGACGGCGCGCCAGCTCTACGCGCAGCGCCTGGTGACGGAGGGCGTTCTTGCCGAGGCCGATGTCGCGGCGATGGTTGAGCAGTACCGCAATGGCCTCGATGAGGGCCGGCCTCAGGCCCGTGCCTCGCTTGGCATGATCGGCAACAAGTACACGGTCGATTGGAGCACCTACGCCCAGATCGACTGGTCGCAAAGGATTCAGTCCGGGGTGGAGCTGCGCCGCCTGCGCGAATTGGGTGAACGGATCGTCCACTACCCGGAGGGGTTCAGCCTGCATCCGCGCGTGGCCCAGGTCATCGCCAATCGCAGGAAAATGCTCGCCGGCGAGCTGCCTCTGGACTGGGGCTGCGCCGAGAACCTGGCCTACGCCGCGCTCATTGAAGATGGCTTTTCCGTCCGCATATCCGGCCAGGACAGCGGTCGCGGCACGTTCTTCCATCGGCACGCGGTTCTGCATGACCAGAACAGCGACAACGTGTACCTCCCTCTGCAGCACGTCGGCGAGCATCAGCCGCGTGTCGAGATCATCGACTCGGTCCTGTCCGAGGAAGCCGTGATGGGGTTCGAGTACGGCTACTCCACCACCGAGCCGAATGCCCTCGTCCTGTGGGAGGGGCAGTACGGCGACTTCGCAAACGGCGCGCAGGTGATCATCGACCAGTTCATCAGCTCCGGGGAGGCCAAGTGGGAGCGTTTCTGCGGTCTCACTCTCTTCCTGCCGCATGGCTACGAAGGCGCCGGTCCCGAGCACTCCTCGGCGCGACTCGAGCGCTTCCTGCAGCTTAGCGCCGAGAACAACATGCAGGTGTGCGTGCCATCCACGCCGGCGCAGATGTTCCATATGCTGCGCCGGCAGATGCTGCAGCCCTTCCGCAAGCCGCTCATCGTGATGACTCCGAAGAGCCTGCTGCGCGACCCCTTGTCCGTCTCCGCGCTCGAGGATCTGACGCGGGGAAGCTTCGCGCGCATCATCGCAGAGACCGAGGATCTGCCGCCCGCCCAGATCCGGCGGATCGTGCTTTGCAGCGGCAAGGTGTACTTCGATCTGTTGAAGACGCGGCGCAAGGAGAACATCCGCGACGTGGTCTTGATCAGGATCGAGCAGCTCTATCCCTTCCCGCGCGAGGAGTACGAGGCGATTCTCAATCGCTACCCGCAGGCCCGCGACGTGGTCTGGTGTCAGGAGGAGCCGCAGAACCAGGGCGCCTGGTACCAGATCCGGCATCGCCTGCAGGAGTTGCTGAGCGGTCGCACCGTCCTCTATGCAGGTCGCGCTCCGGCCGCCGCGCCGGCGACGGGCATCGCCAAGATCCACGACTCGGAGCAACACGCGCTGATCGATGCCGCGTTGCGCGCGACGACTACTGAGGACTCTGCCCGCGAGACGACCCGTCTCACGAGCGGAGTCGCTGCGCCTGCCGCCGCCCCGGCGAAACCGGTGAGAAAGAGCTCATGACAACCGAAATCCGCGTGCCGCAACTGCCGGAATCCGTTGCAGATGCCACGCTCGTCGCCTGGCACAAGCAGCCCGGCGAAGCATTTCGTCGGGACGAGAACCTGGCGGACCTGGAAACCGACAAGGTGGTGCTCGAAGTGCCGGCACCCCAGAACGGGGTCATGAAGGAGATCAAGGTCAAGAGCGGAGCGACCGTCACCAGCGGTCAATTGCTGGCTGTGATCGAGGAAGGAGGTGCCGGGGTCACCCCTTCAGAGCCCAAGGCGTTGGCAAAGGCAGCCGCTCCCGCCGCAAGTGCCGCGAAGGCCGCTCCCGCGGCCAGCACCTTGAAGGGATCGGAGCCCGAGGTCGACAAGGAGGCCGGTCGCTTGAGCCCTTCCGTCCGCCGTCTCCTCGAGGAGAACAAGCTCGACCCTGGTGCGATTCCCGCTTCCGGGCGCGATGGCCGCCTGACAAAATCGGATGTCGTAGGCTACCTCGGCAAGCAGACCGACACATCCGTAGCGGCGTCCACTCCATACGCGAACGCGGCGCCGTCCACCGCCCTTGCAGCTGCACCTGCAGCTCCACGCGCAGTCAAGCCTGCTGCGCCAGTGTCGGGTACACGGAGCGAACAACGGGTGCCGATGACGCGATTGCGTCAACGCATTGCTCAACGCTTGATAGAAGCTCAGAGCACGCAGGCCTTGCTCACGACCTTCAATGAGGTTGACCTGACAGCGGTTCAGGCCCTGCGGGCCCATCACAAGGATCGCTTCGAGAAGGAGCATGGAGTGAAGCTGGGCTTCACGTCCTTTTTCGTGAAGGCCTGTATCCAAGCGCTGAAACGCACCCCGGTGATGAATGCTTCCGTGGACGGCACGGACATCCTCTACCACGAGTATTACGACATTGGCGTTGCCGTATCGACGGACCGTGGGCTCGTCGTGCCCATCGTGCGCGAGGCGGACACCAAGAGCTTCGCCGACATCGAGAAAGAGGTGGCGGAGTACGCCAAACGCGCCCGCGACGGCTCGATTGCCCTCGAGGACCTGACGGGTGGCACGTTCACCATCACCAATGGGGGAATCTTCGGGTCCCTGATGTCCACCCCCATTGTGAATGCGCCACAGAGCGCCATTCTAGGGATGCATAAGATCCAAGAGCGTCCGATGGTGGTGGACGGGCAGATTGCGATCCGGCCGATGATGTATCTGGCGGTCACCTACGACCACCGCATCATCGATGGCCGCGAGGCGGTGCAGTTCCTCGTTGCGATCAAAGACGGTCTCGAGGATCCGGGCCGCATGTTGTTAGGAATTTGAACACTCATGGCTGACTCATTCGACGTCGTCGTCATCGGCGGCGGACCCGCCGGCTATCCGGCCGCGATTCGGGCGGCGCAGAACGGTCTGAGCGTCGCGTGCATCGACGAATGGAAGAACCGCGATGGCACCGCGACGTTCGGCGGCACCTGCCTGAACGCCGGCTGCATTCCCTCGAAAGCGCTTCTCGAGTCCTCCGAGCTCTATCATCGCGTGCAGGGAGAGCTCGCGACCCATGGAATCCGCACGTCGGGTACGACACTGGATCTTGCGCAGATGCAGAAGCGCAAGGCCGGCATCGTGAAGACCATGACGCAGGGCATCCTGGCCCTCTTCAAGGCGGCGGGCGTCACGCCGTTGCAGGGCCATGGCAAGCTCCTCGCCGGCCACGAGATCGCATACACCGCGCACGATGGCACGCAGCGCAAACTAACCGCGAAGCAGGTCGTGCTCGCCTCGGGCTCCACGGCGATGGCGCTGCGCTCAGCGGCCTTCGATGGCAAGCAGATACTGGATTCGTGGGGCGCCCTCGAGCTCGACAGCGTACCCAAACGTCTCGGGGTCATCGGGGCCGGGGTCATCGGACTCGAGCTCGGAAGCGTCTGGCGACGTCTGGGCAGCGAGGTCGTCATCCTCGAAGCCTTGCCGGAGTTTCTGGCCATCGCCGACCAGCAGCTCGCGAAGGAAGCTCTGCGTCACTTCAAGAAACAGGGACTCGACATCCGGCTCGGTGCCAAGGTCGGGGGGGCCGGCGCGACTGCCAGCGGCGTCAACGTGACCTACACCGACGCCAAGGGCGAGCAGACCCTGACGGTCGATCAACTCATCGTGTGCATTGGACGCCGTCCCTACACGAACGATTTGCTCGGACCCGAGACGGGTGTCGAGCTGGATGAGCGGGGCTTCATCAAGGTAGACCACGAGTGCCGCACGGGCGCCGAGGGTGTGTGGGCGGTCGGTGACTGTGTACGGGGGCCCATGCTCGCGCACAAGGGCAAGGAGGAAGGCGTGATGGTCGCCGACCTCATCGCTGGACGTTACAGTGAGGTCAACTACAAGACCGTGCCGTCAGTCATCTACACCGCGCCGGAGATCGCTTGGGTCGGCCTGACCGAGGAGCAGGTCAAGGCCAGTGGCCGCGCCTACAAGGTCGGTAGCTTCCCGTTCCTCGCGAGCGCGCGCGCCCGTGCCATGGAGCAGGCGCAGGGATTTGCGAAGATCATTGCCGCACAGGACGATGATGAGATCCTCGGCGTGCACATCATTGGCCCGCTGGCGGGAGAGTTGATCGCGGAGGCGGTGCTCGCGATGGAGTATTCAGCCAGCACCGAGGATCTGCAGCGGACCATCCACGCCCATCCGACGCTGTCGGAGGCGCTGCACGAAGCAGCGCTCGCCGCTGACAAGCGCGCGATCGATTCGATCAATCGCTAGCGACCCGCCCGGGGCTCCCGCCGCCTTCCTTGTTTGGTTTTTTGACGGGGCGATGCTTGAGAATCGGCTTCGAGATCGGGGCGCCGTAGCTTTGACGGTGCCGCGATCCTAGAGGGGCCAGCGCGCTCGCTTTCGTGCGTGGCCCGTGAGGTTGGGCCTGACGCGATATCACGCGCGGGGTCTCGGCTGCCGCGGTCGTCGGGAAGGATCCGATCGCAGCAACTTGCAACGCAAGCAGGGCGATGAGCAGTCTCGTCATGGCATCCTCGGGGCGTCTCGTAATACTTCAGTCGGCCGCTTCGGCGAGTTGCTTGAGCTCGCGACGGCCGTCTTTCCAGATCTCGAAAGGTCGCGGATCGGCGTCGCCCTCGAGCTGGATGCGCAGCTTGCGGGCGGCGGCGATGTATTGCAGGCTCTCGCTGTCCAGGCGGTAGATGCGGGGCGGCCGTCGCGAATGGGGAGGGGGCAGAATCGGTGACTCGATACCCGCCTCATGGAGGCTTTGGGCGTCCATGCGCAGCCGGATCGCACGGTCGTCTGCGATGAGAACCAGCGCATCGCCAGGGCGCGTACCCGCGCCGAGGCGCGGATCGATCGTCGACCACAAGTAGACGAGCAGCAGGTAGTCGTAGCGCCCCGACCTGTTGACACTGGCTCCGACCAGCGTGGCGTACTGTCGCTCGTTCGCTGCGACATCCGGATGAGCCCGGTAGAAGATGATCGGCGCGGACACATGCCTCACGGAGGCGCCCGTGGCCTGGTCCAGATACTCCGGCGACTGCCCGGTGCGCATGCTCGTGCACCCCGTGACGCTCAGGCAGGTCAGGAGGCTCAAGCAGGTCAGGAGGCTCAGGCAGGCGGTGGGGCGCGGACGGCCCCCTGTCACGGCGAATTTGCCCATTGTCGTACTCATCAGAAGTTGATGCGGTAGCCTAGGCTGACATAGAGCCGCGTGGTATCGCCGATCTGCAGCTCTTGAGGGTTGCGTCCCAGCTCGGCGCCGCCTTCGAGCTCGAGGATGTGCCCATTGCGTTGATAGTCGAGGCGTGCCGCCGGCGCGTACTGGGTCTGCGTATAACCCGTGTCAGTATGCCGTCGCTGGGCGAGGAGGCGGGGACCGATGCGCCAGGCCCCGAGAAGGGGATACCGGCCGATGAAGGCGGCGCCGGTGGTCGTGGCGAGGGCCGTCTTGTCGTAGCGCACGATGAGTTGGTTGAAGTCGCTCGCGCCGAAGAGGCGGGCGCCCAGGAGCTGCGTCTCGTACGAGATATCGGTTCCATCCGTGCCGGGAAACGCTTCGACTCCGCCTGAAGCCGGCGTATCCGCGAGCTTCGTGGCCATCACATCGAACATGAGCTCGAATCGCTCGCCGAGCTGCTTCGTGGCCGACATCATGTAGGTGGACAGCTCCGGCGTGCGATCGCGCGCCAGTTGGGCGATCTCGTCATCCGTCAGCGTCTGCCGTAGCTCGCGAAAAGTCGTTCCGGGTTGCCCGATCAGCGCGTTTCGTGTGGAGAGGAGCGGGGCGTTGCGGCGCTCGACATCCAGCGTGAGCTGCCAGCGGGCCGGGAGCTGCACGGTGCCGAGCAGCACTGCCGCGTTCAGAGAGTGGAATCCCGTGTCATAGTCGACATAGCTGACCAGAGAATGTGTGGGGACCGCGTACTGCAGCTGCGCACCGACTGCCTGCCGATCCCGGATACCCTCGAACTGCTGCCGGGTGAAATACACCCCTGAAGTCCAGGACGCCATCTCGGGCCCATATGCCAGCGCGACGGTCTGGAATCGGCGATCAGTCTGCACTCCCTGGCCCGCATCGTCGATCGGCATTCCGTACGTGCCGCGCACCGTCCAGCCCGGATGGAACTGATAGGCAACGCTACCCCCGTCGAAGATGCCGTAGATGCCGTCGGCCGTCGCGGTTTGACGTCCCACGCGGGTGCGCAATCCCAACAGCCGGTCGTTGAGATCGAAGAAGGCCGTGGTGATGCGCACCCGATCGTCGGCTCCGGAGATCTCACGAGGGAGAAAGTTCTTCGCGTACCCGAAGCTCGTGCGGAAGGCAGCCGCAAACCGGTCGCCGTCGCG
Source organism: Steroidobacteraceae bacterium (assembly GCA_035277965.1). Lineage (GTDB taxonomy): Bacteria > Pseudomonadota > Gammaproteobacteria > Steroidobacterales > Steroidobacteraceae > 13-2-20CM-66-19. The sequence continues at coordinate 156,809 of DATEJM010000007.1, read as the reverse complement.
ATGCGCGAACAGATCCGCGTCGGTGAACACTGCGTTCTGTACGACGGTGGCATAGAGCGGACCGTTCAGATTGGAGCCGAAGCTCTCACGCTCGTAGAGCTGCGTGACGCCACCGGACACCCGCCAACCGGGTCCGTCTCCACTCGATACATCCAGACCGCCACTGCGCGCGGTGGCGCTCGCGGAGCGCAGAATGCGCAGACGGGCCCGGATTCGCTCGGCCGCGGGCCCGTTCGGATAGCGCCGCAGGTACTCCTCGTACTCGGCTTTGGCTTGCGCCACTTCTCCGGAACGCTCGCGGGCCAGGCCGAGCAGCTCCTGTGCCTGGGAGCGCTCGGGAAATTCGGGCTGACGTTGCAGCTTCGTAAGGAGTTGTACCGCGTCCGCATAGTGGTGCGCCCGCATGGCCTTGCGAGCCTCGCCGAGTAGAGCCGCGCGCTCGGGCTCCGGTAGAGGTGTGTCGGTGCCCGCGGGCTCCACGGCCGGAAGCGGCGGTTCGGCAGTGACCGCATTGGGGTCGTTCGTCACCGAGTCGTCACCCACGGCCAGCCATGCGCGTGGATAGGTCTTCTGGGCTGCTCGCAGGACGCTCTCGGCAACGCTGCGTTGGTCGAAGGGTCCGGCACGCAGCCGGTACCACTTCTCGCCGGCCGCGTCGATCTCGGAGACAAATATGTTCGTCTGCAGCCGCTCTTTCGCGGCATCGATGGCGGGAGCCTCGAACGGCTGGCGCCGAGACTCGAGATTCACCGCGAAACTGCTCCCGATGTCGCCGCGATCAGCGACCAGGATGCGCGGCTTCCCGGCCCGGGATCGCAACAGTCTGATACGTAAGCCCCGCGCGCTCGCGCCCTGCGCCAGCACGAAGGACTCCGGCCGGGCAAACGTCAATGTCAGCGTTACTTCGCCGCCGAGTGAGGACTCCAGACGAGCGCTCGTTAGGGTCCCCGTCGGCCCGGATATCGGTGGGATCTCCGTTGCCAGCTCCGTGGCGGCCGCGGTTGCGCAGTCGGCATCGGGCCGCAATCGCAGACGCAGCTCGGCTCCCTCGCTGGTCGGGCTATGGCCGCTGTAGCGCAGCGAGCAGTTGAATTGCAATGTGATATCCACTTGCGACTCGCGCTCGTCCACATCGATCAGATCGATCAACCGCACTGGCGCGGCCTGAGCCAGGGAGGGTGCGACCGCAGGCCGTAGCTGGGCATGCAAGGGCGTAGCCGCCAGCAACGCGAGCATCCCCGTCCAAACTCTAAAACGCACCGTCGGTCACCTTGTGATGCCCGGCCGGGCGCCCTTTGGCAACCGTGGTCGCGGTAGCGTCCGTGTACACATGGCACGAGCCAGTGCAGTTCTGCAGCTCTGCGACCGTGTAACTCAAGCCGCCGGCCGTCTTCTGGTGCAGCTCGGGTCTGAACGCATTCGCGTGGCACCCTGCGCATGAGGAGCGGTAGGCAGCGAAAGCCCGAGTCGCTTGCTCGGTAGGGGTCGAGTGACATGCTTGGCACGCAGGTGTGCCCCGGTGCGCCCCGGGATATTCCGCGCTCGCGTGCAGGTAGCTGACGACGGTCCAGTTGGGATAGCGATGGCAGGTAGCGCAGTCGCGCATGGTGGTCATGTGACCAACCATCTTTCCGGTGGCGCTCGCGCCGTTGTGGCAGCCCTGGCAATTGCCCGTTACGTTTGAGTGGTTGAAACGCGCGGGCGACCACGAGAAGGTCGTGTGACACTCGCCGCAATCGGCGCCGGTCGGGACGTGGCTCCTCGAGACTGAAGCTGCTCGAACGCCTGAATGACAGCCACGACAGGCGCTCTGTCCACCGACCAGGTCGGCGTGATCCGTGCGGGCGGGCACGAAGCCAACGGTCGTATGGCACGCATCGCAGTTGTTATCCGAGGGAATGTGGTTGGGCGTCTTGCCCTGGGCGACGGCACCGTTATGGCAACTGAAACAAGCACCGAGAACCGCGGAGTGATCCACGCGCACGACCGGTTGGAACGTGAATTGAGAGTGGCAGAGCGCGCAATCGCTCCGCGTCGTGATGTGGGTCGGCGGCCGCGCCGTGGCGCTGACCCGCGAGCCGGTCGTGTGGCAGCCAGAGCAGGTGCGAGGTGTGCCCTTGAATACGGCTTGCGTGTGACAGTACTCGCAGGATAGGTCGCGGTGCGCGCCCAGCAGCTCGTAACCGGTCGTGAGGTGGTCGAACCCGGTGCGCTGAACTGCACGTGCCGGTTGCGCATACAGGCAAAGGAGTGCCATCACGGCCAGTATCATCAGCGCGACCGCTCTAGCGACTCGATGGAAGCCCCGGGGCATGCGTGCTTCTCCTTAGCTCGTCCGGGGACGTTTGAAAGTGGTCGTGTTATGGCACTGCTGACACTGCACGCCGAATCGTCCCTGGTGCACGTCATCTCCCGCATGGCAACTGCCGCAGACCATGGAGGGCTTCATCTGGTTCTGCGGACGCAGGTGGCATTGGGGGCAGCCGGCCTTGGCGTGTGCCCCAAGAAGCGGAAAGCGTGTGCGTGCCGCGTGATCGAAATCCCAGTGCTTCCAGCCATTGGGGTTGTGGCACGCTTCGCACTCCTTTCCGAGGGACCCACGGTGGGTGTCGTCCCGGGCGTGACAGCCGATGCACGTCAACGGAGCGTCACTGAACCGCTGCGTGGTGTGACACTGGGCGCAGGTCGCCGTGACATGCAGGCCAACCAACGGATATCGCGATTGATCGTGGTCGAAGCTGACCTCTCGCCATTGCGTGGCGCTGTGGCACCGCTCACACTGCTTGCCGAGAGCCCCGCCGTGGGGCTCATCGGCACGGTGGCAGTCAACGCATGTTGTGCCGAGCTTCTGCTCCTTCGCGACGCCGGTGTGGCAGGCGTGACAGTCCAGCTTCGCGTGAGCGCCCTCGAGCACGAAGTGGAAGCGCTCCGCGTGATCGAATCGGCTCACTTGCCAGACATCATTTCCATGGCAGTCGGCGCAAGCCGGCCCGAGCCTGCCCGCGTGCCGGTCATCGGATCGATGGCAGCCCTGACAGTCCCTGGGAACAGGGTCGTGCAGGTTTCCGGAGCGGTGGCAGTCCGCGCATCCGATGTGCGCATGACGGCCCAACAGCGCGAAATCTGTCTCGCGCGCGTGGTCGAAGCTCTGCGCGGACCACGTTGCGGTGCTATGGCAATTGCCGCACTGAGTCCCCTGGCTGCCCTTGTGAACGTCATCCGGGGCATGGCACGACACGCACTGCTTCGGCGTCCCCCGGTAGTGCTCGCCTGCATGGCACGCCGCGCAGGCGAGCTCGCGATGCCTGTTGGTGAGGGGGTACGCGGTGTGGTCGTGATCGAACGTCGTGCGTGACCAGGCTTTCGCGTCATGGCATGACGCGCACTCGGCGCCCAGGGCGCCCCGGTGAACGTCGTCCTTTTGATGGCAACCGATGCAGGTTGACGGAGCCTTGCGATATGCGGTGCCACGCGCATGGCACGCACCGCACGTCAGAGCGAGATGCGCATCCTTCAGGGAAAAGTTAGTGAGACCGTGGGCGAATCCGGCTTCATTCAGCTGGTTGATATCCGCATCCCGGCCGAGATGTTCGGTGTGGCAGCCGCGGCATTCGCCGGAGGCTGCCGGCATCCGGCCGTGATAGCGTGTCCGGGAGCGGATGTCGGCTCCGATGTCGCGATGGCATTGGAGGCATAGGGTTGTCTGACGTGCCCGGTCCGCCCGGTCGTGACAGTTGCTGCACTCGCCTTCGATCTTCTCGTGAGCGTGGGTCACGGGCCCGGGCATGATCAGCTTCTCGATGCTAGCGCCGGGGGCGGCGGGACTCAGGAAAACGGCGATGACCGCGAGGACGTGCACGAGAGCCCGCGTCCGCACGAACATGGGTAACGCCAGCATGTGTGTCCCGATCCTGTCAGCGCACGCGCGACCGGTGCGCGCTCAGTACACGTGGACCGAAATGACGTGGACGATGCCCGCCGCGATCAGCATGAGGAACAAGGGCATGTGCAGGATGTGCCAGACCGAGAACAACCGCTCGTAGATCCGGAACTCGACGACCGCTTGCGTGGCCCGGATACGGCGAGCGACGTATTCGGACGTTACACGCTCGAAGCGATGCCGCTGGCTCGCGACCGCCTTGTGGCGCCGGGCGGTCAGGCTGATCGCTGCCCGCACGTAGCGCTGGAGGCGCCGCCGGCTCGCGGCAACACGATAGGAGATCGCGAGCGGGGCAAACAGGACGGCGGCAGGACCGCGATCCGCCAGGGCCAGCAGGCGGCGCTCCTCCGCCTCGAGCAGCTGCGCTAGCTCCGCGATCATCACGATTCTGGTGCCGCGTTCCTTGATGTCCTGAGCATCGCGTTGCAGCTCGGCGAGTGTGGCCTTGTGCCCGTAGAGTCCGTGGTGAATCTTCGAGTAGAAGTAGCGGCCGAAGATGCCGCTGCCCGCTACCGTCAACATGGAGAAGAGCGCGATGTTGCTGTTGGTGGCGCCGAGACTGAAGCCGCAGTGAACGAGAATGCAGACCGGGCCGACGATGCCCAGCATCATATGAACCTGGAACCACTGCGGAACGCTACCGAGGCAGGCGAGCCGCGGCACGCGCTTGCGGATCGCATAGAGAAGCTGCATCAGGATGAGAACGCCGCCGACGATGCCGATGGCATACCCGAGGCCGCTCTTCGGGCTCAGATAGCGCGCGAGGGGGAGCTGCGTGCCCGCGAGCAGAATGATCGCCGCGGCGACGAAAGTGAGCTGCTCGAGGGAGAGCCGCGGGCGCTGCGCTGCTCGGCTCGGAACGGTTGGGGGATCGCTAGGTGACATAAGCTTGAAGTGGCCGGCGCCGTCCCGGCGCGGGCATGTTGTAGCGTGTTAGGAAGAAGCCGTCCACGCGTCGCTAAACGCATACGAGGGCGAGTGCGACACCGCTCACAGTCGGCGTGTGCAATGTTGTTTCGCGGTGTCTTGCGTGAGAGACGTCTAGGCGCGCGAACGAGGGCAGGGTAACTTGCTCGCGCGAGCGTGTTCGCGCGCGGGAAAAGTGTGATCTGCTTCAATGAGCGCCTGGATCTGGATCGTCTATCCGCTGCCGCTGCTGCTCATATGGGGCTGGCAGTGGGGCCGCCGCCACCGTGTGGTGATCGCGAGTCGCGCGGCGCACGAGCAGGCGAAGCGCATTGGGGCAGTCGAGCCCAATACATTGCATCCTGTGGTCGATGCGGGGCTGTGCGTCGGCTGCGGTGCTTGCGTTGCGGCATGCCCGGAGCAGCCGCAGTCGCAGGTCCTGGGGCTCATCGACGGCAAGGCGGAGCTCGTCTCGCCGGGGGAGTGCATCGGCCATGGAGAATGCCGGGCGGCCTGTCCGGTGGGGGCGATCCGTCTCGTCTTCGGTACGCAGGAGCGCGGCGTCGATATTCCGGTGCTGACCGGCGAGTTCGAGACCAACGTGCCGGGAATTTTCGTCGCGGGCGAGCTCGGCGGCATGGGATTGATTCGCAATGCCGTGGTGCAGGGCCGAGAGGCCATCGAGGCCATTGCGCGCCGCAAGCGCAGCCGGGCAGGTGTGCTCGACGTGTTGATCGTGGGAGCGGGGCCCGCCGGATTCGCAGCGTCGCTGACCGCGAAGTCCTTGAACTTGAGCTACACGACTCTCGAGCAGGAATCCCTCGGAGGATGTGTCTTTCACTATCCGCGCAAGAAGCTGGTCATGACCTCGCCTGTGGATATTCCGCTGGTCGGTAAGCTCGAAGTGAGGCAGACCTCGAAGGAGGAGCTGTTGTATTTTTGGGGCGAGGTGGAGCGCCGGGCAGAGCTCACCATCAGGTACCAGGAGCGCGCGGAAAGTATTGTGTCGCAGGGTGGCGTTTTTCGCGTGCGCAGCTCGAAGGGCGAATACCGGGCGGCGGCTGTCCTGCTGGCCATTGGGCGGCGGGGGACACCTCGCAAGCTCGGTGTGCCCGGCGAGGAGCTTTCCAAAGTCGTGTATGGGCTCATCGATCGCGAGCAGTATGCCGGGCAGCGGGTCCTGGTGGTCGGGGGCGGTGACAGCGCTCTCGAGGCGGCGACGAGCCTCGCCGAGATCGACACCACGACCGTGGCGCTATCCTATCGCGGTGAGGCATTCGTGCGGGCGAGAGCGGCCAATCGGGCGCGACTCGAGGACGCGCGCAAAGCGGGTCGGCTGCATGTCGTCCTGCAGTCCCAGGTTCGTCGCATCGCAACCGACAATGTCATCGTCGAGCGTGCTGGAAAGCTGCTGCGGATTCCGAATGAGGCCGTGATCGTCGCCGCCGGCGGCGTGTTGCCGACCGAATTCCTTCGAGGCGTCGGCGTGCGCATCGAGACGAAGTACGGCACGGCATGAGGACGTGCAGCAGAGTGAGGCGGCGATGGCTCGGAGCGGCAGCTTTGTTTGCGAGCGTGCACCTGAGCGCTGCCGAGCGTGGCGGTGCATCGGGCAGCGCAGCAACCAGGCGAGCGGACAGCGTGGCCGCTGCCGCCGCGAAGGACTCCCTGAGCAACAAGCAATTCGCAGCGGCGGTGAGAGAATTGCAGTCCGCAGCGCAAGGCGGGGATGACCAGTCGGCCTATCTGCTGGGATTGGTCTATGCCAATGGACTCGCGGGTGAGCCGTCGCTCGGCGACGCTCGACACTGGCTGCAGATTGCCGCCGACCAGGGCTATCCGGAAGCGGCCGGCGCTCTGGCCGGTCTATCGGGCCCTCCCGCCGCTCGCCGTGACTCGAACGGCGATTCGCAGATCGCGCGTCAGATTCTCGTCTGGGCCGTTCGTCACGGCGACGAGGCGATGGTTGCCACGTTCGTGCAGGCTGCCGGTGTCGATGCAGTGGATGCCTTTGGTCGGACGCCACTGGCCTACGCAGTGATGTGCGGTTGTAACAGCGCGGTCGCACAGTTGTTGAAGGCAGGAGCGCATCCGGAGGGCGCCGATCATTTCGGGGTGACGCCGCTGATGTTAGCCGCAGAAGGCCCGAGCACTGTCGCGCTGCAGGCGCTACTGGGCAGCGGGGCGGCGGGCGCAGGGCTGGATGCCGCCGATCAGGCCGGCAATACCGCGTTATTTTACGCAGCGCGCGCAGGGCACGCCGAGCGCATCGAGCTCATTCTGGCGGCCGGCGCCGCCTCGAATCGCGAGAATGTCGATGGCTGGAACGCTCTCGATGTCGCAATGAAGCGCGCAGACCCTGAATCGGTCGCGGTGCTACGTAGGGCCGGCCTCAACGCTCGTCTCAAACCGGTCGTGGCCAACGATCGCGCGGGCATCGATCCAACGCGTGCCGGAGAGTTGTATGCGGGATGGCCTCCCATGGCCGTGGCGGCGAGTCGGGATGACCCGGACATCGTGGCCGCGTTGCTGGCAGCAGGTGCTCGAGCCGATGAGCTCGATCCCCAGGGCGATACCCCATTGCTGATCGCGGCAAAGTATCGGTCGACTCAGGTCGTCGCTCCTCTGTTGCGAGGGGGTGCGGACGCGGGACGCACAGACCTTCGCGGAGAGACGGCGATGGGGTACGCGGCTTCGCACGGTGATGTGTCGATGCTCGATGCCCTGTTGCAGAAGGGGGTTTCGCCAGATCTTCACGGCCCGCAGGAGGAGCCTGCGTTGCTGCGCGCTGTTCGTCTGGGTGACGAGGCAAGCGCAAGGCGGCTCGTCGAGGCCGGCGCGGATGTCAATGCAAAGTCGCGTGAAGGAACGACCGCACTGATGGCGGCCGTCAGCGCAGGTCATACGCAGATTGTGCGAATGCTTCTTACTGCGCACGCGCTTGCGGGCATCGCGGACAAAGGAGGGCGCGATGCTCTATGGTTCGCTGCGGAAGCAGGCAAGGACGAGGCGGTCGATATGCTGTTGAGCACCGATGCAGGAAGCGCACATACGAGATCATCGCCGCTCTTCGCAGCGGTGCAGGGGCATCAGGGAGCAGTCCTCGAGCATCTGCTGCGCAAGGGGTTCGATCCGAATGCCCGCAATCAAGTTGGCGATACGCCACTCATCGCCGCCGCCGCCGGCGGCGATATCACGGTGATCAGGCTGCTGTTGGACGGCGGAGCGGCGGTGGATGCACAGAATACTGCCGGTAACACCGCGCTGATCGTGGCCACCCGCGAGGGCAATGAAGGCGCCTGTACGGCGCTGCTGCAGGCTGGCGCCAACGTTCGGTTGCGGAACAAGGATCGGATCGACGCTCTCGATACCGCGCAGCGGCGTCACCTGCCGACGATCGTCGCGCTCCTGAAGACCGGCTGACAGGAGAGCCAACGCTCGACGGAGCGGCCGACGCAACGGAGGCAGGAGGTTCGATCCCCGGCGGCGATCGTTATCTCGTATCGAGCTTGAAGTCGAGACGCGTCTGTTTATGCGCGTCGACGGGTACACCGTCGAGGAATTCCGGGTCGTAACGCCAGCGGCGAACCGCAGCCAGGGCCGCTTCATCGAACACGCCTGCCGGCTCAGCCTTGATCACCGACGCGTCCTTGACGGTGCCGTCCTTGCTCACCGTGAATGCGATTTCGACAGACCCCTCCAGGTGGTCGCGAGAGGCGGCACGAGGATAGGACGGCTCGACACGCCGCAGCAGCGTTGCTTCCTTCTTGACAGCGGGCGGTTCGGCCGACAGCGTTACCCCGGGCGGCAAGCCGGCGATGTTTGTGGAGATCGCCGGCGGTGCGGCCGACTTCGGGTTTGTGAGAGGCGTTGCGGCGTCAGCGGCGGAGGGTGGCGAACTGACTGCCGGGTTCGCCGCGTCCGGCTTGGGAGTTTCGCCACGGCCCTCGGCCTCGGTGGTCGGCGCTACCGGGCTGTCTGCCTCGAGCATGCCGCCCGAGTCAATCATCTCCCGCGTGGTCTCGCGAGTGTGCTTGGGTGCATCGGTCGCGGGGGCCATTTCCTCGGGCGTCGCGTTGGAATGGCCTCTGCGAGAGGTCCGTGCGGCATGTCTGGACGATGTTTCAGTGTGGGGTGCGATAGATGCTGACGCTGACGGGTTGGCATGCTCGACCCGCCGAGCCAGAAGAGTCTCCAGAAACGGCAGTCTGGGGTGGTTCGGGGCGAGGACGTGCAACTTCGTTACGAGGTCCCGGGCGCGCGCGACGTCGTCGTGCTGAAAGGCACTCTCGGCATCCGCGACAAGCGTGGTCGCCTCAGCGGAAAAATGCGAAGGAGCGGTTGCCGCGGGCGCTTGCGCGACCGCGCGACTCCGGTTCAACAACTTGTGCCCCAGCAACACAATGCCCAACACAGCCGCAGCCCCGACGACCGTGAGCATCACGGTCCGATTGGGCCCGGCCGCGGCAACGACCGGCAGCAGACGCTGTCGCGCCGCGCGGGCGATTGCGGATGCCTCTGCAAGCGAATCCGTAGCGGATTGACCAGACGGCGCTCCTGGCGCAGTCGCCTCACTCATCTGCGGGAATCGTGTGGGCCGACGGCTGCGCGACTGTCCTCCCGATGTTCCTGCCCCGGCATGGGAGCTCGAATGCGAGCTGGATGCGGCGCGACGGCGCAGAGCCGGATGCCGCTCGCGGGGTCCTTCGGGCAGAGCCACCGCACTCGAACCGCGAGCCCCGCCGGCGGCTACCTGTGCCTCGGCGAGCGCTGACTCGTCGACCTCCTCGACCTCACTGCTCAACTCGACGCTCTCGATCTTGCCGGTATCCACGTTCGCGGCGTGAGCGGTCTGCGCGATCGCCAGGGTGGACAACATGTCGTCCGGATCGATCGGATACACGAGAGTCTGGAAGAGGCAGAAAGGACCCAGTCGGCCCCTCAGCAGTCGCAGGCGGGCCTCTTCCGCGCTGAAGACACGCAGCAGCGCCGGCCAGCGCTTGCCGATTTGCCCGAGGAGCTCGAGTCCCGAGCCGTCATTCAGCCGCTCGCAGGCGACGATGAGGTCGAATTCGTTCTGGCGCAGCAGGTCGAGGCAGTCGGCCTTGTTGGTCACCGCGTCGATGACAAAATGATCCCGTAGCGCCCGGACCAGCGCCTCCAACAAGGCGGAGTCATGATCGACGACGAGAACGCGCATGAGCTGACGACACTCCCTAAATCCAGATCCTTCCCGCCCGCGCGGGCGCTCCCGGCGTCCGCATCGGGAGCGATCCACAGCTCTTTAGATAACGTTTCAGCAGTCGTCCGGGCGTGGCGACAGGTCACGTTTCCATGCCGCGACGCATCCTGAACACAGTGCCCGCAATCAGTGCACCCGGCGTGCATGGGTCACATTTGGCACCGTGGCGAGGCGGCGCAGGACGCGGCCCAACTGCTCCAGATCCATAACGGCCAATCGAACGGAAACAAAAGCCACGCCGCTCTCATGGTCCGTCCGCGTGTTCATCGATTCGATGCTCAGGCGTTCGACCGCCAGCACGTCCGTCACATCTCGTAACAATCCGCGCCGATCGAAAGCGTTTATGGCGATTTCCACATCGAGACCCCCCTCGGACTGAGAGGCCCATTCGACTTTGAGGGTCCGCTCCGGGCGCACCGCGCTCATGCGGGCAAAGCTCGGACAGTCGCTCCTATGGATCGTGACGCCTCGACCCAATGTGACGTAGCCCGAGATCGGCTGCGGGCGCAACGGGGCGCAGCAGCGGGCGAGAGTGATGGGAAGGTCTCCGACCCCCTCGATCTCGACGGGCGAGCCGCGCCTCGCCGGCCGGGATCTCGATGTTCGGACGACGGGCGGCGGCTTTCGCGGGCCTTGCAGTCTTTCGGCCGCCTGCACGAGCTGCGTGACCGTGATCTCGCCTTCACCGAGCAGCTGATGGAGGTGATCGGCGTCACGCGCGCCGAGCTCCTGCACCAGGGAGGCAAAGAGCTCGGGGCTGAGACCCAACCGGGTCAGCTCCCGGTCGGCGATGACGCGACCCGCACCGCGATTATCCGTTACGTCCTGCTTGCGGAACCACGCCCGGACCTTCGCTCGATTGCGTGGCGAGACGAGGTAACCCTGCTCGGGCGCCAGCCAATCCCGGCTCGGTGCCTCCTGCTTCCCGGTGATGATCTCGACGATCTCGCCGTTGGCCAGTGTGTGGCTGAGCGGCACGATGCGCCCGTTGACCTTTGCCCCGCGACAGCGATGACCCAGCGATGTGTGAACGTGATAGGCGAAGTCGAGGGGTGTCGCCCCCTGAGGCAGATCCACGACTTCGCCCTTCGGGGTGAGCGCATAGACGCGATCCTCGAACAGCTCGGTGCGCATCCGCTCGAGGAAGTCCCGATCAGCCTGATCCGGCCGGTCGGGGCCCGCGGAGTCGTCTGCGGAGCCGGCCGCCTGCGGCTCGAGCAGCTTGCGGACCCATTCGATCTTGCGCTCGTACTGAGAGTCGCGGGAGCCGCCTTCCTTGTAGGTCCAATGAGCGGCCACTCCGAGCTCGGCATGCTCGTGCATCTCTCGAGTACGAATCTGGATCTCGACGCTCTTGCCGAGCGGCCCGATCACGGCCGTATGGATCGAGCGATAGAAGTTACCCTTCGGGGTGGCGATGTAGTCATCGAACTCGCCGGGGATGTAACGCCACTGTCCGTGGACGATTCCGAGGGCCGCATAGCAGTCGGGTACGGTGGCGACGACGATGCGGACCGCGCGGACGTCGAACAACTGGTCGAACGCGAGATGCTTCCGCTGCATCTTGCGATAGATGCTGTAGATGTGTTTCGGGCGGCCATACACCTCGGCAGGGATACCCGCCTTGCGCAGCTCCTCGCGCAACGTGCCGCAGAGCTCCTCTATGTAGCGCTCGCGGTCTGCGCGTCGCTCGTTCAGGGCCGCCGCGATCCGCCGATATTCCCCGGGCTCGAGATAGCGGAAAGCCAGGTCCTCCAGCTCCCACTTGATTTGCCAGACTCCCAGGCGGTTGGCGAGCGGGGCGAAGACGGCCCGTGTCTCGATTGCGAGTCGCTCCCTCTCGGCTTGCGACAGGTCGCGCGCGTGGCGCAGCCCGACCAACTCCTCGGCGAGCCGGGCGAGGACCAGCCTGGGGTCGCTGACCACGGCCAGCAGCATCTTGCGCAGGGTTTCCGCCTGGCGCGAGTCGAGACCGCGCTCGGGCGACCAATCACGGGGCAGTCGCAAGTCGCCGAGCTTCGCGAGCGCCGAGGCCACATCGAGGGCTTGTTGACCGACCAGCGGCGCGAGGCTCTCGGGGGTGACACCCGAGTGCCCTAGCGCAGGTCGGATCAGGACCGCGGTCGACAGGGTCGTATCGCCCGTGAGAGCACCCATCACTTCCGCCGCTTCTGCTCCTCGTTCGAGGTCGGCCGCCACGAGGCCTGTTACCTCCTCGAGGGCGGTGCGGGTGCTCGCGATCGACTCCCGGATCGGCTGGGGGCTGAGTTGGATGGTCTCCACGTAAGGATGTCGGCTCGTGCGCTCGAGGTCCGCGAGCGTGTCGCTCAGGACCGGTTTACGGCTATGATACTGCGTGTTTTTTTCAGGTGGCGCCGAAGCTTAGCCGCCCCTTGCTCATAATTCATGGCAGAGCACAGCAAGTGGGCTAACATCCAGCACCGCAAGCGCTGGCGGGCCCGCAAGCGCCGCTGCGAGGCCGCCCGTGCGGGGCTCACGCGCCTGCGGCTCGAGGCTTACGGCCCGTCGGGCGCGGTGATCGTGATCGAATGTCTCACCGCCGACCCGCGGGGTACGGCCGATGACCTGCGCCGCATGCTCGCCCGCCATGGCGGGCGTGTGGGCGCACGCGGGTCGGTCGGCTATCTGTTCAATGAGGTGGGACTCATGGCCTATCCGCCGGGCACGGACGGACCGCGGCTCACACGGGTCGCCCTCGCTGCGGGCGCCGAGGACGTCGTGTCGGGTGCCGACCGGAGCGTCGAGGTGCTGACCGATCCGATCGAGCTCGGGATCGTGCGCTCCACACTCGAGGGAGAGGGTTTTGCGCCGGACACCGCGGAGGTCACCGAGCGCGCCTCGATGTCCGTTTTGCTGACGGGGAGGGCTGCCGAGCAGATGACCGAATTGCTCGGTGACCTGCAGGACCTGGATGAGGTACGGGACGCTTACTGGAATGCCGAGATACCCGACGAGATCCTGGCGCGCATTTGATCCGGCCAGGCGAGTCGCTCCGCCGGCTGTACGGGGCGTTGCGCCGGCGCGCAACGCCCGCATCCTGGGGCTCGATCCGGGGTCGCGCCGGACCGGGTTCGGTGTCATCGAATGCCGCGGCTCGCAGTGTGTTCATGTCACGCATGGCTGCATCAACGTTGCGGAGTTGTCTGTCGCCGAGCGGCTGCGCACGATCTTCGAGGCCCTCCAGCGGCTGATCGGAGAGCACCGGCCGGAGGAGATCGCCGTCGAGCGCGTCTTCGTCAGCCGCAATGCCGACAGTGCCCTGAAGCTCGGTCAGGCGCGTGGGGCTGCTTTGTGTGCTGTGCCGGCGGGGCTGCCTGTGTTCGAATATGCGCCGCGAGCGATCAAGCTCGCATTGGTGGGGTCCGGCGCGGCCGAGAAGCCGCAGGTGGCGCACATGATCAAGATCCTTTTGCGGCTGGACGGACGGATTGCCGCCGATGCCTCGGATGCGCTCGCCATCGCGGTGTGCCATGCTCATTCGCGCTTGCAGCCGCGATGATCGGCTCCGTCCGCGGCAAGATCGCTTCGAAGACCCCTCCGCAGCTCACGGTGGATGTGGGCGGCCTCGGTTACGAGCTGGAAGCGCCGATGTCGACCTACTTCATTCTCCCGGGGCTCGGTGAAGAGGTGCATCTGCTGACGCATCTCGTGGTTCGTGAGGACGCACATATCCTGTATGCGTTCGCTACCGAGGCCGAGCGGCGCCTGTTTCGAAGCCTCATCAAGGTATCGGGCGTCGGCCCGAAGATCGCGCTGGCCCTGCTCTCGGGGATCAGCGTCGATGCCTTCGCGCAGTGCGTGCAGAACGAGGATGTGGCTGCCCTCACGCGTGTCCCCGGAATCGGACGCAAGACGGCGGAACGGCTCGTCGTGGAGATGCGCGACCGCCTGGCAGCGGCCGAAGGAGCAGTGGGCCCGACGATCGACGCGCCCCCCGCCAGCCCGGAGACCGAGGCGTTCGGGGCTCTCGTGGCGCTCGGGTACCGTCCCGCGGAAGCGACACGCTTGCTCAAGTCGGTCGGGGCCGGTACACACTCGACCGAAGAATTGATCCGGCGCGCATTGCAGAGTGCCGCGCGCGATTAGCCATGTCAGCGGGAGCGTCGGCACACTAGTGGAACCGGAGCGGCTCATCGGCGGGAGCGCCAGTCAGGAGGATGACGCAGTCGAGCGCGCCATCCGGCCGCGGCGTCTGGACGAGTATGTCGGCCAGACCAAGGTGAAGACCCAGATGGAGATCTTCATCAGTGCCGCTCGTCAGCGTGGCGAGGCTCTCGATCACGTGTTGATCTTCGGGCCGCCCGGTTTGGGCAAGACGACTCTCGCAAACATCGTGGCAGCGGAGCTCGGTGTCAATTTGCGCCAGACATCGGGTCCCGTGCTCGAGCGCGCGGGCGATCTCGCGGCCATTCTCACCAATCTGCAGCCGCGGGATCTGCTGTTCGTCGATGAGATACATCGACTCTCGCCCGTGGTCGAGGAAGTCCTGTACCCGGCGATGGAGGACTATCAGCTCGACATCATGATCGGGGAGGGGCCGGCAGCCCGCTCCATCAAGATCAGTCTGCCTCCCTTCACGCTCGTCGGAGCGACGACGCGCGCGGGCTTGCTGACATCCCCGCTGCGGGATCGATTTGGGATCGTGCAGCGGTTGGAGTTCTACGGCGTGGAGGATTTGCAGCGCATCGTCACGCGCTCGGCGTCCATTCTGGGAGTAACGATTGAGCCCGGTGGCGCACAGCGCATCGCGCAGCGGTCCCGGGGCACGCCGCGTATCGCCAATCGCCTGTTACGTCGGGTGCGTGACTACGCGCAGGTGAAGGGCCAGGGCTACATCGACGAGCCGATCTCGGAGGCCGCGCTCGACCTCCTGGAAGTGGACCCGCAAGGCCTGGATACCCTGGACCGCAAGCTGCTCCTGACGATCATCGAGCGCTTCGACGGCGGTCCGGTGGGTATCGACAGTATCGCGGCGGGGATTGGCGAGGAGCGCGGTACGCTCGAGGATGTCGTCGAGCCGTTCCTGATCCAGCAGGGTTTCCTCGCCCGGACGGCGCGCGGGCGGGTCGTCACGCGCATGACCTACCTGCACTTCGGACTGAAAGCCCCCGACCGGCTGCCCGGCACGATGCAGTTGTTCGAGGCCGAGCAGTGAGTGCATTCACCTGGCGTTCACGCGTCTACTGGGAGGATACGGACGGGGGAGGGATCGTCTACTACGCCAACTATCTGCGTTTTCTCGAGCGCGCCCGAACCGAGTGGCTGCGTTCGCTCGGCCATTCGCAGCAGGCCCTGGCTCGGGACCCGGGCATCCTGTTCACCGTCGTGAGTCTGAATGTCGAATATCTGAAGCCGGCGAGGCTCGATGACGAGTTGCTCATCACCTGTGATGCACGGCAGGAGGGCGGCGCGACCATGCGCTTCGAGCAGCAGATCCTGCGCACGACGGGCAGCTCGTCTGCGCGCTCGGCCGCGGCACTGCTGGTCGAGGCACGCGCGCGCGTCGCGTGCGTGGACGCAATGAGTCTGAAGCCAAAACGTCTGCCGGCTTTTCTCCACCACCGAGGAGCTGTCTGAGAATGGGTGAGCAGTTGTCGATCATTCGACTCGTCGTCCAGGCGAGCGTCCCCGTGCAGATCGTCATCGGCATCCTGCTGCTGGCGTCCCTTTCGTCGTGGGCCATCATCTTCCGCAAGAAGCTCATCATCGGTCGCGCCCGTCGCGGCGCCGATCAGTTCGAGAACAGCTTCTGGTCGGGAGGGGATCTCGCGCAGCTGTATCGCGCCATCGAGCAGCGTGGCGGTGTCACCGGGATGGCGAGCATCTTCGAGTTCGGATTCCGCGAGTTCGCTCGCCTGCGCCAGCAGGGCATCACGGCGGGCGATCAGCTTCTCGAAGGGGCGCGGCGTGCGATGCGAGTGGCACAGCTGAAGGAGGTCGACCGGCTCGAGCACAGTCTGGCAACGCTCGCAACCGTGGGATCGACGAGTCCGTACGTAGGCCTCTTCGGCACCGTCTGGGGAATCATGAGCGCCTTCGCCTCGCTGGGAAACGTTCAACAGGCGACCCTCGCGATGGTGGCGCCGGGTATCTCCGAGGCGCTGGTGACCACCGCGATCGGATTGTTCGCCGCGATTCCGGCCGTAGTGGCCTATAACCGTTTCGCGGATCAGGTGGGACGGCTCGAGATCCGCTACGACGCCTTCACGGAAGAATTCTCCACCATCCTGCAACGCCATGCGGGTCGGGGCGCCACACCCAGCGCCGCCAACGCCGGCGTAACGCCAGCCACCTGAGGCTCGAGGAGGCTCACCGATGGCACAGGTTTCACGCGGCCGGCGGTTGATGGGCGAGATCAACGTGGTGCCGTATATCGACGTCATGCTGGTACTGTTGATCATCTTCATGATCACCGCGCCCCTGTTGACTCAGGGAGTCAAGGTCGAGCTCCCGAAGGCGGGCGCCCAGCCGCTCGAGCCGAAGAACTCCCAGCCGTTGATACTGTCTGTCGATCGCGCGGGCGCGATGTATCTGAACGTCGGCGGCGATCCGCGGGCGGCGCTCGACGAGGACACCGTGGCGGCGCGCTCAACGGCCGCGCTGCGTCGGGATCCCGAGCTCCAGGTACTCGTGAAAGCGGACAGCAACGTTGCCTATGGTCAGGTCGTCCGGGCGATGGTGATCTTGCAGCATGCAGGAGCGAAGCAGGTGGGCTTCATTACCGACCCGCTGCCCGAGTCCCCGCATCGCAGGCGCTGACAGGACCGACCCGGGAAATGTTCGAGCGCCCGAGCGACCGATGGCTTTCGATTCTATTATCCGTCGTTCTTCACGGGGCTTTGGTCGCGGCATTGGCGTATGGATGGTGGATGTTCCGGCAGGCGCGCCCGCCGACTCCCACGCTGGCGATTCAGGCGACCGTCGTAGACCCGCGGACGATCGCCGGGGCAGCGAGAGCGCCGCCACAGCCTGCGCCGCCGCCCACAGCGCCGCCACAACCGCCGCCTGAGCCTCCTGAAGAGCCCACGGGCCCGCCCGAGCCGACGCCCGAGGAGCTGGCGCAGCGGCAGGCTGCGAAAGAGGCTCAGGAGAAACAGGCAGCCGAGCAGAAGGAAGCGCAAGAGCGCCGGCAGGCCGAGGAAAGGCAGGCACAGGAGCAGGCGCAAGCGCAGCGGCAGGCGTTGGCAGCGGCCGAGGCCAAGAAGCGGGCTCAAGAGCAGAAACTGGCGCAGCAGAAGGCGGCCGAGGAGCGAGCGAAGGCGCAGGAGCAGAAGCGCCTCGAGGCGCAGCGCGAGGCCGAAGAGAAAGAGCGCCAGGCCGAGCTGCAGCGCAGTCTCGCTGCCGAGGAGCAGGCTACGGCCGCCCGCTCGAGCGGGGCTCTCGCAAGCTGGCAGGCCCAGATTACGGCGCGGATTCAGCATGCGTGGCTGCGCCCGCCGTCGGCGCGTCAGGGGATCGAGTGTGTGTTGTACGTGACTCAGGTACCTGGAGGAGAGGTGGTGAACGTACGAATCGGGGCTTGTAATGGCGATCAGGCGGTGCGCGAGTCGATCGCCGCGGCGGCCTACCGCGCCTCGCCCTTGCCGCCGCCCCCCGACCCGGCGCTCTTCGAGCGCAACCTGGAAATCACCTTCAGGCCCGATTGATGTCAGAATTGAGCATGACACACGAAATCCACTCCGCCCCCCAGGCGCGTCAAGGCCTCTCGACCGCCGTCTGCGCAGCCGGTTTCGCCGCAACCCTTCTGGCCATCATCCTGCTGGGCTCGGCGGCCGCGCCCGCGCAAGCCCAACTGAAGATCGAGGTCACCTCCGGTGTGACCGATCCAGTGCCGATTGCGATCGTACCGTTCGCGCGCTCGGTGCCAGCGGATGGCGGGCTCGATGTCGCCCAGGTCATCCAGCACGATCTCGAGGGGAGCGGCCGATTTCGTGCGTTGTCGCGGCAGCGCATGCCGTCCAACCCGACGCGCGCCGACGGCGTTGTCGCGGCTGATTGGAAGGCCCTGGGCGATGACTACATTCTGGTGGGCCGAGTCGTGCCGCTGGAAGGTGGCAACCTCGCTGTTGATTTCGACCTGATGAATACCCTCACAGGCGAACGGATTGCCGGACAGCGATTCGTCGGCACGCCCAATGCGCTGCGCAACGCCGCGCATCGGGTGAGCGATGTGGTCTACGAGAAGATCGTCGGTATCCGCGGTGCCTTCGCTACACGTATAGCGTATGTGGCGGTCGCGGGTGAGGCACCTGCTCAACGTTACCAGCTCATCGTAGCCGATGCGGACGGGGAGAATCAGCGGCTGATCCTCGAGTCCCGCTACCCCCTGATGTCACCCGCATGGTCGCCGGATGGCCAGTGGCTGGCCTACGTGTCCTTCGAGAACAAGCGCTCTGCTGTGTATGTGCAACTCGTGCGCACGGGCGAGCGTCGTCAGGTGTCTGCCCGGGCGGGCATCAACGGCGCGCCGGCCTGGTCACCGGACGGCCGCAAGCTGGCACTGACGCTGGGAGGCACAGGCGGTAACCCGGATATCTACGTGCTCGACCTGTCCGCTCAGGCTCTCACGCGAGTGACGGATGATCCGTCCATCGATACCGAGGCATGCTGGAGTCCGGACGGCAAAGGGCTGTACTTCACGTCCGATCGGGCGGGCGGTCCACAGATCTACAGGGTCGGCCTGCAGCCCGGCGATCGGCCAAAGCGCATCACGTTCAGCGGATCGTACAATGCTCGCGCACGCGTCTCTGCGGACGGCTCGCTGCTCGCGATGGTTACGCTGGAGGGTGGCAATTATCGCATCGCCGTGCAGGATCTGAAGAACGGTGTCGTGCGGGTGCTGTCAAAAGGGCGTCTCGATGAGTCGCCGAGCTTCGCTCCGAACGGGGCGACGTTGATTTATTCCGAGCGGGAAGGCTCCCGGGGTGCGCTCGCCACCGTGTCGGTGGACGGACTGACGGGCTTGCGCCTGAAGTCCGATCAGGCGGAGGTGCGGGAGCCTGTCTGGGGGCCGTTTGCGCAATAGCGCCGTCGAGGGACGCTCCTCGTATGACCGCCGGCCGGTGCCGGCGCAAGAGCTTGTGTGTCAACCGCGAGTGCGGTGTAAGGCTGGAGTAGGGGTATGCAGAAACTATTAGCGGTCTTGGTGCTGGCTTCGGTGTTGGGGATCGCCGGCTGTGGGAGCAAACATCCGAAACCGGATACATCCGCGTCATCGGATCAATCGGCCAACGGCGCCGACACGTCGGGGGCGGATGCGGCCAACGCCGGCCAGGCGGGTCAGGATGATGAGACGCCGGGTCCGCAGGCCGGTCTGCTGGCGAAACGAGTCATCTACTTCGATTTCGATAGCAGTGAGATCAAGGGCGATGGCACGGATATCGTCGCGGCCCACGCCAAGTACCTCGCCTCTCACGCCAGTGCCCGCGTGCGCCTCGAGGGCAATACGGATGAGCGCGGCTCCCGCGAGTACAACATCGGCCTGGGTGAGCGCCGGGCGCAGGCCGTGCGTCGCGCTCTGCTGTTGCAAGGAGCGGCCGAGACACAGCTCTCTACTGTGAGTTATGGCGAGGAGCGTCCCGCCGTCGTTGGCAACGACGAGTCGGCATGGTCGAGGAATCGCCGCGTCGAGATCGTCTACCTGAGTGCATCGGGAGCACCTGGAGGCGGACCGCAACAGCCCAAATAAAGAGGTTACACATGCGCTACCGCACCCCTGGCTGCACCAGGCTGCTCCTCGTCCCGGTGTCCGTGGCGGCCGCCGCCCTGACGGCGTGCGTGACCACGCCGCCGGAAGACGACCCCGTGCAGATCAAGCTCAACGAGCTCGATTCACGGGTGGCCCGGATCGAGCGCGTGGTCTCGAACCAGAGTCTGGTCGATCTCGCTCAACATCTGGACTCGGTGCAGGCCGAAGTCAGGCAACTGCGCGGGCGCCTCGACGAGCTCGAGAATTCCTCGGAGGCGCTGAAAAAGCAGCAGCGGGATCTCTACAGTGACCTCGACAAGCGCCTGGGCTCCGGAGGCGGGGCGGGCGCAGCCGGCGCAGTGGGTGCGGCCGACTCCGGCGCGGCGGCGGGCTCCGGGCCGACCGCGCAGCCTGCTTCGTCGGTCGAACAGTCTGTGTACAACCAGGCGTTCGAGGCGCTGAAAGCGGGCAGCTACTCCGTTGCCATCACGGGCTTCAAGGACTTTCTGAGCAGCTATCCCGCCAGTCCTCTCGCCGAGAACGCGCAGTATTGGCTGGGTGAGGCTTACTACGTCAACCGTGACTATGACAACGCCTCGAGCGCATTCCGCAATGTGCTGCAAAAGTGGCCGAATTCGCGGAAGGGTCCCGATGCGCTCCTGAAACTCGGGTACACCCAGTTCGAGCTCAAGCGCTATGGCGAAGCCCGGCAGACGCTCCAGGACGTCGTGCAGAAATATCCGGACAGCGACGCGGCGCGGCTCGCCTCGGAGCGTCTCAAGCGGTTTCCTGCGAACGCGCACTGAAGGCCCCCCTACACGAGCCGCAGAAAGCGCCGTGCCGCGTCTCAAGATCACCGAGATCTTCTATTCCCTGCAGGGTGAAGCGGACACGGTGGGAATCCCTACCGTGTTCGTCCGGCTGACCGGCTGCCCCCTGCGCTGCCAATACTGCGATACGGCCTATGCTTTTCAGGGCGGGGAATGGTGGGACCTCGATGCCATCGTCGCTCGCGTGAATGAGCTCGGTGGCCGCTATGTCTGCGTGACCGGTGGCGAGCCCCTGGCACAGAAGCACTGCCTCCTGTTGCTGGAGCAGTTGTGCTCAGCGGGGCTCCGCGTATCCATCGAGACGAGCGGCGCGATGACGCTCGATGGAGTCGACGAGCGGGTGGTGCGCGTGGTCGACGTGAAGACGCCTGGCTCGGGCGAAGAGCATAGCAATCTCTACAGTGAGCTAACGCGCCTGCGAGCTCAGGATCAGATCAAGTTCGTGATCTGCGATCGCGGGGACTACGAGTGGAGCCGCAACAAGGTGCGCGAGCTCGGCCTCGATCGCGCCTGCTCGGTGTTGTTCTCGCCGAGCCACGAGCAGCTTGCCGCGCGCGAGCTGGCCGACTGGATCCTGGAGGACCGCCTGCCGGTACGCTTCCAGCTCCAGTTGCACAAGTACCTCTGGGGCAATACACCTGGGAAGTGAGATGGGCGGGTCGGCGGCAGTTGTGTTGCTATCGGGCGGGTTGGATTCGGCCACTGTACTGGCGATCGCGAGATCTCAGGGCTATGCAGCCCATGCGCTGTCGGTCGAGTACGGGCAGCGGCACGTTGCGGAGCTGGAGGCAGCCAGGCGCGTAGCGCAGGTGCTCGGGGCGTGCGACCACAGGGTGATGCGCGTAGATCTGGCCGGCATCGGGGGGTCTGCGTTGACGGATTCGGCGATCGCGGTTCCGGAAACACCTGCGGCCGGCATCCCCGTCACCTACGTGCCCGCGCGTAACACTATCATGCTCGCCCTGGCGCTGGGGTGGGCGGAGGTTCTGGAAGCGCGGGATGTCTTCGTTGGCGTCAACAGCGTCGACTACTCGGGTTACCCCGACTGCCGCCCCGAGTACATTGCCGCTTTCGAGCGTCTCGCATCGCTGGCCACGAAGGCCGGCGTGGAAGGGCACCCATGCCGTGTCCACACGCCGCTGATCCGCTGGAGCAAGGCGCAGATCATCGCCGAGGGCGTGCGACTCGGCCTGGACTACGGCCTCACGGTCTCGTGCTATCAGGCGGATGACCTCGGACGGGCCTGCGGTCGCTGCGACTCGTGCCGGATTCGCAGGGCGGGATTTGAGGCCGCAGGTGTCGCGGATCCCACGCGGTATCAGCCGAGCTAGCCACCCCTGTCCGCAGGCCAGCGGTCAGCCTCGAAGGCCCGCTATGCGGTCCCCATGACGTGCTTCCCGTAGTATCATGCGCGCCCGCCGCATGATCGGCCTGTCGTCTTCGGACGACGCGCCCGATTCCCCTCCTTGGGGCGTTAGCTCAGTCGGTAGAGCATCGGACTTTTAATCCGCTGGTCGACGGTTCGATTCCGTCACGCCCCACCACTTAACTCCTTAAAAACAGAAAGTTACGAGATGTCGCCAGGCCGAACGGTGATGGGCCGGGACTTGCCATGGCGAACATGGCCGACCAAACCAGACCTCGGCATGCGACTTGGCGCTGCCCGCTAGTGCCGCCAGCTGTGCCCGCCCGACGAAAAGGGCCACATCAGAAATTGTAACGTAAGGTGACCGAATAGGTGCGAGGATCCGCCGGTACCACCGCATTGACAGTGAACAGATTGGCCGCCGCAAATCCTCCGGCGTAGTAAACGCGATTGAACGCGTTTTTCACATTCGCTGTGATGGACCAACCTGCCAGATGATCCTCGAGCCCGAGGCGGAAGTTCGCGACGGCATACCCGGGGATTTCCGCCCCGGGGGTGGCAGTATTGAAGGTGGATGTAAAGAAAGTGCTCGTCTGGTCATAAATCTCACCCCGCACGGAGGCTTCCAGATGACTGGTGACCGGCAGGGTGAATTCGCTGAAGAAAGATCCACTCCATCGCGGGGTATCCGGATAGGGTCCGAAAGCGATGGACGAGGAGATCAGCTGGCCGGTATTGGTGGTGCCATACACTGTCGCCTGACTGTCCGTGAATCGGGCATCGGTGTAGGCAACACTGGTGCCGACCTTCGCCCACCGGGTCAGATTGACCTGCCCCTCGAGCTCGACACCGCGCACGCGCGCTTGCGGGACGTTCGCGGTAAGGGCGGTCAAGGCTCCCACATACTGGGTATAGACCACGCGCTGAATATTCTTGATCGACTCGTTGTAGAGCGCCAAATTGACGCGGGTCGGCAGGCCCGCCAGCGTGCTCTGATACTTGGCACCGAGCTCGACGTCGGTTGCGGTCTCCGCATCGAAGCCTCCGCCGCCCTGGCTCCCGTATCCGGGAAGAGGAGGTGCGGTGTCACTGAAGCCGCCGCTTCTGAAGCTGCGTCGAGTCACGACGTAAAGGAGAAGATCCGAGTTGAGTTGCTCCTGGAGCCCGAACTGCCAGCTGGTCTTGACGAAAGTCTTCTCGAGGAGATTCTGCGCCGGGGGCGGCAGGTCGAAATAGCTCGAGGTGGGGAGCTGCTCAATGCTGATTTTCTCCTCGGTATAGCGTGCGCCGGCCGTTGCGCTGAGACCGGTGAGGCCGGTCGCACGGCTGAGATCGTACGTCCCCTGCCCGTAACCGGCGTAGGATTTATCTCGTCCCACGGTATCGTTGTGCTGGGGCACGGGCGGGGACAGGGGCAGGAGGTCGGCAAAGCTGCTCGCCGTGTGCTCCACTTGCCGATCATTGGAGTAATAGAGGCCGGCGACGTAGTTGAGTTCGCCGTGGAAGGCCTTGCCGATCAGCTGCGGCTCTTCGGAAAACTCTCGAATTTCCTTCGACAGACCATAGGGATCGTCGATCGGCGTACCGTCGATGCCATAAGGTGTGCCGGTGGCGTCATCGCCGTCGCGGGTACGCAGATTGTTGAAGCCGAAAATGTTCTTGAATTGGAGATTGTCGCCGAGGTCCCACCGGGTCACGTTGGACAAGATCAGATTGTTGGCGAGGTGATTGCCGGGATTCCAGTTCGTGACGGTAAAGGGGCCGCGCGCATTCTGCAGCGCGAGGTAGGCAAAGATGCCCCCCGGCGGAATCCGCGGATGCGCGGCCGAATACGCGGCCCAGGCTCCCGGCCCAAAGATCGAATCGAGAGCCGGCGTGTACAGGATGTTAGCCGGCACGGGAGCCGCGGCGGTGATAGGACTGGTCAACGGCAGAATATTGTAGAGAACGAGCCCCTTGCTCGATCCGCCGGCGCGCAGGTAATCGATCACCAGATCGTCGTGAACCGTGTCGGTGAAGTTGATGGTGAGACTGCCGCGAACGCCGTCGAGCCGTACGGTGCCCGTGCGGTTGTCGTAGTACGTGTTGTTCTGAACGCCGCTACGACTTTCGTGAAATGCGGCTATACGAGCCAATACCTTGTCGGGAATGACGGGCACATTGACGGCACCTTCGAATTGCGCCAAGCCGTAGTTGCCCGTGCTCGCGCTGGCGTAGCCGCCGAAATTGCCGGTCGGTTTGGTGGTCGTGAACAGGACGGCGCCGCCGGTGGTGTTCTTCCCGAACAGCGTGCCCTGCGGGCCTTTCAACACCTGAACCGACTGCAGGTCGTAAAATGCCGATTGTCCGCCCGCGGTATTGATCGCAATTTCGTTGATATAAGGGATGACTGCGGGCTTGGAGCCGCTGAACTCATCGACCGTCTGGCCCCGGATGGAATAGTTCAACTGATTCGAATTGAGGGACTCGCGGACCGTGAGTCCGGGCACAGCGGCCTGCAGGTCGGCCTCCGTCGTGATGGCCTGCTTCGCGAGGTCACCCCCGCCGATCACCGCAATGGCCACGGGCGTACGTTCGAGGCTCTCGGAGCGCCGCTGTGCCGTGACGACGACCTCCTCGAGACCCGGCGACGTTGCCGTGGCGGCGGTTGCCGCCTCGTCCGCCCACGCCGGCCCACCACTCAGCATGGCCGTTCCGATCAGGATCGCGCCACGAGAACCGTTAGACATCTTACTCCCCCTCTAAAAGCAAGCTTCTAAACTTAGTATTTCGGGCCAAGACACTAGCACACGCCCTGAAAGTCAGTCAATGCGAGGTGGGACGGCAATTGTTTGATTCGATGCGCGCCGACCCGGGGCCGGCTCGTCTCCTCCGTGCGTGTCAGAAGTTGTAGCGCAACGTGACCATGTAGGTGCGTGGATCGGCCGGCATGACGGAGTTCACGGTAAATATGCTCGCTTCCGCGATACCGCCGACGTAGTAGACGCGGTTGAACGCATTCTTCACGTTGGCCGAGACGGTCCATCCCCGCTTGCGGTTATCGAGGGCCATTCGAAAGTTCGCGACGGCGTAGCCCGGTATGCGCGCGCCCGGCGTGACGGTGTTTCCCGTCGACGTGTAGTAAGTGGCGGTCTGGTCGTAGACCTCCCCGCGAACGGTGAACTCGAGGTTATCGCCGACCGGCGCCGTGAGTTCCGCGAAGACCATGCCGCTCCAGCGCGGTGTGTCGGGGTAGGGGCCGAATGCAACGCTCGTGACGACCACATCGCCCGCCGCATTCGAGCCGTATACGGGAGCCACGTTATCCGTGAAAGCGGCATCGGTGAAGGTAAGACTGGTGCCAACATTCAGCCACCTGGCGGGAGCCAGTTGGCCGTCGAACTCGATGCCTCTGATGCGCGCCTCCGGCACATTGGCGGTGAGAGCGGTCAGCCCTCCCAGGAATTCCGTGTAGACGACGCGCTGAACGCCTTTCACTTTCTCGTTGTAGGCGGCAAAGTTCAAGCGAGCCGGCAGGCCCGCGATATCGCCCTGAAACTTGGCACCGACCTCGACGTCGGTAGCGGTTTCGGCATCGAAGCCGGATCCTCCCTGGCTGCCGAAACCGGGCAGCGGCGGTGCGGTATCGCTGAAACCACCGCTGCGGAAACTGCGCCGGGTCACGGCGTACAGCAGAAGATTTCGATTGAGCTGCTCCTGGAGTCCGAATTGCCAGCTCGTTTTGACGAAAGTTTTCTCGAGGAAAGTTGACAGCGGCGGAGGACGGTTGAAGTAGCTCGAGGTAGGCAGCTGCGCAATGCTGATCTGCTCCTCCGTGTAGCGCGCGCCGGCAGTGACCCCGAAGCCGTTCAGCGAGGTGAGCCGGCCCAGGTCATAGGTGCCCTGCCCGTACCCGGCGTAGGTCTTGTCGCGGTTCAGGGTATCGTTGTGCTGGGGAACGGGCGGCGCAAAAGGCTCGAGGTCCGCAAACGAGCTCGCGGTCAGCTCGGTTGTCTTGTTGTTCGAATAGTAGAGACCGGTGACGTAGGACAAATCGCCTTGCAAGGCCTTGCCGATGAGTTGCGGCTCTTCGGAGTATTCTTCGATGTTCTTGAACAAACCATACGGTTGATCGATCGGGGTGCCGTCGATTCCGTACGGAGTGCCGGTCGCGTCGTCGCCGTCGGCGGACCGCAGGTTGTTGTAGCCGGCAACGTTCTTGAACTGCAGATCGGGGGCGATGTCGATCTTCGTCACGTTGGAAACGATCAGGTTGTTGGCAAGATGCGAAGCCGGGTTCCAGTTGGTGATGACGTAGGGACCGCGCTTATTCTGCAGATCGAGATAGGCAAAAATTCCGCCCGGCGGGATCTGAGGATGAGCGGCAGAGTAGGCGGCGAAGGCGCCGGGCCCGAAGATGGAGTCCAGGGCCGGGGTATAGAGCACGTTTCCCAGCACTGCCTCGTTGGCGCCGGCGCCTACCGGCAAGACGTAGGAGAGGACCAGCCCTTTACTGGAGCCGCCGGAATGCAGGTAGTCGACGACCAGATCGTTGTGAACGGAGTCCGTGAAGTTGACGGTGAGGCTGCCGCGAACGCCATCCAACTGAATGACGCCCGAATGAGTGTCATAGTACGTGTTCAATTGCGTGCCGCTGCGGCTCTCGTGAAAAGCGGCGATACGGGCCAGCACCTTCCCGGGGACGATCGGCACATTGAGGGCGCCTTCGAATTGCGCGAGGCCGTAGTTGCCGGTACTGCCATTGATGTACCCGCTGAAGTCGTTCGTGGGTTTCGTGGTCGTGAACAGGACCGCGCCGCCGGTGGTATTGCGTCCGAACAGGGTTCCCTGGGGTCCTTTCAATACCTGCACGGATTGCAGGTCATAGAATGCCGATGCACCTCCGGAACTGTTGATGGCGATCTCGTTGATGTACGGGATGACGGCGGGTTTGGAGCCGCTGAAGGCATCGACAGTCTGACCGCGGATGGAGTAGTTCAACTGATTGGCCGTGAGCGTGGCGCGCACGGTCAGGCCGGGAACGGCCGTTTGTAGATCCGACTCCGTCACGATCGATTGCTTCGTGAGGTCGTCCCCGCCGATTACGGCAATGGCAACCGGCGTGCGCTCGAGGCTCTCGGAGCGGCGTTGCGCGGTGACGACAATCTCGTCCAAGCCCTGCTTGGCCGACGCGTCGGTCGGGGCGGTGTCTGCCCATCCACGCGTTGCCAGGACAAGAAACACCGTACCCGTAACCTGCGGTCCGCGCCCACGATTGTTCATAAATTGGCTGCTCCCCTGATTTGCGTTCTCGAGATCTGCGTCGACTGCCGCCGCTAAGGCAGGTTCGTGCCGCGGCAACGTTTGGTTCGCGCGAATACCAGGCTTTGGGATCGGGTGGGAAAATGCCCGCGGCGCCATTTGGCGCCGAGCCATTGCCGTGGAGACGTCCCATTCTTCGCGCCCCCTCGCGCTTGGAATAGTATTTTGGTACAAGTACAATTAACACGGCCTAAAATTGATGTCAACAATCGGCGCGCCGGCGGCGTACCGCCCCGCCGCGGCCACTGGCCGCGCGCGACCGTGATGTTTGAAACTCGTAGCCGACGGAGGGATAAGGAGACAGGGCGCCGGATCGGGCAGGAGGCCTCTTGTTGTTCAAGCCCGGGCGGATCGGCTCATCCCGGCGGAAGATCTGTCTGCATTGCCCGAACCCCCCACCCCGCGTTGGACGATGGTGCCTCCTCCGGCGCAGGGGCTCGATACGCTCTTCTCACGCAGGGAAGAATCCATTGCCCACGATCGTTCCGCCGAGGCGACGGGGACGACGCGAGCCCTGCTGTGGATTCGAAGAGGACTCGAAGTCGCAGATTCCCACGATGGAGTCGTTGCACGTAAAGCGGCACAGGACGTCAATGCAGCACATGACTTGGTGAACCGAGGCGACCGGCTTCGTCAGCGGCGTGCATTCAATCTCGAGGATTTCGCCCGTGGTCAGTTCAAATCGTACCTGGCCGCCGCGATTGCTGGCGCCATCGACTTCGACATACGTGAGGATGTCGAGCTTTTCCGCGTAGGTGATCTCGCCGTTGCGCACCACCCAGCCAAAAGACGCCATGGCTTCATCGGGTGCGTACCAGGACAACGCGATAAAGCTGAATTCCGCGCCGGCCGTCCCGGCCACCCACCGATGGGTCAGTACGCTGCCCCAGTCCCTGGGACCCCAGCCATGGTCCCGTACAGAGAGCCCGTTTATGGGATATTCCCTGCCGGCAACCGCGAGGACGCCGGTGACGCGGCCCGGGATATCCAAGTGGCCCGTGGCGAAATCCGCCATCGTCGCGCTTTTGGGATAACAATCGACGTTCGGACCGGTATCGCGGTGAACGATGCGAGCACGGAGGTCCCCGTCCTCAATGGTCCAGACATGCTCCCCATTGACGTACTCGCAGCGGCAGGTGTCGCCCGCCCCAAATCCGCGCGCAAGGAGATCCGACTTGCGCAGCGGCTCGTAGGTCGTTCGCTTGTAGATGCCGTCCGGAGAATACACGGTGTTCCAAAGGGCGATCATACCGCCCTCACCGGCATTGACCTCGTGGCCGATGCGATGCCAGCCGCCCACCTGCCGTTCCAGATCCCACCAGATCAGAACCACACTGTCCTGCCAGTTCTTCTGAGGCCCGGGGGTCTGGCGCACATGGCTCGCTGCGCCGTATTCCGGCAGCTCTCGTCCATCTGTCGTCTTCATAGAGTGCTCCTACAGCGATTGATCGATAGCGTCAGCGCGCATCCGCGCCTTGCTCAGCGCTGAGATTCGCTGAGTGTTGCGTAGGTACGCCCCATGGCAGCGAGATTCCGGGGGAGAATGTCGGCACACACCACCACCATCTCCAGATCTCCCAAAATGCCTTGCTCGATCGCTTGGCGTACCTTGATCGCGATGTGATAGAACCACACGCAGGTAAACAGATGGTAGTAGTCGACGCGGTATCGATCGACAACAGGGCCGCCAGCGGCCCGATACCGCGCCACGAATTCGGACCACATGTCTTCGTTGGCGAGCGCGTTGCGCAAGTAACCGAGATCGTAGGCGGGGGAGCCGATATGAGACAGCTCCCAATCCAAGATGCTCACGAGCTCGTCGTCCTGGCATAAAATATTATGAAAGCCCAGATCGCCGTGCACGAGTGCGCGCGGGCCCTGAGTTGCCCGATCGACGTTGTCATGCAGGTGGGAGATCACCGCATCGACGAGGGCCGAGCGTGATCCCTCCGAGGCATGAATGACCTGAGCGAAACCCGCCAGCGACGACAGGAGCTGGGCGCGCGAATAATGCCGCTCTTCGACGGTCGGTAGATCCGCGAACATGGCTACGTCCAAGGAATGCAATCGGCCGAGCTGCGCGGCGAGTTGCCAGACGGGCTCTCGACTCAACGGCAGGACGTGCTGGTTATCACCGGATGAGGATCCTCGGCTGCGCTCCACGAGGATGAATGGTCGGCCAAATTCACCCATCGAGCCGTTGCACAGGACAGGCCGCGGAACCTCGAGTCCCTCTCGTTGAAGTCTGCGGAGAAGCTCGAATTCGGCGGCAACGGAACTCCCAACGACTGAGGCCGACCAGTCCTGGCGTATGACGAGCTCTCCGGGTAAATCGCGCGCGCCGTCCAGGACCAGAAGTGCCGTAAGTTTCGACCGGCCACCGCCGAGCAAGCGGCTGTCGGTGATTCTGACCTTCTCGCCCCCTTGGGAATGCCGGCGCAGGAACGCTTGGACCGCCGCCCCATCCAGTGCTCGCTCGACCGGTGCGGGCTTCGAGCGGACCTCGCTCATGAGCTGCGCAGCCTCCAATTCAAGCGCCTGGCGCAGCTTGGCCTCTGCAAGGGCCGAGTTTGGCGAAGTGTCCGGGCTGGGGAGTGCATCTCTCGTCGAGGCGAGCTCGGTCGCGATGCGCACGATGATCCGCAGGCAGTCGATGGCTCGGGCCCGTGCCGGGCCTGCCAACTCGGGCGCCAGAACGCCGTTCAGGGCCCGCGCGAGGTTGACCAAGTAGGGCCGTACCGTTTCCGGTGAAAGCGTGGTGAGGCGAGCCGGATCGCGCGAAGAGATTGCATGCATCGTTTCTTCCCAACGGTAGACGGCGCCGTCGCGAAAATCGCGGGCAGGGGTTTGGTTGACAGGTCCCGCCGGAGTGGTAGCATAACACTCGGCGATTGGCCCGAAATACTAACTTGATCGCCGCAGACGAGCCGAGAAGAGTGGCCGCATCGGGGTGTCGCATGGCAGGGCTATTCGAGAACAAGGTTATCATCGTAACGGGCGGGGGCGGCGCGATCGGGCGCGCAGCCGCGCTTGGTTTCGCCGCCGCAGGCGGGAAGGTGGCGGTTGCGGACCTCGTGGAGAGCGCTGCATCGGCGACTGTCGAGATCATTCGCGGCGCGGGCGGCGAGGCGATGGCGATCGCCGGCGACATGTCGCAGGCCGCCGATGTGGAGGCGATGGTCGAGAAAACCGTGCATCGCTACGGTCAGCTGGACTGCGCATTCAACAACGCCGGAATTACTCATCCGCACGATGCCGCCTGGGATGAGTCCGTGTTTCGAAAGATTATCGACACGAATCTCATCAGCCAGATGCTGTGCCTCAAGTTCGAGATACCCAGGATGCTCGCTCGTGGCAAGGGCGCGATCTGCAACATGTCGTCGGTTCTCGGCCTGGTCGGGCAGCGGGCGCCGGTGGTTCAGGGCTACAGCGCCAGCAAGCACGCGATCATCGGTCTGACCAAGACCGCGGCTTTACAGTACGCGGCGAGCAATATACGTATCAACGCCCTCTGTCCGGGTGTGACCCGCAGTCCGATTGTTGACGCGGCCATGTCCGTGAGCGAGGAGTTGCGTGCGCATCTTTCCAACTACGCCCCGTTGCGCGGCATTGCGGAGCCCGCGGAGATTGCGGAGGCGGCGATCTGGCTGTGCTCCGACAAGGCGAGCTTTGTGACCGGCCATTCCCTCGTGGCCGACGGCGGATACACCGCTCAATGAGCGCAGCGCCCGCGAGAGGCCGCGAGATCGAGCGGCTCGATTCGGGTTACCGCTCCATGATGTCGGTGATTCTGGGGCGCGCACGAACCGGCAGCGCGGCCTTCTGAGTGAGCCGGCCCCCTCGCCGCACCGCCGTTCGAAACAGGTCGTAGATGTCCGTCCTGTCCATCAAAAAACCTGCCTGATCGGGAGGAGCGAGAGTGAGCACTGCTTTGACGTTTGAACCAGGCGCCGTGGTCGTTGCGGGCGGCAGCGGCGGTATCGGCGAGGTCATTGCCCGCCGGTTTGCCGCTGCAGGGTTGCCGGTGCTGATCACCTGCCATAAAAACGAGTCGAAAGCCGCGATCATCAAGAGCGAGATCGAGCTGCGCGGGGGTCGGTGCGACTTTCGCAAGGTCGATCTGTCAGATGCCGATGCGGTGAGGTCATTCTTTCGGGACAGCAGCAACGGGCGAACGCCGATTGCACATGTGATCTACGCGTCGGGGCCGCATTTCAGTTTCAACTTCATCGGCAACATTGCCGATGAGGAGTGGCACCACGTCGTCAACGCCGATATCAATGGCGGCTTTCACGTCATCCAGAATGCCGTGCAAACCTTTCGGGCGCAAAAGGCCGGCGGGAACCTCGTCGCCATCATCACCGCCGCGGTCGAGCGTGTCCCCGTCAAAGACATCCTGTCGGCGGCGCCCAAGGCTGCCCTGGAGATGTTGATTCGCGGGGTGGCAAAAGAGTCAGGTCGCTTCGGCATTCGCGCCAATTGCGTCGGACCGGGATGGATCAACGCCGGCATTGGAAAACGCGGGCTCGAACAGCAATTGGATGAGCGGGCCCGCGAACATATCCGCAGCAGGACCATTCCGCTGCAACGCTTCGGAGAGGCCGATGACATCGCCAATGCCGTGCTGTTCCTCTGCTCGCATCAAGCCGCCTATGTGACCGGCCAAAGCCTCGCAGTGGATGGGGGGTTGCAACTGTAGAGCGCCGCCGCACCGACCGGGTCGGTTTCGATCGAAAGGGCTATTGCACCAAGCCGATCAGACTGACCCCCAGGAGCGCAATCCACGCATCCGCGATCAGCCGCATCATGCGCGGCGCCAGGCGAACCTCCATGAAGTTCAGGATGACGAGACGCGCCTTGAACAGCGCGACGACGATGATGATGACGCTGGCATAGCGCGGGCTGGTGACGCCCGGAGAATGCGAAACCGCCCACGAGAAGATGGTCACGGACGAAAGAATCATCCAGGTGAGGGTCATCCGGGTGAGGATCAAGGATTTCATCAGTCGACCAGGTACAGCAGCGCGAACAGGACGATCCACAGCACATCGACCAGATGCCAAAAAATGGCGCCGCTCTCCAGATTGCGCAGTTTCGCCACGGCGAACGGGCCGCGCTTCGAGTAGGAGATGAGGGCGGCGAGCACGGCCATGCCGAGCAAGACGTGGAATAGGTGGATACCGGTGAACATGTAGTAGCACGTGAAGAAGTCATTGGTCGTGAGGCCGATGCCCGCCCGGATCTTCTCGCTGTATTCCAGATACTTGATCATGACAAAACCCGCGCCACACGCCCAGGCGCATGCGAGCAGTCGCCCGCCCGTTCGACTGTCGTGTCGGCGCATCGCCTGGATCGCGGTGGCCACGAACCACGAGCTCGTGAGCATCAGGAATGTGTTGATGAGGCCGTAGGTCTGATTGAGGTGCTTCCGGGAGGCCGTGAATACGGGCAGCTCCTCGCGCCGATAGAAGAGAAAAACAACGAAGAACAGCGAGAAGATCAACATGTCGCCGAGAATGAATACCCAGACCCCGACCTCTCCCGGCATTCTGGCGCGTGAATGCTTGCCGTCGTCGAACGTCGCCATGAGTAGGAGGTGCCCGCCGCCGTTCGGCTATTTGTCAACGAATGCGCGCTCAATGACGTAGTCTCCCGGCGCACCGATATGTTCGGAGATTTTGAAGCCTCGAGCGTTCAGCAGAGCGCTCGTGTCCCGCAGCATGCCGGGGCTTCCGCAAATCATGGCTCGGTCGATGGCGGGATCGAGCGGGGGCAGGCCGATGTCCTCGAACAGTGTCCCTGACTCCACGAGGTCCGTCAGGCGTCCCCGATTGCGGAAAGGCTCGCGCGTGACCGTGGGGTAGTAGATCAGCTGGGCCCGTATCCATTCGCCGATGTGCTCATCCTGGGGCAGCTCACCGTTGATTCGATCCGCGTAGGCAAGCTCACTCACGTGGCGCACGCTGTGGATCAGAACGATCTTTTCAAATCGGTCATATGTCTCAGGATCCTTGATGATGCTCAGGAAGGGCGCGAGCCCAGTTCCGGTGGCAAACAGGTAAAGATGCTTACCGGGGTGCAGGTCGTGAATGATCAACGTGCCGGTCGGCTTGCGACCGACGAAAACCGGGTCTCCCGGCTTCAGGTGCTGCAAGCGGGAGGTCAGCTTGCCGTGTTGCACCTTGATGCTGAAGAACTCCAGAAAGTCATCGTGGTTGGCGCTCGCGATACTGTACGCACGCATCAGCGGCCGCCCTTCATCTTCGATTCCGATCATCACGAAGTGCCCGTTTTCGAAACGGAAGCCGGGGTCCCGGCTGGTGGTGAAGCTGAATAAAGAGTCGTTCCAATGGTGCACGCTCAAGACGCGTTCCGTGGATATCGCCGCCAAGTCAGGTCTCCTGCGGTAGGTCGGGATCGGGCTGCAGGCACCCTGCCGGGCGCTGCAGAGCCCGGCGGATGCTCGTCCGCTCGATCTTGTATTTGGGTACAGAATACAATATTCTGCGGCGGAATAAAACGGGGTTGTCTCGAGACGGCGCCGCGACCGTGAGGCCGTTCGCGCCGGTGCGGCGTACGGCGACCGGGGGAGCACGACGATCATGAAGCTCAAGAGCCGACTCGGTATCTCGCTACCGATGCTGAACCAGCCGTACGACCAGTACCCCTTGTTCGCGCACCTTGCCGAGGAGGCGGGCTTCGATTCGGTCTGGGACTACGAATGCTATCGCAATCCGTTCATGACGCTGGGTCTGTGTGCCCGAACGACACGACGCATCAAGCTGTGCACGGGAGCGGCCGCGGCATGTGCCCGCTCGCCGAACGAGATGGCAAACGCCGCGGCCGATGTCGATGAGCTGTCAAACGGACGGATGGTTCTTGGCGTCGGAACCGGAGGTGCCGATTTTGCCGAGCTCTACAATGGCGCGGATATCTCCCATCCGCTGCCGAGAATGACCGAGTACATCCAAGCGCTTCGCGCAATCTGGCATCACCATGCCTCGGACGGGGAAGCGCTCGAGCTCAGGGGGCGATTCCATTCGGTCACGAGTCCGCCGGTGAATATTTTCGGTCCCCGGCGGCGTCTGGCGCGCAAGACCATTCCGATCTACCTCGCCGCGCTGAAACCCAGGATGCTGCAAATGGCGGGGGCGATGGCGGACGGGGTATTGGGTTTTCTCAACACACCGCGTTTCGTGACCGAACACGTGTTGCCTAACGTCGCGCGGGGCGCCAGACAGGCGGGCCGCGATCCGGCGGACATCGATGTGGCGTCACTGATCATCTGTAGTGTGGACGCGGACCGGGAGGCCGCGCTGCGCCTCGCTCGCATCCAGGTTGGGATCTACGTGGCCTATTCGGTCGGCGTTCCCATGGTTGAGTTCATGGGCTTGCAGGAGGATCGCAAGGCCGTGCTCGCCGCGCTGATGAGCGGCGGCCCACGAGCGCTCGAACGGACCACATCAGATGCGTTGTTGAGGACCTTCTCTATCCACGGCACGCCGGAAGAGGCTCGTGAGCAGCTCGCCATTTTCGACGGTGTCTTGCCGCATATTGTGCTGCACATGCCTTACGTACCGCCCGTCGATCAAGCGGCGAGCGAAACGGCGTTCCGCAATGCCGTCAGGGCCTTTGCACGTTAGCCCAGGGCCTTTGCACGTTAGCCTTTCGATAAAGAGCCGAGGCAGTCGGGCATCACCGGAAATACTCGCAGTTTGTCCCTCTCGCGCCTGCTGCTGAGCACGGGAGGCGGCGGCAAAATCCCGGCGCCGGGACAGGCCGCGGCGATTGCCTGGAGCTCGACTTTACTGTTACCCTTGCGACAAAATATTTCGTGGTTTGATTTTTGTTTTAAAATACGAAACCATGCACAGGCTCACGGCCTTTTCAGGCGGCTATCGTTCTTAAATGCCCAAAACATCGTCAACTCCCGATCGCATACTCGAAGCCAGTCTGAAGTTGTTCAACGTGCAAGGCTTCCAGAGCGTTACGGTTCGAAAAATATCGCATTCTCTCGATATCAGCGCCGGCCATGTTGGCTATCATTTCAAGTCCAAGACCGACATCGCGATGGCTCTTTTCCCGCGTCTCGAGGAGGAGATGCGCCAGCAAGTCGTGGATATCATCAAGCCCGGCGAGCATTTCAGCGCTGCCGAGGGAGCCCGCCATGCGAGCGCGCTCGTCCGCGCGATGTGGCGCTACCGGTTTATCTTTGATTCCTTGAACCGCCTGTTGCGCGATGACGCGGA
The DNA here is from genome assembly GCA_035277965.1 of Steroidobacteraceae bacterium. GTDB lineage: Bacteria > Pseudomonadota > Gammaproteobacteria > Steroidobacterales > Steroidobacteraceae > 13-2-20CM-66-19. The sequence goes on along the minus strand of DATEJM010000007.1, from coordinate 121,266 downwards.
GCTCCGCAAGCGCTACCTGGTCCTGCAAGAGAACATCATCGCCTCCGCGGAGAATGCCTTCAAGAGACTCATCGCTCAGAAGGAGATGCTGCCGGCAAAGCCTCCGAACAGTCCGCGGTTGCTGGCGGAATGCTGGTGGATGATGTGGCTCGGCTGGCTGCGCGTGGAAGAGCTCGACTATTACGACTGCGAGGAGTTGCCCGGCAGCGCGATCTTCGATGGCGCATTGAAAACTTATGGCATCGTCCAAGGGTATTTCAGCGCCAGCTTCACCAAGGAGTTTATGCGCGAGCTCGCCCGCATAACGGACACACCCGCCTCGAAGCAGCGCTCGGCGCGCAGCAGTCGCCAGTAAGTCCTGCGAAGCGGACGACCGCCGGGCGTCTAGGCGAATTCACGCCGCGAGGATGGATGCCATCGAGGAGGTGGCGATCTCGCGGGCAATCGCCGCTCGCAGTAGCAGGAAGTTGAAGATGAAGAAGCCCGAAAAGGCGCCTACCGGAACCCAAAACCCGAAGATTCCGTTCCAGGCGAAGGGCCCGGTATGGAAGAAGAACAGCAACTGGTCGGGCACGACCAGCAAGCCGAGCCAAATATTCACAAAACCGGACCAGCGGGGAAATACCGGCTTGGGACTGCGGTCAACCAGAGCCGCCGCCGCGCAGCTGAAGGGCATGGCGAGATACAGTGTCACGCCGCCGATGAACTGCAGCCACGCCATATCGTTCATGAGGTAGATCAGTTGCGCGGGACGGTCGGGTCGGAAGGCCGCCACCAGCCACCATATTGCCGGATAAAACGTCAGCACCATGCTGCCGACACCGCCCAGCAACATCGAGTATGCAAGGACACCGGCGCCGCCTTCGATGCGTGCGAGCAGCTGCGTCAGCACGGCGGTGAACGGAATACCCACCATGGCGGCAACCATCAGGAGAAGCATGCCGATACGGATTCGCGTGTAATCGGCTGCGAAGAGATCAGCGATCTGCGCGGCGTTCGCAGAGGGAGGTGTCGCCGGGAGAAACCCCGCGATGAGCCCCCAGCCCACGAGCAGTGTGACGACGTAGCCGATCGCACACCAAACGCCAAACATCTGGAACGAAGATTTCATCGTGGCTGACATGGCGCCAACTCCTAGCCGTTGACCGTGTTTAAAACCCTTGCTTGGGTGTGCTTGAGCGCCTCAGCGGCTTCGATGCGCGCCTCAGCCGTGCTGGTGCCGAAGAACCCCATTCGATAAGGCAGCAGCAGCCAGACGATCGAAGCATCCTCGTGGTGCTCGAAGGTTGCCTCCGCACAGATCGTTGCCGCCATGAGCTTGAGACACCCGAAAACATCGTAATAGCGGAGGCGATACTCGCTGATGCGATGCCCCGTGATCTCGGCGTACCACTCGAGAACCTTCCTGTAATCCGCCTTGCCACCGCAGGCCTGCAAGAACCACGCGATGTCCTCGGCGGGGTCCCCGATGCGCGGCATCTCCCAGTCGACGATGCCGGTCACCGCGCCCTGATCGACCAGTACGTTGTGCGGGCCATAGTCGCCGTGAATCAGGCACAGGGGCGCGCGCTCCTGCGGCACGTTGTCGCGCAGCCAGTGGGCCAACCGATCGACGATCGCCGACGGATTGCCGGCTTTCATCCACAGCTGATTGCGCCAGTAGTCGATGTTGGCACGCCAGTTGTCCTGAGGGGTGGGGTAGCTCAGCCAGTCCGAGACAGCCAGGTGCCGCAGAGAGTCGGTTGTCAGCAGGTGAACCTTGGCAATCGCCTCGACAAAGGACCGCATCACCTCGTCCGTGAGCGGCTTGTCCATCGTGACGGCGCTGCCATAATTCTCGCCCGCCAACTTTCGAGAGACAAAGAAGCGTTGACCGAGCCGGCGCTCGTCATCTTCGAGCCACAGCGGTTCGGCGACGGGGATGCCAAGCTCGAACAGAGCCTTTACGAACGCGAATTCCTTGCGGATATCGCTCGCGGTGAACGCCATGAACCGATCGTTCTTCTCCGCGCGCATCACGAGCGCCTGACGTCGTTGCTCGTCGTCGATCGTCTCGAACAGGATCGTGACTTTCTGAAAGCCGCCCACGAGCTGTTTGAAATTCGTGACCCGGATGCCGCGACGGTCCGGAAACCGCTCCCGCAGGTAAGCTGTGAGCTTCTGCGCATCGAGCGACAGACCGCTGTCCCGCTCGATGAGCTTGCGCGTGTCGGCGTATTTGACACGGCGAATGTGCAAGTTGTTCTCGCACGCGCTCACACGAGCCATGAACTCCAGCACCGCAGCGTCGCCCGTGTCGGCAATCGCGATCAACGTGGCGAGCAGCCGCATGACCTCGTTGATTCGAATACTGATGGCCTCGAAGCTGAGAGCTGCCTCGAGGCTTTCGGGAAGGTTGGCGGACAATGCGGCGCGAATCGTCTGCAGTTTCGTGGCCTGGCCGCCGCCCTCGATGAGGCCCAATCCCTCGGCGAGCAGCGACCGGAGCGCGCGGTAGTGCTCGAGATAGAAACGGGTCTCCTCGCGAGATGCGAGCTCGCTCAGGACGCAATCGATGGCGTTCAACTCGTGCAGCGACTGAGCATCGGCGATGTCCTTGCGAATCCAGCGCAGCGTCGCTTGTACTCCCCGCAGGAGCCGGTCATTGCCAGGTAGGAATCCCTCGGCGCGCAATTCGGTCTTCGATTCATCTGTAGCGGTTGACATCCCATACTCCTCGACCGCGCATGGCGCCGCAGACCATCGACGCCACGTTCATGCACTGCGGCTTATTTCGTGGCCTTGAAGATCGGAGAATTGAGGTAATTTCCCCAGATGACCTCCTGGCAATCCCCGTATCCGACCATTCCGTTGCATTCGAAGCGCATCAGGTTGATGATTTGCATGGCGCTCGGCCACCCCGGCATGGGGCAGGAGGCTCTGAGGGTTGCGTCCACGGCGAAGTCGCGTCCGTGCTCGTCGGTAAACTTCAGGCGGATGGCGGCACACGCGGTGGACCCCGGACCCCGCAGAACACGTTTGTAGCCCTTGACGATTCGCCCGAGCTTGCCCTCCCGGCGCACCCAGCCGCAGATCAGCGCCTCGCTGTCAGGCACCACCATGATGCCGGCCCGTTCGGGCTGTCCGCTGGCATGATCAAACATCGTACAGTTGAATGAGAATTCATCGTTGAAAGTGCAGCTCATCCAGGACATCGGCGGCAGCGCCATGAGGGTCTCCGGACGCGGCTTGCCCCACGAGCGGTCGCGAACGCTGTAGCAGTCGACGGCATATTCCTTGCCGCGAAGGGTCAGTTTGCCCTTCATCCGCATCGCCTGATCGAAATGTTTTCCATCGGCGAACATCACCCCGGGCTGCACGGCCTCCGCAATGAGGTCCACGGAGTTTTTCTCGGCAGCTCCCTCATAGGTGATGTGGAATCGCCTGTTGGGTACGAGGACCTTGACCCCATAACCGCTATCGAGACGGAACTCGTGCAGATCCTTGGCCAGTACCTGATCGCTCATGAAGGCGCGCCAGTCGCACAGCTCGGCATGCACCCAATTGTCCTTCACGCCCTGAAATACGTAGAGGCCGCCGGAGACCACTTTCAGATTCGGATGCCACCACATGTAGCAGAGGGAATGAATATTCTCCTCGGGCACGCTGAAGCCGAAATACTGAGTTTCCGTCGCGGAGTCGTCGGCTACGCCTTTGAAGCTATCCGGGTGCAGCAGTTCATCCTCGGGACGGATGGTCCCCAGTGCGCTGTTCTTGGCGAGGAAGAAGGGCAGCTTGTCATCGGATGGTTTCGACATGTCGCTCATGGAGTTCTCTCGAGAATTTCAGGGGTAAGAGTCCGGAAATATAACGTTAGTATTTAGGACCAAAGAAGCGATTGTTGCAAGAGATTTTGGGCGCGCGCGGCGGCGCCGCGGCGCTTGGATCGGTCGCGACTTGCGGCGGGAGCGGCTTCATTGACTCTCCAAGGACCCGATGCTAGATTGTGTTTTGGGCCGAAATACTAAGGTCGGGAAAGACCGGGCGCGGGAAATATCGAGCGCAGAATGGGTCCGAGTGGGGCGTGCAGCGAGGCGGCAGTCTCTTGACGCATGGGGAGGGGGCAATGGCTGCAGGTGCGCGGTCGAGATACTACGACGCAATTCTCAAGATACTCAACAACGACCTGAAGCCCGAGCTTCGCTCCCCGCGGGCGTTGTATGCCTTCGACATGGTTCGGACGCAGCTGGCGCGACTGGCCGCCGTCAACGACTACGCTCCTTATCTCCCGGAGAATCTTTCGGCGTTGAGGGCCGAGGCAGCAACCCCGGCCGATCATACTACCACGGCCGAGTCATGGCACCGCCAATTGCTCGAGGAAGGTCGTTTACTGGATGAGATCGAGACCGCGACGGACACGCGTCGCATGGTGCCGGAGGCAAGCGGGCAGGAGAGCAATGCGGCTCTTCCGGAGTCGGTGAGCATCGCGGCAGTAGAGCGCTACTTACAATCTCGTCTTGATCCGGACACGCACGTGAAGACGTTGCGGGTTCTGAGCGGGGGGCGATCCAAACAAACCATCCTGCTCGACATGGTCGACGGTAGCGGACGAGCGCGCGAGCTGGTGATTCGCCGGGACTTGCTGACGACGAATCCTACCGGGGGCACGGTGCCGGAGGAATTCGCCGTGCTTGAGGCACTTTATAGCCGCGGTATTCCGGTGCCGCGGCCGGTTCTCTGCGAGCCGGATTCAGGCGTCATGGGCTCGCCGTTTATCGTCGTCGGGAAGGTCGCTGGAACCCTGGCGGGGCATCTATTCGATCCGCCGAGCGAAGCGGCGGTCTTGGACAGTGCGCGGGTTCTCGGGCGGTTGCACGCGTTACCGGTTGCGGACCTTGCGCCTACCATGCGACCGAGATCGCGCGTTCGACCCGATGCGCAGGGGGTACGATCGATCATCGTCGATCTCGAGTCGCAGTGGTCCGCGCAGTCGCGGGCGCGCAGCGTGACCTTGGATTTCGTTTTCAAGTGGCTCCTGGACAATGCCAACGCGGTGCAGCCGTTGAGCGCGGTCGTGCACGGCGACTACAGCTATCACAATATTCTTTTCCAGGATCAGCGACTGACGGCGGTTCTCGACTGGGAGTTGGTACGCGTCGGTCACCCCGCCGAGGACTTGGGCTACATCCGTCCGGCCGTTCTCAATCGCATCTCGTGGGATGCCTTCATGGCCGCTTATCGAAGCGCCGGCGGACCGGCGATCGCGCCCCTGGACTTGCTCTTTTACACCTTGTTGGAAAAGATCCGGTTGATGGTGATGCTTTTCAAAGTTCGAGGTTTCGTCGAGGAGGGCCTGTCGGATGACATTGAGCTCGTCAATGCCGTGATTTTCATGATCCCGCGATTGATACATCAGATGTCTACGGAGATCCGCCAGTTTCTGGGGACGGGTCCTGCGCTGTCCAGTGCCCGATCGCCGCCGGCAACGGGCGCGAAGGGCGAGTCAGAGCGCGCGGTGCTGCCCACGCCGAAACGGGCGTAACCGGTCGGCCCGCAGGCGTGCGGGACGGCCGACGGTGAATCAGATCCACGGACGGGCATTCAGCCGGGAGCGTGTATGCTGATTTCGAACGAGCGGATTGCCGAATCGATCTTGGAGGCGTTGGATCGCATCCGGCGGCGCGGCGATATTGCGGCGGATGTGGCATATGACCTGATGGTGGCCGCGACGATGTTGCGCCATGCGCAGCATGTGGATACGTCCGACGGACAGGATGTCCGCCGTTTCGGCCGAGAATCGGCACATCTGCTGCGGGCGATGCGCGATAGCGAGCTGATGTCGGGCGCAGAGCGCGCGCCGCTGCGCGAGGAGCTCGCGGCGGTGGCGGGTGCCGCGGATAGCCTTGCGACATCGACGCTGGGCGGGAATGCATTGAAGCGAGCCCTGATGGTGTTCCTCAAGCGAATGGAGCAGGGGTTTGCGGAGATGGCGACTTTGGTCCCGCACGCGGCGGCATCGCTCTTTGCGCGCTTTACCTCGGATCTATTGAGAAATCACAACGGCATTGAGCTGACGACCAAGGCCGTGGCTGCAGAGCCGGACTCATCGGCGGGTGAGCCGTTGACCGAGGCGAATCTAACGGAGTATTTTCGCCAGAAGCTCTCCGATCGGACGGCGGTCGCCACCAAGGTCGTCACTCTCACCGGGGGCTTCTGCAAGCAGACGAGCCTGTTTACCCTGACCAGCCAGACCCTCCATGGGGACCTCGTGATGAGGCGGGACAATGCCGTCAATCTATACGAGGGCCTGGACTGCCACGCGGGCGCGAATGAATACCCGTTGCTGCGTGCAGTTTATTCGCGGGGTTTCCCGGTGCCCGAACCGGTGCTCTTCGAACCTGGTACCCGCGTGATCAATGGACCCGCTTTCACCATCATGCGGCGCGTACCGGGTGCGGTATCGGGAGATGCCACGGGGGGAAGCAGTCCGGTTCCCGCGGATCTGCAGCGAGTGCTCGCGCAACTGACCGCGCGGCTGCACACCTTGGAGCCGCTCACGCAGCTGCGGGAGATACCCGCCTTCGAGCCGTCCCTGTGGCGCAAGTCCGCTACCGAATGCACGCGCCTCTATATCGCCTCGTGGTTCCGCCATTATCGGGAGAACGCTCATTTGCCCGCGCCGCCGCTGTACGGGCTATTCAATTGGCTGCTCGCGCATGTGCCGGTGACCGATGAGAAGCCGGTGCTCGTCCATGGAGATATCGGCTTTCATAATTTGCTGTTCGATCGCGGCAAGCTTTCCGGAATGCTCGATTGGGAATTTGCCCACACGGGGGACCCTGCCGAGGACCTGGGGTATATCCGCAGCGTCATGGGTTCGCAGTTGGATTGGGGCGCGTTCATCGCGGATTACGCGGCAGCGACGCAGCGATCGGCGCCGAGCGAGGCGAGGGTGCGTTTCTTCGAAATCTGGGCGCATACCCGCAACGCCGCCGCCAGCGCGCTGATGGTGGATCATTTTGAGGTAGGCAGGTCGCGGAACATCAAGAACGGCATCGTCATGTATCACTTCATGCCCCACTACATGGCGCGGACAGAAGCGCTGATCGATGACTTCAATCGCCGCAGCTGCGATGCCGTAGGGCGGGGCACATGCTGATCTCGAACGAGCGGATTGCCGCGTCGATACTCGAGACGCTGGATCGGATTCAGCGGCGAAGCGACATTGCTGCGGATGTGGCATACGACCTGATGGTGGCCTCGACGATGCTGCGGCACGCGCAGCACGTGGATACTTCGGACGGGGAGGATGTCCGGCGTTTCGGTCGGGAGTCGGGGCATCTGCTTCGAGCGATGCGCGATTGCGACTCGATGTCAGGAGCGGATCGCGCGCGGCTGCGGGAGGAGCTCGGGCTGGCGGCCGGCACCGCGGATAACCTCGCTTCATCATTGCTGAGCGGTAATGCCTTGAAGCAAGCCTTGATGGTGCTCCTCGAGCGGATGGAGGCGGCGTTTGCAACGATTGCGAAGACGGCGCCTGCGGCAGCGACCGCGCTCTTCGCGCGCTTCACGTCCGATCTCGTTAGGAATCACAACAGGATCGAATTGATGACCCAGCCTCCCTCCACGGAGGCGGACTCATCGGCGGGCGAGCCGCTGACCGAGGCGAATTTGACGGAATACTTTCGTCAGAAGCTCTCCGATCCGACGGCCGTCGTCACGAACGTCATCACCCTGACGGGGGGCTTTTGCAAGCAGACGAGTCTATTTTCTCTGGCCAGCCAGACGCTCAACGGCGACTTGGTGATGCGGCGGGACAATCCAATCGATCCGTTCGAGGGCCTCGATTGTCACATTGCGGCGAAGGAGTACCCGCTGCTGCGCGCGGTTCATGCGCGAGGCTTTCCCGTCCCCGAACCCGTGCTGTTTGAGCCGCGTCCACTGGCAATCAACGGACCCGCGTTCACCATCATGCGGCGTGTGCCGGGTGCGGTGACGGGGGATGCGACGGGGGGCAGAAGTCGGGTCCCCACGGATCTGCAGCGGGTGCTCGCTCAGGTCACCGCGCGGCTGCATTCCTTGGAGCCGCTCACGGAGCTCGCGGATATACCGGCGTTCGAGCAGTCCCTGTGGCGCAAGTCCGCTACCGAATGCGCGCGCCGGTATATTGCGTCGTGGTTTCGGCACTATCAACAGACGCCTCACCTGCCCGTGCCGGCTCTTTACGGGCTGTTCAATTGGCTGCTGGCGCATTGTCCTGAAACGGCTGACCCTCCGACGTTGGTCCATGGAGATATCGGCAGTCATAACTTGCTATTCGACGGTTCGCAGTTGAGCGCTGTCCTCGACTGGGAATTCGCGCACATTGGCGATCCCGCGGAGGACCTCGGCTACATCCGCAGCATGATCGGGAGCCAGATGGACTGGCCACAGTTCATGTCCGACTATGCTCGGGCGACGCTGCGCCCGGTGCCCAGCGAGGAGCGTGTGAAATATTTCGAGCTGTGGGCGAACGTGCGCAATTCCACCACCAGCCCATTGATGGCGCACCACTACGAGGCTGGGCGGTTTCGCAACATCAAGTTCGGCACGATCATGTATCAATTCCAGCCGCATTTCCTCGCTCAGGCGCAACGTCTCATCGAGGCCTTCCACACCTGAAATGGCGTGGCGCCGCGGCGGCCGGCAATGGGGGCCAAACCGACGCGCATGCGACTCATGGAGCGCCGGGCTTCCGGCCCCGGGGCCCCGGGTTTTCAGCCGATCGTCCCTTCCCTTGACCGCTCCGGGAATGACGTGCTAACCTCATTTGGTCCAAAATACTAAATCTCGCGGAGGTCACGGACGTCCCGGACTGCGTGGCAGACCATGATGTCGGCGACACGAGGTTCCCGATGAGGAATATCGAGTTCGATTACAGGCAAGGTTTTGTGAATTATCCCGGCGGTCGTTCCGGGTCCGCGGGCGACAAGGCGCCCTATGTCGATCATGGGACACGCCCCATCGATCCGGCCCGCTACTACTCCAGGGAGCAGATGCAGCTCGAGTGGCAACACTGCTGGACGAAGGTCTGGACGTTTGCGGGCCTCGCTCAGGACGTCCCGAATGTGGGCGACTACCTGCGATACAACCTGGGCAGGGCATCGTTTCTCATCGTCAGGGAATCGCCGGGCCCGACCGGAATCAGCGCCTATCATAACGTTTGCCCTCACCGCGGCAATCGTATCGTTCACAACGACTTCGGCCACACGGGCGGTTGCCGCTTCACTTGCGATTTCCACGGCTGGCAATTCGGCCTCGATGGAGCCAACAGGAAAATTCGTGACGAGCTGATCTTCCGCCCCGAGGTCATCGCCGATCGGCCCGGCCTGACGCGGGTGAAGTGCGAGGTATGGAACAGCCTGATCTTCATCAATCCCGATCCGGACCCCGCGCAGGGCCTGATCGAGTACCTCGATGTGATACCCCGCCACTTGGCGCCTTACGACTTCTCCAAGCTGCGGGTCCTGCGCGACATCGAATACGTGTGGGATGCCAATTGGAAGACGGCGTTCGACGCATTCATCGAGTTTTATCACGCGGATGATGTGCATCCCGAAGCGGTTCCGGTCATGGAGACGCTCGAGTGCCAGTACGACCTCTACCCGAACGGCATCAGCCGGATGATCTTGCCGATGGGGTTCGTGACCAGCCGCTATGAGGATCGCGACACCGTCAACGAATCGCTGCGACTTTTCATTCAAGCCTATGGCGGCAATCCCGAGGACTACCGACACCTCAAGGGCCACGAGTACAAGCAGGCGTTCGTCGCGGTAAAGCGTGCCTGGGGACGCAGGCATGGCTACGCATTCTTCGACGATCTGACCGACGATCAGATGGTCGATGACTGGAGCTACTCCACGTTCAACATGACCTTGAATGTATTCGCCGATACCGTGCTGGTGCAAAACTTCCGGCCGCACCCGACCGAACCCGGCAAGAGCTACTACAGCGCCATCACCTTGTGCCTGCCGGTGAGCGACGATGTGACGCGGGTGATGGACGTGAACTCCTTCGGACCCGAGGCCTTCAGCCCACCCGGCTGGAAAGGGGAGGAGCGTGCTGCGCGCTTCGTGCCGAAGGAGCTTGCGGAATTCGGCTATCTGCTCGCGCAAGACGCGCGCCGCGTACCGGAAGTCCAAAGAGGCATCGAGTCCGGCTATTTCAAGGGAGCGAGACTGTCGGAGTCGGAGTGCCGAATCCGGCATTACAACGCGGAAATCGATCGTCTCATCGCGAGCGCGCGCTGACGCCGCGGACCGCCAACCGGGCCTGCGGGGCGCGAAAAATGCGGTTCACAAAATGCCGATGACGAGGGCGGGTTGAATGGCGGAACAATATGACGTTGTGGTGATTGGCGGCGGTAGCAACTCGCTGACCGCAGCAGCGTATCTCGCGAAAATCGGCAAGAAGGTCCTGGTTCTCGAGAAGAACGCGCACTGCGGCGGCGGCGTGGTGTCGATGTCCACGGCGCCGGGTTTCATCCACGATCCGCACGCGTCGGGTTACGTGTTGGGAGTGCACAATCCGGTCATCGCCCACGATGAGCTCGGTTTGCAATCGAAGTTCGGCCTCCAGTGGTTCTCGGGAGACGTCACATTCTCCACGGCGTTTGACGATGACACGGGGATTCAGACATTTCTGAGCTTGGATAGGAGCTGCGAAAGTATCGCGCAGTTCTCGGCAAAGGACGCCGAGACCTATCGTCGGTTCGTGAACGAGGCGCGGGCCTACATTCCCATGCTGCTCAAGGGCATGTTTACTCCGCCCATTCCTTTCGGCGCCTTCGTGGGCATGGCGGAGCAAAACCGCCAGGGGCAGCGGCTGGTGACCGCCATGCTCGAGAGCGCCTACGACGTGCTCGAGTCCATCTTCGAATCGCCCGAGCTGAAGATGCACATCCTCAAGTGGGTGGCCGAGATGATGGTGGATGCCGAGACCAAGGGAACCGGTCTCGTGCCGTTTCTGCTCATGGGCATCTGCCACGACTCGAAGATGCACGGGGTCGTCGGCGGATCGGCCAACCTGACGCGAGCATTCGAGCGCTGCATCGTACATTACGGCGGTACGATCCGCTGCAATGCGGATGTGGTCAAGGTCAACGTGCGAGCGGGTAGAGCCACCGGCGTCACACTGAAAGACGGCGAAGTCGTCAAGGCCAAGGACGCGGTGGTCGCTAACATCCATCCCTGGGACTTGGGCGACTATCTCGAGGGTATCGATCCGCACGTGGTGGCGGCCGCGCGCAATGTCAAGCTCTCCTCTTACGGCGCCCTCAATCAGCAGATCGCTCTGGCCGAAGCGCCCATCTGGAGAGCAGGCCCCGGCTTCGCGCCCTCGATGTGGGTCGAGTGCATGAAGCGCGATCTGAACAGCATGCGCGCCAAATTCGATGAATATCGTTACGGTCAGATGACGCGCCGGCATTTGAGCCCGCTGGTATCGGTCATGAGCAATCACGACAGGACCCGCGCGCCGGCGGGCAAGGCCGCGATGTACCTGTATCACTTTGCTCCTCTCGCTCAGAAGGGCGGCATCGAGAATTGGGACGAGATCAAGGAGGAGGCGGCAGGCTGGGTCTTCGATGAAATGTGCAAATACACCACCAACATCGATCGTTCGAAGATTCTGGGGTGGCACATCGAATCGCCGCTCGATCATCATCGTCATTCCAAAATGATGCGCAATGGCGACATCTTTGGCGTCGGGTCGTTTGCCCATCAATCCAACGGTCGGCGTCCGAACGCGGACCTGGCGCAATACAAGGTGCCGGGGCTGGAGTCGTTTTATCTCGCCGGCGCCACGCAGCATCCGGGCGGCACCGTGTTGCTGGGAGGCAGGGCGACTGCAATGAAGATGCTCATGGATTGGAAGGTGGATCTCAACGAGGCGTTCGTGTCCCTGTGAGCGTGCGACCGCAGTCATGAAATTGTTATCTCGCGACGGCTCCGCGCTCATGGAGGTCAGGGCCATCAGGGCGGAAGGCGCCAATCTCGTCATCGAGGGCACGATCATGGGCGCCATGCCCATTGAAACGGTGATCACCCCGACGGAGCTGCGCCGCTCCCTGAAGATGCTGGGTGTCCGGAACCTCTTGCGGGCGATGCGAATGCTGCTAAAGGGCTGATGTCGGCGGTTGCCGCGAACGCCGGCTCGTCGAGCGACATCCCGGGCGCCTTGAGCGGCGTTCGCGGCGAAGCGGTACGAGTAAGGCCTCGGTGGGGCTGTGTGAATCCATGAATCTAGCAGCAACTGATGAGCTGGCGCTGCTCCAAGAGAACCTTCGCCGATATCTCGACCACGACAACGCGTTCGAGCGGCGAGCCGCGCGCCTGCAGGCGCAGTCCCCCAACCGGCTGGCGCTGTGGCGCGGGCTGGCGGACATCGGGGTGCTCGGGGCCGCATTCCCGGAGAGCCTGGGAGGCTTTGCGGGAGACGCCCGAACCATAGCCCTCATCATGTGCGAGCTCGGCCGCTCGCTCGTGGTCGAGCCATTCCTGACGTGCGCCGTGATTGCAGGCCGGATCCTGCAGCACATGCAAGCCAAGGCACCGCGGGATCAGTGGATCGGTCAAGTGATTGCGGGCGACCGGGTGATCGCGCTGGCCCACGATGGCGGTTCCAGCCCCTTCGGGCCCCCGTCCATACGAGCCCAGGAGGAGGCGGACGGCTATCGCCTGAGCGGACGGGTGTCCTGTGTCTACAACGGCGATGTGGCCCAGGAATTCCTGATCTCGGCGACGCTCGACGGGCAAACGGAGATTTTTCGCTGTCCGAAAGCTGCCCTGCGCGTGCAGCCCTATCGATTGATGGACGCCTCGGGAGCCGTCGACCTGCGCCTGGACGGTGTCTGGTTGGGGCTCGAGGCCCGGCTGCTCTGCGTGCGTCCCGCGCAGGAAGTCATCGAAGATGCGCTCGAGTGGGGCCTCCTCGCGCTCGGCGCGGAAGCCTACGGAATCGCCTCGGCAGCCAACGAGGCGACTTTCCGATACCTGATGCAGAGGAGGCAATTTGGCGTCTTGATTGGAACCTTCCAGGCGCTCCAGCACCGCGCGGCCGATATGAAGATGGCGGAAGAGGAGCTCGGCGCGGCCATGGGATTGGCGGTCCGAGCCATGAGCGACGGGACGGGAAGCGGGCGCAGCGCGATTTTGTCAGCGCTCAAGTGCGTCGCGGACGGAGCCGGCCGCCGGATCGGGCATGAAGCGATCCAGTTGCACGGCGGCATGGGGGTGAGCGATGAGCTCAATATCAGCCACTTCGCGCGCCGCCTCGCGACGATGCGCTCGCAGTTGGGAAGCGTGAGCTATCACCACCTTCGCTTTGGGGTGGAAACGGATCTGACCGGCTTGCTGCGGCTGCTGGATTCGGACAGCGACCGGGCATGGCGGGCAGAGGTGGCGGCCTTCACCCAGAAGAATCTTCCCGCGAGGATTGGCAGGAAGGTGTCCCTGGGCCTGAAGATCGAGAAACAAGACTACGTCGGATGGCAGAAAGTCCTAGCCGAGCACGGCCTGTTCGCGGGCGCCTGGCCGCCTCGCTTCGGCGGCCAGGGCTGGGGCCTCGTCAAGCAACTGCTCTTCACCCAGGAAACGGCGCTCCACGATGGGCCCTGGATCAGCCCATACGGCGTCAATATGGTGGGGCCGGTACTGTATTCTTTTGGGAGCGAGGAGCAGAAGCGTCGGCATCTACCGGGGATTCTTTCCAATGATGTCTGGTGGTGCCAAGGGTACTCTGAACCGGGGTCCGGCTCGGACCTTGCCAGCCTGAAGACCTTCGCGGTACGCGACGGCGATGACTATGTCGTCACGGGCGCCAAGCTGTGGACGACCGAAGCCCACTGGGCCGATTGGATGCACTGTCTGGTGCGTACGGACAGGAGCGTCAAGCCGCAGGCGGGAATCAGTTTCCTGCTGATCGATATGAAATCGCCCGGTATCGGCATTCGGCCGATCGTCACCATCGATGGCGTGCACCATACCAATGCGGTGTTTCTCGACAACGTGCGCGTTCCGGCAGCGAATCGCGTCGGGTCCGAAGGTCAGGGCTGGGCGATCGCCAAATTTCTGCTCGGCAACGAGCGCGTGGCCATCGGCGATACCGGCCAGAAACTTCGGCTGCTGCGTCATGTGCAAGCTCTGCATCGTGAATGCGTAGAGCAGGCCGAGATGCCTGCCGACATGCGGGCCCTGCTGCGCGCAAAGCTCGCGGAAGTTTCGATTCAACTTCTCGCGTTGTGTGCGCTCGAGCGTCGCTTCATCGATGAATGGGAATCCGGCAAGCCGTTCGGGGCGGAAGCCTCGATCATCAAAGTGCGCGCCACCGAGATCCTGCAGGCCATCACGGAGTTGGCCCTGGAGATCGAAGGGCGGATGGCGGCGGCCTATGACTCGGCCGATTTATATCGCGGTGCCAATGAGGAGCTGACGCCATCGCAACGCGCGAGCGCGATGGGATATGAATACCTGTACGGACGGTGCTGGTCGATCTTTGGCGGCACGAACGAAGTTCAGCGAAACATCCTGGCAAGGCAGATTCTTGCATGAGCATGCGCCACCCTGCCGCACGCAGAGCGACGCTGTGACGTCGCAGCTCTCCTATTACATCGCCGAGGCGGAGGCGACGTTTCATGACTGGTCAGTCGGAGATTTGCTGGCCGCTGCGGTGCGGGCCACGCCGCAGCGAGTGGCCCTCATCTCGGCCCCGCATCCCGGAGAGATCGAGCGGCAGTGGACCTACGAGGAGCTTCATGCGCAGGCGCAGCGCACGGCCAGCTCGCTGCTCGCCCGGTTTCGCCCGGGCGACCGCGTCGCCACCTGGGCAGGCAATAGTGCGGAAATCATTTTCCTGCAGCTCGGTGCAGCCCTTGCGCATGTGATTCTGGTGACGGTGAACCCGGCCAATCGTGCGCAGGAGATTCACTACCAGCTCGAGCAAAGCCAGGCGCGCGGGCTCTTCCTGGAGCGCCAGTACCGGGGACTGGACAACCAGGCGGTCATCGAGAATCTGCGCGCGCGGCTACCGGCGCTCGCGCATGTCTTTTATCTCGATGAATGGACCCGGTTCGTGAACGTCGGCAGCGCGAGTGCCCTTCCGGATGTTCCGGGGAGCGCTCCCGCGATGATCATGTATACCTCGGGGACCACCGGAAAGCCCAAAGGTGTGGTGGAGCGACATCGGGGCCTCGTCAACAACGCTCGTTTGACGAACGAGCGCATGCAGATCCGGCCCGGCTCGACGTGGCTCACGACCGTACCGCTCTTTCACATCGGCGGTAATACGACGATGGTGCTCGGATGTATTGCGAACCACGGAACGAATGTGCTGCTGCGCGAGTTCAACCCCGAGGTCGCTCTCGAGTCGATCGAGCGATACCGGGTAAGCTTCACGTTCATGGTGCCCACGATGTTCTACGCAATGCTGCACAGCGAGCGCCTGGACACGGTGAGTCTTTCCTCGATGGAACTGGTGATGACGGGCGCGACGACCATCCCGCCGGATCTCGTGCGCCAGCTCAAGAGACGATTTCACGTTGATGTGATCGCCGCCTTCGGGCAGACGGAAGCCGGGGGGTGCATGTATGTGACGCACCGCCATGACGGGGAGGAGAGGATCACGGGGAGTGTTGGGGTGGCGCTGCCGCTGTCCGAATCGAAGATCGTTTCTATCAGGACGGGCGAGGTCCTGCCGCGAGGGGAAGTCGGGGAGATTTGTACCCGGACGCGCTGCTGCATGATCGAGTATTTTCAGATGCCTGATAAGAGCGCGCAGGCCATCGATCAGGAGGGGTGGCTCCATACGGGCGACCTCGGGATCATGCGGGCGGATGGCTATGTGCAGGTCACGGGTCGCCTCAAGGACATGATCATTCGCGGCGGCGAGAACATCTACCCGCGAGAGATCGAGGATGTCCTGGCGGAACATGAGGCGATTGCTCAGGCGGCGGTTTTTGGAATTCCCGATGCCAAATGGGGTGAGCAAGTGGCCGCGGCCGTCATCCTCAGGCAAGGCAAGAGCGCCGAGGAGTGTGTGCTGATCGAGTATCTGCAAGCGCGCATCGCCAGGCACAAGGTGCCGAAGTTTTGGTTTTTCGTCGACGGTCTGCCCACGAATGCATCGGGCAAGATCCAGAAGTTTGCACTCCGTGAAGCGTACGCCAACGCAGGTGGACAATCCGTATGAAGCAAGGCATTGCCGACGAGGCAGCGGAAGGACAGGCCGGATCGCCTGTGGATCTGCAAAAGCACATCGAGGATGTGTCGATAAAGCTCTCCCGCACGGCGACCTGGAGCGGTATCGAGACGCAGGCATGGTACGGTCCAGACGACGTCGCCAAGCATGACTACGCCCGCGATTCAGGCGACCCCGGGCAGTATCCCTACACGCGGGGGGCGTTCCCGCAGATGTATCGAAGCCGGATGTGGACCCTGCGTAACATCGTCGGATATGGAGCACCCGAGGATACTCGCGAAGGCGTCATGAATGCGCTCAAGATGGGTACAGCGGGGATCGACATCGTGCCGGATACCTTGTCGGCGGAGGCGCTCGATCCCGATCACCCGGTTCTGTCTGCCGACGCAGGCCAGGAAGGGTGTTCGGTGCCGACCGTGCGGGACCTGGAGATCCTGCTACAGGGGATTGACGTAACGAGGACGGATGTCGCCTGGCATCAGACGATGATGATCTATCCATTGGTCGTGGCGATGGCCAGGAAGCAGGGGCTCGACATCGCGAAGCTGCAAGGCTCGCATCAGCCGGATCACTTGCAACTGCGCCTGGCCGGATGGAGCGAGACGATCGTGCCCACCGAGCTGGGGCACCGGACGACTGTCGATTGCATCGAGTACAGCGTGAGGCATAGTCCGCGTTGGGCGCTCGGTTGTCCGCAAGCCTACGATTTACGTGAACGCGGTGTGCCGGCCTCGGGGGAGATCGGACTCGGGATGGCGATCGTACGGCAGACGATCCGGGACCTCGAAGCGAGGGGGCTCACGGTGGATCAGGTGGCGCCCAGTTTGGCCTGGGTGTCGGGAGCCGATATCGATCTGTTCGAGGAAGTCGCCAAATTTCGCGCGCTGCGCAGACTGTGGGCGCGCACGATGAAGGATACCTTTGGCTCCAAGGAGCCGCGAGCGCAACGCGTTCGCATCGCATGTCACACCTCCGGTCGTGCGCTGGTTTACCCGCAGCCACTCAACAATCTCGCGAGAGCGACGGTGCAGTCGCTGGCGGCCCTCCTGGGGGGCGTCCAGTCGCTCGAGGCGTGCACGTACGACGAACCGATCTGCATCCCGACCGAGTATGCCCGTGAGCTCGCCACCCGAACGCAGCAGATCCTAGCGCACGAGGTTGGGGCGGCGCGCACGGCCGACCCCCTGGGCGGCAGCTACTATGTGGAGGCATTGACCGATCGCGTCGAGGCCGACGCGCGGCAATTGCTCGAGAAAATCGAGGCAATCGGGCTCATCGAGGCCATCGAGAACGGCACCGTGGAAGGCCTGATGGATGACTACAACTATCGGTTTCAGCTCGAAGTGGACCGCTTGGAGCGGATCGTGGTCGGAGTCAACCGATTTCAACCCAAAGAGCAGGAGCAGCCAAAGCGGTTCGCTTTCTCGCCGGCGCGAATGACGGAGCACATCCGGCGATTCCAAACGCTCAAGCGGGAGCGGGATCAGGCTCGATTGGGCGCAAAGATCGCCGCATTGTACCGAGTCGCGCATCGCCGCGAGAACGCCCATCCTGCGATGATCGAGGCCCTGATGGCGGATGCGAGCATCGCAGAGGTCTGGGGGACGGTGCGAGTGGCCAGCGGTTACCCCTACGACCCGTTTCGGGTTCTCGAGTCGCCCTTCGTCTACCCCACGATGTGAGCCGCCATGTCCGCGAACATCATCCGCTGTATGCTCGGTATGTTGGGAACTGACATTCATAGCAAGGGAATTCGCACGCTGGCGCAGCTACTGCGAGATCGGGGTGTGGAGGTGATCTATCTGGGAGAACACAACACTCCGATGGGCATGGTGCGCGCAATGTTGACGGAGGACGTCGATATCGTCGGTCTGAGCTACAGTACGGCGACGTATCTTCACTACACGCGCGACTTGCTCGCCAAGATGCGCGAGGCGGGACTGACGGATGTTCCGGTGATGGTCGGAGGCCTGATTCATCGGGAAGATGAACCGGCGCTGCGGGAAATGGGAGTGCGAGGCATTTTTGGCCCGGGGACCACCCTCGAGCAGATCATGAAGTTCATGTACGAGGCGAGCGGCAAGGCGCCGGCGGCGGACGTTGCGCGGCCATGACCGCGTACGGGGGCGAAGTGCTGCAGCGGGTTGCGCAGGTGTCGGAATTTTCCTCGTCCAAGCGCCTGGTACGGACTGTGGACTCGGTGGAGCTGCTGTTGCTGTTGCGAGGCGCAAACGAGGTGATCGCGCTTCACAATTTCTGCACGCATCTGGGCGAATCGCTGGAGCGCGGGCGAATCATGGGGGGGCAGATTACCTGTCCGTTCCATGGAGCCTGCTTCGACTTGCGAAGCGGGACCGCCCTGTCCGGCCCGGCGGTTGCCTCGTTACACGTCTTCCCCGCGTGCCTGCGAGGAGATGAGGTATTTGTGGACTTGAGCCGCAGGCCTGCCGCTACGGGTTATCATCGCCGCCTGCCGTCGCCGACTTGAGAAGGGAGCGCGCCGGCGCTTCGTTGTCTGCGGGACTGCCGCTCAGGCAGTCTCGGCTCAGGCGATCTCGGCCAACACGTGACCGACCTGGTACACCTCGCCGATATCCGCCATGATTCTCAGCGTGCCGGAGGCCGGCGCCTCGATCTCCTGAGTCGACTTCTCGCTCTCGATCACATACAAAGGCTGACCTTCGACCACGGACGCGCCGTCGGTCACCAGCCATTGCGTCAGGGTGGCTTCGCTGTTCGAGAACCCGAGTTTGGGTACGAGGACTTGCGTACTCATCAGCATCTCCGTGGACGTGGGCGGACGTGCGCAGCAGCGAGGGTATGCGGAGTCGTCTATCCGGCGAGTCGAGTGTCCGTCGTTTCCGAGGCGCAAGCGGGATGGTGCGCAATCAACCGGCGGGCGGCGCGATCCCCCCAAGCGATGGCTGACTCCATGGAGCCGGCGCCGAACAAGTCGCCGCCGACTTGCACCCGAGAGCTCTCCGGGAGGGACTGCAGCAATTGATGAGTGCGACGCCAGAACCCTGGATTCGGCAGCGGGACCGTGAGGGCCCAACGGGAAATGTCGCTGAACTGATAGTGGCCGGTCAATTCCGGGAAAAGTCTTTCGCAGACTTCGCGCGCCCAGCGGACGATATCGTCCTCCGACATCTCGAGGAACCGCGACGCAACGCGTGAATCCGTGTAGATGTGCAGCAGACTGTGGCCCGCCGGCACGCGGTCGGCAGCTTTATTATGCTGGAGGCTGAACATGGTAATGTCGGCATTCTCCGACTCCGGCACTTGGATGGCGTACGCCTTGGTTTTGGTCGGAGCATCATAGGCCAGCGAGACCGCCACCATCCGGGTGTATTCCAGGTGGTCGCTATATCCGGGCATGCAGTCGAGGAGTTTCGGATAAATGGCTTCCGCGGCGGGGTGGGTGGTGGCAATCACGCAAACATCGGCTCGCTGAACTTGCGGCGTTCCGCTCTGATTGCGATATGCGATGTCGACGCCTCCCGGCAGCTCCTTCACCGCCGTCACTTCGCAGTTGGTGCGGACCCGCAGAGCGCTCGCCACCGTCTGCGGTAACAGATCGAGTCCGCCCAGGATGTTGATGATGGGCACGGACCAGTTGACGAGTCCGCCGAGGACGCTCAGGCGGGATACTTGCGCCGACCCCGTCCCCGTGACGATACGAATCAACGGATCGATTAGATACTCGGTGGCTTCGCGGCCAAAGGCACGCTGCGAGAACTCAAGAGCGCTTTCCGTGTCGGAGTCGCGATCGGCGGACTCGGTGAGGAAGCTCGAATCGACCTCCGCGAAGAGCTTACGGTGCTTGAGCAGTCCCCAGAAAAACCGGAGTTTCCCTGGCCACGAGAGCGCTTTGGTGAACAAAATCGCGCTTTTCCGCGTCGTGTCGATGTCGATGACACGTCCCCCACGGATGATCCCTACCGTCGCGCTGGAGGGCACGAATCGCGCGCCGAGGCCAACGTCTTCGGCGAGAGATTTGTAGTAGACGTAGTCCTCGCTCATGGCATCGGCCGAAGAGTCGATGATGTAGCCATCTCTGCGCGTCGTCAGAACGCGGCCCCCGACCCGAGCGGTCTTCTCGAAGACGGTGACTTCGAACCCTGCCTGCTTCAGGCGGTGCGCGCTACTTAGACCGGCGAGCCCCGCTCCCACGACAACTGCCTGCACGTGAATCCCCTGGTCGAGACGAGCTCTGATGCCTGGTCAGACGGACGCCCGGTGATATTCTTGGAAGCCCACGAAAAATAGCGATGCGTCAGCCGGGCTGCACTCGGCTGACGATGTCCTGGGTGACGATCCGAGCCGTCTCCGCGCCCAATGCGACGCCCACATACCCCGGTTTTCTGATTCCGTCGCCCACGTTGTAGAGCTCCGCAACCGAGGATCGATGGGGGAGCTCGGAGGAGACGCAACGGAAGGTGGGCCAGTCACGGTCGAAGCACTCGATGGACAAGATCGTGCCTTTGTCGGCTACCGCAGGCACGAGGCGCTTGAGCTCATCCATCGTGGCTTGGATCTCGTGCTCGCGATTGATTTCGCCGTGGATGGGCTGGGTCATCGCTCCCCACACGTGGAGCATGTGCTTGCCTGGAGGCGCCATCTCGGGGCTGGAGACCGTGGGATCCATGAACGCAGAGATCTTGCGGGCGTCGACCGGAAAAACCAGGGCCGGATGATCGAGAAGCGGCTCGTCGCTCGTGATGTTGAGCGTAATGTAGAGCGGTACGGGCTGAACGAGCTCGAGGGCCTCGAGGTACGCCGCGTCAAAGTGTTCCCGGCCCGCGAGCTCGACCGTGGCCACCGGCCCCAAATTGCTGACGATCGCTTTGGCGTTGACCTGCTGCTCGCCGCTGCGGGTCTTGAGGATGACTCCAGTGACCTTGTTGTCGCAGATCAGAATGCGCTTGACCTCCGCATTACGGCGGATTTGTCCACCGTTCTTCTTGACGGTATCCAGCAGCGGTCGAAAGAGCTCGATGTTACCCTTGGGCCCGAGAGCGATGTCCCAAGGACGCTCAAACTGATTGCGGATAAAGGCAAAGACGTCCGCGACGGGCACCTCGTCGACCGTCGAGCAGAGCAGTGCCGTGACCAAGGGATGAAACGTCTGCAGCACTCGCTCGTCGGTGGTGTACTGAGCAACCCAGCGCCGCAATGACATCGTGCCGGTCGGGGGCTGCCAGGTAACGGCATTCATGATGGCCCCCAGCAAGCGCCCGGTGCCGTCAGGATCTTTGGTGACGGCCATCATGGCGCGGCCCAAGCCTTCACTGATCTGCCAATCATGATCCTGGCCGTCGACACGCCATCGAGCGCCCACGCTCCTCACGTTGAACTCCGCGCCCACGTCTCGGAAGGTATCCTCGATGACGCTATTGGCCGAGATGATGATGGCGCCGGTCGTCTTCGTATAACCTTTGTAATCGAGCGAGGAGCTGCGTCCGCCGATGAAGGCGAGCCGCTCGACGAGCAGTGTCTTGAAACCTGCGTGTGCGAGCCGGGCCGCGGAGCACATGCCGCCCATTCCGGATCCCAAAACGACTACATCGAAAGAATCAGTCGTGCCCATAATCCACCTCGAGAGCGCCTGGGACAGGACAGAAACTCACGCATATCAGACAGCTCGGCTTCCCCGATTTCGCAACAGGCCGCGTGAAGGCCAGGCACTGGGGGTCAGTGAGCTTGGCGGTTCCCTCCGCGATGATGGCAGAGGTCGGACAGACCGTTTCACAATAGCCGCATCCGACGCATTTTTCGGTTACCGCTAGCACCTTCACGTCAGCTTCTCCTGCGGTCCTTGGCTCGAGTGCGCGCGTCTATCGACGTACAACGTGTCGGCATCGTGCAACCCGATCCAAGGTGGACTTCATCGAGCGCCTCAGGCGGACCTCATCGTGCGCCGACCGGGTCTCGCCATGAGCCTGAGCAGCGTGGCGCGATGCGAACGTTCGGCTTTTCCGCTCGTAGTTTTTAACTCGAGACGTTGTCGTGACGCCAATATTGTACTTTGGTACAAAAAATTAGGCTATCACGGAAGCCGTGAGAGGGTCAAGGACGCCTCGGGCAGGTCCCGCCATCGCCAACCACCCGCGGCCTGCTGCGGCGGGTGCCTCGATACGGGGGAAGACCTCTCGACAATGACTCGAGACAGCGCCTATCGTCCAAGCGCAGATCGAGCCGCGGCCAGAATCCTCGCAGGATTGGGCATGTGACTCGTCTCCAGCGGCTTTGAGAACGGCACCGCATTGAATGAGCCGCCGACCCGGCGCGGAGCGCTCTTCAGGCGGCCGTGCAATGCTTCGGCGATCTCCGCCGCGATCTCAGCTCCTACCCCGAAGTTACGCACCGCTTCATGCACGATGACAACCCGGCCGGTCCTGCCGACACTATCCAGGATGGTTTCCGCGTCATAGGGCGCAACCGTGCGCAGGTCGATCACTTCGGCGGAAACCCCTTCCTTCTCGAGCTCGACCGCCGCCGCCCATGCGTGATTGACCATGAATCCATAGCTGATCAGGCTGATGTCCGTTCCCCGGCGCAAGACATTGGCCTTGCCCAAGGGAATGAGGGCGCCGCGAGTTGGAGCGGGTCCCGTCACAAAGTAGGTCGTCAGATTCTCGATGAAGATGACGGGATCCTCGTCGAAGATGGCGGACAGCAGCAAACCGTAGGCTTCCGCCGGCGAGGAGTACGTGACCACCTTGATACCGGCCGTGTGAGCGAACCAAGCCTCGAGATAATCGGAGTGTTGGCCTCCATTGCCGGCACCCGCGCCCGTCATGGTACGAATCGTCATCGGGACGTGTGTCTGGCCACCGGACATGAAGCGCAGCTTCGCCGCGTGATTGGTGATCATGTCCATGGCTACCGCGGCAAAATTCATGAGCATGATTTCGGTTACCGGCCGCAGGCCGCCGAGAGCCGCGCCGATGCCGGCTCCGATGATGGCTTGCTCCGAAATGGGGGTGGAACGCACGCGCGAGTCGCCGAAGGTCGAAGACAGTCCCTTCGTGACGCCGAGGACGCCGCCGCCCTCCGGGTCCGCGAGGTCTTCGCCGAACACAATCACACTATCATCCTCCTTCATCGCATCGTGCAACGCCAGGTTGATCGCTTGCATGGCGTTGACTGTCGCGGGCTTGGCGCTCATGTGGGTGCACTCGTGCTGAGATGGGTTTTCACCGGCCCCGGCGCTGCCCATACATCCGTTAGGAGCTCGTCGGGTGTCGGCCACTTGCTCGAAAGGGCAAATGCCTGGGCTTCTTCGACCTCCCGCTCGATGGCGGCCTCGATGCCCGTGAGCGTGAGCTCCCGGACCTGATGGTGTGCGATCAAGTGGCTGCGCAAGGCGAGGACCGGGTCCTTTTCGACAGCGGCGCGCAATTGCTCGGCCGGGATGTAGCTCGCATCATCGCCCAGCAGATGTCCCTGGAAGCGGAAAGTCATCGCTTCGATCAATGTGGGGCCTTCGCCCGCGCGCGCGCGCGCCACCGCTTCTCTTGCAACCCGCCACATCGCGACCGCATCGTTCCCGTCGACCGTAACGCCGGGCATGCCTAAGCCCTCCGCGCGCTGGGCGACGCTGCCGCCCGCGGTAAATTTCCTGAAGCTCGAATGCTCGGCGTATAGATTGTTCTGACACACGAAGATGACCGGGAGCTGCCACACCGAGGCCAGGTTGAGCGATTCCAGGAACGCGCCGATGTTCGAGGCGCCATCGCCAAAATTGGCTACGGCGATACGCTGCACCCCCTGTATCTGCGCGGCCAGCGCCAGGCCGTTGGCAATGGGCATGCTCGAGCCCACGACGCCGGTGGTCACCATGACACCCTTGGCGGGATACGTGATATGCATGGGGCCACCCTTCCCCTTGCAGCTTCCCGTCACTCGCCCGGCGTACTCCGCCCAGATGCTCTTCGAGGGCACCCCCTTCGCCAACTGATCATGAATGCCTCGATAGATGGTGCACACATAGTCGTCGTCGGACAGATGCACCGACAAGGCGGACGGGATGATCTCCTGGCCGCGTGGGGAGTAGTAGATGAGGTTCATTTTGCCGCTGCGAGCGGCGGCGATGATCTTCTCATCGTTTTTCTTGATGAGCGCGGCGCGGCGATAAATTTCAAGAAGTACCGAAGTGTCCGGCTGGTTGTCAGACGCCATGTACTGGACTCCTCAATGACACGATTGCCCTGATCTCGAACTACTGCCTGACCCGGCGACGGGATCGCTCCCGTGCAGAACTTAGTATTTTGTACCT
Organism: Steroidobacteraceae bacterium; assembly: GCA_035277965.1. Lineage (GTDB taxonomy): Bacteria > Pseudomonadota > Gammaproteobacteria > Steroidobacterales > Steroidobacteraceae > 13-2-20CM-66-19. The sequence goes on along the minus strand of DATEJM010000007.1, from coordinate 96,773 downwards.
AACGATAGCAGCGGCCTCGGCCAGCGTCAATCGCGCGCCGACCGCTCCTGCTGCGCCGTGGACTTACTACTCAACACCGCGCGGCTCGCGGAGCGCGCGGATCTGGATCTATGAGCGCCTGGTGGGGGAGCGTTCGTGCAATCGAACGGGGGCGAGCTGATGGGGTTCGCGCCAGTAGAGCACCCCGCATGCGCAGCTCAAGGGCAGCACGGCGATTCTGAGCAAGACGGCAGCGACCGCGGCATCTTCGTAATCGGCGCCCACCGCGACTCCGGCAAGCGTGATGGTTCCTTCGGTGATTCCGATCCCGTTGATCGCGAGCGGAAATATGCCGGCAATTCCCGCGATGGCGGCGATCAGGCACACCTCCGCAAAACCGATCGTGGAGCCGGCGCCGACGAACAGCAGGTGGACGATCTCCACGGCAATGAGCTGAAACACGAACGCCATGATGATGAGCGGCAGCCAATTCCACCCGGCGCGCACCAGTAGCAGAATGTCCGCCCGGATCGCCGCGACCAGTTTGAGACGCTGGAGCCTCTTGCCCATGAAGCCAAACCAGCCGAGGTACATGGCCGCCGCCACGAGCAGTGCGGCGGTGCCGCCGGCGGCCAGCAGGGTGAGATAACCCCGGGGGAGGGTGAAGTGGTCCAGCAGGAACAGCGCGCCGGCAGCTCCCAGCAGCAGCAACGCCGCCAGACCGACGATCCGATCGATGAGGATCGACGTGACGGCGCGGGAACGCGGCTCCACCAAGGGAAGCACGCGATACACCCGATAAGCGTCGCCTCCGATCGAAGTCGGCAAAAATTGTCCCACGAAGTGCGAGATGCAGTAGAAGCGCGTGAGCCGCGTGAAAGACAGATCCACATTGCAGAGTCGCAAAGCGGCATGCCACTTCAGGCCGCTGATCGGGAATTGAATCATCAGTCCTATGAAGGCCGCGACGGCAAATTCCCAGCGATATCCCACGATCGAGTCGGGGACCTGCCGCCAATCGATGCCGGCGATCAAGCCGCCCATGGCGATGGCGCTGAACACGCCCTTCAGGAAAAGAAGCACCGGGCGGCTCAGTTTTGGCATAAGTAGAGACCGTCAGCGATTTACGCGAGCGTTGCCGGCGAGCAACGATTGTTCCTGAGGTCGCGGGTGGGCCGATGTGCTCGGCACGGTGGGCCTATCCTGGCGCAGTGAGAAAGGTGCATGATCGGGATGTCAATGAAGAGCAATATCTGCAACCACCTCGAAGCCGTCGCCGCAATCAAGCAGGCCGCGCGCACCGAGTGCGCCGAATGCGTCAAGATCGGCAGCCGCTGGGTCCATCTGCGCACCTGCCAGACGTGCGGGACGACTCTGTGCTGCGACAGCTCCCCGCAGCAACATGCTTCCAAGCACGCCCGCGCCAGTGATCATCCCGTGATCGCTTCAGCCGAGCCGGGCGAGCGCTGGCTCTACTGTTATCCGGATGACATGGCGGTCGAGTATTGAGCTGGCCGGTATCGGCCGGGCGGGCTCGAGCTATCCCCGCGGGGTGCGTGAGGTGAGGGGGTTAGCGGGGTGCGGTCGGGACGTTCCAGGCGCCCCCAAGGGCTTTCACCAGCAGCACGATCGCGGTCAACCTGCGCACCTGGATATCGGTTGCCGCGAGCTGTGCCGACAGGGCGGCATTCTCGGTCACGGCGACCTGCAGGAAAGTGACGACGCCGCCCTGAAATTGATACTGGGATTGCGTCAGCGCTCCCGTGGTGGCGGCCACCGCAGCGGCCTGACTGACGCTTTCGGCCTCCAAGGCATGTAGCGCGGCAAGGTTGTCCTCGACCTCCTGATACGCAACGAGCACCGTGTTGCGATAGCTCGCGACCTCCTCATCGTAAGCAGCCCGCGCACGCGCCGTCTGTGCTCCGTGCAGGCCGGCATCGAAGACCGTCAGCAACGCCGACGGTCCGCTCGACCAGAAGCGGCTTGGAGCGGATATCCAGTTCGAGGTTTTCGTGCTTTCGAACCCGGCCTCTCCTGCGAGACTGAAGACAGGAAAGTAAGCAGCTCTTGCCACGCCGATCTCGGCGTTTGCCGCGGATACGCGGCGCTCGGCGGCCGCAACGTCGGGACGACGCTCGAGCAGCTGGGACGGCAGCCCCGGATCAATCGCCGGCGGTACGCGATCGAGCTGCAGAGGGTGCGGGTCGAGCCGGAAAGTCGAGGGCGATTCTGCGACCAGCACCGCAATGGCGTGCTCCGTCTGCGCGCGCCGCAATCGGAAGTCGGTCGCTTGCGTGCGGGCGGATTCCAGCTGCGACCGCGCCTGATCGAGATCGGCGAGCGTTGCGGCTCCGCCGTCGTACAGGTGTCGAGTGAGCTGCAGCGATTGCTCGTAGTCCGCAACGGTCTTGTCCACCAACAGCACCTGACTGTCGAGACCCGCGAGCATGAAGTAGTCACTGGCCAGCTCGGCGTGAGTGCTGAGATCCACAGTGGCGAGATCGGCCGCGCTGGCCTGCGCGGTGGCTCGAGCAGCGCTCACCGTGTTGCGCACCCGGCCCCACACATCGAGCTCATAGGACAGATCCGCATCGAGGACGAAGTCATTGGCGATAGGAGAGCGCGTACCCGAGTAGCTCGGCGAGTTGACCGACGTGCGGGAGCGCGTGGCGCTCGCGCCCGCGGTCAGCGCTGGCAGATGAGCCGCTCTGGCAATACGCGTAGCGGCGCGAGCCTGCTCGAGTCGGGCCAGCGCGGCCTTGATGTTCTGATTGGAAGCCGTGACCCGCTCCTCCAGCGCGTTGAGCCTCGGGTCCGAGAACATCTCCCACCAGCGGCCGCGGCTGTCGATGTCCGCCGGCTTGACTGCCTGCCACTCGCCCGAGTCCTCCTTGAAGGTCGCCGGGGGCGACTCGACCGGGGGTTTGCGGTAGCGAGGGGCCAGCGAGCACGCGCTCACGGCGCTCAGGAGAATCGGCAACCACGGGCGGCGCATGCGCGTCACCGCGTCTGCGTGTCCGCCGAGCCGTGCCCGGCCTGGGGAGGCTGGGCGATGCGCACTTCAGTTCCGTCTGCGATGGAATCGGACGGATTGATGATGATGCGATCATCCGGCTGGATGCCCGACAGCACCTCCACGGAAGTGCCGAAGTCGCGTCCCGCGACGATCCTGTGCAGCTTCACGCGGTTGTCTTCTCCGACGACCGCAACTTGCAAGCCCTGGCTGCGGAACAACAGCGCGTTGGCTGGAACGTGTAGCGTGCTCGAGCTGCCCGGCAACTTGAAATGCACTTCGGCGTAGGCCCCGGGAAACAGCTCGCCCTGCTGGTTGTTCACCTGCAGCTGCACCCGCAGCGTGCGCTGGCCAGGGTCCAGAGCCCGGGCGGTGCGCACGAGCTCGGCGGGAAACACCATTCCGGGATGTTCCTTGAAAAGCAGCCCGACCTCGATGCCCGGGCGGGTTCGGGCGGCGTAGGGCTCCGGGACATCGACGTAGACACGCAGCTTGTTGATGTCGGCTACCCGGAACAGCGCACTGGCAGTGCTCTGTCCGGCGCCGATCAAATCACCGACGTCCGTGTTGCGTGCGGTGACGATTCCATCGAACGGGGCTACGAGGCGCTTGAAGGACTCGAGCTGCTCGAGCCGCGCGACATTGGCTGCCGCGGCAGCGGCGGTGGCCTGCATCGCAGCCGCATCGCCCGACCGGGTGTCGGCGTCCTGCTGCGAGACCGCGTGATTGGCGAGGAGGCCCTGCCAACGCTTGTTGGTCGTGTCGGCGAGCTTCGCGTTTGCCTGGGCGGTGGCAAGGTCCGCGCGACCTTGACGTAACTGTTGATCGACTTCGGGGGCGTCGATCTCCGCGAGCACGGCCCCCTTCTTGACGGGCGTGCCGATGTCCGTATACCAAGCGCGCAGGTAGCCGCTGGTGCGAGCGTAGATCGGCGCTTCGATGTAGGCCTGCACACTCCCCGGTAACACCAACTCCTCGGAGCCGGGGCTCACATCCGCCTTCTCGGTCGTCACGATTGCGACAGCGTCGGAGCGGGTGTCCTGACTCAGCTTGTTACGCGAGCTCACCCGGCTCGCGACGCCCCAGATCGCCAGCACCAGGGCGACGATCAGGGCAGTCCAGGCAGCTCGTTTGAGGGTCCTCAGGCTGTCGGCCGCGTCCGACTCGGGGGTCGATGTCACGAAGGGGAGCTCCGGAAGTGGCGAGTCTCAGGCGGGTGGCTGCGAGGCCGGCGGCCGTGAATCAACACGAACACAGCCGGCACGAAGAACAGCGTCGCGATCGTCGCGAACAGCAATCCACCTATGACGGCCCGCCCGAGCGGAGCGTTCTGCTCGGCGCCTTCACCCAGGCTGAGAGCCATGGGGATCATTCCGATGACCATCGCGAGGGCGGTCATCAGTACGGGCCGGAAGCGGGCGGAGCCCGCCCGCAGTGCCGCGGTGAACGCATCGTCGCCCGCGTTCATCCGCTCGCGAGCAAAGCTGATCATCAGCACGCTGTTGGCCGTAGCGACACCCATGCACATGATGGCCCCCGTGAGGGCGGGCACGCTGACGCTCGTGTGGGTCAGAAACAACATCCAAACGATGCCCGCCAGGGCCGCCGGCAGCGCGGTGATGATGATCAGCGGGTCCAGCCAGGACTGGAAATTGACGACGATCAGCAGATAGACCAGCACCACTGCGCCGGCCAGTCCGAGCAGCAGGCCGTCGAAGGACGCCTTCATGGTCCGCACCTGGCCGCGGACATCGATGTGCGAGCCCTTGGGGAGATTCTTTTTCGCCTCCGCGACGATCGAATCGACTCGGGAGGAAACGAAGCCCAGATCCGCGCCCTGCACCGATCCGTAGATGTCGATGACCGGGGTTGCATTGTAATGGCTGACGATGGCGGGGCTGCTGCCACGGCTGAACTCCGCGACGTTCGCGAGCAGTTGCGAGGACGTTGGGGCGCTGCCCGTGAGCGGCGTAGTCGCGAGCGCATTCAGCGAATCGAGCTCGGCCTGAGGCGTCTGGGCGACGACGTTGTAAGAGGTGCCGGTCGCCGGATCGTTCCAGAACGACGGTTGTGTCTGGAAGCTGCCCGACAGCGAGACCAGCAGGTTGGAAGCAACGTTCTGCTGGGTGAGGCCGAGTTGCCGCGCTTTGGTCCGATTCACGTCCACGTGAATCGTCGGATAGTCCAGGGCCTGCTGGACACGCAGATCGACGGCGCCGGGGATCGTCCGTAGCTGCGGCAGCAATTGGTTGGCGAACTCATGGTTCGCCTCCAGATTCATCCCGACGATCTGGATGTCGATCGGGCTCGGCAGGCCGAAATTGAGCGTCTGGCTCACGATGTCCGCGGGGAGGAAAGCAAACGAGGTGGAGGGGAAGCTCGCGTTGAGCCGGGAGCGCAGCTCGCGGACGTACCGATCCGTCGGGCGATGATCCCGCTTCAAGGAGATGAAAATATCGGCGTCGCCCGGGCCAATCGGGGCCGACGTGCTGTAGGTGAGATTGATGCCGCTGTAAGGCAGGCCGATATTGTCCACGACGCTGTCGAGCTCATCCCGCGGGATCGCCTGGCGCACCGCGTTCTCCACGCGGTCGCACAGGGCGGCAGTCTCCTCGATTCGCAGCCCCGTGCGCGCCCGAAAATGCAGCTTGATCTGGCCCGAGTCCACGACCGGGAAAAAATCCTGCCCGAGTCCCGGCAGGTCGCGTCCGAAGGGAAATGCCAGGACGGCCGAGGCGGCCACGGCCCCGAGGAAGAGGGCGGCGAATCTCGGGCCGCTGCGCAGCGCGGCCTCCAAGAGGGAGCGATACCGGTCCCTGACGTGCTCGAACCCGTGCTCGAAGCGCTTCTGGGAATGTCCGAGCCAGCGGATTGCCCGCCCCACCGATCCGTGTGCGGGGCGGTGCTCGTCGTTCGATACGCTTTCTTCATGTTTCTTCAGCCAGAAGTTCGACAGCGTCGGCACGAGTGTCCGCGACAACAGGTACGAGGCGAGCATCGCGAACACCACCGCTTCGGCCAGCGGCACGAAGAGGAACTTGGCGATTCCGGCGAGGAGGAACATCGGAACGAACACGATGCAGATCGCGAGGGTCGAGACGAGCGCGGGCAGTGCGATCTGCTGGGCACCGTGCAGGATGGCCGGCTCCACCTCATCGCCGCGCTCGAGGTGGGAGTTGATGTTCTCGATCGTGACGGTGGCGTCGTCCACGAGGATGCCGACCGCCAGCGCGAGCCCGCCCAGGGTCATGATGTTGATGGTCTCGCCGAGGGCTGCCAGGCAGGCGATCGATGCCAGGATCGAGAGCGGAATCGAAATGAAGATGATGAGGGTGCTGCGCCAGCTCCCGAGGAACAGCAGGATCATGAGGCCCGTCAGGGCGGCGGCGATCACCGCCTCGCGGACTACGCCGGAGACCGCCGCCCGGACGAACAACGACTGATCGCCGATCGGCTGAACGTGCAATGAGGGTGGCAGGGCATCACGGATCGCCGGCAGCTTTGATTTGATCGCGTTGATGACATCGAGAGTCGACGCTTTTCCCACCTTGAGCACGGTCATCAGGACCGCGCGTTTCCCTTCTACTCGCGCGATATTCGTCTGCGGCGAATAGCCATCGCGAACGTGCGCGACGTCCCGGACGTAGACCACGCTGCCATTCGCCGTGCTCACGGGAAGGTCATTCAGCTCCTCGACCTTTCGGGGGCTGGCATTCAGGGTGACGTAGTACTCGAGATCCCCGATCTTCTCGGTGCCGGCGGGCAGGATCAGGTTCTGGGCCGCCATCGCGTTCGTGACGTCCGTGCCGGAGAGGCCCTTGGAGCGCAGCGCTGGCAGGTCCAGATCGACTTGAATCTGGCGTTGCTTGCCGCCGTACGGCCAAGGCAGCGCCGCGCCGGGAACCGTGGCGAGCTGCGTGCGGATGATGTTGTTACCGAGATCGAAGATCTGGGATTCGGGCAGGGAATCGCTCGACAGGGCCAACTGGAGGATCGGTACCGTCGAGGCGTCGTAGGCCAGGATGAACGGCGGCGTCGTGCCGGGCGGAAAATTTCGCAGCGAGGTCTGCGATACGCCGGTGATCTGCGCATACGACAGCATCTCGTTCGCGCCCGGCTGGAAGAAGTATTTGACGACCGAGATGCCATTCAGGGATTGCGACTCGGTGTGCTCGATGTCGTTTACGATGGTCTGCGCGGCGCGCTCCGTGCCGAGCACGATGCGATTCGCCATCTCGATCGGCTGCAGGCCGGCGTAGCCCCAGATGACGCCGACCACCGGAATCCGGATCGCAGGAAAGATATCCGTCGCCGTTCGTACGATGGCGAAGCAACCCATCAACAAGATCAGCAGTGCGAGGACGATGAACGTGTAGGGGCGCTGGAGCGCTACTTTGACGATCCACATGCCGTACGAAATCCGGTGTGCGAGCCGGTCGCGGAGATTTGCAACGCCCTGTCCAACATCAGTCTTCCAGCAACTGCGCCCGCAGAGCCGAGAGTTGTCGCGGCCCCAAGCCGAGATGCTTCTCGAGATAGCTCTCGGTCGAGCCGAAGTCCGTCGCCAGCTGTTCGAACATGGCCTCGAGGTATTCGGGATGCACGGTGAGGATCGGCTCGCGGGCCTCCCGGCCGATTTTGGTCAGGTAGCCGTGGTCATCGATACCGACACTGGCAATGGGGCTCGAGAACAGCACCTTCTCCAGGTCCACGACCTGACTCGTGAGCATGTAGTCCGCGAAGATCTGTTCGCGTGGCACACCGAGAGCCGTCAGGATCAGCGCCGCCGCCACGCCCGTGCGATCCTTCCCGGCGGAGCAGTTGAAAACGAGCGGCAGCTCACCGGCGATGAGCTGACGGAACAGCCACGTGTAGGGCTCCTGCAGACGGGTCGGCATTGCCCGATACAGCTTGAGCATCGCTCGCCGGGTGATGTCCGGTACCAGCTTCGCGGCGTCCAGGGATTCGCTCCCGACGAGCCCCACCAGCATCCCTCGGAGATTCACCGTGCGCTGATCGTAGTCCCAGTGTCGATGGAGGATCTGGGCGTCGCGCCAGCGCACGGGCTCGCGCGTGCGCTCGTTCGGCGCGCGAAAGTCACAGACGACGCGAATCCCGAGCTCACAGAGGTGAGCGTGATCTTCGTCGGTGAGGTAGGCGAGAACACCAGAGCGATACACGCGGCGCATCCGAACGCGCCGGCCTTCCTGAGTCGAGTAACCGCCCAGGTCGCGGAAGTTACGGCCGCCCTGGAGCGCAATCACATTTTCCAATGGTCTTCAATTCCGAAAAAACACTGAGCGGCGCGCTCGGTGAGCGCGCGCGAACAGGATAGCACTCCCTGAGGGTGCTCTCGTGAGGGCTCTTTTTCACAAGCGGTCGCCGGCGTTGCGTTTTCACAACAGCGACGCGGACTCATTATCTCACGGGGCCGGGGGGGCCATGGTACCGTGGCGCCCCCATGGTCCAAGCCGAAGACTCCGGCGGTCGAGCGAGCACAGATGCCGCGGCTGCACGAACCGAAAAGCTGAATACGAAGGCCGCGGGCATCGTCGGTCTGGCGGTGCTCTGCAGCCGGATACTGGGACTCGCGCGCGAGCAGGTGTTTGCCGCGATTTTCGGCGGTGGGCGCGTCATGGACGCGTTCACGATTGCATTCCGTACGCCGAATCTGTTGCGTGACCTCTTCGCGGAGGGAGCGCTCTCCACCGCCTTCGTGACGACGTTCAGCAAGACGGCGGCGATGGAGGGCGATCAGGCCGCCTGGCGGCTCGCCAACAAGGTCGCCACCCTCGCCGTGGTCTGCCTCAGCGGGATCATCGTAGTCGGGATCCTGATCGCGCCGTGGTTGGTTTCGCTCCTCGCCCCCGGCTTCGATGCGCAGAAAGCGGCTCTGACCGTCACGCTCGCGCGGACGATGTACCCGTTCATCCTGCTCGTGTCGCTCGCCGCGCTCGTGATGGGTATGTTGAACGCGAAGAACGTGTTCGGCATGCCAGCGATGGCTTCGAGCTTCTTCAACGTTGGATCGATCGCGGGCGGCGTGGCGATCGGCTGGTGGCTGGATCCTCATTTCGGTCCGAAGGCCGTGCTCGGCCTCGCGCTGGGCACACTCATCGGCGGGGCTCTGCAGTTCGGCGTCCAGGTTCCGACGCTGTACCGGCTGGGCTACGTCTACCGCCCTGACTTTCGGTGGCGCGATGCGGGCGTGCGCGCCATCCTGCGGCTCATGGGTCCGTCGGTGGTGGCGGCGAGCTCGACGCAGGTCAATGTTTTGATCAATTCCATCTTTGCGTCGAATCTCGGCGACGGGCCCACTTTCTGGCTCGCGGTCGCATTCCGTCTGATGCAGTTGCCGCTCGGCGTTTTTGGGGTCGCGCTCGGTACGGTCGCCTTGCCGCTGCTGGCGCGAATGGCGGCGGCCGGAAATGTGGATGCCTTTCGGCGCGAGCTCGCGCACGGCATTCGTCTCGCGTTCCTCATGACCGTGCCGGCCACGATCGGCTTGATGGTGCTGTCAGAGCCCATTATCTCGGTCCTCTATCAACACGGCCGCTTCGGCGCTCACGAGACCGCGGAGGCAGCGGCGGCCCTGCGCTTTTACGCCATCGGCTTGTGCAGCTATGCGGCGCTGAAAGTTCTGGTGAATGCTTTTTACGCTCTCGATCGGCGCAAGACCCCGATGCTCGTCAGCTTCGTCGCCGTCGGCCTCAATCTGCTGCTCAACTGGCTCTTCACGCTGCAGCTCGGTTGGGGCCATCGCGGGCTTGCGCTCTCGACCGCTTGCATCGCGACGACGAACTTCCTGCTCCTCTACATTCTCATGCGCCGCCAGTTACGCGAGCTGCATTCGGGCGCGCTGTTCGCATTGCTCGGGAAGCTCGCGCTGTGCGGGCTCGTGCTGGGGGCGGTCTGCTGGGCGGGGAAGTGCTATCTGCTCGCCGATTGGCGTACCCAGCTCTTCTGGCCGAAGCTGGCGAGCCTGATGTTGACCATCGCCGTGGCCGGCGGGGCGTTCGTGCTGACGGCCGGCATGCTGAGGATCGCCGAGCTCACGGAGATTCTGGCCGCGGTCAAACGCCGCCTCGCGCGAAGGTGATGCACGCGCGCAGGACCCGGCTGAGGGTGCCGCGCATCGACTCTGCGACCGCCTCCTCATAGGGAACAGGCCACACGTCCGGCGTGACCGAGCCGACGGGCTCTCTCAAGTAGCCGCGGCACGCGAGCTCCATCTGAATCGCATGGATCCCTTCCTGCGGGCGACCGTAGTGCCGCGTGGTGTAGCCACCGCGAAAGCGCCCATTGGTCACGCGACTGAGTCCTGTCGCATCGCAGACGGCCTCGACGGCGCGGGTCAATGTCTCATCGCAACTGGCTCCGCCGTTCGTGCCGATATTGAAGCAAGGTAGCTCGTCGGCGAAGAGGCGCGGAATCACGGATCGGATGCAGTGGCAGTCGTATAGCACCACGCGCGGGTGAGCCGCTCGTAGCCGGGCCAGCTCTGAGGCGAGGCTGGCGTGATACGGCTCGAAGTAGTGCGTGCGTCGCGCTGCGACCTCCTCAGCCGCGGGCTCGCATCCGAGGCGATACAGCGGCTCGCCGTCAAACGTGGTCGTCGGGCAAAGCTCGGTGGTCGCTTGACCGGGATACAACGAAGCCCCGGAAGGGTCGCGGTTGACATCGATGACCGTTCGGGACAGCGACGTTCTGAGAACGGTCGCTCCCAGCGATGCGCCAAAGTCGTAAAGCCGCTCGATCGACCAATCCGCGTCCTTGCGAGCCAGCCATTGCGACGCCAGCAGCGCGGCGATCGGCTGCGGAATCTCGAGCCCGGCATGGGGCATCGAGAGAACGAGCGGCGCATCGCCACGGGTGAGCGTCAGCCAGGCAGGGCGATGTTCCGCGGACACCGGCATAGAATACCCAAACGAAGGCGAAAGGGCGGTCGGACATGACGAGCCTGTGGTTCGAGTGGACGCTGTTATCCTCGGGTTGGGCCCCGCGAACCCGGGTGATCGGCGCCGCGGGAAAGATCTCGGCAATCGAAGCAGGCGTTGAGGCCCGGGCGACGGACGAGCGGCACGGGGTGGGGTTGCCGGGACTGGGCAATCTGCACAGTCACGCGTTTCAACGCGGATTGGCCGGGCTGACCGAGCGGCGCGGCCCGGACCACGACGATTTCTGGACCTGGCGCGAGCTGATGTACCAGTTCGTGGAGCGCGTGCGCCCTGAGGATCTGGAAGCCCTCACGGCGTTGGCCTATGCCGACATGTTGGAGGGCGGATTCACCCATGTCGGGGAGTTCCACTACCTGCATCACGATCGCGATGGCCGGCCATTCGCGGATCCGGGCGAGCTGGCCACGCGGATTGCGGCAGCGGCGGCCGCAACCGGCATCGGGCTCACCTTGCTGCCGTCCTTTTATGCTCACTCCGGGTTCGGGGGCCGCGAGCCCACACCGCGCCAGCAGCGTTTCATCAATGACACACAGACCTTCGCACGTATCCTCGAGTCATCGAGGCGTGCAGTCCGCTGCGTGCCAGGAGGCAAGACGGGTGTCGCGCCCCACAGTCTCAGGGCGGTCACGCCGCGAGAGCTGACGGAGGTCATCGATCTGGCGCACGGCGAAGTGGTCCATATGCACGTCTGCGAGCAAATGAAGGAAGTCGAGGACTGCCTCGCCTGGTCGGGATTGCGACCGATCGAATGGCTGACGCAGCATTGCCGGCTCACCGAGCGTTGGTGCCTGGTCCACGCGACGCACAGCAATGCATCGGAGCAGGCGGCCATCGCGAAGAGCGGGGCCATTGTCGGGTTGTGTCCCATCACCGAGGCGAATCTCGGGGACGGCATCTTTGCGGCAAGGGAATACCTCGCCGCCGGGGGCCACTTCGGCATCGGCACCGATTCGAACATCCGGCTGGATGCCGCCGAGGAGCTGCGCACCTTGGAGTATTCGCAGCGGTTGTCGCGGCGTGCACGCAACGTGCTTGCCCCCAACAACGGCGACTCGACGGGCAAAGCCCTGTATGAAGCGGCCTTGCAAGGGGCTGCGCGGGCCCTGGAGGCTCCGGACGGGCTGCAGGTCGGGTCGTCCCTCGACGTCGTGAGTCTCGATACCCGGCATCCCGATCTCGCCGAGCGATCACCCGACGCGATGCTCGACAGCTGGGTGTTTTCCGGCGGGAGGTCGCTCGTCGACTGTGTGTGGCGCGCCGGAGAGAAAGTAGTCAGTGGCGGACGCCATAGGCGCCGCGCGGCGATCGTGGACGCATACCGTCGCGCCCTCGCGCGCCTGTTGGCCTGAGGAGGCGTGTGTTGAAAAGGATCGGAGGGGTCGTGCTGGCGACGATCGGCGCACTGGCTCTGTGCGTCATCGGGGTGCACCGCCACGAGCCGATCAACGCTCTGTGGATACTGACGGCGGCCGTGTGCGTGTACCTGCTCGGTTACCGTTTTTACGGCGCGTGGATCGCCGCGCGAGTCCTGTCGGTGGACGCCACGCGAGCGACGCCGGCAGAAAGGAACGAGAACGGCCGCGACTTCGTGCCGACGCACCGCTGGATCGTATTCGGGCACCATTTCGCGGCGATCGCCGGGCCGGGCCCGCTCGTAGGACCGACTCTGGCAGCGCAATTCGGCTACCTGCCCGGCACTCTGTGGATACTCGCCGGCGCCGTGTTGGGTGGCTGCGTACAGGACATGACCATCCTCCTGCTCTCCACGCGTCGCAACGGCAGCAGCCTCGGGCAGATGGCACGCGACGAGCTGGGGCCCGTCGGCGGGATCGCAGCGCTGACCGGCACGTTTGCGATCATGGTGATCCTGATCGCAGTCCTCGGGCTCGTGGTCGTGAATGCGATGAAGCACAGCCCCTGGGCCACCTCCACGGTGCTCTCCACGATCCCTGTTGCCCTCTTCATCGGTCTGTATCTACGGATCGTGCGGCCGGGCAGAGTGATCGAGGGATCGCTGCTCGGGGCGGCCCTCGTGCTGCTGGGCGTCATCGCGGGAGGCTGGGTCAACCAGAGTCCGACGCTGCGGCCGCTGTTCGACCACCCGGGTCTTCCGCTGGCGGGCTGCGTGATCGCATACGGTTGGATCGCTGCGATCCTGCCGGTCTGGTTGCTGCTCGCGCCTCGGGACTACCTGTCCACGTTCCTCAAGCTGGGGACGGTCATCGCCCTCGCGATCGCCATTGTGATCATGCATCCCCTGATCAAGATGCCCGCCCTCACGCAATTCACGGACGGCTCGGGCCCGCTCTTCGGGGGAAAGGTGTTCCCCTTCGTGTTCATCACCATTGCCTGCGGATCGGTGTCGGGCTTCCATGCTCTGATCGCGAGCGGCACCACGCCGAAGCTCATTTCGAGCGAGGGCGACGTGCGTCTCGTGGGCTACGGCGCGATGGCCCTCGAGGCGCTGGTGGCCATCATGGCGATGATCGCCGCCACCTTGCTCGATCCAGGTGTCTTCTTCGCCATCAACGTGGGCACCGGGATCGCCGGCGCGGCACCGGATGCGGCCGCTGCCACGATATCCAGCTGGGGATTCCCGGTGACCGTGCAGGAGATGCAGGCTCTCGCCCGGCAGATGGGGGAGAGCAGCCTGTTTGCCAGGACCGGCGGCGCGCCGTCGCTGGCCGTCGGAATGGCCAGCATCTTCGGCACCACGTTCGGGCGCGGCCTGGCGAGCCTCTGGTACCACTTCGCGATCATGTTCGAGGCCGTGTTCATTCTGACCACGGTCGATGCCGGAACCCGCGTGGCGCGCTTCATGTTGCAGGATCTACTGGGACAGCTCTGGCGACCGATGGCGCGCACTTCGTGGTACCCCGCCGTGCTGTCGAGCAGCGCTCTGGTGGTCGCGGCCTGGGGCTATTTCCTGTACATCGGTGTGATCGATCCGAACGGCGGCGTGAATATCCTGTGGCCCCTGTTCGGGATCGCGAATCAGATGCTCGCCGCGATCGCTCTCAGCATTGCAACAGGAATTCTGGTCAAGGCGCGGCCGCCGCGGTATGCCCTGGTGACTGCTTTGCCACTCGCCTGGCTCACGATCGTCACGACGACCGCGGCATGGCAAAAGATCGTGAGCACGGACGCCCGGGTGGGGTTCTTCGCAGCGGCACGGGATCTTGCCGGCCAGCTGGCGAGCGGGAAACTGTCCCCGGACCGGGCAGCCGTTGCGCCGCAGCTCATTTTCAACCAGCGCCTGGATGGCTGGCTCACGCTGTTCTTCGCGGGGCTCCTGTGGCTCGTAATCGCCGATACGGCGCGGTTGAGTATCAGGCGTCTCAGGGGATTGCCGACCCCGCGCGGCTCGGAAAATCCCTATCGGCCCTCTCGTTTTCAAGCAGGGGAGTCATGAGCAAACTGCGGTTACTGGGAGGGGCGGCCCGCAATCTGTGGCGATGGTTACGCGCCGCGTCCGGGGACGATGCTTACGAGCGGTACGTGGCGCACACGTCCCAAGCCCATCCAGCTCGCCCTGTCCTGTCGGCTCGGGCGTTCTACGACGAGCGCCAGCGTCGCAAGTGGAGCGGCATCAACCGCTGCTGCTAATGCACTCGCATGTGCCGGATGAGCCGGCGGTCGATGTACATCCGCGCGTCCAACACCAGTCTATCCTGAGCCTGCTGCAGCTGATGCAGGAAAAACATCACCAGGATACAACAGACGAGGGCGGTCAGCGTCGCATTGAACGTCACGCCGAGCCCGAGCGTCACGCCGGAAATGTCGCCGTGCACCGCGCCCTGGGCTTCCTGCAGGGCTCTGCCTATGCCACGCACGGTACCCACGAAGCCAACAGCCGGAATGGCCCAGGCGGTGAAGCGGACCATCGACAGCTGTGCATCGAGCCGGTCGAGCTCATTCTCGCATTCGGCGCGGACTGCTTCGGCCGAGTCCTGCACACTGCGGGTGGCCCCGAATCGGTTGAGCGCGACCATGAGCGCGCGCGGCAGCAGCATGTCCTGCTCCTCGCGCGGCAGACTCTCCATCGGCCTGGCGTAGGCTCGGGCATCGTCCGGAAGCACGACGTGCCCTTCGCCGACGTCCACATATTGCTTCTCGAGCAATCGCCGGTTGCGAGCGACGGCACGGCCCTGGTGGCCGATCAATGCAAGAGCCCAGGTCGCCAGGATCAAAGCCGTCTCCTGCTCGTAGTCCTTCAGGATGACGAAAACCGAGCGCAGATTGCGGGTGACGGGCTTGCCGGCCTGCTGCGCTTCCGCGCTGGGAGGGGGCTGGGCGAGGATGGCCTCGGCGTGCGGCCGGATGACGGCAGCGTAGATCGTCTGAACGACGATCGCGCTGATCAGCAGCGCCCCCACGCTGAATAGCAACTCACCGCCGAAGACGGAACGCATCCGGTCCGATCTTCCGCTCACTGGGGGCCCTCCTGTGGAGCATGGTAAGCTCGCGCCCCAAACTTTCCAAGGTCCCCAGGACGGCGATGGCACTGAAAATCATGATTCTCGGCGCGAACGGCTTCATCGGCAGCGCGCTGACCAACGCGATTTTGCGTACGCGCGAGTGGGAGGTCTATTGCATGGACCTTGCCGATAACAAGCTGCACGACCTGCCGGCCACCGACCGATTTCACTTCGTCGAGGGCGACATCACCATCAACAAGGAGTGGGTCGAGTACCACGTCAAGAAGTGCGATGTGGTGGTGCCCCTCGTGGCGATCGCCAATCCGGCCCAGTACGTGACGCACCCGCTGCGGGTGTTCGAGCTCGATTTCGAGGCCAATCTCGAGGTGGTGCGCCACTGCGTCAAGTACGGCAAGCGGCTCGTCTTTCCGTCCACCTCCGAGGTCTACGGGATGTCGGAGGACAGTGTCCTCGACGAAGAGTCGAGCAATCTCGTGTACGGGCCCGTGAACAAGCAGCGCTGGATCTACGCGGCATCCAAGCAGCTCCTGGACCGGGTGATCTACGCCTACGGGGTGCGCGACAATCTGGACTACACACTGTTCCGGCCGTTCAATTTCATCGGCCCGAATCTCGACAACGTCGAGGAGCCGAAGGAGGGCAGCTCGCGCGTCTTCACGCAGTTCCTCTCCAATGTCCTGTACAAGAGGCCGATCAAGCTCGTGGACGGCGGCCGCCAGAAGCGCTCGTTCACCTTCATTGACGATGCCATCGAGTGTCTGCTCACGATCCTCGAGAATGCAGGCGGTTGCGCCTCGCGCCGCACCTTCAACATCGGCAACCCGGCCAATTGTGTGTCGATCCGCGACCTCGCCCACAAAACCCTCAGCATCGCCCAGGAGTTTCCGGTACTGCGGGACAACGCCAAGGCCGTCGATATCGTCGATGTCAGCGCTGGCGATTACTACGGCAAGTACTATCAGGACATCCAGGTGCGCGTGCCCGCTATAGCGGCCGCCAAGCGCGATCTGGGATGGTCGCCCACAACGGATCTGGACACGGCCATCCGCCGCACGATCGCTTACTACGTGAATCAGGAGGGGTTCAGCGCCCGCGCTGCCTCCTTGTCCCATAGCTGACAGCTGCGCGGCACTCGTACGCAGAACATGAGCGTGCAGAGGCGGGAGGGGTCGCCAGCGCGGAGCCGGCCTACCTGGCTCCTGTGGTTGGTGTTGGCGGCGCTGTGGCTGGGGTCGTTGCCGGTGCGTCCCTTGCTCGACCCTGACGAGGGGCGGTACGCGGAGATTCCCCGTGAGATGTGGGTGAGCGGCGACTGGATCACCCCCAGGCTCGACGGGCTCAAATACTTCGAGAAGCCACCGTTGCAGTACTGGGGAACAGCGGCGCTGTACGAGGTGTTTGGCCTTTCCGAGTGGACGGCGCGACTGTGGACGGTCGGACTCGCCTTCCTGTGCCTGCCGGCGGTGTTTGCGTGGGCCCGGCAGTTGTATGGCCGCGAGGCCGGACTCGCGGCGCTGGCGGCGCTGGCGGTCACTCCCTACTTCGCGCTGGTCGGGCATTTGAATCTGCTCGACCCGGGCTTCACGTTCTGGCTGAGCGCCGCGGTCCTCGCTCTCACTCGCGGACTGTGCGAGCCGGAGGGCTCCAGCGGGGAGCAACGATGGGTCCTGGCCGCGTGGCTGACAGCTGGCCTCGCCGTGCTGAGCAAGGGCGTCGTCGTCCCCGTGCTGGCGGGCAGCACGCTCGCCGTTTATATGCTGCTGGAACGGGATTGGCGCCTGCTCCGGCGGCTGCACTGCATCGCGGGCGGGCTGCTCTTTCTCGTCGTGTCGGCGCCATGGTTCATCCTCGTGACGCTGCGCAATCCGGAGTTTCCGGGGTTCTTCTTCGTGCACGAGCATTTCGCGCGCTTTCTGACCAACGTGGCCCAGCGTGTCGAGCCTTGGTGGTATTTCCTGCCGCTGATGGCGGTCGCAGCACTGCCCTGGTGGCCCGCGCTCGGGACTCGTTCTCCAAACCTCGATAGAAACCGAGATAGTCTGTTTAAACCTCTAAAATTACTCGTATTATTTTCTATAGTTACCCTGGTGTTCTTCTCTTTCTCCGGCTCGAAGCTCGCGCCCTACGTGCTGCCCACGATGCCCGTGCTGGCGGCCGTCGTCGGTGTGCGGGTCGCTCGGCGGCCGTCGCTGTTGCGCCGAGTTCTGCAAAGCACGAGCGGCCTGCTGTTGCTCGCCGCGCTCGGCG
The DNA here is from genome assembly GCA_035277965.1 of Steroidobacteraceae bacterium. GTDB lineage: Bacteria > Pseudomonadota > Gammaproteobacteria > Steroidobacterales > Steroidobacteraceae > 13-2-20CM-66-19. The sequence goes on along the minus strand of DATEJM010000007.1, from coordinate 79,137 downwards.
TGTTGGTCTACGGGCTCGAGCGCAACGGCCGTGTTCCAACATCGGTCGGAATCTGGATCGGTGTGGCGGCCATCGCGGCCATTGCGGCGGTGCTGGCGACTCCGCGCACGAGCAGTCTGGAGCGGGTTGCCTGGGTAGCCGCGGCCAGTGCCGTCGTGGGCTGGCAGGCCCTGCTGATCGCTTATACTGCCGTGCCTCCGGTGCGCTCGTCGGCCGCTATCGTGGCTGCGTCCAAGCCGTTTGTGCGGCCCGGCACGTTGCTCTTCAGCGTGGGTCAGTATCGGCCGACGCTGTCTCCTTACCTGGAGCGCACCGTTCAGCCGGTGAGCTTCACGGGTGAGCTGGAGTTTGGATTCGCTCAGGAGCCGGCCAGACAGATGAGCGAGGAGTCCTTCTTGGAGAGCTGGCGAGGTAGCCGTGATGCCATTGCATTTGTCGATTCACGGGTGCTCGAGCAGTGGCGTCGGCGAGGCCTCGCGGGTCGGATCATTGCAGCGGATGCCTACACGGTCGTGGTCTCCCGCCTATGAAAATGACTGACTTCGCCGTGCTCTTCACCGGCGTCCTGCTGAACGCCCTGGCGCAGTTGGGCCTGAAAGCCGCGACACGCGTGACGGGGCCGCTGCTGGCGGCCGACGGTGCGACGCTCGAGCGGGCGCGGCAGCTCGCATCAGTGCCCTCCCTGTGGCTGGCTCTGGGTGCCTACGGCATCAGTGTCGTGGTGTGGATAGTCGGCCTGTCGCGGGTGCCGGTGGGTCAGGCTTATCCCATGCTGTCGCTGGGCTACGTGATCAACCTGGGCCTTGCCTGGTGGCTCCTCGGCGAGGTGCCCACGACTCAACGCATCGTCGGCGTGGCGATCATCATCGCCGGTGTTGTCGTCGTGACGCGCTCTTGAGTGCGCCGCGAGCCGGGTTGGGGTGTTCGTGAACGTCTCGTGAAGGATTGTCAGCCGTGACGAAAATGTTGCCATTCATGCGTCCGACGATCGATGAGGAAACGATCCAGGGCGTCGTCGAAGTGCTGCGCTCAGGTTGGCTCGCGACCGGGCCGAAGGTCGCCGAGCTCGAGGCGGCCCTGTCGCGCTATCTGGGCGGCCGCCCGATCCGCACGCAGACATCCGCCACCGCAGGTCTGGAAATGGCCCTGCTCGCCTGCGCTGTGGGCCCGGGCGATGAGGTGATCACGCCGGCGATGAGCTTCGTCGCCACCGCGAACGTCATCCTGCGCGTCGGGGCGCGGCCGGTATTCGTGGATGTGGGTCTCGACTCGCGCAACCTCGATCTCGATCAGGTCGAGGCGGCCATCACCCCCCGCACGAAGGCCATCATGCCGGTCCACTTCGCGGGGCTGCCGGTTGACATGGAGAGGTTGTATGCCATCGCCCGGAAATCCCGGTTGCGCGTCATCGAGGATGCGGCCCACGCGATCGGCTCCGCCTGGCGGGGACGGCGAATCGGCAGTTTTGGCGATCTGGTGTGCTTCAGTTTTCATCCCAACAAGAACATGACGACCATCGAGGGCGGCGCCATTTCCGGCGGCTCCGAGGCGGAGCTGAAGTCGATCGAGCTGCACCGTTGGCACGGTCAGGTCAAGACGCCGTCCGGGGAGGTGGATACCCTGATCGCAGGGGGAAAAGCCAACCTCTCCGACGTCGCTGCGCGTGTCGGCCTCGGCCAGCTCGCGCGTCTCGATGAATTCAACGCGAAGCGGCGGCATCTCGTCGCGCGCTACTTCGAGGCCTGGTCGCAGGATGCGCCGGTGAGGCTGCCCGAGCGGGGCGATGAGGGTCATAGCTGGCACCTGTTCGCGCCGCTATTGCCGCTCGGGCGGATGTCCCTCTCGCGACCGCAGTTCATCCGCGCCATGGCGGATCGGGGCATTGGCGTGGGAGTGCACTATCAGGCTATCCACCTGTTCAGCGCCTATCGCGCGCTCGGGTATCGCGATGGCCAGTTTCCGAACGCGGAACGCATCGGGCGCGAGACCGTGACATTGCCGCTTTTCCCGGCAATGGAGCTGGAAGACGTGGACCGCGTCGTTGGCGCGGTGAATGACATCGTCAGGGGAGTTGCGCGGTGACTGCCACCGTGCCGGCCGTGGACAGTGTCCATACCATTGCAACCGTCTCCGTGGTCGTGCCGGTCTTCAACGAAGAGGAGGGCCTGCAACGCCTGTTCGATCGGCTCTATCCGGCCCTGGACAGGTTGGGTCGACCGTATGAGCTGCTGTTCGTGGATGACGGCAGCAACGATCGCTCCGTGGCGATTCTGCGCGAGCAGTTCGCAAAGCGTCCCGACACGACCAGAGTCATCGTTCTGGCCCGCAATGCCGGCCAGCACATGGCGATCCTCGCGGCCTTCGAGCACAGTCGCGGCGACTACGTGATCACGCTCGATGCCGATCTGCAGAATCCGCCGGAGGAGATTGCCCAGCTCGTGGCGGCGATGGAGGCGGGAGCCGACTACGTGGGTACCGTCCGCAAACGGCGTCAGGATGTCCTATGGCGCAAAGCCGCCTCCCGGCTCATGAATCGGATTCGGGAGCGGACGACGCAGATCCGTATCACGGATCAGGGATGCATGTTGCGTGGCTATCACCGCACGATCATCGACGCTATCAACAGCTGCGTCGAGGTGAGCACATTTGTTCCGGCTCTGGCCTACACGTTCGCACGCAGGCCGGTGGAGATCGAGGTCGCGCACGAGGAGCGCGCCGTGGGGCAGTCGAAATATTCCGTCTACCGGCTCATCCGCTTGAACTTCGATCTGATGACCGGATTCTCGGTCGCGCCGCTGCAGTTCTTTTCCATGGCCGGAATGGCGATCGCGCTGTGTTCGCTGGCGTTCGTGCTGTTCCTCGCCATCCGACGGTTGATCATCGGACCTGAGGCGGAAGGTGTCTTCACTCTGTTCGGCATCGCTTTCTTCCTGATTGGCGTCCTGCTGATGGGCGTCGGTGTCGTCGGTGAATACGTGGGCCGCATCTACGAGCAGGTCCGCCAGCGTCCGCGCTACACAGTTGGGGCGATCCTCGAGCGAGACGCGGTGGCCGAGCCCGATCGGCGTCCCGGAGTGACCGAGTAATGACGGTAAAGGCCGTCGTTTTCGCGTATCACGACGTCGGGGTCCGCTGCCTGAAGGCGTTGCTATCCGGTGGAGTGGAAGTGCCGCTGGTCGTCACCGTCGCCGATGATCCTCGCGAGGCACAGTGGTTCGCAAGCGTTGCCGACACGGCCGCCGAGTACGGCCTGCCGACTATCATGCCGACCGATGCCAACACCGCGGACGTCCGGCAGCGCGTGACCTCGCTGCAGCCCGATTTCATATTCTCGTTCTACTACCGTTCCATGCTGAGCGACGAGTTGCTGAAGGCGGCCGCTCGCGGTGCGCTCAATATGCACGGCTCGATGCTCCCCCGATACCGTGGCCGCGCGCCCGTCAACTGGGCGATCTTGCGCGGCGAGCGTGAGACGGGCGCGACCCTGCACTACATGGTTGCGCGCGCCGATGCGGGCGATATCGTCGACCAGCTCGCCGTCCCGATCCTGCAGGACGACGACGCGCGCGAGGTCTTCGCCAAGGTGACCGTGGCTGCCGAAACGGTGTTGAGTCGCTCTCTACCCGGATTGATCAGCGACCGCGCGCCCCGTCGGCCTCAGGCGATCCTGCCCGGGGAATACTTCGGACGTCGGACCCCCGAGGACGGCCGGATCGACTGGAAGGGCTCCGCCGTCGAGATCCACAACCTGATTCGCGCCGTGGCGCCGCCATTCCCGGGCGCGTTCAGCGACATCGAAGGGGAGCGGTGGTGGTTCCACAAAACCCGCGTGGAGCCCGCGCGGATCTCGCCCTCTGAGCGGGCGAGACTCTTCGGTGCCAACGGCCACTGCTACGTCGCTTGCGTTGATGGCGGCGTGTTGAAAGTGCTCGCCGCCGCGACCGCGGCGGGTGCGATCGATCTGGCGAGCCTCGCCGTAACATTGCAGAAACAACCCATCTCCTTTCGATAGAGGTGCGCGTGCCCAGCGTCGCATTGAAGATCGATGTAGACACCGATCGGGGCACGCTCGAAGGCGTGCCTCGACTGGCCGACCTGTTCGAGAGACTGAATGTGCGGGCCACCTTCCTTTTCAGCCTGGGCCCGGATCAGACCGGACGTGCCATCAAACGAGCGTTTCGTCGCGGCTTCATGGGCAAGGTGCGCCGCACCTCCGTTTTGCAACACTATGGACTCAAGACGCTGCTGTACGGCACGGTGCTCCCGGGTCCGCACATCGGCCGCCGGCGCGCGGCGCTGATGCGCGACATCGAGCGACGCGGCTTCGAGGTGGGCGTCCACACCTACAATCACGTCAAGTGGCAGGATAACGTGGCGACCGCGGCGGAGGACTGGACACGGCGCGAATTGACTCTCGCGCGCGACCAGTTCGTGGAGATCTTCGGCCACGCTCCCGTGATGCACGGGGCCGCGGGCTGGCAGGTCAACCGTTATGTCCCGGCACTCGAGCAGGAGCTGGGCTTCCGATATGCATCGGATGCACGAGGGACCTGTCCCTTCATTCCCGTCGTGAATGGAAGAGAAATCGCGATTCCGCAGCTGCCGACCACGCTGCCGACGCTGGATGAGCTCATGGGTCGGGAAGATATTACGCCGGCGGACCCCGTCGAGCATCTGCTGGCGTTGGTAGGTCGGGCACCCGAGACAGATCAGGTCTATACGCTGCACGCGGAGCTCGAAGGAGGGCACTTCCTCGGGTCCTTCGAGCGATTACTACGCGGGTGGCAGGCCGACGGCGCGCGCCTCATCGACATGGCTGCCTATGCGTCGGTCCTCGACCCGTCGCGGCTGCCGCGCTGCGAGATGACCGCCGGCACGGTGGAGGGCCGCTCCGGAACATTGGCTCATCAGTCCCCGCCCGTCTGAGACAATATCTGCCGGCCCCGTTCCGTCTCAATCTCCAGATGGACGCCACGCTCAGCCGCCCACGCTTGACCTCCGAGCAGGATCGCGAGATAGCCACTGCCATCCGGCGCGAGGGCGCGCGGCTGCGAAGTTTCATTCGCCGCCGGGTGCTCGATGCGGCGGATGCGGAGGACATTTTGCAGGAGGTGCTGTTCGAGCTCGTGGCCGCCCATCGAGTGATGCAGCCGATCGAGCAGGCGGGCGCCTGGCTGATGCGCGTCGCGCGCAACCGCATCATCGACCGATTCCGCAAGAAAAGCACCGAGTCGCTTTCCGCGCAGCCGCTCGGGGTGTCGGATATCGAGGACGAGCCCGTTGCCCTGGAGGATCTGCTGCCGTCGAGCGATGCGGGCCCTGAAGCTCTCGCGGTACGCGAGTTCCTGCTGGAGCAGATCGAGGAGGCGCTGCAGGAGCTGCCTCGCGAGCAGCGCGAAGTCTTCGTCGCCCACGAGCTGGAAGGAGCGAGCTTCAAGGAGCTCGCGGACCGATGGAGCGTGAATATCAACACGCTGCTCGCCAGAAAGCGCTATGCAGTGTTGGGCCTGCGCGAGCATCTGCAGGCGGCGTATGACGAGTGGCTGGATCAGTAGAGGAGCGCACCGTGAGAGGTCGTTGGTTGAAGAAGGGTTTGGCTTTCCTGGTGATGGGCCTCGTATTCGTGGGCATCATGGGCTTCATCGTGATGGAGCTGTGGAACGCCCTGGTACCGAGCCTCTTCACCGGTCCCGTGTTGCACTATTGGCAGGCCGTGGGGCTGCTCGTGTTGAGTCGGATCCTGTTCGGCGGCTTGCGTGGTCGCGGCTGGCGCGGCCACGGACCGGGCTGGCGGGCGCGTTGGGAGCGCCTGACGCCCGAAGAGCGCGAGCGTCTGCGGGATAGTTGCCGGAAGTGGAAACAGGCATGACCGTAACCCCCGCCGCAGTTCCCGGGACGATGACCGCGGTCGAGATTTCTCGACCGGGTCCACCCGATGTTTTGCGCGCGGTGCAGCGCCCTGTACCGCCGGTGCTGGCCGGCGAGGTGTTGATTCGAGTGCAGGCCGCGGGCGTCAATCGGCCCGATGTCGTGCAGCGCAAGGGCGGGTACCCACCACCCAAAGGCGTGACCGATATCCCCGGACTCGAGGTGGCTGGAGAGGTCGTTCGCGTTGCTGCGGATGTGAAGACACCAGCAGTGGGAGATAAGGTATGCGCGCTCGTGGCAGGTGGGGGGTACGCGCAGTATGTCGCTGCTCCGGCGGTGCAGTGCCTGCCGGTTCCATCGACGTTGAGCCTGGAGGAAGCGGCCGCGGTCCCGGAGACGTTCTTCACGGTGTACTTCAATGTCTTCGAGCGGGCCGGGCTGCGTGCACAGGATACATTGCTCGTTCATGGCGGCTCGAGTGGGATCGGGACGACCGCGATCGTGCTGGCGAAGGCGTTGGGGTCGCGTGTTTTTGTAACTGCGGGGAGCGCGGAGAAATGCGCGGCGTGCCTCGAGCTGGGCGCCGATCTCGCCATCAACTACAAGGAGGAAGATTTCGTCGCGGCGACCTCGGCGGCGACTCAGGGTAAGGGAGTAGACGTCATTCTGGACATGGTAGGCGGCTCCTATGTCGGTCGTGACATTCAGGCGGCCGCGGAAGATGGGCGCATCGCCGTGATCGCCGTTCAGGGAGGCAACCGCGGCGAAATCGATGTGCGGGCGCTGATGATGAAGCGCCTCACCGTGTCAGGTTCCACGCTCCGCGCTCAGCCTGTTGCCAACAAGGGACGCCTCGCCGCCGCGTTGCTCACGAACATCTGGCCGTGGTTCGAGACCAAAGGCGTGCGGCCGGTCCTGCATGCGCGCTTCCCTTTGGAGGAGGCCGTCCGAGCGCACGAGCTGCTGGAGGCCGGCGCCCACATAGGAAAAATCATCCTCACCTGTTGAGCTTGCCCCGCGGTGCCGGCGGCAACAGGTGAGGTCTGAAGGGTTCGAGCTATTTGATGGGCAGGACCGTGGAACGGGTGATCGTTCGCATGGCGAAGCTCGATTGAACGCTCGCCACGCTGGGCAGGCGGGTCAGGTGCTGGTGGTGGATGCGCTCGAAGTCCGCCAGGTCGGCGACGACGAGCCGCAGCAGATAGTCGTGCTCTCCCGTCATGAGGTAGCACTCCATGACCCCCGGCACCTTTCTCACGGCGGTCTCGAAAGCTTCCAGCCCCGACTGGCTCTGGCGATCCAAGGTGATGCTCACAAAGACATTCACCGGATACCCCGCCTTCTGCTGGTCGATCAGAGCGGTATAGCCTGCGATCAGTCCCGATTCCTCGAGGGCCCGGACGCGGCGCAGACAGGCTGACTCCGACAAACTGACCTGCTCGGCCAGCGCGGCGTTGGTGATGCGCGCGTTCTGCTGCAGGGCGCTCAGAATGGCACGATCGTATCGGTCCAGGTCCACGGACGCAAGAATCCTTCTTGATTATGGGGATTGATCGCAGAGTATGCCACAACGGCCGCCGGCGGCGAGTCCGAACGCAAGGCGCCATACCCGGGCCGCTCCTAAGCTGTTGCCACCTCTCGAGAATCCTGCCCGGAGCCCTCCATGCGTATCGGTGTTCCCCGCGAGATCAAAGTCCACGAATACAGAGTCGGCCTCGTGCCCGCCGGCGTCCGGGAGCTCGCCGCCGCGGGCCACGAGGTGCTGGTCGAGACCGGGGCCGGTGACGGGATCGGTATGGACGATGCCGTCTATCGCGCCGCTGGCGCCACGATTTGCGCCAACGCGATCGAGACGCTCGGCCGCGCGGAGCTGATCGTGAAAGTGAAGGAGCCGCAGGCGGCCGAGTGCGCGCTGCTGCGCTCCGGACAGACGCTCTTCACTTATCTGCATCTGGCTGCCGATCCCGCGCAGGCTCAGAGCTTGATGAAGTCCGGTGTGACCGCGATTGCCTACGAGACCGTGACAAATGCAAAAGGCACCCTCCCGCTGCTCACGCCCATGAGCGAGGTGGCCGGCCGTATGTCCATTCAGGTGGGCGCCGCGAGTTTGCAAAAGGCCAACGGCGGCTCCGGTGTGCTGCTGGGCGGCGTTCCGGGCGTTCCTCCCGCGAAAGTCGTCATCCTCGGAGGAGGAGTTGCGGGGACGCACGCAGCGGAGATCGCAGTCGGGATGCGCGCCGACGTGACCGTGGTCGATCGCTCGGTCGAGAGACTGCGCGAGCTCTCCTCGATCTTTGACTCATCTTTGCGAACCGCCTATTCCACCACCGAGACGATCGAGCGACTCGTTCAGGATGCGGATCTCGTGATCGGTGCCGTTCTGAATGCCGGCGCGGCTGCCCCGAAGCTCGTTACACGGTCGATGCTGTCCACCATGAAGCGGGGCGCCGTCCTCGTGGACATTTCGATTGACCAGGGCGGCTGTTTCGAGACGAGCAGGCCGACCACGCACGCAGACCCCACCTATATCGTGGATGGCGTCATCCACTATTGCGTCGCGAACATGCCGGGCGCGGTCCCACGCACCTCGACATTCGCCCTGACCAACGCGACGCTCCCGTATATTCGCGCTCTCGCGGATCTGGGCTGGCAGGCCGCGCTCAAGCGTGACCCTGGCTTTGCAGCCGGTCTCAATGTGCACGCCGGCGAAGTGGTTCACGAGGTGGTTGCGAAGTCCCTGGGCCTGCGGCTGCGCCCGCCGCTCGCCGCGGTTCGCTAACCGAGAGTGGCAGGTTCTGCCGTCCTACGGCTAGGCTAGCGTCGGCCGGTCGCCTCGACGGGACCGGCCGATCCATTCTGTAGCGAGTTTTCGGAGGACCTGAGAATGAAGAACGCACTGCCAGTCGCCGCACTGGCTCTCCTGACCGGCTCGGCCATCGCCGCTCCGGTCACATACGAGATCGATCCCAACCATACCTTCCCCAGCTTCGAGGCTGATCACATGGGCGGACTGTCCGTGTGGCGCGGCAAGTTCGACAAGAGCGCCGGCACGGTGGTGCTCGACAAGGAGAAGAGCGCGGGCACCGTCGAGGTGACCGTGGACATGAGCTCCATCGACTTCGGGCACGAGAAATTGAACGAGCACACGAAGGGGGCGGAGATGTTCGATGTCGCGAAGTATCCGACCGCGCTCTACAAGGGCAAGCTCACGAAGTTCAAGAACGGCGCGCCCACCGAGGTCGAGGGCGAGTTGACGATGCACGGCGTCACGAAGCCGGTCACTCTGACGATCGATCAGTTCATGTGCAAGCCGCACCCGATGTTGAAGCGCGAGGTCTGCGGTGCCGATGCGCACGGGAGCCTGAATCGCGCCGATTTCGGCGTGCGGTTCGGCGACCAGTACGGTTTCAAGATGAACGTCAATCTCGCGATCCAGATCGAGGCCATCCGCAAGGAAGCCGGGGCCGACAAGGCCTCCTAGTCGCAGCTCGCGACTGTCTGCTCGCGGATGCGGCCGGCCGTGTACACGGCCGCATCCGCCGGGCTGACGCAAAATTGAATCATTCGTAACGATGGCGCCAGCCGCGGTCGCGAAACGCAGTGATCCCCGGCGGGCATATGTACATGCCCACCCGGTCTTTCGCGGCGCGCGTCGCTGCGCCCGATAGTAAGCATGCTCAGTGTAGACTGGTTACCGAAGGGGGAAGCAAATGTCCGTAAGGGAGGCGCCCGAGAAACAGCTGTTCGAGGCGATGGTCGCAGCCACGGTCGAGGCCGGTCGCATCGTGCACGATATTTACCACGGGGAGTTTGCCGTCGCATCAAAGAGCGACTCCTCGCCGGTGACCGAGGCCGATCAGGTGGCCGAGGCGGTCATACTCGAGCGGCTCGCCGCGGCTGCTCCGAAGATTCCCGTGGTCGCGGAAGAGGCGGTCGCCGCCGGACACGTGCCGACCGTGCGCGACGAGTTCTTCCTGGTCGACCCGCTCGACGGCACGAAAGAGTTCATCCAGCGGCGCGGTGATTTCACGGTGAACATCGCGCTCGTACGCGGGGGAGTGCCCGTCCTGGGCGTTGTGTATGCGCCTGCCAAGAACAGTCTTTTCGCGGGCGACGTCTCGGCCCGATCGGCCTTTCGCAGCGACCAGAAGCCCGACTCCATGGACGTCGCGCCCCGTCGGGCCATTCAGGTGCGTCCCGTGCCCGCGGCCGGCATCGTCGCGGTGAGCTCGCGCTCGCATTCGACCCCAGAGACCGAGCAATACCTGAATAACTACCGGGTACTCGATCGGGTATCCGTCGGCTCGTCGTTGAAGTTCTGCCTGGTCGCCGCCGGCGAGGCCGATCTATACCCGCGCCTCGGGACGACGATGGAGTGGGACACCGCTGCCGGCCACGCTGTACTGCTGGCCGCGGGCGGCGGTGTCTGGGCTCCAGGGGGCGTGCCGCTGCGTTACGGCAAGCCCGGTTTCCGCAATTCACATTTCATTGCGAGCGGTCCGCTGGTGCCGCATCCGTTGGCAGCCTGACAGTATGAGTACAGCGAGCGAAAGCCGGAAAGTGACCCCGCACCTGAAGCATCTGGAGGCGGAGTCGATAGGTATCATGAGGGAGGTGGCGGCGGAGTTCCGCAACCCGGTGATGTTGTATTCGATCGGCAAGGACTCCGGGGTGATGTTGCATCTGGCGATGAAGGCGTTTTATCCCTCGAAGCCGCCATTCCCGCTGTTGCATGTGGATACGACCTGGAAGTTCCGGGACATGATCCGGCACCGGGATGCGATTGTGCAGCGCTATGGCGTGAAGCTGCTCGTGTACACGAACCCGGAAGGGATCGCCCGGGGGGTCAATCCGATTGCGAGCGGCTCGCAACTGCATACGCAGGTGATGAAGACCGATGCGTTGAAGCAGGCGCTGGACAAGTACGAGTTCGATGCGGCCTTCGGCGGCGCGCGACGGGACGAGGAGAAGAGCCGCGCGAAGGAGCGGATTTTCTCGTTCCGCTCGGCAGGCCATGTGTGGGATCCGCGTAACCAGCGGCCGGAGCTGTGGCAGCTCTATAACACACGAATTGCCAAAGGGGAGACGATCCGGGTGTTCCCGCTGTCGAACTGGACGGAGCTGGACATCTGGCTGTACACGCGCGCGCAGAATATTCCGGTGGTGCCGCTGTACTTTGCGGCCCCGAGGCCGGTGGTCAAGCGCGACGGGCTTTGGATCATGCGCGATGACGATCGCATGCCGTTGTTGCCGGGGGAGGTGGAGGAGGTGCGCAACGTGCGCTTCCGCTCGCTCGGGTGCTATCCGCTGTCGGCGGCGATTGAGAGCACGGCAGCGAGCCTGGATGACATCATTGACGAGATGATTGCGGCGCGCACGTCCGAGCGCTCGGGCCGGCTGATCGACTCGGACGAGGCGGCCTCGATGGAGAAAAAGAAGCGCGAGGGGTACTTCTGATGGCGACCGGGACCGTGACGAGGGGTGCAGAGGCAGTGCTCGATGCGCAGCCGGACAAGAACCTGCTGCGGTTTCTGACCTGCGGGTCGGTGGACGATGGCAAGTCGACGCTGATCGGGCGGCTCCTGTACGACACGAAGCTGATCCTGGAGGACCAGTTGGCGAGCCTGGAGCGCGACAGCCGCAAGCACGGCACGACCGGGGAAGACATGGACTTCGCGCTGCTGGTGGACGGCCTGGAGGCCGAGCGCGAGCAGGGGATCACGATCGATGTGGCGTACCGGTTCTTTGCGACCCCGCGCCGTGCGTTCATCGTGGCCGATACGCCCGGGCACGAGCAGTACACGCGCAACATGGCGACCGGGGCCTCCAACTCGGATGCGGCGGTCATTCTGATCGATGCGCGCAAGGGGGTGCTCACTCAGACGCGCCGGCACAGCTACATCTGCTCGCTCTTGGGGATCAGGCAGATCGTGGTGGCGGTCAACAAGATCGACCTGGTGGGCTACTCGGGGGAGGTGTTCCATCACATCGTGGGGGACTATCTGGGGTTTGCGCAGAGCCTGGGGTTCGAGTCGATCGTGCCGATCCCGCTGTCGGCGCGCTTCGGAGACAACGTGACCGAGCGCTCGCAGCAGATGGGCTGGTATGACGGGCCGACGCTGCTGGAGCACCTGGAGGGCCTGGAGGTGGATCACGGGCTCGACCAGAAGCCGTTCCGTTTCCCGGTGCAGTGGGTGAACCGGCCGAACCTGGATTTCCGGGGTTTCTCCGGGACAGTGGCCTCGGGGGTGATCCGAGTGGGGGACAAGGTGGTGGCGGCTGCTTCGGGCAAGGAGTCCACCGTCAAGCGTGTGGTGACCGCCGATGGAGACCTGGAGCAGGCTCGCGCGGGCGATGCGGTGACGATCACGCTTGCCGATGAGATCGATGTGGCACGGGGGGATGTGATAGCCCGCTCGGACAGCCGCCCGCAGGTGGTGGACCAGTTCGGGGCGCACGTGCTGTGGATGGCGGAAGAGGCGATGTTGCCGGGCCGCTCGTATCTCATGAGGATTGGGACCAAGTTCGTGCCGGCGCGCATCACCAGTCTGAAGCACAAAGTGGATGTGAACACGCTAGAGCACGTGGCGGCCAAGACCCTGGCCCTGAACGAGATCGGGCTGTGCAACGTGGCGACGACGGTGCCGGTGGCGCTGGACCCGTACGAGGAGAACCGCCAGACCGGGGCCTTCATCCTGATCGATCGCTTCACGAACGCGACCGCAGGGGCGGGCATGATCACCTTCGGTCTGCGCCGGGCCACCAACATCCATCGGCAGAACCTGCTGGTGGACAAGGCCTCGCGGGTGCAGCTGAACGGGCATCGGCCGGCGGTGCTGTGGTTCACGGGCCTGTCGGGCTCGGGCAAGAGCACGATCGCCAACATCGTGGAGCGCGAGCTGCACGCGGCGGGCGTCCACACCTACCTGCTCGACGGAGACAACGTGCGCCACGGGCTGAACCGGGATCTGGGCTTCACCGATGCGGACCGGGTGGAGAACATCCGTCGCGTGGGCGAGGTGGCCAAGCTCTTCGTGGATGCCGGCCAGATCGTGCTGTGCTCGTTCATCTCCCCGTTCCAGGCGGAGCGGCGCATGGTGCGCGAGCTGCTCGAGGCGCAGGAGTTCATCGAGGTCTTCGTGGACACCCCGATCGAGGAGTGCATGCGGCGCGATCCGAAAGGACTGTACGCGCGGGCCAAGGGCGGACAGATCAAGAACTTCACCGGCATCGACTCTCCCTATGAGCCGCCGGAGAGCCCCGAGATCCATGTGCGCACCGGCGGTGTTACGCCCGAGACCGCCGCGCAGACGATCATTGACTCCCTGCGAGAGAGGCGAATAATCGGCTGATGCCGACTGCTCCAGTTACCGCGGCCAACTCTGGCGCCATCACGGTCGGTGGCGATCTTCGTGTCCACCGGCTGGGGTTCGGAGCCATGCGTCTGACCGGCCGCGGCATCTGGGGCGAGCCCAGCGATCCGCGGGGCGCAGTGCGGGTCCTGCAGCGTTGCATCGAGCTTGGCGTCACGTTCATCGACACAGCCGATTCGTACGGCCCCGAGGTGAGCGAGCGCTTGATCGCACAGGCGTTGCATCCCTATCCGGCCGGCCTGGTCATCGCCACCAAGGGAGGGCTCGTCCGACCCGGACCTGATGTCTGGAATCGGTGCGCGAAGCCCGAGCATCTGCGCAGCGCCTGCGAAGGCAGTCTGCGCAGGCTCAAAGTAGACCGCATCGACGTCTATCAGCTCCACGCACCGGATCCGCAGGTACGGCTCGAGTCCTCGCTCGAGGAGCTGGTACGGCTGCAGGACGCCGGCAAGATCCGTCACATCGGTTTGTCGAATGTCAGTCCCGAAGAGTTGCGGCGAGCGCAGAAGATCACGCCCATCGTCTCCGTGCAGAACCGTTACAACCTCGACGAGCATCAGTCGGATGCCGTGCTTGCGGCCTGCGAGCGCGAAGGAATCGCCTTTATCCCCTGGGCGCCGCTCGGTTGGGGCAGGCATGTCGATGCATCGTCCGGGGGCGAAGCGCTCGCTCGCGTGGCCGCGCGAAGAGGGGCTACCACGGGTCAGGTTGCACTCGCGTGGCTACTGCAGCGTTCGCCGATCATGTTACCGATACCGGGCACTGCGTCCCTCGCTCACCTCGAGGAAAACATCGCCGCAGCCGGCGTCCAGTTGACGCCGGAGGATATGCAGGAGCTTCTCTAATAGAGAGGCTTCTGGTAGAGAGGCTTCTGGCCAGCATCCCTTATTGACCGATCCGACCGCTCAGAACGCGGACGCGGTCAATGTCACGTCCGAGTTCTGCCACGCGGCCTCGAACTGACGATGAGTCGCCAGCGCTTCGGCGGCCTCGTGCTGCGCCTGCAGTGCCGCACTGAGGCCGTACAGCGACCACCCGTTGTTGGGATTGCGTCGCAGATCTTCCCGGTAGACGGCTTCGGCCTGATCTGCGCGCCCGTTGCGCAAGAGCTCGGCTCCCAGCAGGTGTCGCACGGGGAAGAACCAGTCGCTGGGCTCGTTGTAGCTCAGTTTGTCCTCGCGAGCCACGGCATTCCGTAGAGCGCTGACCGCGGCGTCCGGCTGATTCTCGGCCGCGGCGATCCGGCCTCTCACCACATCGATCGCCACCGCGAGCAGGTCCCGGGTCCGGTTGAATCCCGAAGAAGCATCGGCCGGCACGCTCGCGCTCAGCCGCTCGAGATCCGACAACGTCTGCTTTGCCTCCGGGATATGATTGGTTGACGCGAGCGCGACGGCCCGCCCATACAGGTACCCGCCCGTCATCCCGATGAGTTTCGCGTTCGGTGCGGGCTTGGCCAGCATGTCGCTCCACAGCCCGAACCGTACCGTGGCCGCGTATTCGGCGGTCAGGGTCCAATCAGACCCGGGCATCGCGAGCAGCATGGCCTCGGGGATCGCGCCGCGCGCCCCGCGCACGGCCGTGAGTGTCTCCGCGCGGCGCCCCTCCATCGCCGTGGAGAATGCAAGGAATTGATAGTTGTGTCCGACGTACATGCCGTAGTAGTCGAGCGGCTTCGTCTTTGCGAGGTAGGCGAGGTCGGCGCTGATGCCCTTGCGGTTTGCGTCCGCGGCTCCTTCGTATTCGCCAACGCGTTGTAGGATGTGCGCCGGCATGTGCTCGAGGTGGCCTGCAGCCGGCATCATGCCCTGGAGCCTGCCGGCGGAGGGCAGCGCCTTCTGAGGCTGAGGCGAAGCCTCCATCGCATGTATGTAGTAGTGATTCGCCCCGGGGTGTGTCGGATCGCGCTGCAGTACGGACTCCAGCGTCGAGACGATCTCCAGGGTCCCGGGCGCCGGCTGGCCATCGGCGGTCCACAACTTCCAGGCGTTCGTATTCATCAGCGCCTCGGCATACAGCGTCTGCACATCGAGGTCGTTCGGAAAGCTCTGCGCAACGTCCTTCATGGCAGCCGCGTAGGATGTCAGAACGGGTGCCGCGGCCGCGGGATCGAGCGGCTGGGCGTTCGGGTAGCGCTTGCCGAGTGCGGCGATGAGGGCCTGATCCACCGATGAACCTTCCGGCGCGTATTTCTGCGCGAGCCCCAGCGCCTCCCACGCAACCTGTGCGCGCTCCGCGGCCAGGAACGGCAGGTTGTAGTTGGGTCCGACGGTCAATGCAACACCCCAGTAGCAGATGGCGCAGTGCGCATCGAGCTGCGCCGCCTTCGCGAAGGAGCGCGTCGCCTCGTCATGGTTGAAGGCCCACATGAAGCGCATGCCCTGATCGAAGTAGCGTTGCGCATCGTCGGACGATGTGTGGATCTTGCGGTGAAAATCGCCGAGTCCTTCGAACAGCATCGCGCCCTCGGCCCATGCGGCAACCGTTGGCGGGGTCTGCGGCAGGGAGTGCGCGGGCGCGCGACTGGCCGCCGGGCCGGGCGCAGGCGCCGCAGCGGGAGGCTGGGTCGCCTGCTTACAGCCGCTCAGGATCGAGCCGGCGAATGACAACGACCCGATGAGCAGAATCGTTCTGACACGTTGCATGGCGATCTCCTCCCGGGGAGTATACCGTTCAGCGGCGCAAGAGCGTCAGCGGTGGACAATTCGCGGTCACGCAGGCCATCAGCGCGGAGTAATGCGAAAGGCATGTCCTCGGGTGGACACGGCCTTGACGAGCACCCAGACGCTGGAGCCCGGCTGCAGGTCCAGCGCGCTGACCGCACCCTGGGTAACTCGCGACAGGACCATGGCTCCCGCCCCAATGTCTGCCCGAACCAACACTGCATCGTCACCGTCCGGGATCAGCTCCGCAACATAACCGTGCAGTGCATTTCGTACGCTCAGCGAGCGCGGAGCTTCGGTAGCCAGGATGATGTCACGGGCCAGGAGTTGTACTCGGACCTGGGCGCCGACTGGCGCATCTCGCACCGCCACCTGCAACGTCCCAGCACCGATTCGCAGCTGAGCGAAGCCCCGAGCGTCATCGGACGAAAGAACAGTCCCCTCGATGACCGCGCCGACGGCCTCCGAGCCGACGATGGAGCGCAGGGCAGGCAGGAGGCTCACTTCGTTCAAAGAGCCCTGACCCTTCACGCGCCCGTTCTCCATGACGACCACATGGGTGGCCAGCCGCAGCACTTCCTCGAATTGATGGCTGACGTAGACCATGGGGATGGACAGGCGGTCGCGCAGCACCGTCAGATAGGGCAGCACTTCCTCGCGGCGTGCGGCGTCGAGGGAGGCGAGCGGCTCATCGAGCAGCAGCAGTCGGGGCTGTGACAACAGGGCTCTGCCGAGCGCGACCCGTTGACGCTCTCCACCCGAGAGCTCGTGAGGGCGCCGCGCCAGTAGAGTGGTCAATCCCAACAAGGTCACGACCTCATCGAGCTCGATGGCGTGTGCCACGCGCGCAGCCCGTTTCTGACCGTATGTCAGGTTACCGAGCACGCTGCGATGCGGGAAGAGCCGCGAGTCCTGAAATACGTAACCGATCCGCCGGCGCTCGGCCGGAACGCGAATCCCCTCGCGGGTATCGAGCAGGACTTCGTCATCCAGCTGCACCCGGCCCGCATCCGGCGCCAGCAGACCCGCGATGATGTCGATCACCGTGGTCTTCCCGCAGCCGGAGCGCCCGAACAGGGCGACGACGCCCGGTGTTGGCGTAGCGAAGTCCGCATCGAGGGTGAAGTCGTTGCGTCGCTTGTAAGCGGTGATGGTCAGCATCTCGGCGGCGCTCAGCGACCCAACGTCCGACGGACGCGCCTCGCCACCCACTCGGCTGCGATGAGTCCCGCCAGCCCGAGCACGAACGAAATCACTGCCAACCGCAGTGCCTGCACATCCCCCGACGGGGACTGGATCGCGGTGTAGAGCGCGAGAGGAAGGGTACGGGTCTGACCCGGCACGTTCGCTGCGAACGTGATGACCGCGCCGAACTCACCGAGCCCGGCCGCGAAGGCCGTGATGACCCCGGCAATGACACCCGGCAACATCAGGGGCAGCGTGATCGTGAAGAAGCGATCGAAAGCACCCGCGCCAAGGGTACGCGCGGCCGCTTCGAGGCCCGGCTCGACGTCCTCCAGTGAGAGGCGGATGGAACGCACCATCAGTGGAAAGGTCATGACGGCGGTCGCCAGCGCGGCACCGGCCGTCGTGAACGCCAGCGTGATTCCGAGATGCTCATGCAGCCACCCTCCCACCGCGCCGCGCGTTCCGAAGACGAGCAGCAGCACATATCCGACCGCGACAGGAGGCAGGACCAGCGGAAGATGCACCAAGGCGTCCAGGAGCCCCCGGCCGGCGAAGCGGCCCCGGCTGAGCACCCATGCCAGGGCGATGGCGAGGGGCAGGCTGAAAAGAACGCTGCGCGTCGCCACTATCAGGCTCAGACGCAGCGCTTCGAGCTCCAGGGCGCTGGGGTAGATATTCATACGGATTCACATCCGGTGGTTCGGGTCGATACTCGTAAGGTCCTGTTTTCGCAGCGGGTCGGACTCTCTCACGACCCGGTGCCGCCAGGCCAGAGGCTTGATTTGGGGGCCGGCGCCCCGACCTCAGGCAAGAGAAGTCCCCCGGCACGCACTTTGCGAGCGACCGATGAGGGAGTTTCGGGAGGAGCCGCCATCAAAACCGATCTGCAATTGGGATGGATGTGGAAGCAGGCGTGCGATCTGCTCGAGCAGGCCGAGCGCATGCAGCGGCAGTATGTCCGTTATCTGGGTCCCGCCCGCGACGTAGCCGTCTGGGAGCCTCCGGTGGACGTCCATGAGACGCCGGACGGATTGCTGTTCGTTTTCGCCTTGCCGGGCGTGGACCCTGACCGGATCGAGGTCACTCTGGAGCCGGGTGCGCTGATGGTGCGAGCGACTCGTGCCTTGCGTCTCGCCAATCCGGCCGCAGTGATACGTCGTATGGAAATACCGCATGGCCGATTCGTCCGGCGGGTGGCCCTGGCTGGCAGGAGACTGCGGCTGGGCGAGTCCCGCTACCTGAACGGCTGTCTGGAAGTCGAGCTGCACAAGGTCAATGACAAGCGAGCAAGCGAGTAAACATGGCAGACACAGAGCATTCGACTGCGAATCCCGAGCGTTCCCCCGCGAACGATGTCGTGCCCATCATCCCGATGCGCAGCATGCTGCTGTTCCCGGGTATCGTGTTGCCGATCGCTCTCGGCCGCCAGGAGAGCATCGCGGCGGCGCAGGAGGCGGTGCGCAGCGGCCGCAAGATCGGTTTGTTGTTGCAACAGGATGCGACCACGGAGAAGCCGTCCGCCGAGGACCTCCACCAGGTCGGCGTGCTGGCGTCGGTCGTCCGTTACGTGACGGCCCCGGATGGCACTCACCACCTCGTCGCTCAGGGCGAGACGCGATTTCGGGCAGGCGAGTTCCTGCACGACACTCCGTACCTCGAAGCGCGAATCGAGACGCTCGAGGAGACCCACACGACGGGCGCCGAGATCGAGGCCCGCGCGGAATATTTGAAGCAGCAGGCCGCGGAAGCGCTGTCGTTGCTGCCTCAGGTGCCGGCGGAGCTCGCGCGGACGCTGCAGTCCATCGAGTCCCCGAGTCAGCTCGCCGATCTCATCGTCAGCTTCATGGACGTGAAGACCGAAGAGAAGCAGGAGTTGCTCGAGACGCTCGATCTGAAGGAGCGGCTCGACAAGGTCGCGAAGCTGCTGGCGCATCGTCTCGAGGTCCTCAAGATCACGAAGGAGGTCAGCGAGCAGACCCAGGCCGCGCTCGGCGAGCGTCAACGTGAGGCGGTGTTGCGCGAGCAGCTGCGGACATTACAGAAGGAGCTGGGCGAGTCCGAGGGCGAGGAGGGCGAGGTCGCCGAGCTCGAGAAGGCCATCGAGGCGGCGGGCATGCCCGACGAGGTGCGGGAGCACGCGAGCAAGGAGCTGAAGCGCCTGCAGCGCATGAACGAGGCGAGTCCCGAGTACGGGATGGTTCGCAGCTATCTCGACTTGCTGGTGGCCCTGCCCTGGAGCAAGGCGGACGCGGAGGACATCGACATCGGGCACGCCCGGAAAGTGCTCGACGAGGACCACTATGGCCTCGACAAGGTGAAGCGGCGCATTCTCGAATACCTCGCGGTTCGCAAGCTCAATCCTCAGGGACGCAGCCCGATCCTGTGCTTCGTCGGCCCTCCGGGCGTGGGCAAGACCTCACTCGGCCAGAGCATCGCGCGCGCGCTCGGCTTGAAGTTCGTGCGGGCGAGCCTCGGCGGCGTGCACGACGAGGCGGAGATCCGCGGCCACCGCCGGACGTACATCGGCGCACTGCCGGGCAACATCATCCAGGGTCTGCGCAAGGCCGGGACACGCAATCCCGTCTTCATGCTGGACGAGATCGACAAGGTCAGCGCCAGCATCCAGGGCGATCCGGCCTCGGCTCTGCTCGAAGTGCTGGATCCGGAGCAGAACGGGACGTTCCGCGACAACTACATCGCCCAGCCGTTCGATCTGAGCCGGGTGCTGTTCGTGGCGACCGCCAATGTGTTGGAAACGATCCCCGGCCCCTTGCGGGACCGGATGGAGATCATCCAGCTCAGCGGCTACACGGAGGATGAGAAGCTGCAGATCGCGCGGCGCTATCTCGTGGCGCGACAGTTGAAGGCGAACGGTCTCACCGAGCGGCAGGCGAGTGTCACCGATGAAGCCCTGAAGAGGGTGATTCAGGAGTACACCCGGGAGTCCGGCTGCCGCAATCTCGAGCGCGAGATCGGCGCTCTGATGCGTCATGCCGCGATGAGGATCGCGGAAGACAAGCTCGAGTCCGTCACGATCGACGCCGCGGATGTTCCGGCGATACTGGGCCCGACGCGGTACGAGAACGAAGTGGCGCAGCGTACCTCGTTACCCGGTGTGGCCACCGGTCTGGCGTGGACGCCGGTGGGCGGCGACATTCTGTTCGTGGAGTCCGCGCGGCTCCCGGGCAGCGGCAAGCTGATCCTCACGGGCCAGCTCGGTGATGTCATGAAGGAGAGTGCGCAGGCCGCGCTGAGTCTGGTGAAGGCTCAGGCAGCGGAGCTGGGCATCGATCCTGACATCTTCGAGCACAGTGATCTCCACGTGCACGTCCCGGCAGGCGCGATCCCCAAGGATGGGCCAAGCGCGGGTGTTGCGATGTTCACGTCCATTGCTTCGCTGCTGAAGGGCCAGCCGGTCCGCTCGGATGTGGCGATGACCGGCGAGATCAGCCTGAGAGGGTTGGTGCTGCCCATCGGCGGGGTGAAGGAGAAGACCATCGCAGCGGCGCGAGCTGGCATCAAGAGGGTCATCCTGCCGGCGCGAAATCAGCGCGACCTGGAGGACATCCCGCAGAGCGTGCGCGCGAGCGTAGAGCTGGTCTGGGTCGAGCGGGTATCCGAGGCGCTCGCGGCGGCATTGGGTGAGCCGGCGGAGAGGCCGGCCACCCGGAACGCGGGCGCCAAGCGAGCGATCGCGATGGCCTGACGGCTCGAGCTTCGGCAGCGTACAATGCATTGAGATTTCAACGAGTCACTGACTGCAGTCCATCGTTCAAGCCGAAGCACTGCCTGTACCGTACAGCTCGAGGAGTCCGACATGAGTGCAATCCTGTTGGCTGTTTTCGATGACTACGAGGTGGCCGAGCGCATCCGAACCGAGCTCGTCCGGGATGGCTTTCCAACCGATCGCGTGGAACTGACGGCTGCGTGCGAGTCAGGTCGGGCGAGCATCGAGCCCGCTGGCTCGGCGCACGAGCGCTACCTTCAGTACTTTCGTACGCTCTTCAGCGACGACGGTGAGCGCGAATGCGCAGAGCGGCTCGCCGATCGGGTCGATCACGGGGCGGCCACGATTACCGTGCACCCCCGAGGCCTGATCGAGGCGACTCGCGCAACGGAGATCCTGGAGGGTGCTCACCCTGCGCAGATCGCGAAGCACGATCTCGCAAATCACGCGCTGGAGCACGCGGCTGCGCGGCATGAGCAACCCTGGATCCGCAACTTCTGGATCGACAGCCGCAGCTCCGCGGACTGTCTGTACTGCCGGTTGTTCGAAGGGCACTCGATGGCCGATGGCTGACACCCTCGCAGGCGCGGAGCTCTCGCCGGGCTTGCCGAGGAAACTGGATCGCTACGTCACGCGACTGGTCGCGCCCAACGCGAGCCCCATGACCGGGCCAGGTACCAACACGTACCTGGTCGGCGAGCGCGATCTGGCGCTCATCGATCCGGGCCCTGACGATCCCGAGCATATCCGCGCCATCCTGGCGGCGGCTCGAGGACGAATCCGCTGGATACTCTGCACGCACACGCATTCCGATCACGCCACGGGTGTTGCGGCCGTGAAGAACGCGACGGGCGCAGAGATTCTGGGTCGACCCGGTGCCGGAAATGGCACCGAGCACGATGTCCTCATCACGGCGGACCGGGTGCTCGGGGACGGTGACGAGCTCGACGTGGGGGGTGTCACGCTGCAGGTCATCCAAACACCGGGCCACGCGTCCAATCATCTCTGCTTCCTGCTGCGCGACACCGGGATGTTGTTTACCGGCGATCACATCATGCAGGGGTCGACGGTGGTGATCTGGCCACCGGACGGCAACATGCGAGCCTACATCCGCTCGCTCGAGCGGCTGCTGTCACTGCCGATCGAGGTCATTGCACCCGGTCACGGCTATCTGATCGAACAACCTCGCGAGGAAGTGTCTCGCCTGATCAAACATCGCCTGGCGCGTGAGGACAAGGTGCGCAGCGCTCTCAGGGAAGCGACTGCGGGCGCGAATGCCGACCGGAAAGGCGTCGAGTTACAGCGACTGTTGCCGCGCGTGTATGACGATGTTCCGGTTTCGTTGCATCCCGTGGCGGTACTCTCTCTCCAGGCGCATCTGGAGAAGCTGGTCGAAGATGGCGAGGCGAGGTTTGCCGCCGGCCGATACGCGGCTATTTCATAGGCAAGAGGCGTCCGTAGGCAAAAGGCGTCGACGGCCATTGTGCCGCCGGTGCTGGCGCGGGTAAGCCGTCAGGCCACCATCGCCTTTTCCAGACTGATCGCGGATCGCTCCAGCGGCGCGCCGGCAGCGGCTGCCAGGCCTTTCTGCTCCAGCCATTCCCGATTGAACAGGCGCGACTGATACTTCGCGCCGCTGTCGCACAGGACAGTGACGATCGTGTGCCCGCGGCCGAGATCGCGCGCGACGCGTACTGCGGCTGCGACGTTGATGCCGCTCGTGCTGCCCAGGAACAAGCCGTCTTCGCGCAGCAATCGATAGACGTAACGAACCGTTTCCGTGTCCTCGACGTGCACCGCGTCGTCGATGGAGGCCCCCTGCATGTTGACAGTGACCCGGCCGATGCCGATTCCCTCGGTGATCGAGCCGGTGCCCGTCGCTTTCAGGGTTCCCGTGCGTGCGTATTCGTAGAGGCTGCTTCCCGGTGGATCGGCCAGTACGCAACGGATCGTCTTCCGGCGGGATTTCAGATATTCCGATACGCCGGCAAAGGTGCCGCCGGTCCCGGAAGCGGCCACCCAGGCATCGATACGCCCGCTGGTCTGCGCCCAGATCTCGGGTCCCGTGGTGTGCAGGTGGGCCTCCCGATTCGCGGGATTGTCGAACTGGTTGGCCCAGATCGCATTCGGCAGCGACTGCGCCAGCCGTTGCGAGACCTTCTGATACTGATTCGGGTTGCTGTAGGGAACGGTCGGGACCTTGTGCACCTCGGCGCCGAGCATTTCGAGCAGGCGGTATTTCTCGGGCGACTGGTTGTCCGGCATCACGATCACGCACCGGTAGCCGCGCGCGTTGCAGACATGCGCCAGACCGATTCCAGTATTGCCTGCCGTTCCCTCGACGACCGTGCCGCCCGGCTGCAGTTGGCCGCGACGCTCCGCGTCCAGGAGGATCGCGCGCGCCGCGCGATCCTTGACGGAGCCACCGGGATTCATGAACTCGGCCTTGCCCAGAATCTCGCAGCCGGTCTCTTCGCTCGCGCTGCGCAGGCGTATCAGCGGCGTGTTGCCTACCGAGCCCTCGAAACCGTCAGTAATGCTCATGAATCGCTCCGCCTTCTATTGGACGTCCGTAGGCGCCCGTTTATCCAATGCTCGTGTTGGGCTGGCGGTGACCGCAAAGGCATCCGCGGGGGAGAAGGCCGCAACGTCGCCCACGATCAACAGCGCCGGAGGCGAGACGCTGGCGGCTCGCGCAATGTCAGCAATCGTCCCGAGTGTACCGCGCAGAGTACGTTGCTCGGCCAATGTTGCGCGCTCGACGATCGCCACGGGAGTTGTCGCAGGGGCACCGGCGTCGCACAGGTTCCTGACGATGTTCGGTAACTGCGCCACCCCCATGTAGAACACGACGGTCTGATGCCGCCTCGCCAGGGCTTCCCAACTGATAGAGCCGTCGTCGATCACGTGACCCGTCACAAAGGTCACACTCTGGGAGAGCTTCCGGTGCGTGAGCGGAATGGCCGCGGCCGACGCAGCTCCCAAGGCCGCGGTGATCCCGGGCACCACGACAAACGGGATCCCCTCGGCGGCCAGGACTTCGATCTCCTCGCCGCCGCGCCCGAAGACGAAAGGATCGCCGCCCTTGAGGCGCGCAACCCGCTGCCCCTGCTTGGCGTAGTGAACGAGGAGCTGATTGATTCGATGCTGGACCGTGTGGTCCCCAGCTTCCTTACCGACAAACACCCGTTCGGCGTCGCGCCGCGCGCGCTCCAGGACCGCCTGCGGAACCAGGCGGTCATACAGAACGACGTCGGCTTGTTGCAGGAGCTGCAGCGCCCGCAGGGTCAGGAGGTCGGGATCGCCCGGGCCCGCCCCGATCAGATAGCACTCGCCGAGCTCGCGGCCGCCGGTCGCATCGCTGTGGGTGAGCTGTGTCATACGCAGCTCGCGCTCAAAGGCTTTCTCGGCGCCCGATGCATCGCCGGCCAGCAGGCGCTCGCCGACCACGCCGCGCACAACCCGCTCCCAGAATGGCCGCCGTGCAGCAGCCCGCAATGCACGCTGCACCACCCTCCGTCGCTCGCCCATGAACCGAGCGAGACCGCCGAGCTTCGCTGGCAATAGAGCTTCGATACGCTCTCGTGCCCAGCGAGCGAGCACCGGGGCGCGTCCGCCGGAGCTCACAGCCGCGATGAGCGGCGAACGATCGATGATGGCAGGGAAGATGACCGTGGACAGGGCAGGGTCGTCCACGACATTGACCGGGATGCGCCTCGCCCGCGCGGCGGACGAGACAGCGCGGTTCACCTCAGCGATTGCCGTCGCGGCCACAACCAACACGGCACCGTCGACATGCGCGGGCGCGAAGGCGGCCGGGATGTGGCGGATCTCGCCGCGCGCCAGTCGCTCGATCAATTCGGAGCGCAGCTCCGGCGCAACGAGCGTGACCGCGGCGCCGCTCCGCAACAGCAGCTCGACCTTACGAGCGGCAATCCTGCCGCCCCCGACCACCAACACGGGCTGAGAGCGCAATTGAACGAAGAGCGGCAGGTAATCCATGCAAGGCGGCGTCTCTCAGGCTTGCGCCTGCACCGCCGCGGCCGGTCGGACGCGCGGATGCAGACCACACTCACGCGATTCGGCCTGTTCCCACCACCAGCGTCCCGCGCGACGATTCTCGCCGGGCTGGATTGCTCGTGTGCACGGAGCGCAGCCGATGCTGGGGAATTGCCGATCGTGCAGCAGATTGTAGGGCAGCTTACGGGCGCGGATGTATTGCCACACCTGCTCCTCGGTCCAGTCGAGGAGGGGGCTCACCTTGTACAGTCCGTGCTCCGCGTCCCACTCCGTGAGTTCGGCCTGAGCACGGGTCGCCGACTGCTCGCGGCGCACCCCCGTTACCCACGCGCCGTAGCCGGCGATAGCGCGGTTGAAAGGCTCGACCTTGCGAACACGGCAGCAGGCGAGGCGCGCCTCCAGGCTGTGGTAGAAGCCGTTGACGCCCTGATCGGCGACCAGGGCCTCGAGCGCCTGGGCATCCGGATAGACCACGCGGATTTTGCGTTTGTAGCGGCGCTGCAGCTTTTCCAGCACCTCGTACGTCTCCTCGTGGAGGCGGCCGGTGTCGATGCTGAAAATGTCGATCGCGGGAACGTGAGACCAGATGATGTCCGTCAGGACCATGGCCTCGGCGCCCAGGCTGTTCGAGTAGGTCACCCGCCCGTGCTTGTGCACGGCGGCCTGAAGGTGCTCGCGAGCGGTGGCCGCTTTGTCCTCGAGCTCGAGTGTCAGGAGTTCTCCCATAGTGGGAGGGACTATAGGGGCACGGCCTGGCGGTCTGAACGAATGATTGCTTCTGAGGGGGTGTAAGCCGGTTATAAACAGGTGACGGACTCGCCGCCTCGCGCACGGTTGCGCTAGAGTCCGGCCCATGAAATTGCACCAATTGCGCTATCTCGCGGCGGTGGCGCAGAGTGGCCTGAACATCACCGCGGCAGCGCAGAAGCTGCACACCTCCCAACCCGGCGTCAGCAAGCAGATCAAGCTCCTCGAGGACGAGCTGGGCTTCCAGGTTTTCGTGCGCGAGGGCCGCAATCTGACGCGTATCACACCTGCAGGACAGCAGGTGATCGACCGGGCACTGCGCATCCTTCAGGAGGCCCAGAGCATCCGCGACCTCTCCACGGAGCTCCGGGACGAGGGGCGGGGCAGCCTGTCGATCGGCACGACGCACACTCAGGCGCGTTATGTGTTGCCGGATGTCATCCGGGAGTTCCGTGGCCGTTACCCTAATGTACGCCTCAACCTGCACCAGGGCGCTGCCGAGCAGATCGCGGAAATGGTCGCTAATGACCGGATCGACTGTGCGATCGCGACCGGTTCCGAGCATCTCTATACCGATCTCACCCTGATGCCCTGCTATCGCTGGCACCGGACAGTCATCGTTCCGCTGGATCATCCGTTGGCCCACGGCGGCCGGCTCACATTCAAAGCGCTCGCGGGTTATCCGCTCGTCACCTACACATTCAGTTTCGCGGGCCCGTCTTCTCTGCACGAGGCCTTCTCGAAGGCCGGCCTGACGCCCAATGTCGCGATCACCGCGCGCGATTCGGACGTGATCAAGACCTATGTCCGCCTGGGGCTCGGGGTCGGACTCGTCGCTCACATGGCCATCGACGAAGACGATGATGCCGATCTGCGGGCGATCGAGGCGTCGCATCTGTTCCCCGCCCATACCACCTGGATCGGCTTTCGCCGCGGCACGCTACTGCGGAAATACATGTACGACTTCGCGCAGTTGCTCGCGCCGCACCTGGATCGCCGCCTCGTGGACCGGGCGCACCGCACCTCCTCCCCCGATGAGACCGCGGAGCTGTTCGAGGCGATCGCGCTGCCGGAGCGTTGAAGGCACTCTATAGTCTGATGCCGGGCGCCGCCGGTCATGAGCAGGAGACGGACCATGAAGCTGAGGGTGAAGGGTAGCTCGCTACGGTTCCGGCTCACGCAGGGTGAAGTTCAGCGCCTCTGCAATGACGGCAGGGTCGAGGACAAGGTCGCCTTCGGCGTCGGGCGAGACCTCATATACCGTCTTTCGGTAGACCAGGAACTTGACGTTATTTCAGCATCTTATGACAATAATATGATCGAGGTTCGAGTGCCAGAGGCCACGATACGCCGCTGGTCCGCGAGTGACGAGGTCACGCTTTCTCATTCCCAGCCGGTCGGCGGCGAGCAGCTGCGCATCGCGGTCGAGAAGGATTTCGCCTGCCTCGCGCCTCGCGAAGGCGAGGATGAGTCCGACCATTTCCCCCATCCGCAGGGGCTGACCGGCAAGACCTGCTGAGAGCTACCGCGCCGGCGGTTTCGCTGCCTCCAACAGGAGGAGATCTTCGGGGGTATCGATGTCGATCGCCGCGCTGGGCATCGCGACCCTCACGAGCCGGTCGGGATTTCGCTGCAGAAGGGCGCGCGCTCCCACATCGCCACGGAGCTCGCCTAGAGGGCCGAACATCGAGCGTGGAAAGATGGCCGGCACGCCAGTCGTGCTGCCGTAGTGCGCCGCAACTGCGTACTCCGGCTGGCGGCGCCACGTGCTCGCCAGGCGCTTGAGGTCTTCTGCGGTCACGGCAGCCTGGTCCGACAGCACGATCAAGGCGGCGGTACAGCTTGCAGGCAGACGAGCCACCCCCGCGCGGATCGAGCTGGACAGGCCCTCGCGCCAGTCACGGTTGATGACGATCGAGGCCGTCGAATGCTTCAGGAGCGGCGCGAGCTCCGCGGAGCTCGCGCCGAGCACCACGGTGACTGCGTTGCCGGCAACCTCGGCGGCGTGAGAGATCATCGTGTGAAGCAGCGGTCTGCCGTTGACTCGAACCAGTTGCTTCGGGGAGCCGAAGCGAGTCGAGGCGCCGGCGGCCAACACGATCGCATGGAGCGCATCACAGCTCGGTGAGTCCATCAGGCCGGAGCCCTCGCGCGGTTGTAGCGTGCCCGTTCCTCCAGAATCGAATCCGCATCCAGCGTCGCCACGCTTCGCCACGCCGCCACGCCGATCCCATCGTGCACGAGAGAGCTGAGTGCCGCGCGGCGGGGCCACCAGACGTCGTTGAGGAATGCCTTGAGCTCGTCCCAGGATCGGCTGCGCATCCCCGCTTCCAATCGCTTCAGGACCTCACGGCTGGTGCCGGATTGCGCCAGGGCGACCCGCACGGCGTCCCTGATCGCGCCCGGCATCGGCGCATCGGCGGCCACGAGGTCCGCAAGGGCCTGATCGCGCTCCTCGAACCGGGTCAGCGCGAAAACCAGATAGTCCACGCTGGGCTGCACGTTGGCGCGTTCACCGAGCGCGTTCGCGATCTCGGCGATGCGCTGCTGCTCGCCGTGCAACTGGGCTTTGAGGATTCCGATCTCGTTCACTCAGGTCCCTCGAGGTCCTTGCATCCCATTATGCAGTGGCTCGCGAGTTCCGCCGCAAAAGAAGCGAACACAGTCGTTGCACGCACTCGAGCGCGTCAGTAGAGTCGCAGCGCCTTCATTCCGAAAGAGAATTCTGACCTCGATGGCCAAATCCGCGCCCCCCCCAGGCCCCTGGGTCGTGCACAAGTTCGGCGGGTCGAGCGTTGCGGACGCCGATTGCTTCCGCCGCGTCGCCACGATCCTGGACGCCATGCCGCAGCCCCGTCTGGCGGTCGTGCTGTCCGCGTGTCGCGGGGTGACCGATGCGCTCCTGCGCCTGGTCGCCCTCGCCGAAGCCCAGGACGAGGGGTACCGAGCCGAGATTGCGGCCCTGCGCACGCGCCATGCCACCATCGCGGAAACGGTGCTCAGCCCTCAGTCCGCCAAGCTGTATCTGGCCCGTTTCGATCGGGATTGCCACGATCTGGAAGGGATCCTGCACACCGTGAAGCTCACGCGAGCCGCGGCACGCAACGTCAGCGACCTCATCGCAGGCTATGGCGAGATCTGGTCCACCCAGCTCTTCCATCGGTATCTCGAGGAACGCGGCAGCACCCGCGGGCCGGTCCGGTGGCTCGATGCTCGCCAGTGTGTCGTGGTCGAGTGGGGGCCGCTCGGCCCTGCGGTGCAGTGGGAAGCGTCCCGGAGCAAGTTGAAGCAGCTGGTGGAGCCTGGTTTCGAGGGAACGCTGATCGTCACGGGATTCATTGCGTCCGATCATCGCGGCGTGCAGACGACCCTGGGCCGCAATGGCAGCGATTTCTCCGGATCGATCTTCGGCGCGCTGCTCGATGCCGCCGAGATCCATATCTGGACGGACGTAGACGGCGTCCTCTCCGCCGATCCGCGCCGCGTGCCCGATGCGACCGTCATCGACTCTCTTTCGTACAACGAGGCGATGGAGCTCGCCTACTTCGGAGCCAAGGTGATCCATCCCCAGACGATGGCTCCCGCGGTCGGCGGGGGTATCCCCATCTGGATCCGCAACACCTTCGCGCCGGAGAAGCCCGGAACGCTCATCTGCGCCCACCCGAAGTCCAGCCTCCCGGTGAAAGGCATCACCAGCATCGAGCGCGTCGCTCTCATCAATCTCGAGGGTACGGGCATGATCGGTGTTCCGGGCACGGCGCACCGTCTGTTCGGCGCTCTGCGCGAGGAAGGCATCTCGGTCATCCTGATCTCTCAGGGCAGCTCGGAGCATTCGATCTGCTGCGCAATCCCACAGGTGGAAGCCGATCGAGCCGCCAGCGTCGTGCGGCGCGCTTTCGAGCGAGAGCTGCAGGAAGGGCAGATCCAGAGCGTTGACATCGATCTCGATCTGGCGATTCTCGCGGTGGTCGGTGATGGCATGGCCGGCACGCCCGGCGTTGCGGCGAAACTTTTCAACGCGCTGGGCTCCGCGGGCGTCAACGTCCGCGCCATCGCTCAGGGAGCCTCTGAGCGGAACATCTCTGTCGTCACGGACGGTCGTAACGCCACGCGCGCGCTGCGCTCCGTGCACGCGGGCCTCTATCTGTCCCCTCATACCCTGTCGATAGGGGTCATTGGACCCGGCACCGTCGGCCGGGTCTTTCTGGACCAGCTGGCTTCGCAAAGCTCGCGGCTGCGCGAGCAGTTCAAGCTGGATCTGCGCGTGAGAGGCATTCTGGCGTCCAAGCAGATGGTCCTGTCCGACGCGGGCGTGCCGCTCGCGAGCTGGCGGCAGCAGTATGAGACGAAGGCCGTTGCTGCCGACCTCGATCGGTTCGTCGAGCATGTACAGGTGGACTACCTGCCCCACACGGTCATCGTGGATTGCACCGCGAGCGCCGCGGTAGCCAAGCGCTATCCCGCCTGGCTCTCGGCGGGTATTCACATCGTGACGCCTAACAAGAAGGCCAACAGCGCGGATCTGGCATTCTACCGGGAGCTGCGGGAGGCGCGCCGCTCGGCAGGGGCGCACTACCTCTATGAGGCCACTGTCGGGGCGGGTTTGCCGGTCGTGCAGACTCTGCGCGATCTGCGCGAGACCGGCGACGAGGTCACCCGTATCGAAGGTATTTTCTCGGGGACGCTCGCGTACCTCTTCAATGTCTACGACGGCCGCAAGACGTTCTCGGAGATCGTCGCCGATGCCCGCCAGCGCGGTTATACCGAGCCCGATCCACGTGACGATCTTTCAGGTGTCGATGTCGCGCGCAAGCTGATCATTCTTGGCCGGGAAATGGGCCTGGATCTCGAGCTGGCCGATGTGAAGGTCGAGAGCCTCGTGCCGGCGGGTCTCGAGGGGGGCTCGATCGATGACTTCATGAAGCAGCTGCCGCGCCATGACGGTGCGATGAAAGAGCGGCTGCAGACGGCTTTGGGTCGCGGGAAGGTACTACGCTACGTGGGCCGTCTGACGGGGGATGGACAGGCGACCGTTGGGTTGGTGGAGCTGGATGCGAAGCATGTCTTTGCCAACATCGCATTGACCGACAACGTCGTGCGATTCTGCACGCGTCGCTATTGCGACAATCCGCTGATCGTGCAGGGACCGGGCGCCGGTCCCGAGGTCACGGCGGGCGGCGTGTTCGCCGATCTGCTGCGCCTCGCGGCCTACCTCGGTGCGCGACTGTGAGCGGGCGTTTTTCCAACACGGCTGGACCGCCCGATCGCGCCGTCGCATTCGCCCCGGCCTCCGTTGGCAATGTCGCCATCGGTTTTGACATCCTCGGTTTCGCTGTCGATGCTCTCGGCGACCGGGTGACGGTGAGCCGACGCAAGGAGCCCGGCGTCATCATCACCTCTGTGAGCGGCATCGCGGGTGACCTGCCTACCGAGCCGGAGCGCAATACCGCCGGCCGGGCCTTGCTCGCGCTGTATGAGACGTTGCGGCCCGATTTCGGCTTCGCGATGCAGATCGAGAAGGGCATCCCGCTCGGCTCGGGGCTCGGTGGCTCCGCCGCCTCCGCCGTGGGTGCCGTCGTGGCCGCCAACGCTCTCCTGCCGGCGCCCTGCAGCAAGCTCGAGCTGCTGAAGTTCGCCATGGAGGGCGAGGCCGTCGCAAGCGGCTCCCTGCACGTGGACAACATCTCGCCTTCGCTGTTCGGCGGCCTCGTGCTCACGGTCGGCATCGATCATCCCCGCGTGAAGCAGATTCCGGTGCCGGCACAGGTGCGGGCCGTCATCGTCCATCCGCATATGTTCCTGTCGACGAAGCAGGCGCGGGCGATTCTCAAGCGCAGTGTGGATCTGTCGGACTTCGTCTGGCAGACCGCCAACCTCGCGGGGTTCATCTCGGGTTGCTACACGAACGACCTGGAGTTGATCCGGGCCTCGCTCGAGGACGTCGTCATCGAGCCGCAGCGCCAGGCGTTGATCCCCGGTTTTCCGGGCGTGCGCCGCGCGGCCATGGAGGCGGGCGCGCTCGGCTGCTCGATCTCGGGGGCGGGGCCTACGATGTTCGCGTGGGCCGGCGAGGCGCAGGCGCAGGCGGTCCTTGCGGCCATGCGCGCGGAATTCGGGCGGCAGTCGATTCAGCTCGATGAGTGGATCGTCGCGATCGAGTCGGCAGGGGCGCGCGTGGTGGAATCATGAGTGTGAGCATCGGAGAGGCCTCGAAGACGGCTCGGGCTGAGGCAGCGGGTGGCGGGGCGATGAGTTATGTGAGCACCCGGGGCGCGGGCTTGCCGGTCGGATTCGGGGCCGCGCTGCTACAGGGGCTGGCGCCCGATGGCGGGCTCTATGTGCCCGCTTCCTGGCCGCGACTCGAGCCGAGCGCGTTTCGCGAGGGAGCATCCTTGAGCGAAACGGCGCAGACACTCCTTGCTCCATTCGCCGTTGGTGACGCGCTCGCAGCGCAGTTGCCGCAGATCGCGCGGGAAGCTTTCAACTTCCCGGCGCCGCTGGTTGCCCTGGGCGAGGGCGGACGCCTATCCGTGCTGGAGCTGTTCCACGGTCCTACCGCCGCGTTCAAGGATTTCGGCGCGCGCTTCCTGGCAGCCTCCTTCGAGCGCTTGCGCCGTGGCGCACAGCAACCGCTCACCATACTGGTCGCCACATCGGGCGACACCGGCGGGGCGGTCGCAGCCGCCTTTCACGGCAGGCCGGGTATCGAGGTGGCTGTCCTGTTTCCGAAGGGGCTGGTATCGCCCACCCAGGAGCGCCAGCTCACCTGCTGGGGCGGCAACGTCAAGTCGTTCTCGGTGCGCGGGACCTTCGACGACTGTCAGCGTCTGGTGAAGCAGGCATTCGTCGATCCCGAGCTGACCCGCCGCACACAACTGTCTTCGGCGAACAGCATCAACCTGGGTCGGTTGCTCCCGCAGGCGATCTACTATGCCGCGACGAGCCTCGCCATCTGGCGAGAATCGGGCGAGAAGCCGTCGTTCGTCGTTCCCAGCGGCAATCTGGGCAATGTCGTCGCGTGCTCGTGGGCACGGCAGGTCGGACTGCCGATCGGCGATATCCTCCTCGCGCACAATGCGAATCGGACGGTACCCGACTATCTGCAAACGGGCTCCTGGCAGCCGCGACCGAGCATCGCCACGCTGGCTTCCGCCATGGACGTGGGCAACCCGAGCAACATGGAGCGGCTGCAGGCGCTGTTCCCGGCTCTCTCATCGCTGCGGGGCGCAGTGAGCGCGGAGAGCGTGGACGATGCGCACATTCGGGCGCGCATCGAGCAGGGTTATCGTCAGTATGGGCAGATGTGGTGTCCCCACACGGCCACCGCCGCGGAGGCTTATGAGAGGCTGCCGCTCGAGCGGCGACGCGCTGGCCGCTGGGTCATCGTCGCAACGGCCCACCCGGCCAAATTCGCGGAGATCGTCGAGCCGCAGATCGGGCGCAAGGTGCCCGTGCCGCAGACCTTGACGAAATTGTTTGCGCGACCGGTCGAGTGCACCGAGATCGATGCGGACCTGGGTGCCCTGCGAGCAGCCTTGGCCGGGAGGAAGTAGGGTGGAGGAGCTGCAACGTCTCCCGCCGACGGCGTGGGTTCTCGTAGCCGTCGCGGCGATGCTGGGGTTCGCGGGCTCGTGGATATGGCGCTGGTACCGGCACTATCGGCTACGTGCCGCGTTGCGCGCCGCGGTCACGGCAGCCGGCTCCGATCACCTCGTGGACATGCTCGTCCCGGACGGAATGGGTGGCGGCTTTCACGTGGACTTTCTGCTGCTCACCGCGCGCGGCATCGTCGTGATCGATCTGCGTGACGTTCAGGGCAACATCTTCGGGGGCGACCAGATGGCCGAATGGACCGTAATGGACGGCCCGCGGCGCTTTACTTTCACAAACCCGCAGAGCGCGCTCTATGACCGGATCGCCGCGGTGAAGGCGGTGACGGGCGAGGTGCCTGTCGAAGGGCGCATCGTGTTCACGCGTCGCGGCAAGTTCCCCAAGGGGCTGCCGAAGTTCACTGTGATGGTGGATGCGTTGAGCGCCGAATTTCCCGCGCTCGAGCACGAAGGGCTGTCCGATACGGTCACGCGGTTCCGCGATGCCTGGGAGCGCCTCAGGAAGGCCGTCACGCCGAGCTACATGGCCCACATGAGGTGAACGTGTCCCGCCCAGGGACGCAGCGGTGACACAACGTGGCAAGCGAGCAGGACGCTCGCGCAGCCAGCTCCTACACCAGCATCTTCGCATGGTCCGCCAACACGAGCGCGACACAACCCGTCAGCTGCTTCGCGTACTCGATGTGGAGGAATTCATTGGGGCCATGAGCATTCGATTGTGGCCCGAGAACACCCGTGATGAAGAACTGCGTCTGCGGGAAGCGCTCACCGAGCATTGCCATGAACGGAATGGTCCCGCCCGCCCCGACCTGGATCGCATCACGCCCATAGACTCGTCGTGAAGCGCTGCGCAACGACTCCTCCAGCCAGGGAGCAAGAGGGGGCGCATTCCAGCCGGTCGTCGCGCCGGCACTCTCGAACTTCACTTGCGCGCCGTACGGCGGATCGCGCTCCAGCGCGGCTTTCACCGCCTGCGCGGCACGCGCGCCGTCGACGGTCGGTGGCAGCCTGAGGGACAACTTGAGAGACAGCTCGGGAAGCAAGACATTCCCGGCTGTTTGAACCGCCGGCAAACCATCAGCGCCCGTCACGGCGAGAGTCGCCCGCCACAGGCTGTTGATCAACAGCTCCAGCGGGTCGTTGGAAAGAGGGCGCACGCCGTTAGCGAAGGGCATCTTCGCGGCAACTTCGCCGCCGAGCACGCGCGCCGCTGCCGTTAACTGCGCGCGCCGGTCCTTCGGAATGACGCCATGCAGCTCTTCCAGGAGAATCTCTCCGGTGATGGGACTCTCTAGTCGCGCAAGCAGCTGTTGGACGATCCGGAAGGGCGTCGCTGCAATGCCAGTGCCGAGCCCGGAGTGCACGCCCTCGTTCAGTACACGGACATGCAAGCGCCCGGAGAGAATTCCACGCAACGAGGTAGTGCACCAGAGCTGCTCGTAATTGCTGCATTCGGCATCCAGACACACGACGAGCGAGGGCTTGCCGAGCCCCTCACCGAGAGCCTGAAGGTGAGCCGGGAGGTCGGTGCTGCCGCTCTCCTCGCAGGCTTCGATCAGGACCAGACACCGCGCCAGAGCGACGCCTTGCCGCTTCAGAGCGACGATGGCGGCGAGGGAACTGAACAGTGCATAGCCATCGTCCGCACCGCCCCGTCCATACAATCTGCCCTCACGGATGACCGGCTCCCAGGGGCCGAGGCCGGCATGCCAGCCTGTGAACTCAGGCTGCTTGTCGAGATGACCGTAGAGCAGCACGCAGCCCGGTAACTCGCCTGGCACGTCGACCAGAAGCAAGGGAGTCCTGCCGGGCAGACGGCGGATCTCGACCTTCAGGCCCGCAATGGGTTGCGTACGACACCAGTCCGCCATCAGCGAGACCGCGCTCTCCATGTGCCCGTGGCTCTCCCACTGCGGATCGAATGCCGGCGAGAGGTTGGGAATGCGGATGTAGGCGCTGAGGCGCTCGATGATCGAGTCGTCCCAGGCCTGTCGGATGTCGCGCGAGAGGCTATTCAGGTCTATCATAATATATTATATATCATGATCTTATAGGGTCTATCTCAGGTCATTCTCAGGAATCCCGAAGAGCTTCCGCGCAGCGCTCGTGCTCGATCGGGCGAGGAGCTCCGGCGGCTCCCCACGGGCCCGCGCCACGACCGCGGCGATGTGGGGCAGGTAAGCCGGCTCATTCCGGCGCGACGCGGGCTTGGGCCGCAGGTCCCGAGGCAGCAGATAGGGCCCATCGGTCTCGAGCAGCAGACGATCGGCGGCGACGGTGCTCACGAGCGGCAGGAGATGGGAACCGCGGCGCTCGTCGCAGATCCAACCCGTGATGCCGATGGCCAGGCCGAGTTGCAGATAGGCCTCGAGCTGCGTCGTGGAGCCGGTGAAGCAGTGAGCCACGCCCCCCGCGAGGCTCGCGGCATGCTCACGAAGAATCGCGACAAAGTCGGCGTGCGCATCGCGCTGGTGAAGAAAGACGGGCTTACGGACCTTGGCGGCCAGCTCGAGCTGGCGATGGAATGCGGCCTGCTGGTCGGCGTGCGGCGAATAGTTACGGAAGTAGTCGAGTCCGCACTCACCGACCGCGACGACCTCGGGCAAGCGTGCCAGAGCGGTCAGGTCGGACAATAACTCCTGTGTCAGATCCGTCGAGTGATGAGGGTGCACGCCCGCGGTGGCGAACAAGACGCCGGGCCATGCTCGCGCGAGCTCGATCGCTCGGCGCGTGCTGGCGCCGTCAGAGCCGGTGATGATCATCTGCACGACACCCGCTGCCCGTGCTCGCTGGATGACCGCCTCACGGTCGGCGTCGAAGCTGTCGTGCGCCAGATTGATCCCGATATCGATCAGCGGCGCGAGGGCCGCGGCGGCGGGCAGACCTGAGCTTGTGTTATCGTTCGCCATGCGCGAGGGACATTCTACTGAACGCGCCTGCCATCCGATGCCCTCACAGAACATGCGCTCGATGAGCGCCGCACGAGCGTGCTCAGCGGTCCCCGATGCTCTGCGGGGGACCGTGCTCGCAGCCGTCCTGTCGCTCGCAATCCCGACGCTATCGCATGCGGCGGACGTACCAGCAGATGCGGCATGGCTCGATGTCGAGGGACGCATCCAATACGCGTACTACACGGAGGATGTGCGGACCGTGAAAGGATTGATGGAGCAACTCGCTTCGAGCGCATCCCCCGACCCGCTCAAGTTCTACTACTCTGCTCTCGCGAGCTTTCGCCTGACGTTGCTGGCCACGGATCGCGCCGGGCGGACGAAGACTGACGTCGCGAAGGCGGCGGTCGATGGCTGCGTGACCAGTCTCGACCATGCGTTGCAGGCTCGCGAGGATTTCGCAGACGCGCTCGCGTTGCAATCCGCGTGTTTGCGGGAGCAGGCGGATCTCGAGCGCTGGCGTGCTCCCTTCGCAGGCTCGAGAAGCGTCTCTCAGATGAGCAAGGCGAAGCAGCTGGAGCCCCGCAATCCACGGGTGCTCCTCCTCGATGCGATGGCGGACTACGACCATGCCGGCGCGTCGCCGGCCGAGCGGGCTGCCGCGCTGGACGAGCTGACCCAGGCGGCGAATGCCTATGAGCAGGAGCGGCGCGACGTTTCGCATGTGCCGGGATGGGGTGCCGCCGAGGTCTATGTCTTCCTGGCCCGATGTCACCTGGATCGCGGCGAGACACTGGCGGCGCGGGAGTCTCTCGAGCGGGCCCTCCTCATTGCGCCCGAGTGCGCCCAGGCCCGCAGGCTGATGGCTCATATCACGACCGGCTGATCGGCCATGGCTCCCGACCCGGAAAAGTCCCAGCTCTTGCAGCAGTTGCGCATCGATCGCGACCAGCGCGACGGGGACGAGCCCTCCTCCCGCCGGAGCTGGCTGATCGCCGCGGCGGCCCTGGGCTTGCTGCTGACAGGCGGCGGCCTGTGGTACCGATTCGCAGGACCGAAAGCCGCTGTCGTGCATACAGTCGTTGCGCGGTCCATGACAGGCAGCAATGCGACTGCCTCGGTACTGGATGCCACCGGCTACGTGACAGCACGGCGCGAGGCAACGGTGTCCGCGCAGATCACCGGAACGCTCACCGAGGTGCTGATCGAGGAGGGCGATCGCGTCCAGGCCGGTCAGGTGTTGGGCCGTCTCGATGACACCGCCCAACGCGCCGCGCTCGCTCAGGCGCAGGCACAAGTCCGGGCGGCTCGCGCGCTCGTCGATCAATTCCAGGCACAGCTCGCACAGGCAAGACGCGACCTGGCACGAAATGCGGATCTCGTGGGGCGCAAGCTCGTGTCGCAGCAGGCTGTCGAGACCTCACGCACCCAAGTGGACTCGCTGGCTGCGCAACTGGAGTCGCAAGAGAAAGAGGTGGAGCTTGCGCAGGCGGGCGTGCGGGGGGCCGAGGTGCAGCTCGGATACTGCACGGTCCGCGCGCCTTTCTCGGGCATCATCATCGCCAAGGCGGCTCAGGCCGGAGAGATCATTTCCCCGATCTCCGCGGGGGGCGGGTTCACGCGCACCGGCGTGGGGACGATCGTGGACATGGATTCCCTCGAGGTGGAGGTCGATGTCAACGAGGCCTATATCAACCGCGTGCAGCCCGGTCAGCCGGTCCACTCCGTGCTGAACGCATATCCCGATTGGATCATTCCTTCCCACGTGATTGCGATCATCCCGACAGCGGACCGATCGAAGGCGACAGTGAAGGTGCGCATCGGGATCGACGTGAAGGACAATCGGATCGTGCCCGACATGGGCGTCCGCGTCTCGTTCCTGGAGGATCAAAAGGCGGCCAAGGAGCCCGAGCAGGCGCCGCGCGGGGTGTTGGTGCCCAACAGCAGCTTGCACAAGGACGGCGACGCCGATGTCGTGTTCGTGGCCCAGGACCGCAGGGCCGAACGCCGCAGCGTCACTCTCGGCGGCGCCTTTGCCGATTCGCGCCAGGTAGTGTCCGGTTTGAGTCCGGGCGAGGCCGTGATCGTCGATGCGCCTGCCACGCTTCGTGGTGGGGATGCGGTGATTGTCACGCCGTGAGGTCGTAGCGTCACACAGTCGTCCGTCACCTGTTTACTGAAGGGGATTCTCGATGTCGGAATCGATGGTTCAGGTCCGTAACGTCACGAAGGTGTACGAGCGGGGCAACCAGAAAGTGCAAGTGCTGCACGGCCTCTCCCTGGATATTCCGAAAGGGGATTTCGTTGCCCTGATGGGTCCGTCGGGCTCGGGCAAGACCACGCTGCTCAATCTGATCGGCGGACTCGATCAGCCGACCTCGGGCGAGATCACGATCGGCGGCAGCCGCATCGACCGTCTCTCGAGCGGTCGCCTGGCACAGTGGCGCGCCCACCACGTGGGGTTTGTATTTCAGTTCTATAACCTCATGCCGGTGCTGACGGCCGAGCGCAACGTGGAGCTGCCTCTGCTCCTCACGAAGCTGTCGGGCCCGCAGCGCAAGCGCAATGTCGCCGTGGCCCTCGAGGTCGTCGGCCTCGCGGACCGCGCGAAGCACAAGCCCAAAGAGTTGTCCGGCGGCCAGGAGCAGCGCGTCGCGATCGCGCGTGCGCTCGTGTCCGATCCCCAGCTCCTCGTGTGCGATGAGCCGACCGGCGACCTCGATCGCAAGACGGCCGATGAGATCCTGGGCCTGTTGCAGGTGCTCAATCGCGAGCACGGCAAGACCCTCGTGATGGTGACCCACGACCCGAAGGCAGCCGAGTTTGCACGGCGCACGCTGCACCTGGAGAAGGGGCAGTTGCTGGAACAAGCCTCGGCGTGATGGACCTGCCCACGCCAGGATTCGCGCCGATGAGCTCACGGGAGATGTGCGCATGACCCGAACGGGATTCGTCGTGGCCAACCTGTTCCGCAAGAAAACGCGGACGATCCTGACGCTTCTGTCGATCGTCATGGCATTCCTGCTGTTCGGACTGCTGCAGTCGGTGCAGCACCTGTTCAATGCCGGGGCGGATTTTGTCGGGGCGACGCGCGTGATGACACAGGCGCGCGTCTCCTTCACGCAGCCTTTGCCGATCGGCATGGTGCCGAAGCTCGAGGGGGTGCCCGGGGTGGCCCGCGTAGCGTACTCGCAGTGGTTCGGCGGTGTCTGGCAGGAGAACACGCCGGTCTTCGTCTTCGCGGTCGATCCGCAGCGCTACCACGATGTCTACCCCGAGTATGTCATGCCCGAGGAGCAGTGGCAGAAGTTCGCGCATACCCGTACGGGGATGATTGCCGGCCGCCAGGTCGCGCAGCAGTTCGGCTGGAAAGTCGGCCAGAAGATCCCGATCTCATCGAACATCTTTCCGCAGAAGAACGGCAGCAAGGCCTGGGCATTCGACCTCGTCGGCATTTTCGACGGCAAGGACGCGGACTGGCAGAAGCGGACCAACACCTCGCTGATCAACTTCGACTACTTCGATGAGGCGAACCAGTTCATCCGCGGCCGCGCCAACTTTTTCATTCTCAAGCTCGCCGACGGCACCGCCGCCGAGCCGGTCTGCAAGGCGGTGGATGCCCTGTTCGAGAACTCCCCGGACGAGACCAAGACGCAGACCGAGAAGGACTTCAATCTCGGCTTCGTGAAGCAGGTCGGGGATATCGGGCTCATCGTGAAATGGATACTGTTCGCCGTGTTCTTCACACTGCTGCTGGTCGTCGGGAACACTATGGCCCAAAGCGTCCGCGAGCGCGTGCCGGAGCTCGCGGTGCTCAAGACCTTGGGATTCTCGGACGGCAGCGTCCTCGGATTCGTGCTCGCGGAGGCAGTAGCGATGTGTCTCATCGGCGGTGTCATCGGCCTCGTCCTGTCCACCATTGCAGGAGGTGCGATCGAGAAGGGCACCGGCGGTCAGTTTCCGATTCACTTGACCGGATGGGTTTGGGCGCTCGGCATCGCTGCCGTGTTGGTGATGAGCGTGCTGGTGGGTGTTCTGCCGGCGTTGCGCGCACGCCGCCTGAAGATCGTGGACGCCCTGGCGGGCCGTTGAGTCATCCGTCGAGGAGAATCGCGTGCTGAGCCAAGCTGTCGCCCTCACGAGCATCAACGTCAAGAGCATTCCGGAGCGATGGGCGTCGTCGCTCGTCATCGTCGTGGGACTGGCCGGCGTGGTGGCCGTTTTCACGGCGCTGCTCGCGATGGCGGTCGGTTTCGAGAGCACGCTCAAGGCGACGGGTCGGCGCGATGTGGCGATGGTCATGCGCGGCGCCTCGGACACCGAGCTCAACTCCGCCCTCGATCGCGACTCGATCGAGCTGATCAAGCAGGCCCCGGGTATCCGCAAGGGCGACGACGGCAAGCCGCTCGCGTCGGCGGAGATGACGGTCGTTGCGGAGCTGATCCGCAAGAACGACGTCAAGAACGGGGCCAACATCACGGTGCGCGGCGTCGACGCGACGGCGTTCGCGCTGCGCCCCAATCTGAAGATCGTGAGCGGACGCAACTTCATTCCCGGTCTGAGAGAGCTGATCGTCGGCAGTGGCGTGCTGCGGCAGTTCCAAGGCGCCGAAGTCGGCAGGATCGTCCGGATGCGCGGGTCCGACTGGACGGTCGTGGGCGCCTTTCAGTCAGAGGATGCCCATGACAGCGAGCTGTGGACGGATATCAACGTTGCCCGCGTGACCTTTGGACGGACAGGCGCCAGCTCCGTCCTGGCGGCGCTCGACGGATCCGACGGGCTCGATGAGTTGAAAGCCGCACTCGCGGCAGACCCCCGGTTGACCGTCGACGCGATCCGGGAGGAGGACTACTTCAGCGGCCAGACGAAGCAGTTCCGCCGCACCATCGGGGTCCTTGCCGGGGTGGTCACGGCGATCATGGCGCTCGGCGCCATCTTTGCCGCCCTGAACAGCATGTATGCCGCCGTCGCGACGCGCAGCAAGGAGATCGCCACGCTGCGCGCGATTGGGTTCGGGGGGCTGCCGGTGGTGGTTTCGGTGATGATGGAGTCGCTGCTGTTGGCGGTGGCGGGGGGGCTGGTGGGGGCGACGATTGCTTATGTGTTGTTCAATGACTTTTCGGTCTCCACCGTCGGTCAGAACTTCACTCAGGTGGTCTTCAGCTTCAAGGTGACCCCGCAACTCGTGGCGCAGGGACTGACGATCGCGGTGGCGATCGGCATGGTCGGAGGACTGCTGCCCGCGATTCGCGCCGCACGGCTCCCCGTCACGACGGGCTTGCGCGAGCTGTAGTCATCGCCGAGAAAGCCGCGCACAGGCGCTCCACGCTCGCCTCGTCCTGATCCCAGGCAACGACGAACCGCGCCTGCCCGCAGAGCTGCGGACCCCAGTCATAGAATTCGAACCCGGCGGCGCGCAGGTCCGCCTTGCGGTCCTCGCCGAGGTTGAGAAACAGCTCATTCGCTTCTAGGGGATGCAGGAGCCACGGACCGCCGCAGGTTCCGAGGCGGCGGGCGAGCTCATTCGCCCTGGCCGCGTTGCGGCGCCAGGCCCCGGACTCCACGTACGCGAGCAGCTGCGCGGAGACGTAGCGCGACTTCGAGAGCAAATGCCCGGCGCGCTTGCGGCGCAGCTCGAAGTCCTTGACCAGATCGAGATCGAAAAATACGACGGCCTCGGCCGCCAACGCGCCGTTCTTGGTCGCGCCGAACGACAGCACATCGATACCCGTGCGCCAGGTGATGTCAGCGGGATGACAGTCGAGTGACACACAGGCGTTCGCAAACCGTGCTCCGTCCATGTGCACCCGCAGGCCGTGCTGGTGGGCCACGCGACAGAGGGCAGCGATCTCTTTGGGACGGTAGACCGTGCCCAGCTCCGTCGCCTGAGTGAGCGAGACTGCTGCCGGCTGCACTGTGTGGACAGAGGGTGGATGCGCATCCAGAGCCTCTTCGAGAATGTCGGGGGTCAGCTTGCCGTGCTCGCCGGGAAGCAGCGCCAACTGTGCACCGCCTGAGAAGAACTGCGGCGCTCCGCATTCGTCACAGGCGATGTGAGCTTCCTCGTGGGCGTAAATCGCGCCGTAGGGCGGGCTGAGCGTGGCGAGGCTCAGGGAGTTGGCTGCTGTGCCGGTCGCTACGGGAAACACGCGAACGCGCTTGCCGAAGAACTCGCCGAAGACGCCGTCGAGCCTGCGAGTCCAGTCGTCGTCACCGTAGGCGACGGCCAACCCCTGATTGGCTGCGGCGATCGCCGCCAGTATCTCCTCGCAGGCCGTCGCCGTGTTGTCGCTGTAGAAGCGCGTCACTCGATTCTCCATTTGAACGACCAGGCACCGAATGCCAGAAATACCAGAGCCGTGATGGCCAGGTAGAGCAGATCCGGTGCGATCTGGGCGACGCCTGCACCGTCGAGCATGATGGCCCGGGCGGCATCGAGCACATGCGTGAGCGGGAAGATGCCGGCGACCCACTGGACCCATCGTGGCGAGCCCTCGAGCGAGAACCACACTCCGGACAGCAGCATCATCGGCCAGGTGAGGAGATTGAGGAGGCCGCCGACGAGCTCCTCGCTCGAGAAGCGGGCCGCCACCGTGAGCCCCAGCGCGATCATGGACAGCGCGCCCAGCAGAGCGAGCAGGGCCAGAAGGACGGAGCTGCCCGCCGAATGGAAGTGGATGAGGGTGCTGATGCCCACGTACAGCACCGCCGTCACAAACACAATCAGGCCGAGCCGCGACA
The DNA here is from genome assembly GCA_035277965.1 of Steroidobacteraceae bacterium. GTDB lineage: Bacteria > Pseudomonadota > Gammaproteobacteria > Steroidobacterales > Steroidobacteraceae > 13-2-20CM-66-19. Next base: position 36,312 of record DATEJM010000007.1, on the reverse strand, counting down.
GCACCTGCGCCGCGAGGAATTCGAACGCGGTGAGGGGCGTCGCGTGCAGGCGCTTCAAGAAGCCGCTCTTGCGGTAACGCAGCACCACATAGCCCACTCCGAAGAGGCAGCTGAACATCATGTTCATGCCGAGAATTCCCGGAAAGAGCCAATCCACGTAGCGTACTGCAGCTCCCGTCACGGGCTGCCGCCGCGCCGTCGGGGCGGCCGCGAGCAACAGCTTCTCCGCGATGTAGCCTTTGGGCGAGTCCGTATTGACCCAGTAGCGCGGCTCACTGCCCAGCTCGGCGAGCAGATCGATCTGCTGGTGCGTCACTTTGCGCACCCCCTGATCGACCGTCGGCTGCGGCACGAACTCGACGTAGCGCTCCTTGAGAAACGGATGCGACTCGCGATCGATGCGAGTACCGAGGACACCGACCTTGAAGAGCGGGCGCTCCGGGCCGCTGAACACGAAGCTCATGCCCACGACGAGCATCAGAGGCAACACGAGCGTGAAGATCATCGTGGAGCGGTCGCGAACGAACTCGAGGTTACGTGCGTGCCAGACGGTGCACAGTCGTTTCATCATGCCCGCAGCTCCTTGCCGGTCAGCTCCAGAAACAGGTCCTCGAGATTGGGAGGTCGGATGCGCAGACTCGACAGCGGCACGCGGGCATCGATGAGCCGCCTCAGCGTCGTATCGAGGTCGTCGGTCGCAATCTCCACTCGCTCGGGCAGATCGACGATCCGCAGTCCCAGCTCACGCGCCGCTGGCGGAAAATCGCGGGCCGGCAGCTCGATCAGGACCTGCGCAAAGTGCTCACGCAGCAGGCTGCGGGGGGTTCCCTGGGCGATGATGCGGCCACGGTCCATGATCGCGATCTCATCGCACAGCAGCTCGGCCTCGTCCATGTAGTGGGTGGTGAGGATGATCGTCTTGCGGCGCGCCTTGATCGACTCGATCAGCGCCCAGAAGTTGCGGCGCGCCTGGGGATCGAGGCCCGTGGTCGGCTCGTCGAGGAACAGCAGCGCCGGATCGTTGACGAGGGCGATGGCGAGCAGCAGGCGCTGTTGCTGGCCCCCCGAGAGCTTGCGGTTGTCGCGCGAAGCCAGCTTCTCGAGAGCGCACAGCCGGATGACCTCGTCCACCTCCAGCCCGTGGTCATACAAACCGCGGAACATCGTGAGGGTCTGGCGGACCGTCAGGAAGTCCTGCAGCGCCGTTTTCTGAAACAGAATGCCCGCCTCCTCGCGGAAACGGGGTCCCACGCGCTCGCCGCGGTAGAGGACTTCCCCGGAGCTCGCCCCGAGAATGTCCTCCATGATCTCGATCGTGGTGGTCTTGCCGGCGCCGTTCGGGCCGAGCAGGCCAAAGCAGATTCCCTCCGGCACGCCGAACGATACGCCGTCGACGGCCGTGACCGCCGCATACTGTTTGTGAAGGTTGCGGACTTCGAGGATGGGCTCGCTCACGATGAACCGATCAGGCACGATGACCAGCGCGCGATGCTAGCAGGATTGCTAAAATTCCATGCAGACTATGGTTACGTCCCAGTTGCCGTTGTGGTCCGAGCGGGAGGCCGCTCACGGCTGGACCGTGCGCGAGAGTCTGCGGGCCCGCAGGCTCACCGTGAGAGTGTTTCACAGCGGGCGGGTCGAGGTCGTCGTCCCGCACAGAACCTCGCCATCGGCCGTCGAGCGCTTCGTGGAGCGGCATCGCAACTGGATCGAGCGCAAGCGCGAGGAAGCCCGGGCCCGTACTGCCCCGCCGTCTGCGTTTCCTCCTCTGGCCGTAGACCTCGAGGCCTGCGATGAGCGGTGGCGTATCCACGTGGCCGGCACGGGAGGGCGCGTACGAATAGAAACCCTGGGAGCGGGGCTGCTGACTCTCACCGGCAACGGGAGCGATCGCAGGGCCGTGTGCCGCGCTTTGCGAGCGTGGTTGGCCGAGCGAGCGCGTATGACCCTGGAGCCGGTGTTGGCGGCCTGCGCAAGCGAGCTCAGCGTGCGCTACGAGCGACTGCTGATCCGGCGGCAACGCACCCGGTGGGGCAGCTGCTCGACGCGAGGCACGATCAGCTTGAACGTCTGCCTGCTGTTCCAGCGGCCCGCGGTCGTGCGCTACCTGTTGATCCACGAGCTGTCGCACACCGTGCACATGAATCACTCGCGACGGTTCTGGCAGCTGGTCGCGCGCCATTGTCCGGACTACCGGGCTCTCGATCGTGAGCTGCTCGATGGCTGGCGGCGAGTGCCTGCCTGGGTGTTCGGCGAGGATTAGCCATGACCCGTCAGTACGACAAGTCCGAGCGTGTGGATCTTTCCGACGAAGCCGTGCACTGGGAGCTCGGCTCCTCGCTGTCGTACGGCGAATACCTGCAGCTCGACAAGATCCTGCACGCGCAGAAGCCGCTTTCGAGCGAGCACGACGAGATGATGTTCATCCTCGTGCACCAGGCTTCGGAGCTGTGGATGCGCCTGATGTTGCACGAGCTCAACGGTGTGCTCGCATGCGTGCGCCGCGACGATCTGGACCCGAGCTTCAAGATGCTGGCCCGCGTTGCACGGGTTCAGACCCAACTCATCTCGAGCTGGGACGTGCTGTCCACGATGACGCCGTCCGAATACTCTGCCTTTCGCAACGCTCTCGGGCGCTCGTCGGGCTTTCAATCCTTCCAGTATCGGATGTTGGAATTCACGCTCGGCAACAAGCATCCTGATATGGTCGCCGTGCACAAGCGCGATCCGCAGGCGATGGAGGCGTTGCAGCGCGCTCTGGAGGCGCCCTCCCTGTACGATGAAGTATTGCGTCTCCTGAGCCGGCGCGGATACGGCATTCCGGAGGATTACCTGACCCGGGACTTCCGCGAGCCCTACGCGGCGAGCAAACAGGTCGCCGGCGCGTGGCTCGGCGTGTATCACAACAATGAGAAGGACTGGGATCTCTACGAGCTGGCCGAGCGCCTGGTGGACCTCGACCACAAGTTCCAGCTCTGGCGCTGTCATCATCTGAAGACAGTGGAGCGCATCATCGGCTACAAGGCGGGCACGGGCGGCACGAGCGGCGTCTCGTACCTGGCCAAGGCCCTGGAGCTCAAATTCTTCCCGGAGCTGTGGACGATCCGGACGTCGATGTAGGCCCACGCGAGGTGACCGCGTCAGCGATTTGGCCGCGGAGGCAGGGGGCTCGCGGAAGCCCGGCGCCCAGCGGCTGGGCCGGCAGCTACTTCCAAACGGCGCAGGGCACCCCAACGCGCTGCGCTTCCCGGCGTGCCGCGAGCGAGCCGTTGACGAGCAGAGGGTGGTCGGCGAGAGCCAGGTGGGGCAGATCGCTGCCCGCATTCCCGTAGGCGAAGCTCGCCCCCGGGTGCTTGCGGCGCAGTTCCTCGAAGCAGCGGACTTTCTCCTCGCCGCGTCGGTTGGGAGTGCTCAAGTCCCCTTGCAGTCGCTCGCCGTTCCAGCGAACGCCCGTGCAGATGACCTCGTCGAATCCGAGAGCCCGCGCGATGGCTGGAACATAGAGGTCCGTGCTCGCGCTCATGAGCACGAGGCGGTGACCGTCGCGGGCGTGAGCCGCAATGGCATCCAGAGCATCGGGAAAGAGGTAGCGGGCACGCTGGGCAGGCTCAGCTGCGACCCGCTGCGCCACGAATACATCGGTCCACGCCCTCAGTTGCGCACGCGTACAGCCCCGCAAGGTCGCTTTGATGAAGGCCGCCTTGAGCTGCCCGTGGTCGAGCAGGCTCAGTGCGAACAGCGGGAGGACCGGTATGACCAGCAGCATCCCGGGCCAGCGCCAGGGCGCCCGCCGCAGATACCCCACTGCGTAAGGCAATAGGGTATCGCGGCGGGTGATGGTGCCGTCGAGGTCGAAGACCGCCAGCGTCAGGCGGCGCGCCCCGGCGCGGCGAGCTGCCGCAGGACGTACTGCAGAATGCCGCCGTGACGGTAGTAATCGCGCTCCTTCGGCGTATCGATACGGACACGGACGGAGAACTTCTTGACCTTCCCGTCAGGGTCGGTGGCGGTGACCGAGACCTGCTTGGCGTCGCCGCTGCCAAGACCGGTGATGTCGAACACCTCACGGCCCGTCAAACCGAGTGACTGCGCGTTCTCGCCCGGCAGGAACTGCAGCGGTACGACGCCCATCCCGATGAGGTTCGAGCGGTGGATACGCTCGAAGCTTTCCGCGATGACCGCCTTCACGCCCAACAGCATCGTGCCCTTCGCCGCCCAGTCGCGGGACGAGCCGGTTCCGTATTCGCGTCCGGCCATGACGACGAGCGGTGTGCCGGCCTTCTTGTAGCTCATCGCGGCATCATAGATCGAAGTCTGCTGGTTGGTGGGCAGATGAATCGTGACACCGCCTTCGACACCCGGTACCAGCAGATTGCGGAGCCGGATGTTCGCGAACGTGCCGCGCATCATCACTTCGTGGTTGCCGCGGCGCGCGCCGTACGAATTGAAATCAACCGGCTGCACCCCCTGTTCCACGAGGTACTTCGCCGCGGGGCTCGATTTCGCGATGTTGCCCGCCGGGGAAATGTGGTCCGTCGTGACCGAGTCGCCCAGGACCGCGAGAGCGCGCGCTCCGCGGATATCCCCGACTGTCCCCGGGGTCATGGTCATCCCCTCGAAGTACGGCGGGTTCTTGACGTAGGTGGACTTGTCGTCCCAGGTATAGAGCTTGCCGGCCGGCACCTGGATGCTCGTCCAGTTCTCATCGCCGGTGAATACACCGGCGTAGCTGTCCTGGAACATCTTCGAGTCGATCGAGCGCGCCAGCGCCTCCTGGACTTCCCGGTCGCTCGGCCAGATGTCCTTCAGGTGGACGGGCTTGCCGTCCTTGCCGGTGCCCAGCGGCTCGGTCGAGAGGTCGATGTCCAGAGTGCCGGCCAGCGCGTAGGCGACGACCAGAGGCGGCGAGGCCAGGAAGTTCATGCGCACCTCGGGATGCACACGCCCCTCGAAGTTGCGATTTCCTGAGAGGACCGAGCACGCGGTGATGTCTCCCGCTTTCACGGCCGCAGAGATCTCGGGCTTCAGCGGCCCGGAGTTGCCAATGCATGTCGTGCATCCGTATCCCACCAGCTCGAAGCCGACCGCGGCGAGGTCGCCGAGCACTCCGGCCTTCCTGAAGTAGTCCGTGACCACGCGTGAGCCGGGCGCCAGGCTCGTCTTCACCCAGGGCTTGGAGGTCAGGCCGCGCTCGCGGGCTTTGCGAGCGAGCAGACCGGAGCCGATCATGACGGAGGGGTTCGATGTATTGGTGCAGCTCGTGATGGCCGCGATCAACACCGCGCCGTCTTTCAGCTCCACCGTCTGGCCGTCCACCGTCAGGGGTGCCACACCTTTAGCGGCGGCATTCTTTGCCGCACGCTCTTCGGCAGTCTTCCTGGCGTTGGTCGTGTAGACCGACTTGGCGGCCTTGAGCGGCACGCGATCCTGGGGACGCCGAGGACCTGCCAGACTGGGCTCGACCTTGCCCATATCGAGCTCCAGCACGTCGGTGTAGTCCGCGGCTTTCTCGCCCTGGTTGCGCCACATGCCCTGCGCCTTCGCGTAGGCGGTGACCAGCTCGACTCGCTCGCGCGGGCGCCCCGACAGCTCGAGGTAGCGCACGGTCTCCTCATCGATGGGGAAGATGCCGCAGGTGCTGCCGTACTCCGGCGCCATGTTGGCGATGGTCGCGCGGTCTGCCAGCGGCAGATTGGCGAGGCCGTCGCCGAAGAACTCGACGAACTTGTCCACGACGCCCTTCTTGCGCAGTATTTCGGTGACGGTCAGAACGAGATCGGTCGCGGTCGCGCCCGGCGCGAGGCGGCCCGTCAGCTTGAAGCCGATGACCTGCGGAATCAGCATCGTCACGGGCTGGCCGAGCATCGCGGCCTCCGCCTCGATGCCGCCGACACCCCAGCCGAGAACGCCGAGGCCGTTGATCATCGTCGTGTGCGAGTCAGTGCCCACGAGGGTATCCGGATAGGCCCGTTTCACTCCGTTCACCTCGCCATCGAAAATCACCCGGCCGAGGTACTCGAGGTTCACCTGGTGCACGATGCCGGTGTTGGGCGGAACGACCTTGAAATTGCGGAACGCCGTCTGCCCCCAGCGCAGGAAGGAGTAGCGCTCGCCGTTGCGGGCAAACTCGATGGCCGTGTTGGCCGCCAGCGATCCGGGCTTGCCGTATTCGTCCACCTGTACGGAGTGATCGATCACGAGCTCCGCCGGAGCGAGGGGGTTGACCTTCTCGGGGTCGCCGCCGAGGCGCACGATCGCATCGCGCATGGCCGCGAGATCCACGACGCAGGGCACGCCAGTGAAGTCCTGCAGGATCACTCGGGCGGGCGTGAAGGCGATCTCGTGTGACGGCGTGGCGGCTGGATCCCAGGCGAGCAGTGCTTCGATGTCGGCTCGCGTGACGTTTACGCCGTCCTCGAAGCGCAGCAGATTCTCGAGCAGGATCTTCAGGGAATAGGGCAGACGGGCTACCTTGTCGCGCGGGAGCGCGGCGAGGCTCCAAATCTCGTACGAGTTTGCGCCGGCTGTGAGTGTCGTGCGCGCCTTGAAGCTGTCCGTCATGCATCCTCCGATTGTGGTGGCAGCCGCGAATTATATCTTCTCGATCACGGCGCCACCGAGGCATTGGTCACCCTCATAGATGACCGCATACTGGCCCGGTGTCACCGCACGCTGAGCTCGCTCGAAGCCGATGCGGCAGGTCCCGTCCTCGAGAGGCTCGAGCACGGCAGCTTGATCGGCCTGGCGATAGCGGACCTTCACAGCGCACCGGAAGGGGGCGCGACGCGGCGCGACCAGCCAGTGAAAGCGACCGGTCGTCAAAGCCTCGCTGTATAGCAGGGGATGGTCGTGTCCCTGCACGACGATCAGCGTGTTCCGTCGTGCATCTTTGGCGCCAACGTACCAGGGCTCCTCGAGGTGGCCGCGACGGCCCCCGATGTGCAACCCCTCCCGCTGGCCCAGCGTGTAGAAAGACAATCCCCGATGGGTCCCCAGCCGCTCGCCTTGCGGCGACTCGATCGGTCCCGGCTCGTCGGCGACGAAGCGGGCCAGGAAATCGCGAAAGGGTCGCTCCCCGATGAAACAGATGCCGGTGCTGTCCGCCTTGTCGAAGACAGGCAGTCCCGCGCGCCGCGCCCGCTCCCGGACCTCGCTCTTGGCCAGATCCCCCAAGGGCATCAGGGTCTGAGCCAGGTGCGTGGGATCGACCGCGTGGAGAAAGTAGCTCTGGTCCTTGGCGCCGTCGCGGGCCTTGTGCAGCTCCACCCCCGCGGGTCCTTGACGAAGGCGGGCGTAATGTCCGGTCGCGAACACGGCCGCTCCCAGCCGATGGACGTAGTGCAGGGCGACGCCGAATTTGATCTCGCGATTGCACAGGACATCCGGGTTGGGAGTTCGGCCGGCTCGGTGCTCCGCGAGGAAGTGCTCGAACACGCGGGCACGATATTCCGCGGCGAAACTCGCACGATGCAGGGGGATGCCCAGCTCTCGTGCCACGGCTCGCGCATCCTGGAAGTCCTGCGCAGCCGTGCAGTAGCCGTCGTCCTCATCGGACCAATTGCTCATGAAGAGGCCCTGCACGGGGTAGCCCCGCTCTCTCAGGAGCAGGGCTGCGACAGCAGAGTCCACGCCGCCGGATAAGCCGACGACGACCGGGGGCCGGGCGCTGCCAGACATGAGCTAGACGGTCAATGCGGTGACCGCGGGGGCGGAATGCAGGTCCAGGGCGGCGACCCCGTCCAAGGCGCCCACCTGACCGCTGAGGTAGTCCTCGATGCAGCGCAGCACGAGGGGACTGCGCAGTCGGGACTGGCGCTCCAGAAGCTCGCCCTTCGTCAGCCAATGGGTGCGCACGATCCCGTGGTCGAGCGGCTGGCTGGCATCGTGGTCGGCAACCGTGCCGGTGAAGGTAAAGCGCATCGTCGTCAGGCCCGAGGTCGGGTTCTGCCACAGATAAGCGCCTATGAATCCGCGGGGCTCGAACCGCCATGCGGTCTCCTCGCGGACCTCGCGGATCACCGCGGCAAGCAAGGTCTCGCCGCGCTCGACGTGGCCGGCGGGCTGATTGAAGACCAACCTGCGATTGATCCGCTCCTCGACGAGGAGAAAGCGGCCCTCGTTCTGCGTGACTGCAGCCACGGTAATGTCAGGCTTCCTGGGCATGAGCGCCCATTATAGCCGCGTGCAGCCGTCGATCAGGTGGAGCGGGCGCGGCGCGTGCTGGGCGTGACTCGCAAGCCGTGGTCCACGGCGCTCGCGTTCCACACGGTGTCAAATTCCTGCAGGTACAGCCGCGCGACCGGGGGATTGTTGATGTCGCAAACGCCGTCCCAGGTATCGGCGCGCATGCGGTACACGATGGCGCGGTCGTCGGCGATCAGATAGGCGGAGGCGCGCTGCGGGGCCTGCGCGGCCACGTACCGGATGTCGATACAACTCGAGAGCCGCCGCCCCATCGCCACGAAGCGGTTGCTATCGCGTATGACCCGGGTCGGCTCGACCAGCAGCACGCGCACCTTCGAGAAGCTGCGCGTGAGAACGAACTGTTTGACGATCTCGAGGAACGAGGACTGATCGTACAGATCCGGCTCGAGATCGGGCGTGTAGATCGAGATGAGGCGCTGGGCCGTGCTCGCCACCTCGTCGATGGCGGCGCGAACTTCCCGGAGCGTGGTCAGGACTGTCAGCGTCTCGGAGCCCTGGCGAGCGTTGGCGGGGGCTTCCGGGGTAACGGATTCCGGTGCGTAGCGCGCATTGGCGAGCTGCGAGAGAGTTCCGGTAACGTCTGATTCCCCGACCATGTCCACGAGCGGCGCCGCCGTCTTGACCCGCGCATGGCGGGCTGGCTGATATTAGATACAACGTCCCGGCCGGCCTTGCCGAACTGGTCACGTTTTGATCAGCCGAAAGGCTCGCCGCAGCGCGATTTCGCGGCCTGGTTCGCATTTTGAGCGGCTTTTCGCGCCGGCCGCGCAAGTCAAGCTTGACGCGCAAGCTGGGCGGCGAGGCCCGTGTAGTCCTGCGGCCGCAGGGCCTTCAGGCGCGTCTTCTCCGCGGCGGCGAGCGGCAGCGAGTCGATGAGCGCGGCCAGGGACTGGGCGTCGATGTTGCGGCCGCGCGTGAAGTCCTTGAGGAGCTCGTAGCCCGAGGGGACCCCGGCCGCGCGCAGGACCGTCTGGATCGCTTCCGCCAGCACTTCCCAGGATCCCTCGACATCGGCCGCGATCCGGGCCGGATCGGCGGCCACCTTGTCGAGGCCACGCCCGAGAGCGCGCCAGGCGATCAGCGTATGGCCGAGCGCGACCCCGGCGTTACGCAACACGGTCGAGTCGGTGAGATCGCGCTGCCAGCGGGAGACCGGCAGCACTTGCGCAAAATGACGCAACAGCGCGTTCGCGATGCCGAGGTTGCCTTCCGCGTTCTCGAAGTCGATCGGGTTGACTTTGTGCGGCATGGTGGACGAGCCGACTTCGCCCGCGATCGCGCGCTGGCGCAGATAGCCCAGCGAGATATAGCCCCAGAAGTCGCGACTCAGGTCGATCAACACGACGTTGATGGCCGCGACGGCATCGCAGTACTCGGCGATCCAGTCGTGCGGCTCGATCTGTGTCGTGTAAGCGTTCATCTGCAGCTCCAGCGACTCGACGAAGGAGCGGCTGATCGCCGGCCAGTCGGCCGTGGGCACCGCCGCAACGTGAGCGTTGAAGTTGCCGACGGCGCCGTTCCACTTGCCGAGTATCGCGACCCGCTGCCACCGCTGTACGGCGCGGCGCAGGCGCGCGGCAAAATTCGCGATCTCCTTGCCGAGAGTCGTCGGGCTCGCGGGCTGTCCGTGAGTGCGCGCCAGCATCGGGCACTCGGCGTAGCGCTCGACGAGGCTCGCGAGCTCCTGCAGTCGCGCCTGCAGCGTCTCGTTCAGGACGCTGCGCGCAGCGCGCAGCAGGCGGGCATAGCTGATGTTGTTGATATCCTCGGAGGTGCAGCCGAAGTGCACCAGCTCGAGGGTGGCGGCGGTGGCGCCGGCGGCCCCGAGCTGCTCGCGAACGTAGTACTCGACCGCCTTGACGTCGTGATTGATGCGCGTCTCGATCGTCTTGACGGACTCGGCCGCATCCTCAGGAGGCTCCTCCGCCAGCTCCTGGGCCCGCGATTTGACGGTGCCGCCGAGCGTCGCACCGGCGAGAGCGGGCAATGCCGCGGACAGATGCAACAGCCAGCGCGCCTCGGTGCGGATCCGCTCCCGGATCAGGCCGGCTTCCGACAGCAGCCCGCGCAGCGGCTCCGTGGCCGCGCGATAGCGTCCATCGATGGGTGAGAGGGCCTCGACCGGCGGCAGGGCATCGCGGGTACGCGCGGGCATGCGTGACTGGAAGCCTCGAAGTGCTAGGATTTGGCCTCGCATGATAACGCACCGTCTTTGCGGGGCAGCGGCAAAAAGAGATCAGAGGCTTTCTATGACGAATTCGTATCGGATCGAGCGCGACAGCATGGGCGAGCTGCAGGTGCCGGCGCAGGCGCTCTGGGGCGCGCAGACGCAGCGCGCGGTGCAGAATTTCCCGATCAGCGGCCTCGCGATGCCGCGCGCCTTCATCGCCGCGCTGGGGCTCGTCAAGCAGGCGGCCGCGCGCGCCAACACCCGGCTCGAGCTGCTCGAGGCCGCGGTCGCTCAGGCCATCGAGGCGGCGGCCGGCGAGGTCGCCGCCGGCAAGCACGACGCGCACTTTCCGATCGACGTCTTCCAGACCGGCTCGGGCACGAGCACGAACATGAACGCCAACGAGGTCATCGCCTCGCTCGCGAGCCGGCGTCTCGGCAAGACGGTTCATCCGAATGACCATGTCAACATGGGCCAGAGCAGCAACGATGTCATCCCCACCGCCATCCACGTCGGCGCCGCGCTCGGACTGCGCCGGGAGTTGGTTCCCGCACTCGAGCATCTGCGCGATGTGTTGCGCGCCAAGGAGCGCGAGGTCGGCGGCATCGTGAAGACCGGCCGCACGCATCTCATGGATGCGATGCCGGTCACTTTCGGGCAGGAGCTATCCGGTTGGCGCACGCAGATCGAGCAGGGGCTCGAGCGGCTGGCGAGCGTCGAGCCGCGGCTGCTCGCCCTGGCCCAGGGCGGCACGGCCGTCGGCACGGGTATCAATGCGCACCCGCAGTTCGGTGCCCGTTTCAGCCACGAGCTCGCCGAGCTCACCGGTGTCCCGTTCACGGCGGGCCGCAACTATTTCGAGGGCCTGTCCTCGCAGGACACGGCCGTGGAGCTCTCCGGTCAGCTGAAGGTCATCGCCGTCAGCTTGATGAAGATCGCCAACGACCTGCGCTGGATGAACAGCGGTCCGCTCGCCGGCCTCGGCGAGATCGCCCTGCCGGCGCTGCAGCCGGGCAGCAGCATCATGCCGGGCAAGGTCAACCCGGTGATCCCGGAGGCCACGGCGATGGTGGCGGCCCAGGTCATCGGCAACGATGCCACGATCACGGTGGCCGGCCAGTCGGGCAACTTCCAGCTGAATGTCATGTTGCCGCTCATCGCCTACAACCTGCTCGAGAGCATCCGGTTGCTGGCGAACGTGTCGCGGGCGCTCGCCGACAGCGCCATCGCCGGCTTCAAGGTCAACGCGACGCGGGTCGCGGAGGCGCTCGATCGCAACCCGATCCTCGTCACGGCGCTCAATTCCCTGATCGGTTACGAGAAGGGCGCGGCGATCGCCAAGAAGGCGTACGCCGAGGGCAGGCCGATCCGCGAGATGGCGCAGAAGATGACCAATTTGTCCCCCGAGGAGCTGGCAAAGCTTCTGGACCCGGCGGAGCTCACGCGTGGCGGCATCAAAGGCGGCACGAGCGGGGGCGGTTGACGGCCGGACGGATGGAGAAGGCGGATACGGATATCGGAGCAACGCGCCACGTGGCGCGCGCTGTAGACTGGCGCGCGCGCATCCGCTCCCGCCTCGCAAACACTCAGCCGCAGCACGCGGAGAACGACTGGATCCTGCCCGGTCTGAGCGCGCACGAAAGCCGGTCCTACCGGGCCTACTTCCCCGCGACTTTCATTCCGGCCGCGGTGTTGATTCCGATCATCGAGCGGGAGGAGGAGATCACCGTGCTTCTGACTCAGCGAGCCAGCCAGCTCAAGAATCACGCCGGGCAGATCAGCTTTCCCGGCGGCCGTATCGACCCGGGCGACGAGAGTGCGCGGGCCGGCGCGCTCCGGGAGGCCTGGGAGGAGATCGGGCTCGCTGAAGAGTACGTTTCGGTCGCGGGCTATCTTCCGGACCACATCATCGTCAGCGGCTTTCGCATCACACCCGTCGTCGGGTTCGTGCGGCCGGGTTTCAGGCTGCTGCTGGCGGCGCACGAGGTGCAGGATGTCTTCGAGGTTCCCGTCAGCTACCTCTTCGAGCCGGCAAACCACCGCGTCCGCATGCGCAACTTCGGCGAGCGGGAAGTGGAGATGTGCGACATTCCGTACGGCAAATGGAACATCTGGGGCGCGACGGCCGGCATGTTGATGACACTCTACAGACTGTGTATCGCCGCCGACCCGGAAAGCCCGCTGCCAGCCGATCTGGCGGCCGCTGTTCCGGGCTCCACCGCCATGGCCGGCGATGTCCGCGATCCCGCGGCTGACTCGGCGGCCGATGCCTCCGGTCCGGCGAAGTAGCGATGACCGACGCCGAAGGGGCAACCCGCGCGCTGCTCGAGCTCATGGCCCGCCTGCGCGACCCTGAGCGCGGGTGTCCGTGGGACCTCGCCCAGACATTCAAAACGATCGCGCCCTACACCATCGAGGAAGCTTACGAGGTCGCGGAGGCCATCGACCGGGGCGAGCCAACGCAGCTGCGCGACGAGCTCGGCGATCTGCTGTTTCAGGTTGTGTTCCATGCGCGCATGGCGCAGGAGCGCGGCTGGTTCGATTTCGCGGCGGTGGCGACCGCCATCCGCGACAAGCTGGTGCGGAGACATCCGCACGTGTTCGCAGCCGACGGATCGCCAGCTTCTCGCGAAACGACGGCACAGGGCGTGTTGCAGACATGGGAGGACCAGAAGGCGCTCGAGCGCGCTACGAAGGGCGACGAAAGCGCGCTGGCCGACGTGCCGCATGCGCTGCCTGGTCTCACCCGGGCGGCCAAACTCGGCAAGCGAGCGGCACGCGTGGGCTTCGATTGGAGCGATGCCGGTCAGGTGCGGGAGAAGGTAGCCGAGGAGCTGGCCGAGGTCGATGCGGCTCTCGCCGCGGCGTCGCAGCCGAATGCCCCCGAGGTGGTCGAGGAGCTGGGCGATCTGTTGTTTGCCCTGACGAACTGGAGCCTGCATCTGAAGATCGATGCCGAACAGGCGCTTCGGGCCGCCAACGCGAAATTCGAGCGCCGCTTTCGGCGGATGGAAGCGCTCGCCCGGGAGCAGGGTCAGGCGTTGAGCACCCTCACATTCGGGCAATGGGAGTCATTGTGGCGGCAGGCCAAGCGGTCCGAGGCACGCCAGGGAGGCTGATGTCCCCGTCACGGTTCAGTCATCATTCACGGGGCGAATCTTACTCTACCGTGCCGGTTGGCTTAACCTCTCGCGGTGACCATGACGTCTCAGCTTTCGTTCACCGCTTGCGCGCTGGCGCTCTTATCGCTTGGGGCGGCTCCCATGGCCGGCGAGGCGCGCTCGGCGGACGACTCGCGGGGCTCGCTCGTTCTGGTCCAGGCGGGCCTGTCGCTGGACCAGGCCGTGAAGATGGCCGAGCAGCGCTTCCGGGCACGTGTCGTTCGCGCCGAATCCCAGCAGGAAGGAGGGCGGACCATCTACGTGCTGCGGCTCCTCAACGATTCCGGCCGGGTATGGACTGTGCGTGTCGATGCGGCCAGCGGTGCGCTTCTGTAGGAGGTCAACGCCATGCGCGTGTTGGTAGTCGAGGACGAGACCACTCTGCGGGATTCCCTGAAGCAACGCTTCCAGGAATCGGGGTTCACGGTCGACGTCGCCGGGGACGGGGAAGAGGGCTTGTTCGCCGGCCTGGAGCTGCCTCTCGACGTCGCAGTCGTGGACCTGGGCCTGCCGAAGCTCCCGGGGCTCGAGGTCATCCGGCGCTTGCGTGGCGAGCGCAAGAGCTATCCCATTCTCATCCTGACGGCACGCGATCGGTGGCAAGACAAGGTGGAGGGCCTGCAGGCCGGCGCCGATGACTATGTGGCCAAGCCGTTTCATTTCGAAGAGGTGCTGGCGCGCGTGCAGGCGCTGCTGCGACGCGCGGGCGGCTGGGCCAGTCCCGAGCTCGCCTGCGGCCCCGTCACCTTGGATACCCGCGCCCAGAACGTGAAGGTGAGCGGTCAGCCCATCGAGCTCACCACCTTCGAATACCGCATTCTCGAGCATCTGATGCTGCGAGCCGGGGAGGTGATCTCGAAGACCGAGCTCACCGAGCGGCTGTACGATGAGGAATCGGAGCGCGACAGCAACGTGATCGAAGTGCTCGTGGGCCGGCTGCGCCGCAAGCTCGATCCCGAGGACACCTTGAAGCCGATCGAGACATTGCGCGGCCGGGGCTATCGTTTCGCTCTGGCGCGCACCCAGGCGATCTGAGTCCGTGCACTCGCTGAGCCGCCGCCTGTTGCTGTCGGTGTCGGCGCCGCTCGCACTGTTCTTCGCAGTGATGATGATCGTGCTCGATACGGGCTTTCGCGCCCTGTCGGACCGGTCTTTGCAACAGCTCCTCGATGCTCAGATGGTGGCGCTGATCGCGGCCGCCGAGCCGCAGCCCGATGGCGGCTACGCACCGCCGGAGCAGGAGTTGGAGTCGCGCCTGGCGACCCCTCGATCCGGCCTGTATGCGCAGATCAGCTCGCCGCACCGGCGCCGGGTGTGGCGTTCGCCGTCCACGACCGGCACCGCCATTGACTTCGGGCTGCCTCTGCAGCCGGGCGCGCGGACGATCGCCTACTCGAGTCACGATCACGAGCGGGTCGCCATCGAGAGCCGCGGCATCCAGTTCGACGCGGGCGCCGGCAGCCAGGCGCTCACCTTCAGCGTGGCGGCGAGCCTGAGCTCCTACGAGGAGCAGCTCTGGCACTTTCGCCGCGAGCTGTTTGGTTGGTTCATCGGCATGATGTTGTTATTGCTGATCACGCTCGCGGGCCTGCTGCGCTGGGTGCTGGCGCCCGTGCGGCGCTTGGAGCGGGAGATCCAGGAAGTAGAGGAGGGGCGCAGCGAGACTCTCGGCGGCGGTTATCCGCGCGAGCTGAGCGGAGTCGCGACGAACCTCAATGCGCTGCTGGTGGGTGAGCGCAAGCGCGTGGTGCGCTACCGCGACACGCTGGGAAATCTCGCGCACAGCCTCAAGACCCCACTGGCCGTGATGCGTACCGCCTTGTCGGGCGCCAACGGCCCGCCGGCTCCGGCTCTCGAGCCCGAGATCGATCGCATGAGCGGGATCATCGAGCATCAATTGAAGCGGGCAGCGGCCTCGGGCGGCGCATTGCTCGGCCAGGCGCCGGTGGACGTGGCGCCGATCGCCGCCGAGCTGCGCGTGGCCCTCCTCAAGGTCTACGCGCGCAAGGACCTGGCGATCGAGGTGGCCGTCACCCCGGCGAGCCAGTTTATCGGCGATCGCGGCGATCTCACCGAGCTGATGGGCAACCTGCTCGACAACGCGTGCAAATGGTGTCGCAGTGTCGCGCGCCTGACCGCGAGCCTCGATCCGGCGGCGGGCGTGCGCGAGAAGCTGCGCATCATCGTCGAGGACGACGGCCCTGGAATCCCGGCCGAGGATCGATTGCGGATCGGTCAGCGCGGCGTACGCACGGACGAGAACGTTCCCGGGCACGGCATCGGGCTGTCGATGGTGCACGACACCGTCGATCTCTATGGAGGCTCGATTCTGATCGACGCATCGCCGCTCGGCGGTGCGCGCTTCTGCCTCCGCTTGCCCGGACACTAGTCGGGGGGTTCTTGGCCCGGACTCCCGGCTAGTCGATTGGCAAAATTCGCCTGCGCGGGTCAGTTACTCCACGTCGAAGCGGATTCCCTGGGCGAGCGGCAGCTCGCGGCTCCAGTTGATCGTGTTGGTCTGGCGGCGCATGTAGGCTTTCCAGCAGTCCGAGCCGGACTCGCGGCCGCCGCCGGTGTCCTTCTCGCCTCCAAAGGCTCCGCCGATCTCGGCGCCCGAGGTCCCGAGGTTGATGTTGGCGATGCCACAGTCGCTACCCGTGTCGGACAGGAAGGCTTCGGCGTGCTGCAACCGGTCCGTGAACAACGCGGACGACAGTCCGTGAGCGCAGGCGTTCTGCAGCTCGATGGCCTCCTCGAGGTCACGAATCGGAATCAGATAGAGAATCGGCGCGAAGGTCTCGGTCTGGACGATCTCCCAGTCGTTGCGCGCCCGCATGATCGTCGGCTCGACGAAGTGTCCAGGCCGGGCCAGCACCCGGCCGCCATACACCAGCTCACCGCCGGCCGCCTGCACGGCGGCGATCGAGCTCTTGTAGCGCTCTACCGCCATCGCGTCGATCAAGGGGCCCATGAGGGTGCCGGGAGCGAGGGGATCGCCGATCCCGATCTGTTTGTAAGCGTGGATCAGTCGCTGCTGCAGCTCGTCCAGACGCGATTCGTGTACCAGGACGCGCCGGGTGGTCGTGCATCGCTGCCCGGCGGTACCGATCGCGCCGAAGACGATCGCCGGGACGGCCAGATCGAGGTTGGCGGTCTCGTCCACGATGACGGCGTTGTTGCCTCCCAACTCCAGCAGGCTCTTGCCCAGGCGGGCGGCCACCTTCTTCCCCACCTCGCGGCCAACGGCCGTCGAGCCCGTGAAGGAGATGAGCGCGACTCGTCGATCCTCCACGAACCGGGTCGCGAGCTCGGTGCCCGTGTCGATGAACACCTGGAATATCGCCGGCAGGGCCTGGGCGCTCATCACCCGGTTGCACAGCGACTGAACGGCGAGAGCGGTCAGAGGCGTCTTCGCAGAGGGCTTCCATACGGAGGCATTGCCGCAAATCGCCCCGAGGAAGGCATTCCACGCCCACACCGCGATGGGAAAATTGAACGCGGAGATGATCCCCACGACGCCGAGCGGGTGCCATTGCTCGTACATGCGATGTTGGGCACGCTCGGATTGCATCGTGAAGCCATACAACATGCGCGACTGCCCGACGGCGAAGTCAGCCAGATCGATCATTTCCTGGACCTCGCCCAGGCCCTCGGAAAGGATCTTGCCGTTCTCCATGGAAACGAGCCGGCCCAGATCCTCTTTATGGCGCCGCAGCTCCTCGCCGAGCAGACGGATCGCCTCGCCGCGCTTCGGTGCGGGAACACGCCGCCAGGCCGCCGCGGCGGCCTGCGCGGATCTGATGATGCTCTCGTAGTCATCCTCCGCCGCCGGGCGCACTTGGGCGATGAGTGTTCCATCGGCGGGATTGCGCACATTGCACAACGGCGCATCGTTGGATGTGCACCAACCGCGCTCGCCGGACCACGCTCCGGGGTTCACGGCCCCGAGTCCGAGGCGGCCGAGGATAGTGTTGAGATCCATGGGGCTCATCTGGAGGTTACCGTCCGCGGGCGAAGCGTTCATTTGGCGGCTCCCTTCTGCCGGCGCTGGTGCCCGGTTTTGCCGGACACCACGACCGCGCCTGAGATGTCCTTGCTGCCGCCCGGAGCATAGTAGCGCCCGAAGCGATTCTCGAGAATCTCGGGCAACCGGAACTGTTCCTGGGCGACGAAGCCCTCGTATTGACCCGGGTGCTCGAGCACCAGGTCCACCACCGAGGTCATGCCGGCGGCGGTGGTGACCTGGATGGCAGACCACAGCCGCCCGGCAATCATCTGCGGATAGACCTTGTTGACGTAGTTCTCCTCGCGGAGCTGACCGTCCTGCCTGCCCGTGACCGCAGCGTAGACGATCACGACATCCTGCAGGGTCTGCGGCACGGCATTCTCGAGGATGCGCTTCAGCGTGTCGCGATCGTGATTGAGCTTCAGGTCGTTCATGAGGAGTCGCATCTGCTCGCAGTGGCCGGGATAGCGAATGGTCTTGTAATTCATGACCTCGCACTGCCTCCCATGCGTCTGCGCCAGCGAGCCGAGGCCGCCCGAGGTGTTGAAAGCCTCGTACAGCGTGCCGTCGATCTCGATCTCCTCCAGGCCCTCGAGCGGCGCCAGCTCCACGGCCCGGCCGTCCGCGATGGCCTGACACGGGTTGCCGTATTCGTTGATCAGCCCCTCGGTGGACCACGTGAGCGAGTACTTGAGGACGTTGTTGGGATGTTGAGGGAGAGCGCCCACCCGCAGCTTCACCGCGCGCAGCTCCTCGAAGTGAGTGATCAACTCCGCAGCGGCGATGCTGATGAATCCGGGCGCGAGACCGCATTGCGGCACGAACGCCCGGTCGGACCCTGCAGCGATCTTGCGCACCGCGCGAGTCACTTCCACGTCTTCCGTCAGATCGAAGTAGTGTGCGCCGACTTTTTTGGCTACCTCGGCAACCCGCACGTTGCAGTAGTAGGGCAGGCTGGAGATCACGGCATCGACGGGGTGGCCGTCGAGGTGACGCAGGAGAGCCGGCGGATCGGTTGCGTCGAGCGCGAAGGCCTTCAGATCGGGAGTGCCATGACCGCGCACGACGCTTTCAGCGGCGGCACCGTCCACGTCACCGAGCTGGACCTTGTAGCGACCCGATTCCGCGAGCAGTCCCGAGATGAGCGCGCCGATCTTGCCGGCGCCCAGAATGAGCACACGATGCATGTCGTTCCTCCAAGGCCGCGGGCCGTCGCAGCTGGGGCCGCGAGCTGTCGCGTCCGGGGCCGCGAGCAGCCGGCCCGAAAAGGCGCGCATTCTGCTCCCCGGACGCAGGGGACGCCAGTTTTGGGGTAGCATCGCGCCCCATGCGTGCCCCCGAGACGAGCTCCTGGCATAGCGCGAGCTGGCAATCGCGCCAGGCCCGGCAGCAGCCGAAGTATGCCGATCCTGCCGCTCTCGAGCGCGCCATCGCGCAACTCTCCCGCCTGCCCCCGATCGTGGTCTCCTGGGAAGTCGAGGCCCTGAAGCAGAGGCTGGCGGCTGCCCAGCGCGGTGAGGCGTTCCTGCTGCAAGGTGGCGACTGCGCGGAGACTTTCAAGGACTGCGAGTCCGACCAGATCACCAAGAAGCTCAAGATTCTCCTGCAGATGAGTCTCGTGCTGCTGCACGGCCTGAAGAAACCCGTCATCCGGGTGGGGCGCATGGCGGGGCAGTACGCCAAGCCGCGCTCCGCCGACACCGAGACGCGCGGCGAGGTGACGCTGCCCGCCTATCGGGGGGATCTCGTCAACCGTCCCGAGTTCGAGCCGCAAGCCCGGGCCGCGGACCCGGAGCTGCTGCTGCGCGGCTACGAGCGCGCCGCGCTCACCCTGAATTTCGTGCGGGCGCTCGTCGATGGCGGCTTCGCCGACCTGCATCATCCTGAGTACTGGAGTCTGGGGTTCGTCGAGCACTCGCCTCTGAAGGACGCCTACGAGCGGATCGTGAGATCGATTGCCGACGCGCTCGACTTCTTCGAGGGCATCAGCGGCAGCCGCGTGCACGAGGCAACTGTCGTGGATTTCTATGCGAGTCACGAGGGCTTGCACCTCCTGTACGAGCAGGCGCAGACCCGATTCATCCCGCGTCAGAACCGCTGGTACAACCTCTCGACGCATTTCCCCTGGATAGGGATGCGCACGGCGCAGCTCGACGGGGCGCACGTGGAGTATTTCCGGGGCATCTCCAACCCGGTCGCAGTCAAGATCGGCACGGGGATGGACGACGGCTGGTTGCAAGGCCTCGTCACCGCCTTGAATCCTCAGAACCAACCGGGACGGCTCACCCTGATTCACCGTTTTGGCGCGAAGGACGTGGCCACCGCGCTGCCCCGTGTCATCAAGGCGGTGCGGCAGACGGGACAGAGCGTGCTGTGGGTGTGCGATCCGATGCATGGCAACACCGAGACCAGCACGGGCGGGCTCAAGACGCGGCGTTTCGAGAACATACAGAAGGAGCTCGAGCTGGCATTCCGCATTCATGGCGAGATGGGCTCCTATCTCGGCGGCGTGCACATCGAGCTGACCGGTGATGACGTGACGGAGTGCACCGGCGGGGCACGGGGCCTCACCGATGCCGACCTGCAGAGGGCATATCGGTCGAGCGTTGACCCGCGACTGAATCACGAGCAAGCGCTCGAGCTGGCGATGCTGGTCGCCGAGCACAGCACGCAGGTGCGCCGTGCCGACAAGCGCACCTGAGGATGGCTGACCGCGGTCGCACGAGATCGCAGACCCAGGGTCTGCCGCGCAGCCAGGGGACTCGCCAAGGTCCGGCGCACGTCGAACGCAGCAGATCGTACGATCCCGACTGCACGCGCTGCCCCCGGCTCGCGCAGTTTCTGGCCGAGACCCACACACGCTATCCGGACTATTGGGCACGGCCGGTGCCTTCGTTCGGAGCGGGCGCGCCGCGCCTGTTGATCGTGGGCCTCGCCCCCGGTATGCATGGGGCAAACCGGACGGGCCGGCCCTTCACGGGCGACTATGCAGGCGTTCTGCTCTACGAGACGCTGCACGAGTGGGGCCTGGCGAGTCTCGCCCGGTCCGTGTCCGCGGATGACCCGCTGCACCTGCGGAACGCCCGGATCGCGAATGCGGTCAAATGCGTGCCGCCCGAGAACAAGCCCTTGCCCGACGAGATCAAAACCTGCAATGCATACCTGAAGCAGGAGTTGCAGGACCTCGCGAGCGTCCGCGTGATCCTGGCTCTGGGACGCGTGGCGCATGATGCCGTGCTCATTGCGAATGGATTGACGCGCAGCCGTTTCCCTTTCGGGCACGCGAACGAGCATCGGCTGGGCGAGGGTCGCCTCCTCGTCGATTCCTATCACTGCAGTCGTTACAACACCCAGACGCGGGTGCTCACGAGCTCGATGTTCAAGCAGGTCGTGGGGCGGGCCTGCGAGTTGGCAGGGCTAGCGGAAGAGCGCGGCGAGCGCGCGCGGAAGTGACTGCCGTGAGCCCGGATCGGAGCGATCCCAGCCAGACGGCCACCTCCCGATCGCCGGCTCCAGCCCCATTCGACGCGAAGGAGTTTATCGCCTCTCTCCCACGCCGCCCCGGCGTCTACCGCATGTACGACCGCGAGCACGAGATTCTGTACATCGGCAAGGCCAAGAGCCTCAGGGATCGGGTCGGCACCTATTTCGCCGCGAGCAACGTCGCTCCGAAGGTCCAGGCCCTCGTGCAGCAGATCGCCGCCATCGAGGTGACGGTCACCAACTCCGAGACCGAGGCGCTGCTGCTCGAGTACAACCTCATCAAGGCGCACAAGCCGCGCTTCAACATCGTCCTGCGGGACGACAAGAGCTTTCCGTACATTCAGGTCTGCACGGATCACGAGTTTCCGCGCCTGGCGTTCTACCGCGGCTCCCGCAGCGCGCCGGGCCGCTACTTCGGCCCCTTTCCCAACGCCGGCGCGGTGAAGGACACGTTGCGGCAGCTGCAGAAGCTGTTCCGTATTCGCAACTGCCGCGATACGTTCTTCGCCAATCGCAGCCGGCCGTGTCTGCAGCACCAGATCGGCCGCTGCTCCGCGCCGTGCGTGGGGCTCATTGCTCGTGAGGTGTACGCGCAGGATATCGATTCGGCCGTCAAGGTCCTCGAGGGCCGCAGCGACGAGGTCAATGCCGAGCTGCAGACGCGCATGGAGAGCGCAGCCGCCCGGCTCGATTTCGAGCGTGCGGCGCAGATCCGGGATCAGCTCCAGGCGCTCAAGCGCACCCAGGCGCAACAGATCGTCACCGCGGAAGCGGAGCGGGATGTGGATGTGTTCGCCATCGTGGGCGAGCCGGGAGACTACGCCGTGAGCGTCATGCTGGTCCGGGGCGGACGCAACCTCGGTACGAGCAGTTATTTCCCGCGCGCGACCCTCGCGGAGCCCGACGAGGCTCTGGCGTCTTTCGTGATGCAGTATTACTCATCGCAGGAGCCGCCGCCGGAA
Source organism: Steroidobacteraceae bacterium (assembly GCA_035277965.1). GTDB lineage: Bacteria > Pseudomonadota > Gammaproteobacteria > Steroidobacterales > Steroidobacteraceae > 13-2-20CM-66-19. The sequence continues at coordinate 14,325 of DATEJM010000007.1, read as the reverse complement.
GTGCTGTTGGGTCGCAAGCTCGAGGATGCGCAGGCGCTGTCCCAGGCGCTGACTCAGCGCCTGGAGAAGGCGGTCGAAGTCCGGCATCCCCAGCGCGGGCTCGCTGTTAAATGGGTGGAGCTGACGCAGGAGAACGCTGCTCAGGCGCTGCGCATGCGCCTCGCACAAAAGCGGGGCATGGACGAGATGCTGGCGGCCCTGGCCGAGGAGCTGGATCTTCCGGAAGTGCCGGGGCGCATCGAGTGCTTCGACATCAGTCACACGGGCGGTGAGGGCACCGTCGCCTCCTGTGTGGTGTTCGGTCCCGACGGGCCGCTCAAAAAGGACTATCGCCGCTTCAATATCGATGGCGTGGCGCCGGGAGACGACTACGGCGCGCTGCGTCAGGCACTGGAGCGTCGCTACAAGCGGATCGGGGAGGGCGAGCTGCCGGCCCCGGACCTGCTCCTGATCGATGGCGGTCTCGGGCAGATTGCGCAGGTGCACGCGGTGCTCGAGCCACTCGGCTTCGGCGATCTCGCCTTGGTCGGCGTCGCGAAAGGACCGGACCGCCGGCCCGGTCAGGAGCGCCTGTTCGTATTCGGCTCGGATCAGCCGCGCATTCCGGAAGGCCACTCGCCTGCCTCGCGGCTCGTTCAACGCATCCGGGATGAGGCGCACCGCTTTGCAATCACCGGCCATCGGCGAAGGCGCGCGCGCCGCTACAACGAGTCGGTGCTGGAGAGCGTTCCTGGGCTTGGCCCGGCGAAGCGCCGAGCGTTGCTGAAGCATTTCGGTGGCTTGCAGGGCGTGCTGCGCGCGGGCATTGCGGATCTCGAGCAAGTCGCAGGAATTGGCGCAGCGCTCGCGCGAAGTCTTTATGATCATCTGCATCCCGGCGAGTAGGCGCGTAGCGAATGCCCTGGAACTGGCCTAACACGCTCACGTGGCTGCGCATCGGGGCGATTCCGCTGATCGTCCTGCTCTTCTACATGCCCGCTCCCTGGGCCGACCCCGCCGCCGGCCTGCTGTTCGCCGCGGCCGGCATCACTGACTCGTTGGACGGATATCTTGCCCGCCGGCTCGGGCAGACCTCGCGCCTCGGCGCCTTTCTCGATCCGGTGGCGGACAAGCTGGTCGTGGCCGTCGCGCTGGTACTGCTGATCAGCAAGGACACGCGTGCGCTGATCGTCCTCACTGCAGCCGTGATCATCGGCCGCGAGATCACGATCTCCGCGCTGCGCGAGTGGATGGCGGAGATCGGGGAGCGCCGCAAGGTCGCCGTCTCGCAGCTCGGGAAATACAAAACGATCCTGCAGATCGTCGGTCTGTCGATGATGCTCTTTCGGTGGGACCTGCTCGGCCTGCCCATCTACAAGATGGGCGTCGTCCTGACCGAGCTCGCGGCAGCCGCGACACTCGTCTCCATGGTGGCTTACCTGCGGGCCGCCTGGCCTGAGCTCAGTCGTTGACTCCCCCCGGCGCGTCCCGCACACCGGGGGTCTGCATCTCCGACGATGACGCGGCGATGCGCGAATCCCCCGTGCCGTTGTTTGCTCATCGGCCGGTGTGTCGCGAGCCGGGCCGTGCGTCGCGAGCGATGCGCAAGATGCGGCGGCAGGCGGACCCTGTTTCCTTGACTTCGCAGGGGCTGCTCTTACAATCCCGGACTCTCGATCGATCAGCGCGATCATCGAGGTAGGGCGGGAATAGCTCAGTTGGTAGAGCACGACCTTGCCAAGGTCGGGGTCGCGAGTTCGAGTCTCGTTTCCCGCTCCAAATTCTCTGTGAGATCAGTGACCTGCGAGCACGGTGCCGACCCCGTCACGTCATGGGGCCGCCCGCGGCTCCTCGGCGGCCTGAGCTCCCGGCGAGCAGGTCGTAGAACCCGCTTCGCGAGGCCCTTGGACTTCAACCCACCATGGCCTGCCCCGGTTGGGGTGCGGGACCCATTGCCGGGCCCTTCCGCCTCAACATTTCGAGCAGTGGCCGCTCTACCCACCGATAAATGCCGCACCCCAGAGTCACTGCGCCGGCTAACACAACGAGAAAGGTCGCCCCCTGCCCGATGACCCGCTGAAGATGGATTTTCATCGCTATCTTCAACAGCGTGCCTTCGAGATTGCTGTGCAGCAGATAGATCGTGTACGAGGCGTCGCCGGTCAGGGCGAGCACGTACGGCGAGCTCAAGTAGCCAGCACGCTCGAGCTTGGTCATACCGGCAAGCATCAGCGCGAATCCAACGACGAGCAGGGGGCGGGACCACTCCTCGGGAAACGGCGCTTGTATCAGAGCGGACATCACGCAGAAACCCCCCAGAGGCAACTCGATCGAGCCCCATCCGGGGCGGCGATAGAGCCAGAATGCGCCCATGCCCAGGACGAAATGCCAGTTATAGATGGAGAAGTAAACATCGAAGGCGGAATTTCCGTCGTGCTGGCCATGATGATTGAAGAGCGGCAGGGCAACAAATACCGCAAACGCGGCTATTCCCCAGCGCCGATCGAGTATCAACAGCGAGAATACCGCGTAGAAACTCAGCTCGTGAAAGAGCGTCCAGGCCACCGGGATCAACGGCTGGCCCGGAGCGATTCGGATCAGGGTGACCGAGGCAACCCAGCCCCCGAAAGTGGTCGGCATGGGACTGTCGGGGCTTCCGCCCACGACAAACAACATCACGACGAATAGCAGGGTGTAGAGCCAGTAGATCGGGTAGAGGCGCACAAACCTTCGGAACGCATAGTGGCTCCATCGAGCCGGTGCGTTGATATCCCTGTTGTGTGCAAAGAGGATGATGAAGCCGGATAGCACGAAGAAGAAGTCGACGCCTCTATTGCCGAGGCGCGTGTAAGCGCGAAATACTTCGATCCCTCCGTAGCGGGCCTGTCCCATCATGATGGATAGATGGAATGCCGCGACCGCGATGGCGGCCAGGGCCCGGCCCATCTGCAATGTTCGCAGCGCCTGGCGCGCTGGCCTGTTGCGAGGTGCGTCCTTTGACCGGGTCTGCCAACATGTTCTTATTGTCATTTCCCTGCCCTGGATCTCCCTGTCCGGTTTGTTGTCATCTGTTCCATCCGACCGGAATATCTCACCCGCGTGAGGTCGTGTTTTCGGGCTGCAGCCTCATTCCTCGGGAGGCAGGCAAGCTCCCGCACCGGGACACTACCCCCGCCCGCCGGCGGCGCAGGTCCTGCGGCCCGCCCGCGGCTCCTCGGCGGTCACCCCGCTACTTGAGGTCCGTGGCCTTCCAACCGCCGCCCAGGGCCTCGATGAGATCGATGCTGGTCGTCAGACGTTGGATGAACACATTCAGCGCGGTTTGCTCGGCGTTGAGCCGCGTCGTTTGAGCCGAGATGACGCTGCTGTAGGGCACCGTGCCGGCCTTGTACTGGTTCAGTGTGAGCTTCTCGGCCTCGCGAGCGGCGGCGACGGCTTGATCCTCGATCCCGGACTGTTGTTCGAGCACACGCAGCGTCACGAGGTTGTCCTCCACCTGCTGGAACCCCGCGAGCACCGTCTGCCGATAGTTGGCGACGCTTGCTTCGTGCAGTGCGCGCGCCTGGGCCACCTGGGCGCGCCGCAGGCCGCCGTCGAATACGGATAGAGCGAGCTCCGGGCCGAATGACCAGACGCGGTTGGATGTCCGGATGAGCTTGCTCAGGCGATCGCCCTGATAGTCGATGGACCCGTTGAGGGTGAGCGAGGGGAAGAACGCCGCCATCTCTACACCAATCTGCGCATTCGCGGCGGCCACGCGCCGCTCCGCCTCGGCGATGTCAGGCCGCCTCTCGAGAAGCGCGGAGGGCAGTCCGACCGGAACTGTCGGAACGTCCGAGCGCATGGCCACTTTCGCCTGTGAGAAGTTAGCCGGCTGCTGCCCGATCAGTACCGCGATGGCATGCTCCAGCACGCCTCGCTGGATACCCGCGTTGATCTGCTGAGCCTGGCTGGAGAGCAGTTGCGCTTGGGCCGTGACGACATCGGCCTTGGCCGCGACGCCCACGCGATATCGGTTCTGCGTGATCTTCAGAGAGGCTTCCTGAGCGGCGACGATGTCATCGAGAATATTCTGCAGCTGATCCTGGCCCCGCAGCTCGAAGTACGTCGTGGCCAGCTGCGCCTGGGCGGACAGGCGGGCCCCGGCGAGTGCGGCTGCGCTCGCCTGCTCAGAGGCGTGGCTGCTCTCGGAGGCGCGGCGGATCGAGCCCCAGATATCGATGTCCCACGTGGCCGATGCCCCGAGCGTATTGAGCGTTTGCGGGCGCGAATTTCCTTGCACCGTCCTCACCCTCGATCCCGACGCTGAGATGGTGGGCCAAAACCCCGCACGCGCCTGGCTGAGCAGCGCGCGAGACTCCTCGTAGGCTGCCGCTGCCGCCTTGACGTTCTGGTTCGAGATGTCGATCCGGGTCTCGAGCTGACTGAGCGCATCATCCCTGAAGATCTCCCACCACGGCCCGCGATCGAGAGCATCGCTCGGCTCGCTCGGCTTCCAACCCTCCTGTTCCTTGAAGTTGACTGCGGGCGTGATCGGGGGCCGGTGATAGTTCGGTCCGACCGCGCAACCGCTGAGGACGAGGGCTGCGCCGCAGAGCAGGCCATGAACAGTGCGCTGCTTCATGCCAGGCCTCCGTGAGCGCCATCCGTGGACAGAGGCGGCAGGGGCACTTCAGGCTCTTGCTGGCGGGTCCGGGACAGCCGGTGCACATAAAGATAGACGACCGGCGTCGTGTAGAGAGTCAGGAGCTGACTCACGACGAGACCGCCGACGATGGAGATCCCCAGGGGGCGCCGCATCTCGGTGCCGTCGCCGTAAGCAAGCGCTAGCGGCAGCGCGCCCGCGAGCGCCGCAAAGGTGGTCATCATGATGGGCCGGAATCGCAGCGAGCAGGCGCGCGCGATGGCGGCACGCGGCTCGAGACCGAGAGTGCGCTCCGCATCCAGGGCGAAGTCCACCATCATGATGGCGTTTTTCTTCACGATGCCGATCAACAGCAGAATCCCGAGGAACGCGATCAGGCTGAACTCCGTGCTCGTCGCCAGGAGGGCGAGCAGGGCGCCGATTCCTGCCGAAGGCAACGTCGAGAGGATGGTCAGAGGATGGCTGTAACTCTCGTAGAGCATCCCCAATACGACATAGATTGCGACGAGCGCGGCGAGCAGCAACAGGGGTTGATTGCCCGTGCTCTGCTGAAACAAGCGCGCCGTGCCGTAAGGCGAGCCGTGAATGCCGGCCGGTACGTGGATCTGATTCATCGTGCGGTCGATAGCGTCGCTGGCCGTGTCGAGCGCCTCGCCCTCCGGCAGGTTGTATGCAATGGCTATCGAGGCCGATGTGCCGGTGTGGTTCACCATTGTCGCCGTGGTACCGGTGGCAAAGTGGCTGAATGCCGCAAACGGCACGACCGTCTCCTTGTTGGTGCTGACCGCCGCGCCGGTCGATGTGTTGCCCCGGCCGGCATTGGCAAGCGAGTTCGCCGCCAGATTGCGCGCGGTGTCATTTGCAACCTGGGCCGCGGTGGCCTGCCGGGTGCCGGCCGCGGTCTTGAAGGAGACCGTGCCCGCCACCGCCTGCGTGGACTGTGTGCCGCTGACGGCGCCCCCCGAAGTGCTCACATACAACTGCTGGAGAACATCCGGACTCTGCAGCCACTGTGGAGCGACCTCCATGATGACGTGATACTGCTGCGGGCTGAACGGGTTGTAGATGTTCGAGACCTGGGCCTGGGCGAAGGAGTTACCGAGCGCGCTGTCGATCTGACTTTCGGTGAGGCCGAGCCGGACCGCGCTGTCCCGATTCACGATCAGATCGGACTCGAGCCCTCCGGGCTGCAGGTCGGTATCGACATCGGTGACTTCCGGCACGTCCTGCAGTGCGCGCCGCAGCTTCTGGGACCAGTCGCGCAGCTCATCCAGATCGTCCCCCATCAGGGTGTACTGGTACTGGGAGTTTGCCGAACGACCGCCGCCACCGCCCAGATCCTGCACGGCCTGCAGGTAAGTCGAGACACCCGTGACCTGGGCGAGTCGAGGACGCAGGCGTGCGATGACCTGGTCCGCGGTGACGTCCCGCTGCGATCGAGGCTTGAGGGTCACACTCAGGGCCGCGCTCGCTCCGCTGCTCCCCGGTCCAAAGCCCCCCCCGCCCACCGATCCTGTCACCGCCTGCACGGCTGGGTCGCGCTCGATGATGCGCGCGGTTCGTTGCAGCTTGTCCTTCATGAGCTGGAAAGAGGCAGCCGCATCGCCACGCACGGCGCCGCGCAGCTGCCCGGTGTCCTGCTGCGGAAAGAACCCCTTTGGCACGATGACATAGAGATAGACATTCAGGCCGATCGTCGCGAGGAGCAACAGCATCATCAGGCGACGATGGTCGAGAGCCCACTCGAGTGACCTCTCATAGTCCCGCCGTAGCGACTGGAAGCCTCGCTCGAAGGCATGGCCGAGGCGGGTGTGGGGTCGGCCCTGCTTGCGGCTCAGCAGGAGCGAGCACATCATGGGTGTCGTCGTCAGCGAGATGACCAGGGAAATGAGGATCGCGACCGACAGGGTGACGGTGAATTCGCGAAACAGCTTGCCGACGATGCCGCCGGCGAGTTGGAACGGAATGAAGACAGCCACCAGCGACAGGCTCATCGAAACGACGGTGAAGCCCACCTCGCGAGCACCCTGCAGAGCGGCCTGCATGCGCGGGACGCCTTCCTCAATGTGGCGACTGGTGTTCTCCATGACGACGACCGCGTCGTCGACGACGAAGCCCGTCGCCACCGTCAGAGCCATCAGCGAGAAGTTGTCGAGTGTATAGCCGAGCAGGTACATGGCACCGAAGGTGCCGATCAGCGACACGGGCACGACCAGCGCGGGGATGAGAGCTGCACGATAGCTGTGCAGGAAAATATAGACGACGAGAATGACCATCGCCACGGCCAGAATCAGCGTCTGCTCGACCTGTCGCAGGGAAGCACGGATCGTTATCGAGCGATCGAAGGTGATGGCGAGGTCGATCTTGGGATCGATGGAGGCCTTCAGTCGCGGCAGCTCGGCTTTTACGGCGTCCACGACTTCGATGATGTTCGCGCCCGGCTGCTGATAGACCTCGACCGAAACGGCGGGTTTGCCGTTGTAGAGGCCGTAGGTCCGCACGTTCTCGGTCGCACCATCCGCCATGTCCCACACGTCCGCCACGTCCCTCAGGCGTACGTTTGCCCCGTTGCGATTCGCAACGATCAGGTTCCGGTATGGCTCCGCGTCGCGGGCATTGTCGTTCGTGTAGATCTGGTAGTGCAGCAGGTCGGACTCGATGGAACCTTTGGGGGCGTTTGCATTTGAGTTGGAGATGGCGGCACGGATGTCCTGCAGGCCGATCCCGTATTTGGACAGCGCAAGAGGGTTGACCTCTACGCGGACGGCCGGGAGTGCGCTGCCGTTGACACTCGCGGTACCGACGCCTTTGATCTGGGAGAGTCTCTGAGAGACGACGGCGTCCGCAGCATCGTAGATCTGCCCTTGAGTGAGGACATCCGACGTCATAGCGATCGACAGGATCGGAAACAGAGAGGTGTTGAGTTTTCGATAGCTCGGATTGCGGGTCAGGGCCGTTGGCAGATCGGCATGCGAGGCGACGATGGCCGCTTGGACATCGCGCGCAGCCCCGTCGATGTCCCGATCGATGTCGAACGTGAGCTGGATGTTCGTGGTTCCCACGCTGCTGCGCGAGGTCATGTCGTCGACGTCGGCAATGGCTCCGAGGTGGCGCTCCAAGGGTGTGGCTACGGAGCTGGCCATGACCTCGGGACTGGCTCCCGGGAGCGAGGCCGTCACGAAAATCGCGGGCGCGTCGATCTTCGGCAACGGTGCGACCGGGAGGAGGACGAACGCTGCAATGCCTGCCAGGGCGACGCCGAACGTCAGCAACGTCGTCGCGACGGGTCGCGCAATGAATGGAGCCGAGATATTCACGCGGGAGTGTCCGCGAGGTCGTCGTCCTGCCGAGCCCACTTGCCGACACGCATGGCCACGCGATCGAAAGCCAGGTAAATCACCGGCGTCGTGAACAGGGTCAACACCTGGCTGACCAGCAGACCGCCCACGATGCTGATGCCGAGGGGATGCCGCAGCTCCGAGCCCACTCCCGTGCCGACCATGAGCGGCAGCGCGCCGAAGATGGCGGCAAAGGTCGTCATGAGAATGGGGCGGAAGCGCAACAGGCAGGCTTGATAGATCGCCTCGCGCGGCGCCAGTCCCTGCTCGCGCTCGGCATCGATGGCGAAGTCGATCATCAGGATGGCGTTCTTCTTCACGATACCGATGAGCAGGATGATGCCGATCAACGCGATGATCGTCAGGTCGCTGCGCGCGAGAATCAGGGCTAGCAGGGCGCCGATGCCCGCAGAGGGCAGCGTAGAGAGAATCGTGACGGGGTGAATGAAGCTCTCGTAGAGGACTCCGAGCACGATGTACATCACGAGCACGGCAGCCAGGAGGAGAAACAACTCGTTCGTGAGGTTGTCCCGGAAGGCGAGGGCCGCGCCCTGAAATGTCGTCTGGATGCTTCCCGGCAGGCCGAGCTTCTTCTCGACATCCTCGATCGCATTCACGGCGGCGCCCAGAGAGACGTCACGAGCGAGGTTGAAGGAGAGAGTAGCGGCCGGGAACTGCGCCAGATGGTTGATCAGCAGCGGCCGGGACTGCAGCTCGACCTTCGACACCGCGGACAGCGGTACCTGGCCGCCGGCCGCGGACGGCACATACAGCGAGGCGAGCGAGTCAACGGAGCGATAGAAGTCAGGGTCCGCCTCGAGGATGACACGGTACTGGTTGGACTGGGTGAAGATCGTCGACACGATCCGCTGCCCGAATGCGTCATAGAGCACACTGTCCACGGTGCCCACACTGATTCCCAGGCGAGCGGCATTGTCGCGATCGATCGTGACGTATGCGGCAAGACCATTCTCTTCTTGGTTGCTGACGACGTCAGAGAGCTCGGGCACCGTGCGAAGAGCTGACACGAGCTTGGGAACCCACGTTGCCAGGGCGGCCGAGTCGGCGCTCTCGAGAGTGAACTGGTACTGCGTCCGGCTCACGGTGTTGTCCAGGGTGAGGTCCTGAACGGGCTGCATGTAGAGCACGACGCCCGACACGCTCCCGGTCTCGGCGCGCAGCCGGCGGATGATTTCGGCGACGGATGAGGTGCGGTCGGATTTCGGTTTCAGATTGATCAGGAAGCGGCCGCTGTTGAGGGTGACATTGCTGCCGTCGACGCCGATGAATGACGAGAGGCTCAACACGTCCGGATCCTGGAGAATGGCGGCTGCGAGCGCCTGCTGACGATCGGCCATCGCTGCGTAGGACACTCCCTCGTTAGCCGCTGACACGCCCTGAATGAGTCCAGTGTCTTGATCCGGGAAGAAGCCCTTCGGAATGAACACATAGAGGAGAGCGGTCAGCGCCAGGGTGCCGATCGCCACCCAGAGTGTGGCCTTCTGATGATCCAGTACCCACGTCAGCTTCCCGCCGTACCAATCCACCAGCGCCTGGAACCAGCGACCCGATTCGTGGCCCGCCGGGCTGCCCTGCGGCCGATGGCGTAGCAGCTTGGCGCACATCATGGGCACGAGAGTGAGCGAGACGACGGCCGATATGAGAATCGTGACAGCGAGCGTGACCGCGAACTCGCGGAACAGCCGGCCGACGACGTCCTGCATGAAGAGCAGGGGAATCAGCACCGCGATCAAGGAGACCGTGAGCGAGATGATCGTGAATCCGATCTGGCCGGCGCCTTTCAGCGCCGCCTGGAGTGGGCGCTCGCCGCGCTCGATGTATCGCGCGATGTTCTCGATCATGACGATCGCATCGTCCACGACGAAGCCGGTGGCGATCGTCAGCGCCATCAGCGACAGGTTGTTGAGGCTGAAGCCGGCGAGGTACATGACACCGAAGGTGCCGACCAGAGAAAGGGGTACCGACAGGCTCGGAATGAGGGTGGCCGGAAGGTTACGCAGGAACAGGAAGATGACCAGCACCACGAGGGCGACCGACAGCGCCATCTCGATTTCGACGTCGTGGATCGATGCACGAATCGTGGTCGTGCGGTCGGTGAGCCTGGTCACGTCGATACCCGCTGGCAGCGACTCACGCAATTGCGGCAACAGGGCTTCGATGCGATTGACCACATCGACGACGTTGGCGCCCGGCTGTCTCTGAATATTCAGGATGAGCGCCGGCGTGGTGTTCATCCAGCCGCCGAGCTTCGTATTCTCGGCGCTCGAGAGGAGCGTGGCGACATCGCGCAGGCGGACCGGGGCCCCGTTGCGATACGCGATAACGATGTCGCTGTATTCGCTGGCGCTCCTGAGCTGGTCGTTCGTATTGATCGTGTAAGAGCGTGTCGGTCCGTCGAAGGTCCCCTTCGGGCCATTTTGGTTCGCGACGTTGATGGTCGTCCGCAGATCGTCGAGGTTCAGCCCGTAGGCGGCGAGGGCACGGGGGTTGACGGTGACCCGCACAGCCGGCCGTTGGCCGCCACTGATGCTGACGACACCGACCCCTTTGACCTGGGAGATCTTCTGCGCCACCCGGGTATCGATCAGGTCCTGGACCTGAGTGAGCGGCATGACCCGCGAGGTGATACCGAGCGTCAGGACCGGGGCGTCCGCCGGATTGACCTTCGCGTAGATGGGGGGCGCCGGCAGATCCTGCGGCAGAAGGTTTTGAGCAGCGCTGATGGCGGCCTGTACCTCCTGCTCCGCAACATCGATATCGAGGCTCAGGGTGAACTGCAGAGTGATGACCGAGGCGCCGGCGGAACTCGTCGAGGACATCTGATTCAGGCCCGGCATCTGGCCGAATTGCTTCTCGAGCGGCGCGGTGATGGCTGAGGTCATCACTTCCGGACTGGCGCCGGGATAGAAGGTCTGCACCTGAATCGTCGGGTAGGCGACTTCTGGCAACGCCGACAAGGGCAGCTGCAGGAAGGCCAGCAGCCCGACGACGAGGATCGCGATCATCAGGAGCGTCGTCGCCACCGGGCGCAGGATGAATATCCGCGACGGGTTCATGAACGCACCTTCAGCCGAACTGCATCGGGGTCATGTCACTGCGCGTTAGAGGCATGCTGCCGCCGGTGTGATCCGCTCCCTCCACCCTGCTTCCGTCCACCGGCCGCCATGGGCGATGGCGGCGCAGCGCCCGGTAGTTGGACCGTGGCACCGTCGCGCAGACGATCACCGCCTTCCGTCACCACGATGTCTCCGGCAGCCAGACCCTCGGTCACGGAAACAGTCTCGCCGCTCTGTACACCGAGAGTCACTGGCCGGACGGCTACCGTGCTGTCCCGGTTCACCAGGTAGACAAAGGTCGTGGTGACCCCGTTCGGGGCGCCTCGTTGCACTGCTGCCGTTGGCATGAGAATCTGGTCATGCAACGTGTTCTGCAGCAGCTGGATGTTGACGAACTGGTTCGGGAAGAGAGCGCCGTTCTTGTTGTCGAACTGCGCGCGCAGCTTGATCGTCCCGGTGGTGGTGTCGATGACGTTGTCGAGCGTGAGCAGCTTGCCCTCGGCGATCCTCGTGCTGTTCGATCGATCGTAGGCCTCCACCGTCAAGGTTGCGCCGGCCTGAACCCGCTGCATGATGGCGGGAACGTTGTCCTCCGGGATGGCGAAGATCACCGTGATCGGCTGCAGCTCGGTGACGACGACCAGTCCATTCGTATCGCCCGGCGTGACGTAGTTGCCCTGATCGACTTGGCGCAGGCCGACGCGCCCATTCACGGGTGAAACGATGTGGGTGTACGCCAGGTTGACCTTCGCGGCCTTGATCGCTGCTTCGTCGGTGTCGACGGTTCCCTCGTATTGATGAACGAGGGAGCGCTGGGTATCGAGCTCCTGCTGGGCGACCGAGTCTTCCTTGATCAGCTCCTCGAAGCGCTGCAGGTTCAGGCGGGCATCTGCCAGCAGCGCCTGATCGCGCTTCAGGCTGCCGATGGCCTGATTGAGGGTGGCCTCGTAAGGCCTGGGATCGATCTCCGCGAGGAAGTCTCCTTCCTTTACCAGCTGCCCCTCGGTGAAGGCAACCTTCTGTAGCTGCCCGCTGATCTGCGGTCGGACCGTCACAGTTGCAAGCGGAGTGACGGTACCCAGGGCAGGTATACGGACATCGATGTCCCCTGTCTTGGCGGTCGCGATGGTAACGGCGACTGGACCGCCCTGACCGCCTGGCCGCCCGCGCCCGAATTCCGCCGCTTCATCCTGTTTGCGCTGGTGGGCTCGGACCATCAGGATCACGAGCACCAGGGCCAGGACGACGAGTGCGATCACGAGGATCCGTCTGCCTGGCATCTTCCATCGTCGTCCGGTCTCTTGTCCCTCGTCCGATTCGTTCACCACGCGCTCACCGCACTGCAACCTCGAGAGTGAATAGGCAACCGCCCCCCGGCGCGGAGGCCGAAGCGAATACTACCTTGCCGCTCGCGCGCTAATCGTGGCGATCACAACGGGCGGCCAGTTATATGCGTTGACGCAGCTTAATGACACCAGATCGGACGGGTTTTGTTACAAATCGTTTCAAGATCGCCGCTGATGAGGGTGGCCGCTGATGAGGGTGGTGGGGGCGCGTGCGGGGTGACGGCGTGAAGGTGTCCCGGCGGGAGATTGGGGCCGACGGCGAATTCTCGGGACTCCAGGAGGTGGAGGCGGATCGATGCCGGTGCTTCGACCTCACAGGGTGATCTCTGCTAGACTGCGCGGCTTCGCTCGCAACCCTGCCATTCCTCATGATGGCTCTCGGACTTGAGGGGAATACCCCGCCCCTGAGGCCCGCGACGTGGTGGCGAGCGTGTCGATTTCGGGGGCTAGGTGGCAGAGTGGTCATGCAGCGGCCTGCAAAGCCGCGAACAGCGGTTCGATTCCGCTCCTAGCCTCCATTCGCCACCTCTTCAACGCCGCATTTTCTCGGCGTTTATCGCCAAGCGTGCCGTTGCGCGGGGTCGGTCAATAGTCTGAATCGGCCTCGAAATGCCTCGTCCGACACCCACCGGGTGACAAAAACCACCTCGGTTTCGGCCAACAGTCCGTTTCCGGGATCGGGATAAGACGCGACGCTATACACCTGTATCCGCCTTCACAGGAGATGCTGGTGCCTTTCTTTGTTCGCTCCCGTGGCAATGGGAAAACCTTCGAGCTCCGTATTAAACACGGCCGCCTTCCTAAGCCGGTCTACCGAACCTTCGATGTGCAGGAGGACGCCGAGCGGGCGGGCCAGCGTGCCATAGCGGCACTCGATTGCGGCGAGATTCCCTCGTGGCTCGAACGCCCGGAACGTCGCGTCCTGGTCACGATCGCTCAGGCGATCATGTCTTATCGAAGGATTTGCGCGGTGTCCCCCAGTACCCAACGTGTGTTGGATACCGTGATGAAGGAAGTGGGTGGTCGATCGCTGCTCGATGCCAACTATGCATGGGCGGAAGCCTGGATTCGCGCGATGAAGCTCGAGAAGCAGTTGGCCCCAGGCACCATCCGTAAGCAGAAGGGCGCACTGTCCAATGTGTTCGATTGGATGGTCCGCGCTCACCCAGCGTGCTTGGGTCTCAATCCGTTGGACCAACTCCCTTATGGCTACTCAGGGTACGACGAATACACTCGTCACGCGCTCTTAGAAGAGGGCATCGAGATTCCCGGCGACTGCGAACGAGACCGCCGAATCGACGTTGTCGAGGAGGCGCGCATCATTGAAGTACTGCAGCGACGGGCCGAAGCTGCTCCGACGCTCGAACAGCGGGCCGAGGCAGAGGGACTCAGCCTGATGTTTGAGCTTGGGCTGCGGACTGCAATGCGTCTGCGCGAGATTTACACCCTGCAGCAGGCTCAGATTCGGATCGCAGACAAGACGATCTTCCTGAACAAGTCGAAGAACGGTGACCGCCGCCAAGTGCCGCTCAACAGCAAAGCGCGGGCGGTGCTGCAAACACCCAGGCCCGCGCTGGAAGCCACTAGACGCAATGGGGAGCTTATTCCGCTCTGGGATGGGCGGCGGCAACCCGATGCATTAGCGGCAACGACCGCCAGGTTGTCGCGACTGTTCGCCAATGTTTTCGCGGAAGCCGGTTGTGACGATCTGCATTTCCACGATACCCGGCATGAAGCGCTGTGTCGCTGGGTTCTGGAGGTGCCAGGGTTAACGTCAGAGCAGCTCGGCCGCGCAGCCGGTATGCGGGACGCCCGCACTCGCCAACGTTACTTGAGTTTACGCGGCTCGGAACTCGCGGACATTTTGGGTTGAATCCCCGCCGGCAGGAACGAGTGTTCCTACACCGCTCGGATCTTGCCAGCCGCGCTCAGCTGTCAAT
>DATEJM010000006.1:0-147126 GCA_035277965.1 Steroidobacteraceae bacterium | reverse complement strand
CGGTCACCGACCTTCAAGCCCAGCTTCCCTGCCTCGGAGCCTTTGATCTCCAGAACCGCGCTGACCGCGCGATCCGAGCTCAGCGTCGTGAGCGACAGCGGCCGTGCATGCTCGAGCACCTTGAGGATCCTGCCGTCGGGCCCGATGAAAACCATGTCCAGCTCTACATAAGTATTCTTCATCCACATGTTCATCACCCGGGCAGGCGTCTCCGGGAAGATCATGCCCTGGCCCTCGGCCAGATCCCGCACGAACATCAAGCCCTGCTCCTGGCGCGCGGGCGTGTCCGCGATCCAGATGTCGAAATGATGGACCTTGCGCCCGCTGGCGATTCGCAGCGTTCCGTGCGGGAACGCAGCCAGATCCTCCATCTGCTCCGTCTGAGCGCTCGCCGGTGCGGCCAGGCCCAACACGGTCCCCCCTGAGGCGAGGCCAAACAATATCAACAACGAAGCCCGGGTAGCCAAGCGACGCATCAGTGTTTCTCTCCAGGCTGCGGAAGCGTTGGCGTGCCAGCCGTCGGGGCTCCGGCTGCCGGCGCGGCGACTGCCTCGTCCGCGAAAGTAGCTCGCCCCGCGAAATCGAAGCTCGTGATCACGATGTGCTCGTCGCCTCGCAGCGCTGCAGCGGGCGAAATGCAGAATCCCCGGGCGACCACGCGATACGAGCGCAGCGGACCGCCGAGCGCTCCGACCCGCTCCTGATTCAGATCGTCCGTCGTGCAGCGATCCGCACCACGGGTGGCAAACAATCGCTCCTCGCCCTCGAAGATGACCGTCAGATTCGTGGGCAACTCTTTGCCCGGGCGACCTTCCGTCGCGGATGCCAATCCGAACACCATTCGCAAGCGGTGGCCGTCGGAGTGAAGAGGGCCTGCGAAGCTGACGCGCAGGCCGCTGCCGTCGGGCCGCATGCCGCCTTCGCACTCGATCTCCGCATTCTTCCAGTCGATATCCAGCGTGAATGCGCCTCGGATTCGGGCCCGCAGAAATCCGTTGCCTCCCGCGAGGCAGCCTTTTCCAGGGGTCGGCGGGCCAGGGGTCGATGGGCCAGTCGCTGCGCTGGCATGCTCGTTGACGGGCGGCGGAGCAGATGGTGGACTCGCGGCCTTGTCGGAAGCCGGGGCACTCTCATGCGCGAGTGCGAGAGCCGCTGCGCTCAGCACCCAACAGAGTGATCTCGTGCTCCACGCGTGCATGCGCCGCTAAGTCTAGCGGACTCCTTCGATGAAGCGATCGACGAAATCCCGCGTCTGGCGCCAGATTCCGCTCCAGTCCCGCAGTACGCCGCGGCCTTCTTCCGTAATGCGGTAGTAACGGCGGGGTGGCCCCGAGTACGACGGCACCACCCGGCTGGTCAGCAATCCGGATGCACTCAATGCGCGCAGCACCGGATACACGGTGCCCTCCTTGAACAGCGGCTCTCCTTCGTTCGCTCTCAGCAGCCGCTTGGCAATCTCATATCCATAGAGGTCTTCCGAGCTGGCCTGCAGGACGGCGAGCAGGACGAGGGCGACCAGCCCGCCATTGAGATCCTTTTGGAATTTGCGCGCGTCGCTGTCCGGCATGCCGCTACTGTGAATTTACTAATACAGCTCGTCAACTAGTATTAGTCAGCACTCAATGCTTGCAGCAGGCAAGTTGCGTCGCTTTGCCGCAACTGAAAGCCGTGAGCCAGGTCCGGCCTCTTATGTCACACACTGGGCTAGACTGCGCCCTCCCGATGGACCGCGCGAAAAAGTGATGAGAAACCCGCTACTTGAAGTGATTCCGGTGCTGCCGGAGGGCTTGCGGCGCCTGCCCGAGCTCGCAGGAAATCTGTTTTTCAGCTGGCACAGACCGGCCCGAGCCCTGTTCGAGGATCTCGACGCGGAGCTGTGGAAGCAAACGGGTGGCAACCCCCGCCTGATGCTCCGTTGTGTCAGTCAGGCCGCCCTGGACGGCGCGGCCCGCGATCCGCTGTATGTCGCGCGATACGCGCAGGCGCTCGAGACGCTCGATGCCTATCTCAGTGCCTCGGGGCCGGCCAGCGGCACGCCCCTGATTGCCTACTTCTGCGCCGAGTACGGGTTCCATGAGAGCTTCCCCATCTACTCCGGCGGTCTCGGCGTACTGGCGGGCGATTACTGCAAAGCCGCCAGCGACGAGAAGGCCAACTTCATCGCCGTCGGCCTGCTGTACGAGCAGGGCTATTTCATTCAGACGGTGGACAACGACGGTGTCCAACAGGCTGGCTACCGGGAGCGAGATCCGCGCGACCTGCCTGTCGAGCCCGCTCGCAAACCGAACGGCGACTGGGTACGGGTCACCGTCAGGATCGCCGGTCGGGATGTGTTCGCCCGGCTGTGGAAGTCCCAGAACGGCCGCGTGCCCGTGTATCTCCTCGATACCAACTGCCCCGAGAACGCGCCCTCCGACCGCGACATCACGCATCGCCTCTACGGCGGCGACGAATCCACCCGCATCCGTCAAGAGATGATCCTCGGCATCGGCGGGGCCCGTGCGCTGCGCGAGCTGGGCATTCAGCCGGCGGTCTGGCACCTGAACGAGGGCCACGCTGCATTCCTGATCCTCGAGCTGCTGCGCGAGCATCTGGCGTACGGCCTGCCGTTCAATGCGGCCCTGGAGGCGGTATCCGCAGACTGCGTATTCACGACCCACACTCCGGTGGCTGCCGGGCATGACGCATTTGCTCACGACGTCATCATTTCCCATTTCGGCGACTTCATCCGCGACCTGGGAATTCCGGTAGAGCGCTTCTTCGAGCTGGCCCGCTCCCCATCGCTCCCCGGTCTGTTCAACATGACGCGGCTCGCTCTGAACGGTACCCGTCACGTGAACGCGGTCAGCCGCATACATGGCGCGGTCACGCAGCGCCTCGTTGCCGATCAGTGGCCCGAGATCCGCCCCCAGGACAATCTGGTCGGCTTCGTGACCAACGGCGTCCACGTTCCGACGTTCCTCCATCAGAGCTGGGGCGACTTCTTCGATCACGAGCTCGGCCGCGAGTGGCGCGACCGGTTGCGGGATGTGGACTTCTGGAACGCACTCGAGAAGGTGGATGACGAGCGGTACTGGACGCTCGCGCAGTCCGTGAAATCGCGCATGCTGGCGAGCGTTCGGGAACGTTTACAACGCGAATACGCTCGCAAGGGCATGAGCCCCGCCCAGCTCCGCCATGTCACCCGTCTGCTCGACCCCACGCGCCCCGACGTGCTGACGGTGGGCTTCGCTCGCCGCTTCGCGACTTACAAGCGCGCGACCCTGCTGCTGCGGGATCGGGCGCGGCTGGCGAAGATCGTCAACGACCCGGACCGGCCGGTGCTTTTCCTGTTCGCGGGCAAGGCGCATCCTGCCGACGAGCCGGGCAAGAGCGTGCTGCGGGAGATCCGCCAGCTCATGACGAGCCCCGACTTCCTCGGACGAATCATTTTCCTCGAGGACTACGATCTGCAGCTCGCCCGCTGGCTCGTGTCCGGCGTGGATGTGTGGCTGAACAATCCCATTGCCCCGCTCGAGGCGAGCGGTACCTCCGGCATCAAGGCCGCTATCAACGGCCGGCTGAATCTCAGCATTCTCGACGGCTGGTGGGCGGAGGCCTGGATGCAGGACAACGGCTGGGGCATTCCGCCCGCGAACGTTCAGGACCCCGAGCGCCGCGATGCGATCGAGGCCGAGATGATCCTGGACACGCTCGTGGAGGAAGTCGTACCGCTGTACTACGAGCGCCAGGAGAGCAGCTACTCGCCCGAGTGGGTGAAGCGCAGCAAGCGGGCCATGATGACCGTCATCCCGCGCTTCAACATGAGCCGCATGCTGCACAACTACATCGAGGGACTGTATGCACCGGCCGCCAGGCAGTATGGCCGCCTGGCAGCCAACGGCTTTTCCGGCGCCCGGCAGCTCGCCGACTGGAAGCAGCGAGTCCGCCAGGCCTGGCCGAAAGTGAGCCTGCGGATGCTGGCCGAGGCGGCCCCCGATCTGCCGCGCGGGCAGCGCTTGCAGCTACGGGTGGCAGCGGGGTTGAACGGTCTGCAACCGAGCGACGTACGTGTGGAGTTCGTGGCGCGCCGCTTGCTCCCGGAGGCCGACCTCGAGCCGCCACCCCTCACCTCGTACGGCCACGACGCCCCGGAGGGTGTCTGGAGCGCGACATTCACCGCGACCGGGGGTCACGAGGAAGACGGAAGCGCCCTCTTCGCGCTCGACATTGAGCCAAAAGAGTGCGGTCAGTTCGCGACCGAGGTGCGGATCTACCCGGCACACGAGCTGCTATCCCATCCCTATGAGCTCGGATTGATGAAATGGCTGTGACAGTCGAGACCGCGATGACCGTCGTTGCGACGGCGCGCACAGCCTGCGCACGCTCCCCCTTGGCAACCGCGCCAAACTGGGGTTTAGTACAGTCGTTCCCGGAATAAAAGACGAGTCATGCCCAGACAGCCGGCGCGAGCCTCTTCCGGACGCTACGTCAGCCGCCTCACAGGCGGCACGCTGGCGGTCATCATGGCCGGCGGCCGCGGCGAGCGTTTGAAGGACCTGACGGCCCATCGCTGCAAGCCCGCCACGCCCTTCGGCGGCAAGTTCCGCATCGTGGACTTCGTGCTGTCCAACTGTGTCAACTCGGGGATCCGTCAGATCTCGATCCTGACTCAATACAAGGCGCAGTCGCTGATCCAGCACGTGCAGCGCGGCTGGAGTTACCTGCGCGGCGAGTTCGGCGAGTTCGTCGAGGTCATTCCCGCGCAGCAGCAGATGGGGCCCGAGTGGTATCAGGGCACGGCGGATGCCGTGCACCAGAACATCGATCTGATTCTGTCGCATCGGCCCAAGCACGTCCTCGTGCTCGCCGGCGATCACATCTACAAGATGGACTACGGTCCGATGATCGCGTACCACGTGGAGAAGGGCGCTGACATCACCGTGGGCGTCGTCGAGGTCCCCGCGAGCGAATCTCGCCATTTCGGCGTGCTCACCGCCACGGAGTGGAATCGGGTCACGAAGTTCTCGGAGAAGCCCGCGGTTCCGGACACATTGCCCGGCCGGCCGGATTCCATCCTCGCCTCGATGGGCATCTACGTCTTCAACACGCGCCTGCTGGAGAAGATGTTGGCCGAAGATGCGACCAAGTCCGCGTCCTCGCGCGATTTCGGCAAGGACATCCTGCCGACCGCCATCGGCGGCAATCTGCAGGTGTTCGCGTACCCCTTCCAGGACGTGAAGACGCGCGCCCAGAGCTACTGGCGCGATGTTGGAACCATCGATGCCTTCTACGACGCCAATCTCGAGCTCGTGCACGTGAAGCCCGAGCTCAACATCTACGACCAGGACTGGCCCATCTGGACCTATCAGGTCCAGCAGCCCCCCGCGAAGTTCATCCTCGATGAGGAAGGCCGCCGCGGGACGGCCATCAACTCCGTGGTCTCCGGCGGCTGCATCATCTCGGGCGCGGTCGTTCGCCAGTCGCTGCTGTTCTCGGACGTCCGCGTGGACGAGCGCTCGAGCATCGAATGCTCGGTCATCCTGCCGCATGTCGAGATCGGCTCGGGTTGTTTGATCCGCAACGCAATCCTCGATGAGGGCTGCGAGATTCCCGACGGCATGCGGATCGGAGTCGATCGCGCCGCCGACGAGAAGCGGTTCCTCGTCACGGAGAAGGGCGTCGTGCTCGTGACACCTGACATGTTGCGAGCGCTGTAGATAAGGTGGTCATGACCAGCACTCAACGCCTCCCCGTGGTGCTGCTGTGGCACATGCACCAGCCGCAATATCGCGACGCGCTCACCGGCCAGTACGTCCTGCCGTGGACTTACCTGCACGCCATCAAGGATTACACGGACATGGCGGCCCACCTGGAATCCGTCCCCGGTGCGCGTGCCGTCGTCAATTTCACGCCCGTGCTCATCGAGCAGCTCGAGGAGATCGGCGCGCGCGTCAGCGAGCATTTGCGCAGCGGCACTGCGCTGCCGGACCCGGTGCTCGGACTGCTGGGGCCCGAGGCAGTGCCGCAGGAGCCGGCGGAGAGACTCGAGCTGATGCGCGCCTGCCTGCGCGCGCAGCGCAAGCAGATGATCGAGCGCTTCGGTCCCTATCTCGAGCTGGCGACGATCGCCGAGACTCTGGCGACGCAGGAGCGCGTCCGCTATGCCTCGGACCAGCTCATCCACGACCTCGCGGTGTGGTATCACCTGGCGTGGCTGGGAGAGACGGTGCGGCGCTTCGATCCACTCGTCGCCGCGCTCACGCAGCAGGGCCGGGATTTCCTGCCGACCCAGCGCCGTCAACTCCTGACTCTGCTCGGCGAGTTGTTGAGCTCCGTCGTGCCGCGGTTCCGCAAGCTGGCCGAGCGCGGGCAGTGCGAGCTGTCGATCACCCCCTACGGACATCCGATCCTGCCGTTGCTGATCGACTTCGAGGCAGGCCCCGAGTCGCTGCCCGGCATGCAGAGGCCGCATCACGGTCGCTATCAGGGCGGCGAGGCGCGCGCCTCGTGGCACCTCGAATGGGGCCTGAAGATTTTCACTGACGCCTTTGGCGTGCGCCCGGTCGGCTGTTGGCCTTCAGAGGGCGCGATCAGCATGAGGACGCTGAAACTGCTCGATGGTTTCGGCTTCAAATGGGCCGCGAGCAGCAGCGGGGTCCTGTCCGGCTGTCTCGAGGCGGGCTTGCCGCAAATGCTCCACGATCCGGACGCGTACAACCGCCCGTATCGGCCGCCAGGCATGACGATGAGCTGCTTCTTCCGGGACGATGGACTGTCGGATCGCATCGGCTTCACTTATGCGACCTGGCACGGCGATGATGCCGCGCAAAACCTCGTCAACGAGGTGGCTCAACTCGCGCGGCGCTATTCCGGATCGCCCAATCATGCGGTGTTGATCGCGCTCGATGGCGAGAACGCATGGGAATACTACCCGTTCAACGGCTACTACTTCCTGCGCGCGCTCTATGCGGGACTTGCCAACCATCCCGCTCTCGAGCTCACGACGCTGTCGGATTGCATAGCGCGTGGGATTGAGCCGATGCCCCTGCCGAAGGTGAAGGCGGGTAGCTGGGTGCACGGCACCCTCGCTACCTGGATGGGCGATTCTGCGAAGAACAAGGCGTGGGACATCCTCTGCGACGCAAAGGACGCCTACGATCGCATCATGCGCTCGGGGACACTCGACCAGGCGCACCAGGAGGCGGCGACTCGCCAGCTCGCCTTGTGCGAGAGCTCCGACTGGTTCTGGTGGTTCGGCGACTACAACCCCGCCGAGGCGGTCAGTCAGTTCGACCGGCTCTATCGCCGCCAGCTCGTCAATCTGTATCGCTTGCTCGGGTTGTTGCCGCCCGACAGTCTGAGCCAGCCCATCTGCGTGGGGCGCGGCGCTCCGGAGCACGGCGGAGTGATGCGTCGGGCCAGCGTCGGCTGACGAGCGCCTATGCGGTTGCCCGTATTGGATCGCCGACGCGCTGGCGCGCTTCTGCATCTGGGATCCCTCTCCGGAGGGCTCGGCCGCGAAGGACGCGCGTTCATCGATTGGCTGGCGGACGCCGGCTTCAGTGTATGGCAGATCCTGCCCGTCGGACCGACGGGTCCGGATGGCTCCCCTTACTGGGTACGCTCCGACTTCGCAGGCAACACGGCATTCATCGATCCAACCGAGCTGCCGGACACAGGCTCCCCGGCCTATCGCACTTTCCTCGAGGCCTCGCGCGCCTGGCTCGACGACTACGCACTGTTTGAAGTGCTCGCGGCCCATCATCAGGGTGCGCCCTGGTGGAGCTGGGCCGGACAATTCCGGGATCGCGAGCCACAGGCGATGGCACAGGCGCGCACGGACTTCGGCGCGGAGCTCGAGCGAATCCGCCGGGAGCAGTTCGCGTTCGCCAGCCAGTGGCGCCGCCTCACGGATCATGCGCGCTCGCGGGGCGTCCGCCTGTTCGGGGATCTGCCGTTCTACGTCGCCCCGGACTCGGCGGAGACCTGGGCGCACCGCGACCAGTTCCAACTCGATGCGCAGGGCCGACCCAGCGCGGTGGCGGGCGTGCCACCCGACTACTTCTCCACGACCGGCCAATGGTGGGGAAACCCGCTGTACGACTGGCCGGCTATTCGCCGCAACGGCTTCGCTCTGTGGCGCGGACGGATCGTGAGTCAGCTCGAGCGCATGGACCTGCTGCGCATCGATCACTTTCGTGCCCTGGCGGCTCATTGGTCGATCCCGGCAAGCGCTCCCGATGCGCGCGGCGGCCAGTGGTGCCCCACCCCAGGCCGCGAGCTGATGCAGTTGTTGCATCAGGAGCTCGGTGATCTGCCGATCGTCGCGGAGGATCTGGGCGTCATCACCGAGGATGTGGAGGCCCTGCGCAAGGACTTCGCCATGCCGGGCATGCGAGTGCTGCAGTTTGCCTTCAGCGGCGCAGCCGACAACCCGCACTTGCCCTACATGCACGAGCGCGACAGTGTGGTTTACAGCGGGACACACGACAACGATACGACGGTGGGCTGGTTCGCGACTCTGGACGGCGAGACCTTGCGCCGCGTCGAATTCTTCCTGCGGCTGACTCCGGGAGACATGCCGGGCGCGATCATCCGGGAAGCGCTGGGCTCCGTCGGCTGTCTCGCAGTGATTCCGGTGCAGGACCTGCTGCGCCTCGGGTCCGAGGCGCGCCTCAACAGGCCCGGTACCGCGGTCGGCAACTGGAGTTGGAAGTTACCCGCCGGAGCGCTCACGCCGCCGCTCGCACGGCAGTTCGCGCTCCTCAACAAGATCTACGGACGGGTGTGAAGCTCACCCCACCGGGGGCGCAGTGACGTTTTTGGTAGCATGGAGTCATGGAACGCCCCGCTGCAGCTCGTGCCTTTGCGATCTTCGTGCTCCTGGCCGGTGTGCTGTCGGGTTGCTCGTTGTTCGTGCCGAAGCTCGAGTCTCCGCGCCTGTCGGTCGTCAATGTGGAGTGGTTGAAGAGCGATCTGTGGGAGCAGCGCCTCAAGGTGCGCATGCTCGTGCAGAATCCGAACGATCGCCCGTTCCCCGTCAAAGGCATCGCCTACACCCTGGATGTTGACGGCCAGGAGCTCGCACATGGGGTGTCCGGCGCGAGCTTCGTCGTCCCGGCGATGGGGGAGGCCGAGTTCGATGTCAGCGTGGTCGCGAACATGGCCGGGACGTTGATCAACTTGCTCGGGCGGCGGGATCCGCGCGGCGAGCAGATGGATTACCGCCTCGCGGGGAAGATCTCGCTCTCCGAGGGGTGGATGCGCACGATTGCCTTCGAGCAGAAGGGCACGTTCAGGCTGCAATAGTCTCCAGCAGCTGCCGGTACAAGTCGATATACCGCCCGCCCTGGCGCTGCCACGAAAAATCCTGGGCCATCCCGTTGCGGACCACCCGCAGCCACTGCTCGGGCTCCGAGTACAGATCGAGCGCGGTGTTCAGCGCCCACTCCAGCGCCTCCGAGTCGAAGTCATTGAAGACGATGCCCGTGCCCCGGCCCGTCGCCGGATCGTAGTGCTCGACCGAGTCCGCCAGTCCGCCGGTCTTGCGCACGATCGGGACCGTCCCGTAGCGCAGGCTGTACATCTGGTTCAGGCCGCACGGCTCGTACAGCGAGGGCATGAGAAACATGTCGGCGGCGGCTTCGATCCAATGCGCCAGGCCTTCATCGTAGCCACGACGAAAGACCACGCGCCCCGGAAATCGCGCCTGCAGCTGCGTCAGGAACTGCTCGTACGGCGCATCTCCACTGCCCAGCGCCACGAAGGCCATATCGCGCCAGTCGAGCACCTGGGGCAGCGATTCGAACATCAGCTCGATGCCCTTTTGCGAGGCGAGCCGGCTCACGATGCCGGCGAGCGGTGTGGACAACGGAATGTTGAGGCCGAGCCGGTCCAACAGCTGCTGCTTCAAAGCGCGCTTGCCCCGAAGGGCCGTGGCGTCGAAGTGCACCGGAAGATAACGATCGTGGCGCGGGTCCCATTCCTCGTAGTCAACACCGTTCAGGATGCCCGTGAGGGCAGCGCCTCGCGCGCGCAAATCTCCCTGCAGACCCATCCCGTATTGTTCCGTGCAGATCTCACGAGCGTGTGTCGGGCTCACCGTGGTAATGGCGTCCGCGTAAAGAATCCCGTGTCGCAGCGGGTTGATCTGACCCGCCCGCAAATCGTCCTGATGCAACAAATGCGTCTTGATGCCGAGACCCACGTCGGCAATGGCCTGTGCGCGAAAGGTGCCCTGATAGCCGATGTTGTGAATGGTGAGCAGCGAGCGGGTCCTGCTGAAGAGAGGGTCCCAGTCGTACGAGGCACGCAGAAACAGCGGAGCGAAACCCGTGTGCCAGTCGTTGGCGTGGATGATGTCCGGTCCCCACTGCAGATGTTGGCAGCAGGTGAAGACCGCGCGGGTGAACGCCAGAAAGCGCAGATGCTCGTCCGGGTCGGTGGTGTACAGCGTGGGGCGGCCGAACAGCATCGGACAATCGATCAGGAAAACCCGCGCGTCGGAACCCGGCAACGGGGCTGTCATCACCGAGAACACATATCGGTGCGGTCCGACTTCCAGTGGCACCTCCTGCAGGTCCGCGAGCGCCTGGATCGCGAAGCGGTCGCGGTCGATCGAGGCATACAGGGGTGTGAAGAGGCGCACCTCATGACCGGCCGCATGCAGGTACTTGGTGAGAGCGCTCGAGACGTCGGCGAGGCCGCCGGTCTTGGACAGAGGGGCTGCTTCGGAGGCGAGGAGGCAGACGCGCAAATTCATGAGAGGTGTTACCGGTTATGATGTTTCACGTGCCGCTCGACCGGCGGGCTCGAGCGACGAGGCTTGCATGCGCCGCTTCCTGATCGGACTCGTCGTGTTCCTTCTGATCGCCGTCTCGATCGGCGTCGGCATCCTCGTCGTTGAGTGGCCGCGCATCCGCTGAGCGCCGCAGGCGAATTTTGCCATCGACTAAGCGATGTCACGCAGATACGCGGGCAGCAACTCGCGCCAGGCCGACCAGTCGTGGTCACGGTGGGAGCCCTCGAGCCGCAAGTGACACGGAACCTGCTTGGTCTGCAGCAGCGAGGCCAGAGCGCGCGATTCGGCGGGCGTTTCGTAGGGACCCTCGCCGGTGCCGAGGATGATCTGCCGGCCGCGAAGCTGCCGCAGAGCCGCAGCCCCCTCCGACAAGGCGGCGAGATGCCGCGCCGGTGTGAAGGCCCCGACCGACTCGCTCGACACCCCCGTCGTGCGCGGCGCCAGGTCGTACACGCCGCTCAAGCCCACGGAGGCTCGAAACTGCTGGGGATATTTGCACAGGGCCGCGAGCGCCGAGAAAGCCCCCAATGAAGCGCCGGCGACGATCGGCTCGATGCGCTCCGCCTGACAATCCTGACGAATGCGGGGAACGATCTCCTCGCTCAGAAACTCGTCGTAGCGGTCCTGCAGCCGGGCGCAGCCCTCGGGCGGCAGCGTGCTCGCGAGCCACGCGCGGACCGCGAGCCCGTCCACCGAATACACTTTGATCCGACCCTGCTCGATCAGCCCGCCGAGAGCCGCGATCAGCTGAAAGCGCTCTACCTCTTCGAAATCCGCGCCGGCTGTCGGGAAAAGCAGGACCGGCGTGCCGAAATGTCCCCAGCGGACCAGGCGCGCGGGGTCCGGCAGCCGGCGGGTCGCCCAGCTCCAGCTCTCTTTTTGCATCGGAATCACAGGTCTACAGGCTCTCGAGGGGGCGGATTATGTCTGAACCCCCAGGGCCCCACTGCGAGTGAGTTCGCATCGCGCTCACCGCGAGGGGCTGAGCTTACGGGGCCCAGGGCGTGTCAATTGGCTCGATAGGAAATTAACTATTTGATTAATATGAATATTGTGTGGGCCGGCAGGAGCTTGGCCGTGGCCCACTGGTAAACTACGCAGGCGTCTCCCGGCTGTCTTGCTTTCCGCTGGGTCGCATCCACGGATCCAGGTGCCAGCCATGTCAGCCTCCCCTTACAAGCAACTCGAGCAGGAGTTCACCCGTCTGCATGCCTTTCGCGGTGCGCTCTCGCTGCTGAGATGGGATGCTGCGGTCATGATGCCGCGGGGGAGCGCGGACGTCCGGGGCGAGCAGCTCGCCGCGCTCGAGACCGAACACCATGCTCTGCTCACGGCGCCGCGCATCACGCGCCTCCTCGATCGAGCTCAGGCCAATACCCAGGGGCTCGCGGACTGGCAGATCGCCAACTTGAGGGAGATGCGCCGTCAGCGCGACCATGCGATCGCGACGCCGGTGACCCTGATCTCGCGCCTGACGAAGGCTGCGTCGCGCGCGGAGGTCCGCTGGCTCGAAGCGCGCCAGCAGGGCAAGTTCGAGCTCTTTGCCCCGCACCTCGAGGAGGTCGTGCACCTGGTGCGCGACAAGGCGGCACTGCTCGGTCAGGCACTGAATCTGGCCCCGTACGATGCCCTCGTGGACGAATTCAGTCCCGGCATCACCACCGCCGACATCGACGCGATGTTCAAGGCCCTCTCGCGGCGCCTGCCTTCTCTCATCCGTGAAGTCATCGCCTTGCAGGAGGCCCGGCACCTCCCGGCACTGTCCGGGAAGTTTCCCTCGGGCAAGCAACGCGCTCTGATCGTCGAGATCATGAAATCCGTGGGATTCCCGTTCGACCGCGGCCGTCTCGATGAGAGCGAGCATCCGTTCACGGAGGGCGTCCCCGGCGACATCCGCGTCACCACGCGACTGGATCCCAACGACGTGTTCTCCGGGCTGCTCGGCGCCCTGCACGAGACAGGGCACGCGATGTATGACCTCGGCCTGCCGCAGGACTGGCACGACCAGCCCGTGGGCCGGGATCGCGGCATGGCTCTCGAGGAGAGTCAGTCCCTGCTGATCGAGATGCTCGTCTGCCGCAGCCGGCCGTTCGTGCGCTACGTTCTGCCGCTCCTCGTGAAGCATTTCGGAGTGAGCGGCCCCGAATGGGACGTCGAGACTGTCTACGCCCACCTGACACGTGTACGTCGCGGGCTCATCCGAGTGGACGCCGACGAGCTGACGTATCCGCTGCATATCATGTTGCGCTACGAGCTCGAGAAGCAGCTCCTCAGCGGCCAGCTCGCGGTACGCGACCTGCCGCAAGCCTGGAATGCAGGCATGGAGCAGAGGCTCGGTATCAAGCCCTCGAACGACGCCGAGGGCTGTCTGCAGGACATCCATTGGGCCGTGGGATCGTTCGGGTATTTCCCCTCGTATGCCCTGGGAGCCGTCATCGCGGCACAGCTCTATGACAGCCTGCGCGCGGCGGTCCCCGCGCTCGATGAGCAGCTCGCGGCGGGTGAGTTCTCCGGATTGTTCGGTTGGTTGCGCACTCACGTTCACGGCCTCGGAGCCAAGGTGCCCGTGCAGGACCTGCTGAAGGGCGCAACGGGTAAGCCCCTGGCCGCGGCGTCGTTCATCCGCTACGTCGAGAGCAAATACCTGGAGAGCGCCGAGAGCAGCAGTGCCGCAGCCTGATCCGGAAGCGGCCGCGGCGCGACTGCTCGATCCGGCGACGCCTGCGGCGCCGAGGCCGTCCCGGACCTTTCAGCGGCTGCAGGCGCAGCTGCGCGGCTGCGTTGGAAAGGCCATCCAGCACTTCGGCATGATCGCCGCAGGCGATCGCGTCATGGTCTGCCTCTCGGGTGGGAAGGATTCCTACACCTTGCTCGATATCCTCCTGTCCCTGCAGCGCAGCGCGCCGGTGGACTTCGAGCTGATCGCCGTCAATCTCGATCAGAAGCAGCCCGGCTTCCCCGCACACGTGCTGCCCCAGTACCTGGAGGGCCTCGGCGTCCGATATCGAATCATCGAGCAGGACACCTACAGCGTGGTGAAGCGCGTCATCCCGGAGGGACGCACCCTGTGTGGCCTGTGCTCACGGTTGCGCCGGGGCGCTCTCTACCGGTTTGCTGCGGAGAACGGCATCACGAAGGTCGCGCTGGGCCATCATCGTGACGACATCGTCGAGACACTGTTCCTCAATCTTTTCTTCGGCGGCCGGCTGAAAGCGATGGCGCCCAAGCTGCTGTCCGAGGACCGGCGCCACATCGTGATCCGGCCGCTGGCTTATGTCGCCGAGCGTGACATCGCTCGCTATGCCCGGGCGCGTGCGTTTCCGATCATCCCGTGCAAACTGTGCGGATCGCAGGACAACATGCAGCGGGTGGCCGTGAAGAAGATGCTCGCGGAATGGGAACGCGAGTTTCCCGGCCGCACGGAGAGCATCTTCTCCGCTCTGCGCCACGTCGAGCCGGCACATCTGGCGGACCCGCGGCATTTCGATTTCCGGGGACTCGATCGGCAGCGCGCCGGCGAGATGACCGAGCAGGAGGAAATCGCCCTCGACGAGCGCCTCATCGCGGATCGAGGCTCCGCTGATGTTGGAGGATTGAGCTTCTGAGCGGGCCACAGTCCGTCGTAGCGCCGCCGTTGCGCCACTCCTACTGGGTGCTCCCGGGCCTGCTGCTCGCGGGAGAGTATCCCGGGGCGCCTACGCGCGCGCGGGCACAGGAGCGCCTCCAGAGGCTCCTCGCCGCCGGCATCGGATGCTTCATCGATCTCACTCACCCTGAAGAGATGGACCCCTACGAGGGCGAGCTGCCCTCGACGGTGCAGTATTTCCGTATGCCGATCGTCGACCACGGCCTGCCGGCCGAGGCGCAGATGCGCGGGATTCTCGATTGTCTGCACGCGGCCTTGCGCGCGAACCGCCCGACCTATGTGCACTGCCGGGCGGGCATCGGACGGACCGGCACCGTGATCGGCTGCCTGTTGGTCGAGCGGGGACTGCATGGAGAAGTGGCGCTCGAAGAGCTGAACAAGCTGTGGAAGCAGTCCGAGCGCTCCAAGAGCTGGCCGATCGTTCCGGAAACGGACGGGCAGGCGGACTTCATCCGGCGATGGGTACCTTACACGCCGCCTGCCGCCGTCCATCATCCGACGATCCAGGAACAGCTGGACCCCTTGCTGGAACAGTCCACCCTCGAGGTGGTGAAGGGCTTGCGGGAGCGCTTCGTGGGAGCGCTCGTCGGCCTCGCGGTCGGAGACGCCGTGGCTGCCGCAACTCAGTACCGACGGCCCGGTACCTTCTCACCGGTGGGCGATCTCCTGGGCGGCGGCCCATTCGATCTGCCGCGAGGCGGGTGGAGCGACGATACGGCCATGGCACTGTGTCTGGCTGAGAGTCTTCTCGAGGTCGATGGTTTCGATGCGCGTGATCAGGCGCGGCGTTATCGGCGGTGGCAACAGGAGGCGCACCTCACCTCCACCGGTCAGTGTGTGGGCATCACTGCGAGCACGACCCGCGCTCTGGCCTTGTCTCAATGGCGACGGCAGCTCTTTCCAGGATCGCACGATCCCCGCCAGCTCGATCCCGAGCCGTTGTCGCGACTGGCTCCGGCCGTGATGTTTTTCTTTTCGTCGAACGAGACGGCGATACAACAGGCGGCAGATTCGGCGCGTGTCACGTGCCAGGCTCCCCCTGTCCTCGAGGCCTGCCGACTCCTCGCGAGAGCCGTGCACAGGGCACTCTCCGGACAAACGAAGCAAGCCATCCTCGCGGACTTCCCTGGCTGGGAGAACAGTACGGCCCGCGGCAGTGCTACGGCTGCGGAAGCACTGGCGACGGCGATCTGGGCCTTTGGGTCCACGCACAGCTTCCGGGACGCCGTCCTGGCCGCCGCCAACGTTGGCGGCAACTCGGACGTGGTGGCCGCAGCGTGCGGACAGCTCGCCGGTGCCCACTACACCGTGACAGCGATTCCACCTTCCTGGCGCAACGGTCTGATCCTAAAGGACGTCATCGAGGACTTCGCCGACAAGCTCCTCACACGGGCCCTCGTAGCGCTGGGAGAATGAGGTACGATCCGATGCCTCATGCGCCGCCACCCCTGGACACGTCTCTCGGACGAGCAGCTCCTATCGCTGCGCTTCTGCGATTTGGGGCTGTCTGTTGAAGGCTCGGCGCTGAAGCCGCGCATCGCGCGGCTCTATCGCGAACTGTCGGGCCGAGGCATTTCGTTGCGTCCGCACGTATGGCTCGCCGAGGAGTGGTTCTCACCGGACGGCGTGCCGGGAATCGCGATTCCCTTCTATCTGGCACATCCGCGCCTCGAGAGGCTCGAGCGCCGGATCATGCGCGGTGTCGAAGGAGGCAATGCGCGGTGGTTCATGAGAATCCTGCGGCACGAGGCCGGACACGCCCTGGACAATGCCTATCGTCTGCGCCGCCGCCGGCGGTGGCGCGAAGTATTCGGCCCGGCTTCTTTGCAGTATCCCGTGCGCTACCGCGCGCGACCCGGCAGCCGCCGCTACGTGCATCACCTTGGCGAGTGGTACGCGCAGGCGCACCCCACCGAGGATTTCGCCGAGACTTTTGCCGTCTGGCTCAAACCGAACTCCGACTGGCGCCGCAGTTACGCCGACTGGCCTGCATTCGACAAGCTGAGTGTCGTCGACGAGCTGATCGCCAGCGTGAAGGGCAAGCGGCCGCCGGTCCGCAGCCGTGCGCGTATCGAGCCGATCGATCTCAACACCCGCACCCTGGCTCAGCACTACCGTCGCAAGCTGGCGCGCAATCGGCAGTACCGCAAGGGCCTGACGGACGAGCTGTTGCAAAGGATCTTCAGCGCGCAGCGCCTGCGCCGCGGAGCTTCGCGCGCCGCAAGCCTGCTGCGCTCCGAAAAGCAGTCGCTCGTGAATGCCGTCGCACGCGAGCTGCAAATGGAGCGTTACAGTGTTCATCAGATCCTGCGCATGTTGATCGAGCGAGCGGAGCGCCTGAAGTTGTATGTGCGGGGCGGCCGCCGGGATGCGTTGCAGCAGTCGCGTTGGTTGCTCGGAAGGATGGCGAGCCTGTACGCGCAAGGCGAGACTCCCCAGCTTCCTCTATGAAGAAACTGCGCGCGCTGGTCGTCGTGCACGCGAGCCTGGTGCCTCCCGAGAGCCTCGAAGGTCACACCGAAAAGCAGATCGAGGAGTGGCGTACCGAGTACGATGTCATCACGACGCTGCGCGCCAGCGGCCATGACGTGCAGTGTCTCGGCGTTCTCGACAGCCTGACCGAGCTGCGCAGCTCGATTGCCGACTGGAAGCCGGACATCGTCTTCAACCTCCTCGAAGAGTTCGACGGCATCGTCACCTACGACCAGCACGTCGTCGCGTTTCTCGAGCTGCTCCGTCAGCCTTACACGGGCTGCAACCCTCGCGGGCTGTTGTTATCGCGGGACAAGTCCCTGTGCAAACAGTTGCTCACGTTCCATCGCATACCCACTCCGCAGTTCAGCGTGTTCCGGCGCGGCGCCCGCGTTCAGGTGCCGCGCAAGTTGCGCTTCCCGCTGTTCGTGAAGTCCACCGTGGAAGACGCTTCGCTCGGCATCGCTCAGGCCTCCGTCGTGGAGGATGTCGGCAAGCTCAAGGAGCGCATCGAGTTCGTCCATGAGCAGATTCGCTCCGACGCTCTCGTCGAGGAGTTCATCGAGGGCCGGGAGTTGTACGTCGGCGTGCTCGGCAACGACCGGCTGACGCGGCTGCCCGTGTGGGAAATGGTCTTCGGCTCCATGCCCGATTCGCTGGCCGCGATCGCGACGCGCAAGGTGAAGTGGGACAAGCGCTATCAGACCAGGTACGGCATCACCACCCGGGCCGCGGCGGATCTGCCGCCGGCCGTGGAAGCGCGTCTCGACAAACTCTCGCGCCGCATTTACCGCACGCTGGGTCTGTCCGGCTACGCGCGCATGGATTTCCGCGTGCGTCCCGACGGCGAGGTATTCGTGCTCGAGGCGAATGCCAACCCCAATCTCGAGGCCGCGGAGGATTTCGCCGAGTCGGCGCGCGCCGCGGGGGTCAAGTACGATGAGCTGCTGGAGCGCATCATCGGCCTCGGCTCCTCCTATCGGGCGGAATGGCGGGCCTTCTATGGCTGATGGATTTCGTTCGGGCTGCTACGCGCTGGGCGCGCTGTCCTGGCTGGTTGCGCTCGGCGGCTGTGCCAACACCGAAAAGCGCATGGACGAGGAGTTGCAGGAGCTCGTGCAATGGCTGCCGGGTCACTATGACAACAGCGCCCAGGTGCAGTCGGATCAGCATCAGGGTGTCAAGCCGGCCCACGATGCGGTGGCGCTCGACATCCTGCAGATCGATGCGCCGATGATCGGCGACAACGCGTTCTATCTCCAGGAGACCGCGCCGGACGACCCGCGGCGCATCTTTGTTCAACGGGTATTGCTGTTTGCCGTCGTCAACAAGGACATCGTGCAAACCTCGTTCACGCTCGTCGATCCGCAGCGCTGGCGCAGCCGGCAGCTCGATGCCGACCTCTTCAAGAGCCTGATGACCCAGGATGTTCGCACGGTCAAGGGCTGCAGCCTGCGATGGAAGAAGACCGCGGCGCGTTTCACCGGCACCAACGATCCCAAGCTATGTCACGTTCCCTCGCGCGTGGGATCCGGGCAGGCCCAGTTGGATGTGCGCGCCGAGCTTGCCGCGGAAGAGTACTCGATCGCCGAGATCGGTCTGGATCAGGCCGGGCACCTTCTATGGGGCCGCCGCGATGAGCCGTTCTACCGCTTCCGTAAGCAGGCCAGAGAGCCTCCCGGCGCCGACCAAACGGAGTGAAGCAGGCCGTGCCGGTGCGAGTCGTGCCCCCGGCCGCGTGGGAGGGCCGTGCCCCCGGCCGCGTGCGGGGGTCGCGCTCCCGGCCCCGTGCGGGGGTCGCACGACCGCCTCAGCGCTTGCAGCGAATCGCCAGGTCTGTGACCTGGTGCACACTTCTCGCGGCCGCGGCGCGCACTGTGGCTATGTCCGGGTCGTGCCCGGTGAGTTTCAATGTTGGGATGAGCGATCCGAAGTCATCCAAGCCTCCCAGGGACCCGCAAAGCGGGCGCGTCGTGCATGACGCGCGCGGCAACGCCGTGTGGGACTGGCTCAAGGAGACCGGCCGGATCGCGATCGAGAGCACCTCGCGTCTCCTGCGCAGACTCGAGGTGCCCGAGATGAAAGTCGAAGGCGAGGAGTCGGCGGACAAAGGGCTGCGCCTGGAGTCCGACCGCGATGCCGGCGGCGGTTACGACCCTTACAACCAAGGTCAGAAAACCGGCCGCCGTCGCTAGGATGAAAACACCGGATCGGGGCATCGTGCCCCGCCCGGCATGAAGCCAGACGGGCTAGTTCTTCAAATGCGCGTCCAGCCAGCCGAGCACCGTGTGGTACCACTGCACGCTGTTGGCCGGCTGCAGCACCCAGTGATTCTCATCCGGAAATATCAACAGCCGGCTCTCGATACCGCGCCGTTGCAGGGCGGTGAATGTCGCGATGCCCTGCGAGTACGGGACCCGGAAATCCTGCTCGCCGTGGACGATCAGCATCGGCGTGTGCCAGCTCGCGACCGCGTTGATGGGGTTGGACTTCTCGTAGCCTTCCGCATTGGCGAACTGCGGGCCGCCGTTCTCCCACTCCGGGAACCATAGCTCCTCCGTCGCGTAATACATCATGCGCTGATCGAGGATCCCGTCGTGGTCCACGATGCAGCGGAAGCGATCGGGCCAGTGCCCCTCGATCCAGGTCATCATGAAGCCTCCGTAAGAGGCACCGAGAGCGCAGGCACGCTCACCGTTCAGCCACGGATATTTCCGGATCGCGGCCGCCAGTCCTTTCTGCAGATCCTCGAGGGGCTTGCCGCCCCAGTCGCGGCTGATCGAGTCCGTGAACGCCTGGCCGTACCCCGGTGAGCCGTGGAAATCGATCATCACCACCGCGTAGCCCGCGCCCGCGAAGGTCTGGGCATTCCAGCGGTAGTTCCACAGATTCTGCAAGCTGACCTGAGGTCCGCCGTGGACGATGAAGGCGATCGGGTAGCGCTTCCCGGATTGAAAGCCGTAAGGCTTCACCACATAGCCGTAAGTCGTCTCGTCGTTCCAGCCCTTGAAACTGAACTGCTCGAAGTCACTCAACTGTCGCCGCCCGAGCAGCCCTTCGTTGACGCGAGTCAGGCGGCGCGGCGCACTTGCGCTGGCTGGCACGGCGTACAGATCCGCCGGCGCACCCAGATTCGCCCACGCAAAGACCACGGACTCTCCCGTCGCCGCGTATTCACCGACCTCTCCCGTCCCGACCAGCTTGCGAGGCTCACCCGTGGCCACATCGACGCAGAAGAGCGCTTCCTGCCCGACGTCCTGTGCTGTCGCGAGCAGATGCCGGCCATCGGGCATCGCGCCGAGCCTCTCCACGGATCGGTCCCAACCTCGGGTGAGCGGCCGGGCCGCGCCCGTGCGAGCGTCGCGCAGCACGATGTGAAAGCGGTCGGACTCGAATCCCGGCCGATCCTGTGCCAGGTAGGCGAGATCGCCGTTCTTCAGAAACACGGGTTGAGTGTCCCAGGCGGGATTGTCGGCCGTCAGGTTCCTGGGTTGAGCCGCGTGGTCCACGGGCACTTCGAACAGATCGAAGTTGGTCGACCAGGGCTCGGTACGGCCCGCCAGCCGCGCCGAAAAGACCAGTCGCGTGCCGTCCGGGCTGAAGGCGAATTCCTCATCGCCTCCAAACGGTTTCGACGGGATGTCGGCATCCAATGATCGGGTCAGATCGAGAGGTGTATCGGCCTTGCCGTCCGCCGCGATGCGCGCGGTGAAAAGATGCGAGCGCGTGCCGTTGCTCCAGGTGCCCCAATGTCTGATGAACACCTTGTCGAAAACACGGCCGGTCGCCTTGGATGCCGCTCGAGCGTCCAGATGCTCCTGCGTGCAGCGCAGATCCTGACATTCAGGCAGGACGGCCATCGTCATCGCGATGCGATCCCCGGTCGGCGACACCTTCAGCGCGCCGATATCCAGCGGATAGTCCGTGACGCGGGCTGCCTCGCCGCCCGAGAGAGACAACCTCCATACCTGGGACCGTCCGGATCGGGCCGAGAGGAAATACAGCGTGGTGCTGTCCGGCGCCCAGCGCGGGCTGGAGTCGTTCGCGGGGTCCTGCGTCAGACGGATCGGGCTGGCGTGTGCCTGTGTCAGATCGAGCAGCCAGATATCGGTCCGCCCCCGGTTGGCATCCATGTCCGTGTCGCGCACGACGAAAGCCACGAAGTGACCGTTCGGCGCGACCTGCGGATCGCTCACCCGCTGTAGCCGCACGAGATCGTCCACGGTGAAGCGCTGTTGAGACGAGGCCGGCGATCCCGCAAGCACGGGTCCAACGAGGAGCATCGATGACGCTGCGATGCACGCCCAGTGCATGGGACGGACGCCGGGATCAGTTGCCATGAGTTTGCCCCACCTCACACCAGGGGTTTGTCCACACTTCTTCCTGCGCAGCCCGCACCCATTCCTGCAGCGGCACCAGGATCTCCTCGAAGTCGATCCCCAAGTGCTTCAGGAAGATCCATGGCCGCAGCGACCACGAGGAGTAGTTCTTGTTGCCGATGACCAGAGTGAGCTCCGACATATCAGGTCCCTCGCGATGGGTCGCCGCGGTGGGCACCATCCGGTAAAATCGTCAGCTTACGAACTGCAGGCGACCCATGCTCCACGCCGTTCGCGCCATCGCCTTCGATCTGGATAATACGCTCTGGGACGTTGACCCGGTGATCGCGCGGGCCGAGCACAAGCTGTTGGAGTGGCTGCACGAGCATTGTCCGCGCATTCCGCAGAGCATATCGCCCGAGGAGATGCGGGCAGCGCGGCGCGATCTGGCTGCGAAGGAGCCCGATCGCGCGCACGATATGACATATCTGCGCCTCGAGTCGCTCGCCCGGCATGCGCGAGATTGCGGCTACGAGGCCGAGATCGCCGAGCGGGCCTTCGAGGTCTTCTTTGCCGCGCGCAACGATGTCGAGCTGTTTCCGGATGTGCGGCCCGCACTGGAACGCCTGCGCTCACGCTATCCTCTTGCAACACTCAGCAACGGCAATGCCGACCTCGAGAGAATCGGCGTCGCGAGTCTGTTCGCTCTCTCGCTGAATGCTCGCGGCATCGGCGCAGCGAAACCCAACCCGCGTTGCTTCACGCAGCTCGCCGCCAGCCTCGGATTGACCGGCGAGCAGGTGCTGTATGTCGGCGATGACCCGCTGCTCGATGTTGACGCCGCGCGCGCCGCCGGCCTGCATACGGCGTGGATGGACCGGCAGGGTAGACAGTGGCCGGCGGACGTCGCGCCGGCTGACATCACCGTTCGGAGCTGCCTGCAGCTCGCCGAGAGCCTGGGAACCTAGCTCCCGGCGGAGCATTCCAACACCCAGGGATTGCCCCGCGCGCGAGCAGGCCGGCCCTCGCCGCCCCAGCTCGGGGCGCCGCCGCCGGAAAACTACTAGCACTCGTGTGCGGTCGCTGCCAATCCCCTGCGAGGGAGGCCCGCCCGGAACATTGAATCCACCTCAGGCCGCCTTGCGTATTCATTTCCGGGTACCCTGTCACGGAAAGGGGGTGTCCGCAGGAGTGAACTTTTAACGAGGGGGGCCGTTGTAGTTTGTGTAGAGGAGGCCATGTCCATGCCTGACGGTCAGCCCTCGGTAGTACCGGTCACGAACTTGCGCGAGTTCTTCAAGGACGCTCTGCACGGAGCGCTCGCGAAGCACCGCGTCGAAGTCGAAGACCAGACAGAGCATTACGTCGTCAATGTTCTCACGCTCTTCTCACGTTCCGAGGCCCTGTACGAGCAGGGAACCGACGGTCCGCGGTTGAAACCGCTCGTCGTGATGCTCTCCGAGGCTCTCGAGGCGCCCTCCGCTGGCGACCGCAATCGCACCTTGCAACGCCTGGGAGATGTTTCTCTCTTCATCGCGGGCTTCTTCGCGCAGAGCTTCGCGCGCAAGCTGATCGATATCGACTATCACATCGCAATGGGCGGCCGCGCCTATGCGACGCTCGCGGACCTGCTGGCACGCGGCCGCAGCAAAGTGCTCGGTCAGGTGTTCGCCGAGCTCGGTCAGAAGTTCCAGCCGATGGTGGATGCGTTGAACGAGCTCGCGGAGTCTTCCTACCGGCACTCGGACAAGGACATCCTGCGTCTGTACGAGCTCTGGCTGAAGACGGGCAGCCGGCGCAGTTATGCCATCCTGAAGCGCCTGGGCGTGGATCCGACCGCCGCCGGCGGTACGGCCTTCGCGCACTGACCGATGATCCTCAAGCGCCTCCAGGACCTCATCGGAGATATCTACGACGTGAGGATCTCTCACGACGTATATGACTTCCTCGTCACCGACCGCCGCAATCTGCCGCAGGTCGTGCGCGAGACCCCGACCGACGAGGAGCTGATCGTCGCCCAGCC
Source organism: Steroidobacteraceae bacterium (assembly GCA_035277965.1). Classification (GTDB taxonomy): domain Bacteria; phylum Pseudomonadota; class Gammaproteobacteria; order Steroidobacterales; family Steroidobacteraceae; genus 13-2-20CM-66-19. Next base: position 123,883 of record DATEJM010000006.1, on the reverse strand, counting down.
GGAGTGTGGCAGCGACGTGGGTGTATCGCTCTATCTGGATCCTGCCGTTCTGGAGCGCCTGGGACGCGCGGACCCGATGGAGAGCCTCCATCACGGCAATGTCGCGGACTATTGCACCGCCCTCGAGGGCGTCAGCCACTTCCTGTATCTCGCCTGGAACGCCGGTCACGACAAGCCGGTGTCGCTTCTCGAGCTCGAGATGCAGGCCGAGGTGGACAAGTACGTTGCGAGCTACTGGCTGTTGCGGCGGCAGTTTCCGCGACGCTTTCCGGCGGAGCTGCTGCGATTGCTGTTCGAGCGGACACGGATCGATCCGCGGCTCGCGGGAGCACGGGAGGGTCTGTACCGCGAAGCGAGCCGCTACGCGGAGAAGTTCTGCCGGCGTCTGGCCAACTCGCTGAACGGAGCCCGTGAGAGCGCGCAACGGGAGATTCTGGCCGAGCTGCGCCGGTTCTATCGCCTCACCAACGCCCGCAAGGTCGCGCACATCGAGCGCGCTGGCTGAATCAGCTTTCCTCGTCCTCGCCGTCCGTGCGGCACTTCTGCTCTTCGAGCTGCCGCATCATCTTGATCCACGCGGACAGTCGGCGAAGGTCCGTGCGCGTACCGATGGACTTGCGGTCGCTCGCCATGCGATCGACATCCGGCACTCGCGTGTACGGATTGAAGGTATCGTCCGAGTTGATCGAAAGACCGCGGGTGCTGATGCCGCGTTGCGGTTGATTCGTGCGCGCGGGCTGCCTGTCATCGAGCTGCAGGACGGTTCGCTCGAAATCCGCGGGCGCATCGCGCCATTCCACGGATGCGTTGCCGCGATCGTCATGAACCACGCTGCCCACGCGACGACGATCCGACGGCTGCGGGGCGCTGCGCAGGGGTCGAGGGTCTGCTGGTTTCTTCGAGTTGCTCACGGATTACGTCTAATAGGGGTCCGGCCCCATCCCGGTGCAGAGACCGTAACTCCGCGGCACGGCCGTTTCCGAGAGCGGCGTCACGTATGGCCAAGGAGCTCCCTCGCCCGCAGCAGGCCGATCACGGTCTTCGCATCCCGAATCTCGCCATTGACCGCCCACTCATACGCCCGCTCCAGGGGTACCCAATGCACCTCGATCACCTCCGCATGTTCATGCGCCGAGGAGCTGCGCTCGATGCCCCTCCCCAGGAACAAATGCAACACCTCACTGAATACGCCCGGCGAGCTCAACACGGCGCCCAGACTCCGCCACTCCCTGGCGCTCACCCCGGCTTCCTCCACCAGCTCCCTCTGCGCCGTCGACAGAGGCGGCTCATTCGGCTCCAGCTTCCCGGCCGGCAGCTCCCAGATCCATCCTTCGGCCACGTAGCGATATTGCCGCAGCAGGCACACCTGGGAGGAGTCGTCGAGCGCAACGACCGCCGCGCCGCCAGGGTGATGCACGACCTCCAGCAAAGTCCGGTGGCCATTCGGAAGCACGACCTCATCTGTCGTCAGACTGATGACCCGGCCCTGGTATTGAAGAGTGCGCTTCTGAGGTTTCATGCGGTCTCACTGGTTTATTTGGCAAAAGTCGGCTGCGCCGCTTTTGCGGACATCAGCTTCGGTGCCGCCGGCAAAAAGCGTGGTTTTTGCCGGCTGCTGTGAGGCACGTGGGTTGGCTGCGCCGCTTTTGCGGACATCAACTTCGTTACCGCCGGCAAAAAGCGTGGTTTTTTGCCGGCTGCGGTGAGGCACGCGGGTTGGCTGCGGCACAAAGGGCTCCAGGCTGCGCAAGTCGGCCTCACTGCTAGACTCCACGGTATGCTCGCGACCCGCCTGCTCATCGTCACCGGCCTGCCCGCCACTGGCAAGACGACTGTCGCGGCGATGCTGGCCGGCCGATACGGATGCGCGCTGCTCGCCAAGGATACGATCAAGGAGTCTCTTCTGGATACGCTGAGTCATGGCGACGTGGCATGGTCACGCAAGCTGAGCGACGCAGCGTACGCGGTAACGTTTTCACTCGCGCGAACCTTCCTCGCATCTGCGGTCAGTGTGATCGTGGAGGGAAATTTTCGTGCCGAGCACGCCGCGCCTCTCGAGAGGTTGGTGTCCTCGTCCCTCCCGGATCTGCGTGTTGGGCAGATACTCTGCGCGGTGGACGAGGAGCAGAGGCTTGCGCGCCTGCGAGCCCGCACGCATGATCCCGCGCGGCATCCGGGCCATCTGGATGCCATGGGCGCTGCAGGCTCGGCCGCATTCAGCGGCTCGGCTGACTTTTTGCCGATCCGGGGCGCGCAGTGGCTGCTGGACTGCACGCACGCGCAGGCTGAGCAGTCCGTGCTGCCTGCCCTGGATCGATTCTGGGAAGGGGAGGGATGATGTTGTCGAGAGCGGTCGGTCTTTTTGTCGCTTGCCTGCTGGTGTCATTCCTCGAGCCGGGAGTCACGGCTCGTGCCGCGACCGCAAGTGCCGATACGGCCAACATCGATATCCCGTACGTGAAATACGTCCTGCCGAACGGGCTGACGCTGGTCGTGCACGAGGATCACAAGGCGCCGATCGTCGCCGTGGATATCTGGTATCACGTTGGGAGTAAGGACGAGCGTCCGGGGCGCACCGGCTTCGCTCACCTTTTCGAGCACCTGATGTTCAACGGCTCGGAGCATCACGACGATGAATTCTTCCGGCCGCTGCTCGCGGCCGGCGCGACGAAGATGAATGGCAACACCTGGCTCGATCGCACGACGTACTTCGAGAACGTGCCGGTGAACGCGCTCGACACGGCCCTGTGGCTGGAGTCGGATCGAATGGGCCATCTGCTCGGCGCGATCGATCAGAAGAAGCTCGACGAGCAGCGCGGCGTCGTCCAGAACGAGAAGCGTCAGCGGGAGAACCAGCCCTACGGCAAGGTAGACGAGCTCATCGCCGCCAGCACCTATCCGGCGGGTCATCCTTACTCGTGGACGACGATCGGATCCATGGAGGATCTGAACGCCGCCAGTCTCGAAGACGTCAAGGAGTGGTTCCGAACCTACTACGGGGCTGCCAATGCCGTTCTGGTCGTTGCGGGCGACGTGCAGCCGGAAGAGGTTCGCAAGAAAGTCGAGCACTACTTCGGCGACATTGGGCCCGGCCCTGTGCTCGAGCGCACGCAGAGCTGGGTCGCGAAGATGCACGGTGAGCGGCGCGCGATGATTCAGGATCGCGTCCCTCAGGCTCGTGTCTATCAGGTATGGAACCTACCCGGATACGACACCCGCGACCTCGCGTTGCTGCAGCTCGCCGGCGAGGTGCTTGCCGGCGGCAAGAACAGCCGCCTGTACAAGCGGCTGGTCTATCGGGATCAGATTGCCACGAGCGTGAGTGCCGACATCGGGCCTTTCGAGATCGGCTCGCAACTGCAACTCGTCACGACCGTCAAGCCGGGTGGCGATCCCGCGGTCGCGGAACGAACCGTGAACGAAGAGCTGGCCCGCTTCCTCGCCAAGGGACCCACGAAGGAGGAGCTGCAGCGGATCAAGACGGGCGCCTTCGCGGGCTTCGTCCGGCGAGCCGAGCGGATCGATGGAGCGAGCGGCAAAGCGTCCCTCCTCGGCGAGAGCGCGCTCTATGGCGGCTCTCCGGACTTCTACAAGACATCACTGCAGTGGCTGCTCGATGCAACGCCTGGCGACGTGCTCGAGGCTGCACGCAGCTGGCTCTCCGACGGCGTGTTCGTGCTGACGGTAGAGCCGTTCCCGGAATACCGGGCCGCTGCCGAGGGTGCCGATCGCTCGAAGCTGCCTCCCGTGGGCGATCCTGCATCGTTACGACTGCCGCCTCTGCAGCGTCTCACGCTGTCCAATGGGCTCAAGGTCGTGCTCGCGGAGCGTCACGAGGTCCCCCTCGTTCAGCTCAGTCTGCTCGTGGATGCGGGACACGCCGCCGACAGTCGCGCGAAGCCGGGAACCGCGAACCTGACCCTCGCGATGATCGACGAAGGTACGACGACACGCGACGCGCTGCAGATTGCGGCTCGAGCGGAGGCCCTGGGCGCCAATATCGGTGCCGGCTCATCCCTCGATACCTCCTTCATTTCCCTGAATGCATTGACCAGCCGCCTGCCCGACTCCCTCGAGTTGTTCAGTGACGTCCTGCTGCATCCGACCTTCCCGGACACCGAGCTGACGCGCATCAAGGCGCAGACCCTCGCCGCGATTCAACAGCAGAAGTCCACACCGCGAGGGCTCGCTTCCCGCTTGTTTCCGCGATTGGTTTACGGCGAGGGGCATGCCTACTCGAACCCGTTCTCCGGCATGGGGTCCGAGGACACTGTGCGCGGCATGTCGGCGGACGAGCTGCGGGAGTTCTATCGACGCTGGGTGCGGCCCGACAACGCGACACTGCTCATCGTGGGAGACACCACGCTGATGCAGATTCAACCGTTGCTCGAGCGGCAGCTCGCGGCCTGGCAGGCACCCGCCGCGACGCTGCCGGCGAAGGAGCTTGGTACCGTCGCGTTGCCGGCGCATCCGCGTGTGTTCCTGGTGAATCGCACCGGAGCCGAGCAGTCGCTGATCATGGCGGTCGAGCTCGCTCCGCCGCGCTCGGACCCCGAGAATGTCGCGTTCGAGGCCGTCAACACCGTGCTGGGCGGCAGTTTCATCTCCAGACTCAACATGAATCTGCGCGAGGACAAGCATTGGTCCTACGGAGCTTCGAGTGCTCTCATCGACGCCAAGGGTCAGCGCCCCTTCGTCGTGAGCGCCATGGTGCAGACCGACAAGACTGCACCGTCGATGTCGGAAGCGGCCAGGGAGTTGCATGAGCTCGTCGGCACGCGGCATCCGAGCGACACCGAGCTGCGCTTCTCCAAGGATGCCCTCACGCTGACTCTTCCCGGCAGCAACGAGACGGCGGGCGAGGTGGCGCGCTCGTACACGGACATCCTCACCTACGGCCTGCCGGACACCTACTGGAACGATTTCGTGGGCAAAGTCGGCGCGCTCAATGCGACCCAACTGGATGCCGCCGCGGGCCGGCTCGTGCGCCCCGACGCATTCACCTGGCTCGTCATCGGCGATCTGGCGAAGATCGAGCCGGCCGTACGCCAGCTCGGCTTCGGCGAGGTGAAAGTGCTGGATGCGGACGGCAACATTCTGCGGTGACCGCGCGGCGCGCCGATTGTTTCGTGGGTTGCGGTGTGTCAGCGCGCGCTCTGATGTGACTGTATTCAATGACAGGTGCCCTCGGGCTCTCGTATATTCGGCGCTCGCATGCCGACCACGTCACATCTCGAGAAGCTGAACGGACCACAGCGTAAAGCCGTGAGCTTTGGCGAGCCTTTGCCCGATGGCAAGGGCCTGCAGTCAGGGCCGTTGCTGGTGGTCGCGGGCGCCGGCACCGGCAAGACCGATACGCTCGCACATCGGGTAGCGCATCTCGCCATTCATGGCGTGGATCCCGCCCGCATCCTGATGCTCACGTTTACGCGCCGCGCCGCGAGCGAGATGCGGCGGCGTGCGCATGACATCGCCAAGCACGCTCTGGGGGAGGCGCTGGGTGGTGTCAGCCAGGCGATCACGCAGCGACTGAGCTGGGCCGGCACCTTCCATTCGATCGGCAATCGGCTGCTGCGTCACTATGCCCGCCATCTGAAGATCGACCCGCAGTTCAGCGTCATCGACCGGGGCGACTCCGCGGACCTGATGGACAGCCTGCGCCAGGGGCTCGGTTTCGCGACGAAGGAGCAGCGCTTCCCGCGCAAGGAGACCTGCCTGCAGATCTATTCTTATCGCGTCAATACGCAGAAGACCCTGAAGGAGAGTCTCGAGCAGCAGTACCCGTGGTGCGCGCAATGGGAAGCCGACCTCACGAGGCTGTACCGCGCCTACGTAGAGCAGAAGCAGCGCTGCAGTCTCCTCGACTACGACGATCTGCTCCTCTACTGGCACGTCATGATGTCGGAGCCGCGCCTCGCGCAGCATGTTGCGGCGCATTTCGACCATGTGTTGGTCGACGAATACCAGGATACCAACCGCCTGCAGGCGCAGATTCTGCACGCCCTGCGGCCCGACGGCCGTGGCCTCACCGTGGTCGGCGACGACGCGCAGGCCATCTACTCGTTTCGCGCCGCGGCGGTGGAGAACATTCTCGGTTTCCCGGATCGCTTCACGCCGCGCGCGGAAGTGATCACGCTCGCGCAGAACTATCGCTCCACCCAGGAAGTCCTGGACGTTTCCAATGCGGTCATGGCGGACGCGCCGCGTCAGTACCGCAAACATCTGCTGTCGACGCGGGGGCAGGGTGCAAAACCCCGCATGGTGAGCGTCGATGAGCTGCAGACCCAGGCCGAGTATGTCTGCACCGAGGTCCTGAAGCGCCGTGAGGCGAACGTGCCCCTCAGGCGCCAGGCCGTGCTGTTCCGCACCTCCAGCCACAGCGACGTCCTCGAAGTGGAGCTCGCGAAGCGAAAGATTCCCTACACGAAGTACGGCGGACTGAAGTTTCTCGAGGCGTCCCACATCAAGGACCTGATGGGCCTGCTGCGCTGGGCGGACAATCCCCGTAACACGCTGGCCGCGTTCCGTTCCCTCCAGCTGCTGCCGGGCATGGGCCCCGCGAATGCGCGCAAGGCGATCGAGCACCTGGAAGCGCACAACTCCTCGTTTGAGGCGCTGAAGACTTTCGATGCACCGCAACCCGCGGCCGTCCACTGGCGCAAGCTCACCGAGCTGATGTTCGCCCTGGCAGACCCGCAGCGCCCCTGGCAGGGCCAGGTGCATCTGGCGCGCGAGTGGTACCGGCCGCATTTCGAGCGCATCTACGAGCAGTTTCATGCCCGGCTGAGCGATCTCGATCAGCTCGAGCTGCTCTGCGGTCAGTATCCTTCCCGGGAACGCTTCCTCACGGAGCTGACGCTCGACCCTCCGAACGCCACGAGCGACCTCGCGGGGCGGCCTGTGTTGGATGAGGACTACCTCGTGCTGTCCACGATCCATTCCGCCAAGGGCATGGAGTGGGACACCGTCTACCTGTTGAACGTCGTAGACGGCAGCTTTCCTTCGGAGTTCTCGACCGGCAAGACGGAGCTGATCGAGGAGGAGCGCCGGCTGTTCTACGTGGGTCTGACGCGCGCCCGGAACGAGTTGATGCTGGTGGCCCCCCTGAAGTTCCACCTCACCAACCAGTCACGCCAGGGGGACGGGCACGTGTACGGCTCCCGTAGCCGGTTCCTGACCGAGAAGGTCCTGAAGCAGCTCGAGGCGGTGACTTTCCAGGGGTCCACGCTCCTGGGCGGCCACGACGCGCCGCTCCAGCCGACCGATCAACAGACCCTCGATGTGGGCGCCCGGCTGAAGGAGATGTGGTAGCCCGACCCGGACACCTGGATCCGGCGCTTCACCTATCGCTTCACGAACTTCAGCGTGAAGCGGTCGCTCTCACCGATGGCGGCATATTTCTCCCGGTCCTGCTCGCCCAGGCGATAGGTGGGCGGCAGCGTCCACACGCCCTGCTCGTAGTCCTTGGTATCCCGAGGATTGGCGTTGATCTGGGATTTACCGACGAGTTGAAAGCCCTGGGCCTCGATCAACTTGATCGCATAGTCCTCATTGACGTAGCCGCTCTTGGCCTTCGGGTCCTGAGGCACCTGCGGATCGCCCCGGTGCTCGACCACGCCGAGCACTCCGCCGGGCTTCAAGGCCTTGTACATGGTCGCGAATGCGGCCGAGCCCTCATCGCGCGCCATCCAGTTATGGATGTTCCGGAAGGTCAACACCAGGTCGACGGTCCCGGGCGGAACGGCATCCGTTCCGTCATGCGGGAACGTCACTATCTGCACCTGGCCGTAGAGATCCGGCCGCTCCGCCAACTTCTTCGGATAGCGGTCCAGCCGCTCCGTGACGAAACGGCTGGTGGGATCGGGCGGGATGACTCCCGCGTAGTACTTGCCGTGATCTTTGACGAGAGGGGCGATGATCTCCGTATACCAACCGGGCTCCGGCCATACTTCGAGCACGTGCATCTCGGGACGTATGCCGAAGAAGAGCAGGGTCTCTTTCGGATGGCGGTATACATCCCGCGCACGGTTCCCGTCGGAGCGCTGGGAGCCCGCCAGAACGGCATCGAGCTGCGCGGCGGTGGTCTCCCGGGTGCTGCTCGTCGAGCAGCTGGCCACGACACCCAGCAAGAGCGCTGTCGCGACCGTCAGTATCGGCGTAGATCTGTTACGGGCGGACATCGGGTCTCCTGGCGCAACTCGCACCCGTCACTATAAGCACAAAAAACCCCGCACGAGGCGGGGTTCTTTGGGGGCGGGTCACCCGCGGTCGGCACAGGCTTCCCCGGCTGGGCCACGGGGCCGGCCGGGTACGCCCTGGGCCGAGCGCGGCCAGCTCAGCGGCGGAAGGGGCCACCTCCCTGACGGGGGCGTTGGGGGCGCTCCTGAGCCTCGTTGACGCGCAGCGGTCGTCCGTTCATCTGGAAGCCATTCAGCGCCTGGATCGCGGTCTGCGCCTCGGCCTGAGGCATGTCGACGAATCCAAAGCCCCGCGGCTTGCCCGTTTCACGGTCGTTGATCAGCTTGACGGAGTCCACCTTGCCGTGACGCTCGAACAAACTCTTCACGTCGGCCTCGGTGGCATTGAAGGGCAGATTGCCCACATAGATCGTCGTCATCCGGAAGTCTCTCTTGGGAAAGCGGACAGCGGCGAGCCGCACGAGACGGTCGCATGTACCGCGTGATCGATCAGACAGGTCAAGGCGTCAAGGCACACGATCGGCAATTTCAGTCAATGCGCAGCGCTTGGGCCAGCGGCCTGCACCTTCGCTCGTGCAGGGATGAGATACGCCCATGGGAGGAGCAGCGAGGCGGAGCAACAAACAACATACTCGGCAGACAAACTCATCCATGGCGGACACGAACGCGGCTTGATGCTACTCCCGGCTTTTGCGGGAAGCAAACATGGGCCGGCCCGGTGCGATGCCTGCGGGCCTGAGCTGTTGTGGGGCCCGCGCCACGCCCACCCTGTTAGGGGAGGGAGGTTGGCCAGGGAGGAGGTTGGCCCGTAGGGAGGTTGCCGGGTTGGGGAGGTGCCCGGGTTGGGGAGGTGCCCGGGTTGGGGGTGCCCGGGTTGGGGGTGCCCGGGCTGGGGGAGGCACCGGGTTGGGGGAGGCACCGGGTTGGGGCCGGCTCTGCCAGGGGCCAGCGCGGCGAGGTCAGATGGGCCCGTTCAGATGGGCCGGTCGGGATGACGCTGGCGACCCGCGGTCGCTGGCGCGAATCGTGCATCCCGCGCGCCGGCCGGCAAGTCAGTGTCCGGCGGCCTCCAGGTAGGCGTATCCGTCCAGCTCCCTCTCGTAGAACCGCTTGAGGAGCTGGCTCTCCGCGATCGTCATGCGGCCGTCGCGGATTGCCCGCTCGCAGTCCCTGGACAGGGCCGGGTAGAGCTCCGCCACGTCATATTCCATGTACTCGAGCACGCGGTTGGCCGTATCCCCTTTGACGATCTCCTCGATCCACCAACCCCCCTCGTCGTGGAGACGGATGTGCACCACGTGAGTGTCTCCGAAGAGGTTGTGCAGATCGCCCAGGGTCTCCTGGTAGGCCCCCACCAGGAACGCGGCCAGATAGTATCTCTCCCCCTCGCGCAGCTCGTGCAACTCCAGGGTCCGTTTCACGTCGCGCAGGGACACGAATCGATCGATCTTGCCGTCCGAGTCGCACGTGATGTCCGCGAGCACCCCGGTCCGCGTGGGCCGCTCGTCCAGGCGGTGGATCGGCATGATCGGGAAGAGCTGGTCGATCGCCCAGCTATCCGGTAGCGACTGAAAAACCGAGACGTTGCAGAAATAGGTGTCGGAGAGAATCGACTCCAGGTCCTCCAGCTCCTCGGGCAGGCGCTCGAGCTTGCGGCAGGCATCGCGGATGCGTGCGCAGGTCGCCCAGTACAGCCGCTCGGCCAGTCCGCGGAACTCGAGAGACAGGAGCCCCAGATTGAACATCTGCAGGATCTGCTCGCGGGCGGTGAGCGCATCGTGATAGCACTCGACCAGACGTCGCTCGCTCACTGAGCGATAGGCGTCGAAGAGATCGCGGACCGGCTGCGGCAGCTCCTGGTTGCCGCGATAGTCCTCCCCCTCCTGACCCGTCACCCGGAACTTGTCGAGCGCCGATGAGCCGAGCACGTCGAAGATCAGGACGCTGTGGTATGCCGCGACCGCACGGCCCGACTCACTGATGATCATCGGATGCGGGATGTTGCGTGCGTTGCAGACGCTCGCGATGCGATACACCACGTCGCTCGCATACTCGTTCAAGGTGTAGTTCATCGACGAGGAGAAGTTTGTCCCGCTCCCGTCGTAATCGACCCCGAGGCCGCCACCGACATCGATGTACTGCAGCCCTGCGCCCATCAGCTTCAGCTCCGCGTAGACGTGCGCGAGCTCGTTGATGGCGTCCTTGACACGCCGGATGTCCTGCAACTGGCTGCCGGGGTGGCAATGCACGAGTTGCAGGCAGTCGAGCATGTTCCGCTCCTTGAGCGCGTTGAACAGCTCCAGGATCTCGGTGATGAACAGGCCGAACTTCGATTTCTCGCCTGCGGATTCGCGCCAGCGGCCGGAGCCTTCGCTGAACAACTTGACACGCACGCCGATGCGCGGCCGCACACCGCAGGCCTCGGCATGCTTCAAGATCAGCCACAGCTCCTCGAAATTCTCCACGACCGGAATGATCGTGCGGCCAAGCTTCGTCGCGAGCGTCACGGCTTCGAGATAACTGTCATCCTTGAAGCCGTTGCAGATGATCAGCCGCTCCGGCGCGTTCTCCGTCATCGCCATCACGGCCAGCAGCTCGGGCTTCGAGCCGACCTCGAGACCGAAGCCGAACTCGCGGCCGTAGCGATAGACCTCTTCGACCACCAGGCGCTGCTGATTCACCTTGATCGGGAACACCGCGGCGTAGCGGTTCTGATAGTCGTTCTCGGTGATGGCCTGCGCAAAGGCGGCATGCAGGTGCTTCAGCCGGTGGGCCAGGATGTCCGACAGCCGCACGACCACCGGCGTGGTGAGATCCCGCGCCTTGAGTCCCTCGACGACTTCATAGAGATCGATCTCATTGCTCGCCTGGGTATCGGGGCGACAGACGACGTGCCCGGCGGCGTTGACGGCGAAGTAGCCCTTGCCCCACGCGTTCAGGTGATACAGCTCGAGCGAGTCCTCGACACCCCAGGGTTGCGCGGGGTTGTATTTACGGTTGCCGTTGACGGCGTTCTTCGGATCGGCGGCCACTAGATGATTGTCGCGTTGCGCGCAGCGGGCATGAAGTTGGTACGCACCATAGCAAAAATAGATGTCAAGTAAGAGACTCGCGCCACAGTTCGACTGTCCGGCGGCCAGACCGTTCCTACACGCGGCCGGGGCCGTTCGCCGCAGGCGGTGGCCCTCTGGGCTCGTGCTTCAGCGCGCGACAGGGCGCGTGCGGTCGCGGATCCACTCGCTCCAGGAGCCCCCGTACAAACGCGCTCCCGGCAGCCCCGCGACCTGCAGCGCCAGCAGATTGTGGCAGGCGGTGACTCCCGAGCCGCACATGTGGATGCTCTGCGCTGGCGCTTGCTGGCCCAGAGTCGCGAGCCAGCGCTCGCGCAGCTCTCCGGGGTGCAGGAACCGACCCTGACCATCGAGATTGCGCGCGAACGGATGACTGACGGCCCCGGGGATGTGGCCTGCGACGGGGTCGATGGTCTCGTTCTGGCCGGCAAACCGGTCCGCCGCGCGTGCATCGATCAGAGTCTCGCCTCCCCGGGCCAGCACGCCGTCCGCGACCCACTCCTCCACCTCGCGAGTTCCGACAGTTTCCGCCAGGGATGTTCCCGGGACGAAGCGCCGCGGCGTTCTCGTGTCAGTCGCGCTGCTCAGCGGAAGTCCCGACTGCTGCCACGCCGCGAGGCCGCCGTTCAAGACCGCTACGCGCAGGTGTCCCGCCCAGCGCAGCAGCCACCAGAGGCGGGCGGCCAAGGCCCCATTGCCTTGATCGTAGGACACGACCTGCACCCGCTGGTCGATCCCTAGCCGGCTCATCGTGGCTGCGAAATCGGCCAGAGCAGGCAGAGGATGGCGGCCGCTCTCGGACGTGGCGGCACCTGACAGGTCGCGATCCAGGTGCGCGTACACGGCATGCGGAATGTGCTCTGCTGCGTAGGCGCCCGCACCCCATTGCGGTCGGGACAGATCGAAGCGGCAGTCGACCACTGCCCAGTCCGGCTCGCTGACACGAACGGCAAGCTCCGCTGGCTCGATCAAGGTAGTGTGCATGGCCGTCCTCGCTGTGCGCACGGGTGCGCACCGGTGCGGTGCATTTTCGGGTGCGTCCGCTTGTCGTTACAATCGCATCGTCACCTCGCGGTAGAAACTGATGGCGATCGACGTCTACTGGGGCAGCGGCAGCCCCTATTCCTGGCGGGTCCTGCTGGCGCTCGAGTACAAGCGGCTCCTTTACAAGAGCCACGTGCTGCAGTTCTCGAAGCAGGAGCACAAGTCGCCGCAGATGCTCGCGCTGAATCCGCGCGGGCAGGTGCCGGTTTTGAAGGATGGGGATTACGTTTGCTTCGAGTCGCTGGCGGTACTGTATTACCTGGACCTGAAATATCCGGAGCCCCCGATTTTCGGCCGCACGCCCGAGGAGGCCGGCACGATCATGCGGGTGATCTGCGAGTACCAGGCCTACATCGAGCCGCACGTGACAGCCATCGTGAACGCGGTGTTCGGCAAGGGCAATCTCGGCGCCGACGAGATTACCCGCGCCATGCATGCCGCGGCGAGCGAAGCCCGTACCATCGAGGGACGCCTGTCGAAATCGGACTGGGTCGTCGGGGAGAGCTTCTCCGCCGTGGACATGGTGATATTCCCCGGTATCCAGCTGCTACGCCGCGCCCTCGAGCGGCCGGAAGCCCGCGAGCTCGCCCTGCGATTCATGCCGGTCGAGGTCAACTACCCGGCACTGGCGCGGTGGCTCGCCCGGGTCGAGGCGTTACCGGGCTATGAAAGGACCTATCCTCCGCACTGGAGATGAGGGTACCCGGGCACAGGAGGTGCCCATGCCGTGGCAGGTGCCACAGACTTTGCAAGCGTTGTTGGAGAATCATGAGCAATAGCAATCATCCCGTTTATGTCGATTTCCCAGGGCGAATCGTCATGGTTGGCTTCGGCAGCATCGGCCAGGGCGTGCTGCCGCTCATCCTGCGGCATATCGGCATTGCATCCGAACGCATCACGATCGTGACGGCTCACGACCACGGGCGGGCGGAGGCCGAGCAATACGGGATCAAGTTCGTCAAGGAAGCGCTCACTCGCGAGAACCACCGGCGCATCCTCACTCCCCTGCTGGGACGCGGGGATTTCCTGCTGAACGTGTCCGTCGAGGTCTCGAGCCTCGCGCTCGTCAAGTTGTGCTGGGAGCGCGGGGCCATGTACCTCGATACGTGCATCGAGCCCTGGCCAGGCGGCTACACCGACCCGACGGTGCCGGCCGGCCGCCGCACGAACTACGCGCTTCGCGAGGAGGCGCTCGCGCTTCGGGCCGCGAACCCCCGCGCGCCGACCGCGGTTCTCACCCATGGCGCCAATCCAGGGCTGGTCTCGCACTTCGTGAAGCAGGCGGTGCTGAACATTGCCGCCGATACGGGAGTCGATGCCGGCACTCCGAAATCCAGGACGGAGTGGGGTGCGCTCGCCCGTCAGCTCGGCATCAAGGTGATTCATATCGCCGAGCGCGACACGCAGATATCGAGTGTGCCCAAGCAGCCCGGCGAGTTCGTCAACACCTGGTCGATCGATGGCTTCGTGAGCGAAGGCTGCCAGCCGAGCGAGATGGGCTGGGGCACTCACGAGCGCAATTTCCCCCGGGACGGCAAGCGGCACGACTCCGGGTGCATGGCTGCCATCTACCTGATGCAACCGGGCGCGGGCACGCGCGTGCGGACTTGGACGCCGCGCGCTGGTCATTTCCACGGCTTCTGCATCACCCACGGCGAGGCCATCTCTCTCGCCGACTATTTCACGGTACGGGAGGGCTCGCAGGTGGCCTACAGGCCGACCGTGCACTATGCCTATCACCCGTGCGATTCGGCCGTCATGTCGGTACATGAGCTGCTGGGACGCAATTACGTGCAACAGGAGCGGCAGCGGATTCTCATGAAGGAGATCGCGAGCGGCATCGACGAGCTCGGAGTCCTGCTCGCAGGACACAAGAAGAATGCTTACTGGTATGGATCGCAGTTGTCCATCGACGAGGCTCGCAAGCTCGCTCCCTACAACAATGCCACGAGCCTCCAGGTCACCGTCGCCGTGCTTTCCGGCATGGTGTGGGCGATGGAGAACCCCAACTGCGGCATCGTCGAGCCCGATGAGATCGACTTCCGGCGCAATCTGGAGATCTGTATGCCGTATCTCGGTCCGGTCACCGGGTCCTACACCGACTGGACGCCCCTGCACGAGCGCGAGCGGCTGTTTCCGGAGGACGTGGACAAGAGCGATCCGTGGCAGTTCAAGAACGTGCGCGTGTTGTGGTGAGCCGTCGGCCTGCGCGTAGGCATTCAGGCGATAACAAGGCTACGCGTAGGCTATTCCAGCCGATAACAAGGCTACGCGTAGTCGATCGAGACGATCACGAACGTGCGCGCCCCTCCGGGGAGCTCGACCGTGATTTCGTCATCGAGTGTCTTGCGCAGCAATGCGCGGCCGAGCAGCGAGTCCATGCTGATATAACTCGGCGCGAGATCGAACTCGTCAGGTCCGACGATGCGATAGCGGGAGCGCTCGCCGTCCTCCGCCTCAACTGACACCCACGCGCCGAAGAAGACCCGGCTGCGGTCCGCTGGCGGTTGACTCACGATGGTCATTCCATCGAGACGCTTGCGCAGGAAGCGCACGCGCCGGTCGATCTCGCGCAGCCGGCGTTTGCCGTACGTGTACTCCGCGTTCTCCGACCGGTCGCCTTGCGCAGCCGCTTCCGCTACCGCCTGAGTCACCCGAGGCCGCTCGTCCCGCCAGAGTTGGTCGAGCTCATCGCGCATGCGGGCGGCGCCTTCCGGCGTGATGTATTGAGAAGCTGGCGGTTGGGGTGCGCGAAATCGAGTCATGCAAACGCGGCCATGAGCGTAGGGGAGTCGATCTGCGGATTATGTCCAACTTGCATTGACAAAAACACGAGGTTCTGTGGGCCATTTCACGGACGATCGCAGCGCTCGAACACTACTCTGCATCCCGTGGCTACTAAGTACTACACGCACTTCGTAACGGCGACGGATCAGGCGCGCAACGCTGCCAACGCGAACGAATGGAGCGGAGTAGTGGAGCTGCGGCATCCGCTCGAGAACCTGAGCGGGACGCGACAGCTCCGCGCGCTGCTGGCGCAGAGTTTCGATCTGGACTCGGAAGACATCAGGATTCTTCACTGGGCCCGGTTGCACTGATATCCCCTAGCGGACTTCCTTCCCTTCATCGAAAGTCCGCATTCTGACCCGAGGTTCGCGCCTCGGGTCTTTTTTTATTGGCCGCAAGTCGGCCAGACGGCGCTTGCGGCGGAACTCCACCGCGACGGCGCTGTTCAACGCCGGCAAAAGGCGTGGCTTTTGCCGGAAATAGAGCGCAGTGGCGGCGCTTGCGGCGCGCGGGCTGCCTTGCGGCGCTCAGGTGCTTCGCAGGGCGCGGCCGACCAGCGTGTCGGTGATATCGGAGGAGCTCGGGTCATCGGCGCCGCCGTGTTCGCGGCGCAGGAGCGTTGCGAACTGAGCGGCGGGGACCGGAACACTGTAGTGATAGCCCTGATACTGGTCGCACCCGACCCTGTGCAGGAAGGCAAGCTGATCCGCGGTCTCGACTCCCTCGGCGACCACCTTCAGATGCAGGCTGTGCGCGAGTGACACGATTGCGCGGACGATCTCGCCGCTATCGCGGCTGCTGGCCAGCTCACGAATGAACGAGCTGTCGATCTTGAGCTTGTCGAGCGGCAGCCGCCGCAAATAGCTCAAGCTCGAATAGCCGGTCCCAAAATCATCCACGCTGATGCGGACCCCCAGCTCGCTCAGCCGCCGCAGGATCTGCACCGAGCTTTCCGCATCCTGCATCACCGCCGTCTCGGTGAGCTCGAGCTCGAGGCATCCGGCATCGAGCTGCGAGGCATTCAGGGCAAGCCGGACCGCATCCACCAGATTCGTCTGTTTGAACTGCTGAGCGGACAGATTGACCGCAATGCGCACGAAGGGTACCCCCGCGAGCTGCCATGCGCGCGCCTGCCGGCACGCCTCATTCAACACCCACTCACCGATCGGAATGATCAGGCCGGTCTCCTCGGCGAGCGGGACGAAGCCCGCCGGCAGAATGAGCCCGCGCGTCGGATGCTGCCAGCGCAGAAGCGCTTCGGCGCTGCGGACCCGTCCTGTCGAGATATCGACCTTGGGTTGATAGTGCAGCTCGAGCTCACCCACTTCGAGAGCGCGCCGCAGCCCGTTTTCCATCTCGAGGCGCTCGCGGGAGAACGCGTTCATGGCCGGGGCGAAGAACTGGCACATGTTGCGTCCGGACTTCTTCGCGTGAAACATCGCTGCATCCGCATGTTGCAGCAGTTGCTCGGAGTCCGCGGCGTCATCCGGGCAGATGCTGATCCCGATGCTGGAGGAAATCTGCACTTCGAGCCCGGCCAGCTGCAACGGTTTCGAAACTTCAACGAGCAGCTTTCCCGCGACTGCCTCGGCCTGCTGCGGGCCGGCGATTTCGCGCAGGACGAGCACGAACTCATCGCCTCCCAGCCGCGCGAGCGTATCCGTCCGTCGCAGCTGCGACCCCAGCCGCGCGGATACTTCACGGAGCAGCGCGTCGCCCGCCTGATGACCGAGCGAGTCGTTGATGGCCTTGAACCGGTCGAGATCGACCACCAGCACCGCGCAACGCTGCCCGTCCCGCTCGGATTGAGCGATCGCCTGCTCGAGCCGGTCGCGTAACAGCAGCCTGTTCGGGAGTCCTGTCAGCGCGTCATGGGTCGCGACGTGCTGCAACTGGGCGTTCGCCTCCGCGAGCGAGCGGTTGTGTTGCCGGTTCTTGGCCTCGAGGTCAGCGTGATAGAGCAGGAGGAGGGTCGTGATGGCGAGCAGGGCAAGCACCGCGACCCCGATGATCAGCGCGAGCCACCGACTGTCCGCGCCCTGCCAGCCGATGCCTCCTCCCAGGCAATAAGACCCGCTAGCGAAGCGGGATGCGGCCATTCCGGTGTAATGCATCCCGCTGATGGCGAGACCCATGGCGAATGCGGCTGAGATTCTGAGCACCTGCACCCTCAGGGAGAATCCGGAGCCCAGATGCGAGAAGAGCCACAGGGCTGCGAAGGACGCTCCGACCGCGATCAGCACGGACGCGACCACCAGGAGAGGCTCGTACGTGATCATCGGTACGATCTGAATGGCCGCCATGCCGGAATAGTGCATAGCGCAGATGCCGCCGCCCATGATCAACGCCCCCCAGGCGAGGCGCCGGGTGTGCACATGGGGGTGGCTGGCCAATGCCAGAGCAAAGCTCGAGCTGGCGATGGCGATGACGAGCGATCCCAGGGTGGTCGGGATCGAATAGGAGAGGGCGATCGGCAGCGCGAAGGCCAGCATGCCGATGAAGTGCATCGACCAGATCCCGACCCCCATGGCCACCGATCCGCCCACGAGCCATAGGGGCTTCACGCGGCGCGGCGCACGGGCGACGCGCGCCGAGAGACTGAGGGCCGTATGGGAGACGAAGATGGCGACCAGGACCGAAAGGAATACCAGGCCTGGCTGATAGGTGCCCGTCAAAGAGTGCTCCGGGGGACAAGTGTCCGCAGCTTTGGGTATCGGCCGGTCGGGCCAAAGCTGAAGGCGACCCGATTTCCGGCGCTTTCCCGCCCGTTCCGGAACTTTCCCGCCCACCTCAGGGCTTTCCCGTGATCGGCGTCGCGGGCTATGTGAAAATCAGTTCTGCTGCCCGGAGTCTCGAGGAAACCCGCCATGCGAACCTGGTCTGTTGGCTTTGCCGCCGTGCTGCTGCTGGGGCTGTCCGGATGTGGCTACAACTCGCTGCAGCAGCAGGACGAGGGCGTGAAGGCCGCCTGGGCCGAGGTGGTCAACCAGTACCAGCGCCGCGCCGACCTCGTCCCGAATCTCGTCAACACGGTCAAGGGCTATGCGAGCCAGGAGGAGCGCGTGCTCGTGGAGGTGACCGAAGCGCGCGCGAAGGCAGGCTCCATCCAGCTCACGCCGGAGCTCATCAACAATCCGGAGGCGTTCGCGAAATTCCAGGCGGCGCAGAGCCAGCTCACCCAGGCATTGAAGAGCCTCATCGCGGTGTCCGAGGCCTATCCGCAGCTGAAGTCGGATGCCAATTTCCGCGACCTGCAGGCCCAGCTCGAGGGCACCGAGAACCGGATCACGGTTGCCCGCAACCGGTACATCGACAGTGTCCGGTCCTACAACACCACGGTGCGCTCCTTCCCGACGAACCTGACGGCGAAGGTGTTTGATTTTCCGGTGAAACCGAATTTCACCGTCGCTAACGAGCAGGCGATCTCGACCGCGCCCAACGTGAGCTTCGATACCAGCAAGCCGTCGACGAGCGCGCCCAAGCCGTCGACCGGCGCGCCGCCTCCGGCTCCCCAGCCGCCGCCCGCCGCGGAGGGCTCGGCCCCGCCCGGGAACAGATGAAAGGCGGTGCTCTCGCGCGGGGAGCGGCTCGCACGCTCCGGGCCGCTCTGTTCGGCTGCTGTCTGCTGGGCTTTGCAGCGCGTGGTGCCTGGTCGCAAGACCTGCAACCGGTCCCGAAGCTCGAAGCGCGAGTCACGGATCAGACCGGTACCCTGACCGCGGAGCAGCAATCCGCCCTCGAGGAAAAACTCACGACCTTCGAGGGCCGCAAAGGGTCGCAGATCGCGGTGCTGATCGTCGCCACCACGAAGCCCGAGGAGATCGAGCAGTACTCGATCCGGGCCGTGGAGGCGTGGAAGCTCGGTCGCAAGGCCGTGGATGACGGCGCCCTGCTGCTCATCGCCAAGGACGATCGCACCATGCGTATCGAGGTCGGGAAGGGCCTCGAAGGAGCGCTCACTGATGCGACATCGAGTCGCATCATCGCCGAGACCATCGCGCCCTTGTTCCGCCAGGGTGACTTCTACGGGGGCATCAATGCGGGCCTGGATCAGATGATCCGCGTCGTCGATGGCGAGCCTTTGCCTCCTCCCGATCGTCGTTGGGAGGACCGTGCGCGACGCGATACGCCGCACGTCATACCCATATTGTTTTTCGCCGTCGTGTTTGGCTCGACCATCCTGCGAGCCCTCTTCGGTCGCAGTCTCGGAGCGCTGATCACCGGCGCAGCGGCTGGCGCACTCGTGTGGTTTGCGATGCAGGCCGTCTTCATGGCCATTGCCGTCGGAGCCGGGGCCTTCTTTTTCTCGCTCATCTTCGGCTCCTCCGTCGGGCGCGGCTGGTCGAGCTATCCGCGCAGTGGGGGCTGGGGAGGCGGTGGCTTCGGCGGGGGGCTGGGGGGCGGCCTCGGCGGCGGCGGCTTCGGAGGAGGGGGCGGAGGCTTCAGCGGAGGCGGCGCTTCCGGGCGCTGGTGATGAGACTTTCATGAAGCTAGGTAGAGTCCTGCGCCACCTGTTCGCCACCCGGTGGAACACTCGCCGCCGGTTCCCCCCGCAGACGCTGGCCCTCATCGAAACCGCCATCCGCGAGGCGGAGAGACTGCATGCTGGTGAGATCCGCTTCGCCGTGGAGACCGCCCTCGATCTCCCGGAGGTCTGCGCCGACCTGCCGCCCCGGACCCGTGCGCTGCAGATATTCGGGCAGCTGGGGGTATGGGACACCGCGGCAAACAATGGCGTGCTGATTTACCTGCTGCTGGCCGATCGCGTCGTGGAGATCGTCGCCGACCGCGGGATTGCCGTGCACATCGACCCGGTGGAATGGAGCGCAATCTGCCAGGAGATGGAACGGTGCTACGGCGATGATAAGTTCAGTGAGGGCACCGTGGCGGGCGTCCTCGCCGTGGGCCGCCTGCTGGGGCGGCATTTCCCAGGCCGGGGCGACGATCCCGACGAGCTGCCCAATCAGCCCGTGCTGCTATGATCGTCGCCCTATGATGAAGCCCGCTTTTCACACGGCCCGCGCTCTCGCGGCCACGCTCGTTACCGTTGGTCTGACTGCCTGCTCACTGTTCCGCGGCGCCCATCACGAGGCCCCCCCGCCGCCGGCGCCCCCGGCGCCGCCCGCTGCCGCGGTGCCCACTGAGACCCAGCGGTTCGAGCTGGCTCCAGACCAGGATGTCGTCGGCGTGGTGCAGGTCACGACGACCACGAAGGACGACACGCTGACGGACATCGCGCGACGCTTCAACGTGGGGTACGAGGAGATCCTGCGGGCAAACCCCAAAGTGGATCCCTGGCTGCCCGGTGCTGACAAAGACATCGTCATCCCCACCCAGTTCATCCTCCCGAATGCACCGCACGAGGGCATCGTCATCAATATCGCCGCGATGCGGCTGTTCTATTTCCCAAAGCACAAACCCAACGAGCCTCAGGAAGTCATCACGCATCCGATCGGCATCGGCAAAGTCGGCTGGGCAACCCCGGAGGGCGTGACGCACATCGTCCGCCGTCAGAAAGATCCGACCTGGACAGTCCCCGTCTCGGTGCTGAAGGAGCACCACGAGAATGGAGAGGATCTGGACCGAGTGATCGGTCCCGGCCCGGACAACCCGCTGGGACGCCACGCTTTCTATCTGGAGTGGCCGAGCTATCTGATCCATGGCACGAACAAGCCGGCGGGGGTGGGTCTGCGCTCGAGCCACGGCTGCATTCGGCTCTTTCCGGAGGACATCGCCCAGCTCTTCGAAATGGTGCCCGTCGGCACGCAGGTGCGCGTCGTCAATCAGCCGTTCGTCTTCGGCTGGCGCGATGGGCAGCTCTACATGCAGGCGTTCGACGTGCTGGAGGACGACCCCCGCGACTGGAAGAAGGCACAGAAGAAGCTGCTCACGAAGTCCCTTGCCGCGACACTGCAGAAGCAGCTCAAGAGCCACAATGAGCAGGTGAACTGGGATCTCGTCGGCCGCCTCTCGCATGAGCCGCGCGGTGTGCCGGTTGCGATCTCGGCGGGGGACGGGAGCGTGGAGCAGATTGTTGCCGGCGCCCCGAAGGTGCAGAACCGGATTCCAGACGGCTCGACATGGGACGGCAAGACAGATCTACCGATGGACGAGGCGACCTTCCGACAAGTCGTCTCGGAGATGGATCCGAACGCACCCGCATCCGCACCACCTTCTTCGCGGCCCGCCAAACCTCCCGAGCATCCGGGTCTGCCGACCACGTAGGGCCTTGCGACTCGAGCGCAGGGGATAGATCTCTGTGCTACAGTCCGCCGCGTGACAGAGAGCCGTAGGTCCGGCCTAGAAGACGCAACAACAAGCCGATCGGACCACGCGATTACACGCGTGCCCACCGGTATCGCAGCCTTTGTCGGCCGCACTCTGAAGGGGCCCGTCAATCACGCGATCGCCGTCGAGAGCTTCGCGCAGTTCCAACAGGTGTTCGGTAGCTTGTGGCAGCCATCGACCCTCTCCTATGCCATCGATCAGTTCTTCGAGAACGGGGGCCAGAAGGCGTTCGTGGTCCGCGTCGCAAACGCCGCCCGACCGGCTACGTTGAAGTTGACCGCCGGCTCGGGCGAGCTGCGCCTGATCGCGCTGAATCCGGGGTCGCGCGAATACCTGCGCGCCTCGGTGGACTACGACGGGATCGGGGAGAAAGAGGCCGATCGCTTCAACCTGGTCATCCAGCGTGTCCGCACGGCAGGCTCGGAGCTGATCGAGGATCAGGAGATCTTCCGGCGCCTCTCCATCACACGCCAGTCCGGTCGCTACGTGACCGACATGCTGCTCGAATCCCAGCTCGCACGCGTGCTCGGTGACACGCCGACTCAGCGACCCGATCGATCGACGGGCGGGCTCGGCGGCGGTGCGGTGGGTTACGCCGTGTCGAATCCAGACGCCGACGATGGTGCGCCGCTCACCGACTACGACGTGATCGGATCGGCGACGGACGGCACCGGGCTGTTCGCTCTGAAGGCAGTGCCTGCGTTCAATCTTCTTTGTATCCCGCCATTGACTCGCGAGCGCGATGTCGGTCTCAGCACCCTTCTCGTTGCAGCGCGCTTCTGCCGCGACCGCCATGCGATTCTGTTGGTCGACCCGCCGTCGTCCTGGATTTCGCCGCGGGCGGCGCTCGACGGCCTGCGCAATTGGCCCTTTCGCAGCGAGAACGCAGTGATGTATTTCCCTCGGGTGCAGGCCTTCGACCGCCTGCGCGGGCGGGCGGAGACGTTCGCTTCCTGCGGTGCCGCCGCCGCATTGATCGCCCGCTCCGACGCGAGCTCACCTGTCTGGGCGCCAGCCGACAACGAAGGGGCGATTCTGCGCCCCGGTCTGCGCCCGGCTGCCGTGGTGTCAGAAGCGGAGCGCGAAAGGCTCGCCCAGGCCGGAGTGAACACTCTGCAATCGATCCGCTCGAACACACGGGTCAGCGTGGCCCCCCGAACTCTGGCGGGCAGCGGCCGTGGCGTCTCCGACCGGAGATTTCTGCCAGCCACACGGCTCGCTTTGTTCATTGCCGCGAGCATCGAGCAGGGGACTCGCTGGGTGCTCCTGGAGCCGAACGGCCCGTCCACGTGGCAGCTTCTCGAGAGTCAGGTGCAACGCTTCCTGGACGGGCTCGCGGCCGAAGGGGCTTTCGAGCACACAGCGGGCGACGCCCAGTTCGCGATCTGCGACGAGCGCGTGAACCGCGACGAGACGGTCGCCGCCAACAAGATCAATCTTCTCTACGGCTTTGCCACGAGCAAGCCAGGCGAGCTCGACACCTGGCTGGTGACGCATCAACCGGGCTCGAGCTGCGCGCGGCCCATCACCGTCAACCGCCTCGCCACCTCCAAGGAACGAGTGGGGTGGGAGATCGAGACGACTATACTTAACAGCTTGGTGAAAGGTTCGTAAGCGCCGATAACAGGGGCCGAATCGACTAGCAAGCTCGGGGCGCGAAACTGAGAGCTGGCTCTCAGTTCGCCGCGCTCGACGCACAAAGTTAAGTCCGCTCGCAGTTAATGACTCCACCGGCAGCGTCACGCACCGGGAAAATAACGCCAATCAAGTCTCTCTCGGGAAGGATTCCAACATGAAAGTACAGCCCATGCTCCTGTCCGCCCTCGCGGCGATTGCCTCCGAGGCCGCAACGGCAAACACCGTCCACGTGTGCTCGACTTGTGCCCACACCACGATCCAAGCTGCAGTTAACGATGCGGCAGCGGGTGACACCATCGTCATTGCCGCGGGACACTACAGCGAAAACATCACCATAGTAGGTAAGCAGCTGGTCCTGGAGGGGGCCGTGGGCGCAACGGCTGGGGTGAGCGAGGTCGATGGGGCCTCTCGCGGTCCCGTCTTCACCCTGGGCTCCGGCGTGACCGGTGACACGCCGTATCTCATCGAGATACACAATCTGACGATCTCTCAGGGCAACCACCTCTCGGGTACCGGGCAGGGCGGTGGAATACAGGTGCGTGCCGGCGCGTATCTGCATCTCTACAACAGCACGGTGACCCGGAACTACGCTCTCTACGGTGCCGGTATCAGCGTCAATACTCCCCGCGCTCCGGTCTCCGTGATCAGCGGCTGTATCATCGACAGCAATCAGACACCGATGCCTCGCCGCGGTGGCGACTACAAGGGCGGTGGGATCGGCCTGTTCGGCGGCAGTACGGTGTCGGTTCAGGCGAGCACCCTCACCCGCAATCTATCCCAGGATGGAGGCGGCCTGTACGCAGACGCGGGCACCGCACTGACAATCGACGGAGCGACTTTCAGCGAAAATGACGCTGAGCCTTATGGGACCCCCTTTGGCCCCACCGGCGGTGGTGGCGGGGGACTCGAGAGCTACGGCGCCTTCTCGATCTCGAACAGTCATTTCGTCGACAATCTCGCGACGGGGACAAGTGGGGGCGGAGGACTCCTTCTTCCCCTGTCCGCCAGCGACAGTCACCAGATCTCGAACACCATCATTGCGCGCAACAACGTGGTCGACACCAGTGGAATCGTCGGGGGCGATGGTGGCGGGATCCAAGCCTATGGACGCGACACGGGCCTCTCCTCCCTGACCCTTTCTGGAGTCTATATCGTCCAGAATCTGGCCGGGGGTGGGCTCGTCTACGCCAGCAGCTCGGTAGCTCTTTCCGTTCAGAACACAGTGATATCAGGTAACAGCGGCGGACAGATCTGCGACAACAGCGGTTGTACGCCTTAGCCGAAAGATGCCCGCCGCTTGGTGCGGCGGGCACGTTTCCACGGCTCGCGGGCTCGTGTCACGGTGATCGAGCAGGATCACCCTGTGGCCGAGGCCGCGACGACACGTACATCGTGATCACGGCGCGCACGACCTCCGTGCCGTTCCTGTCCACGACGGTGATCGGCACGGCAACGTTCTGCGCCTGCGTCCACTCCGTCTTATCCAGGCGTGCGGTGGCCGTCACTTCGGATTCAGCACGGCGCAGATACTCGATCGTCATTCCCCGCGGCACCCAGCTCATGTTCGTTGGAACCGTCACCTCGGTGACCATGCCCGCTGCCAGCTCGCACAGGTTGCCCATGGCGAGGGCGTGGATTGTGCCGAGATGGTTGCGGACGCTCTTGCGGTTCGCAAAGCTGACACGACACAGCGTGGGGCGCAGCTCGAGGAAGCGCGGCTTGATCGAGGCGAAGTACGGCGCCCGCCGGCAGATCGACTGCGCAAACAGCCAGCGCCCGATCCTCGAGCCCGACGCCTTTTGCCAGGCGCTGAGCGTGGGGCCGGCGGGTGTAGCGCTCAACGTGGGTCCTGCGACTGTTGTGTCGGTCATGGACCGCGAGTCTAACCTCTCACGAAGCTGAGCTCACCGTCCCGTAGCCACCGCCGCCGGGCGTCACGATCGTCAACTCGTCGCCGGCTTGCACCGTGAATTGCGCCGTTGCACCGAGCTCATCGATCCGACCGCTCGCGCGGCGTATCCAGGCGCCGCCGGTGGCTCCCGGCTCGCCTCCGGCCATGCCGAACGGCGCGATGCGCCGATGGTTGGCCAACAGGGCGCCCGACAGCGGCGCAAGGAACTGCAGTCGGCGAACTACTCCGTCACCACCCCGGAAGCGGCCTTTCCCGCCGGAGCCGGTGCGTACCGAGAACTCCCGTACCAGGAGGGGAAATTTCCCTTCCAGAATCTCCGGGTCGGTGAGCCGCGAATTCGTCATGTGGGTCTGCACGGCGTCGCAACCGTCGAAACCGGGCCCGGCACCCGCTCCTCCCGCGATGGTTTCGTAGTACTGAAGCTGGTCATTCCCGAACGTCAGGTTGTTCATGGTCCCCTGCGAGGCCGCCAGCTCACCCAGGGCACCGTAGAGGGCATCGACGATGCATTGTGATGTCTCGACGTTGCCGGCCGCGACGGCGGCCGGTCGGATCGGGTCCAGCATCGAGCCTGCCGGGATCAGGATCTCGAGTGGCTGGAGGCATCCTTCGTTGAGAGGCAACGACCGGTCGATCAAGGTGCGGTAGACATACAGGACCGCGGCGAGACAGACCGCACGAGGCGCGTTGAAGTTGTGAGTATCCTGCGCGGACGTCCCCGCGAAATCGATCCGCGCCCGTCCGGTGCGCCCGTCTACATCGACTCTGACGGCGATGACTCGTCCGCTGTCCATCTCATAGCGGAACGAGCCTTCGCGCAGTCGCAGGATGGCCTCGCGCACGCTGGCGGCGGCATTGTCCTGTACAAATCGCATGTAGTTGCGGACCGTTTCCAGGCCGTGCCGCGCGACTGCTCGCGTGATCTCGTCGATTCCACAGGTGTTGGCGGCAATCTGGGCGCGCAGATCGGCGATATTTTGGTCGGGCTGGCGCGCCGGATAGCGCGCACCCGACAGCGCGTCCCGGATCTGCGATTCGAGCAGAGCTCCGCCTTCCACCAGACGAGTACACTCGAACAGCACGCCTTCCTCTTCGATCGTGCGGCTGAAGGGCGGCATCGAGCCCGGAGTGATGCCCCCGATATCGGCGTGATGTGCTCGCGAGGCGACGAAGAAATCGGGTGGTCCCACTGCGCTCAGAAAGACGGGCGTGACGACCGTCATGTCTGGCAGATGCGTACCTCCATGATAGGGGCTGTTCAGCAGCCACACGTCCCCGCGGCGCAGGTTGCTCACTCCGTCGATGACCGCGCGGACGCTTGCGCCCATCGAGCCCAGATGTACGGGCATGTGCGGAGCATTGGCGACCAATCCGCCTCGTGAGTCGAAGAGCGCGCAGGAGTAGTCGAGACGCTCCTTGATGTTCACCGAGTAAGCGGTCGCCTTGAGCACTTCGCCCATCTGGGCGGCGATGTGCATGAACAGATTGTTGAAGATCTCTATGCGCGCGGGATCGGCGGGACCGGCGTCGTCTGAGTGCTGAGGCAACACTGCGATGTCACTGCCCAGCTGGACGCTGGCCGAAGCGGAAGAGGATCTCACCTCCAGCAGCAACTCACCGCTCGGCAGGCGGGACGCGCGCCAGCCTGGCTCGACCACGATCGTGGAATGCGGTTCCACGATCAGGGCAGGACCTTCGATGGGTGAGCTGATGGACCGGGGGGTGTGCACGGGGACGTCCTGCCATTCGTCGAACCAGACGCGGGCGCTCGCCGGTAACGCGGCTGGCGCAGGCCCAACGATCCGCAGTCGATCGATATTCAAGGACGGCAGTCGCGCTTCCACTCGGACCGTCTCGATGATGAGACTCTCCCCGTGCGCCGCGAATCCAAACCGACGCTCATGCGCCTCGGAAAAGGCTGCGAGAACCTGCTCGCATGGAGCGAGCAATACGCACAGCGTCGCTTCACTGTCTCCAGTTCGCAGCTCGAGCCAGCGCTCTATCTCGAGGTCGCTGCCGTTCTCGATACCCATCGCGATATGCGGAGCCAACTCATCGCGAGCCTCGCGCTCGAGAGCCTGCAGACGCTCCCTAGCGTAGTTCAACCCAGAGCTATCGAGCGGCAGGCGCATGCTCGCCCTACGCACCGCGAGCCGGTCGGCCACACCGATCCCGAGAGCACACAGAACGCTGGCCAATGAATGAATCAGCACCGTCTGCATGCCCGCTGCCTGGGCCACCCGACAGGCGTGCTGGCCGGCCGCGCCGCCGAAGCAGAAGAGACTGAAGTCGCCCGGGTCACGCCCATGCCGTGCCGCCATCTGGCGGATCGAGTTCGCCATCGATTCGACCGCGACCGCCAGAAACGACTCCGCCAGTTGCTCCGGCGACACCCCGCGTCCCATGCCGCGGCCGACTTCCCCGGCCAGTCGCGCGAATTCCGCTGCGACAATGCCGGGATCGATGCAGGACTGGCCGTCGGCGCCGAAGGCCGCTGGCAAAGTGTCCGGCCGCAATCGGCCCAACAAAACCTGTAGATCGGTGAGAGTCGCCGGCCCGCCGCAACCGTAGCAGGCGGGGCCCGGACTCGCCCCCGCCGATTCGGGTCCGACGACGCAGCGTCCGTCCGTGAACCGCAGGATCGAGCCGCCGCCCGCAGCGATCGTATGGACGTCGAGCATCGCAGTCTGCAGGCGCACTCCGCCGATCAGGTGCTCGAAGCGACGCGGGAGCTCGCCATCGAGCAACGACACGTCCGTGGATGTCCCGCCCATGTCAAAACCGATGAGCTGGTTTCGTCCCAGCCGGCGTCCGATCCAACGCATCCCGATCAGTCCTCCTGCCGGCCCCGAGAGGACGGCCGACATGGCGTGGAAGCGTGCGGGGGAGGCGAGGCCACCGTTGCTTTGCATGAGCTCGAGACGGGCCAAGGGGTCGAGCGCATTCAATTCCCGCTGCAATTCCTCTACGTAGCGTCGCACCGGCAACGCCAGGTAGGCGTTCAATACAGTTGTGTCGCCACGAGCCACGAACCGCACGAGGGGCGCGAGCTCGTGAGAGACCGAGACCTCCTCGAACCCGACGGACCTCGCGAGGGCCGCTGCCTCCTGCTCGTGTAGCGGGAATTGCCAGCCATGCATGAAGACGATGGCAACGCATCGGATACCGCTGGCGCGTGCCTGCTCGAGTGTAGCCCGCAAGGCATCGGTGGCGAGCGGAATGAGGACCCGACCCCGATGGTCGAGTCGCTCCGTCGCCTCGATGACCCCGCAATAGAGGCGATCCGGCAAGATGATCCGTCGCGCGAAGATGTCGGGCCGATTCTGGTAGCCGATACGCAGCGCGTCCCCGAAGCCGGCGGTCGTGACGAGCAGCACCGGCTGGCCGGCGCGCTCGAGCAGCGCATTGGTGGCGACAGTCGTCCCGACCTTCAGAGAATCAATCGGAGCGGGCGTTCCCATGATTGCGCGAATGCCGCGGATCGCCGCGCTCCCCGTCGCACCCGGGGCGGCCGATGGGACCTTACGCACGTGCAGCTCACCGCTCGGCGACAGCCCGATCACATCCGTGAAGGTGCCGCCCCGATCCACCCAGAACTGCCAGCCGCGCGTCCCCGCTTGGGAGTGCGAAGGGTTTGGCGCAGGACACATGCACTGCATTATTCTCCGTATTCGGGCACCGTATCCATTTGGACGAGCTGTGGAAGACCCCATCGTCAGTCGCCATGTTGTCTTCTCGCACGGTCAGGAAAGTGGGCCGTGGGGGCGCAAGATCTCCGCGCTGGCGGAAGTCGCCCGTGGCGAAGGCTATGGCGCCCATTCGGTGGACTATCGGGGCATCGAGCAGCCGCGCGCGCGCGTGGCCAAGCTCGTCGAGTTCTGCAAGGAGCTCTCGGGCGATCTGGTCCTGGTCGGCTCGAGCATGGGAGGCTACGTTGCGGTGGCCTCGGCCTCGCTGCTGCACGCCCGAGGCATCTTCCTCATGGCTCCCGCCCTGTACATGGAGGGATTGCCCGAGCTGCGCCAGGGCGTTCTCGACTGTCCGGCCGCGATCATTCACGGGTGGCACGACGAGGTCATCCCCTACGAGCACAGCGTGCGCTTCGCTCACACCTATCACGCCGCTTTGCATCTCGTCGAAAGCGACCACCGTCTGCACAACCAGATCCGGGTGATCCAGTATCTGTTCGAGTATTTCCTGATTGCTCTCGACCTTCCGGCGATCGCGTTCCAGTAGATCATGAGCTGGCTGTTGCGGCGGCTGCTGGCGCTGTGGGTGAGGTACAAGGTCCTGCCGGAAGACGCGAGCCAGCGCTTGCGGGAGCGACCGAAGCAGGTCTGCTACGTCCTCGAGCGGCGCAGCGTCACCGACCTTGCGATCCTGCAGAGTGCCTGCGTACGGCTGAAGCTCGCGCGACCGCTCAAGCGTCTCGTGCCCGGCAAGCGGGACCTGCTCTCGTATTTCTACTTGAGCCGCCCACGAGGCTTCTGGGACGAGCGCATCGATCGCCGCCCGCCGCCACAGCTGCAGGAGATGATTGCGGCCGTCACCGCTGACCCGCAGCTCGACGTCGAGCTCGTGCCGGTGCTGATCTACTGGGGCCGCGCGCCCCAGCGCGAAGGCTCGTGGTTCCGGCTGCTGCTGGTAGAGGATTGGGCGCTCACCACGCGGCTGCGTAAATTCTTCCAGGTGCTGTTCAATGGGCGCGACACCCTGATCGAGCTCCACGAGCCGATCTCGCTGCGCTCGCTGCTGGGCGATCACACGGGCAGTGCCGTCCGCGGTCGCCGGGTCGTGCGCGTGCTGAGGACTCTCTACGCAAAACAGCGCGCGGCGCGTATCGGTCCCGACCTTTCGCATCGACGAACGATTGTTACTCAGGTACTGCGCACACGGGCGGTCCGGTCGGCGGCGGCTCAGGAGATGCGCGAGAAGAAGATCACACGCAAACAGGCTCTGCTGAATGCCAAGCGGTTCGCGGAAGAGATTGCCGCCAACTATTCGCATGCCTTCATCCGCTTCATGGAGCACGCGCTCGCCCGCTTGTGGAATCGCCTGTACGACGGTGTCGAGTTCGGGCACATCGAGACCCTGGAACACGCGGCGGAGGGCAATGAGATCGTCTACGTGCCGTGTCATCGCAGCCACATGGACTATCTCCTGCTGTCGTACGCGATCTACGTACACGGTTACGCCATCCCGCACATCGCCGCCGGCATCAACCTGAATATCCCCGTCGTCGGCCGCTTTCTGCGCAAGGGCGGCGCTTTCTTCATCAGACGCAGCTTCCGGGGCAGCGCGCTGTACACCGTCGTGTTCATGAACTATCTCGCGGCCATCATGGCGCGAGGGCATTCGATCGAGTATTTCATCGAGGGCGGCCGCAGCCGCACCGGCCGCCTGCTGCAACCCAAGACCGGCATGCTGTCGATGACGATCCGCAGCTTTCTGCGCGATCCCGCGCGGCCGATCGTGTTTCTGCCGGTGTACTTCGGCTATGAGCGCGTCGTGGAAGGCTCGACGTACATCAGCGAGCTGTCGGGCAAGCCCAAGGAGAAAGAGAGTGTGTTGGGGCTGCTGCGCACGGCGCGGCGGTTCCGCGAGCGCTTCGGCCGTGTGCACGTCAACCTGGGCGAGCCGATCACCCTGTCATCGATCCTCGAGCGCCACGATCCCGAGTGGCGTGCTCGCGGGACGGAGGATGAGGCCCGGGTGCCCTGGATCGGCGCGGCCGTTGACGATCTGGCGACGCGGATCATGCGCAACATCAATGCCGCGGCCGCCGTCACCCCCATCAACCTGCTCGCGATGATTCTGCTGGCCACGCCGCGTCAGGCGCTGCCGGAGAGCGAGTTGCTACGGCAGATCGAGCTGTATCGCGCCTTGTTGCGCGGGTTTCCATACAGCGATCGCGTGACCGTCACCGACCTCCCGGGGGTGGAAATTCTCGCTTACGGCGAGTCGATGCAGGTCATTCAGCGCCAGCGGCAGCAGCTCGGCGACATTTTCAGGATGAGCGACGAGAGCGCCGTGCGCGCAACCTACTTCCGCAACAACATTCTGCACCTGTTCGCGATGCCCTCGCTGGTGGCTTGTGCCTTTGTCGGCAATGCGAGGGTGCGCACCGATGACCTGCAGCGTCTTGCCTGGCGCATCTATCCGTATGTCGCGGCCGAGCTCTTCCTGCGGTGGGACGAGTCGGAGCTGGCGGGCGTCGTGAGCGGCGTGCTCGCCTGTCTCGAGGAGCACGGCTTGATCGAGGGCAATGCCGAGCGGAGCGAGTGGCGGCGACCCGCGCCGACCTCCGTGAAGGCGATGCAGCTCTCGCTGCTCGCGCAGGCCACGATCCAGACGATCGAGCGGTACTATCTGGCCATTGCGCTGCTTCTGAGGGCCGGCAGCGGTGAGATCAGCCAGTCCGCGCTCGAGGAGCGCTGCCAGCTCACGGCGCAGCGCATGGCCATGCTGTTCGGTCTCAATTCCCCGGAGTTCTTCGACCGGGCGATGTTCGAGAATTTCATCGATCGCCTGCGCGCCCGCGGGGTCATCAAGCTCTCGAGCACCAGCAAGCTCGAGTTCGACGACGTGCTGATGCGGGTCGCGGCCGACGCGCAGTTCGTGCTGAGTGAGCAGATGCGCCACAGCATTCTCCAGGTCACGCACGGGTGAGGGTTGCATGGATGTCGAAGAGTTTCGCCGCGCCGGTCATGAGCTGATCGACTGGATCGCCGACTACCGGGCGGCGCTCTACCGGGGCGAGCGACCGGTGATGCCCGCTGTCGCGCCCGGCAGCGTCAAACGGGCTCTGCCGGCGGCACCCCCGGCAGAGCCCGAGCCCTGGCCAGCCGTGATGGCGGATCTCGACCGGCTGATCGTGCCGGCTTGCATGGGCTGGCTCGATCCGCGGTTCTTCGGCTTCTTCCCCTCCAACAACTCGCTCGCGGGCGCCCTGGGTGACTTCGCGAGCACGGGGCTCGGTCAGCTTGGATTGAGCTGGCAGGCGAGCCCGGCCCTCTCCGAGTTGGAGGAAGTGGTCACCGATTGGGTACGTCAGATGGTCGGCCTCTCCGAGTCGTGGAGCGGCGTCATCCAGGACACGGCCTCCGCCGGAACGCTCGTCGCGCTGATCTGCGCGCGCGAACGAACCAGCGGCTACGCTGCCGCGACCGGAGGCCTGCAGGATGGCAAGGCACCCCTCATCGTGTACGCCTCCAGTCAGAGTCACAGCTCGGTAGAGAAAGCCGCGCTGCTCGCGGGCATTGGACGCGCCCATGTGCGTGTCGTACCGGTGGACGAGCAGTATGCGATGAGAGCCGACGCTCTCGATGAGCTGGTCAGGGCTGATCTGGCTCGCAACCTGCGACCGTGCGCTGTCGTCGCCACGACAGGCTCGACGGCGACCGCTGCCATGGATCCCCTCGCTCAACTGGCGGCAGTGGCGGCCACGCATGGCATATGGATGCACGTCGATGCGGCCATGGCGGGTTCAGCGATGATCCTTCCGGAGTGCCGCTCGCTCTGGGAGGGTGTCGAGCAAGCCGATTCCGTGGTGCTCAATCCACACAAGTGGCTCGGAGTCCCCTTTGACTGCTCGACCTATTTCGTCCGCGATGCCCAGCATCTCGTGCGAGTCCTGTCGACGAACCCGAGTTATCTGCGCAGCGCGGCCGATGAAACCGTGAGGAATTATCGCGACTGGGGTATCCCTCTGGGCCGCCGCTTCCGCGCGCTCAAGCTGTGGTTCCTGATTCGCGAGCAAGGTGTCGCGCGTCTGCAGAGCCGTCTGCGGCGAGATCTGGATCATGCGCGCTGGCTGGCCGCGCAAGTGGAGCGCTGCCCGAGGTGGCATCGTCTGGCTCCGGTGAAACTGCAAACCGTCTGTGTCAGATACGAGCCGCCCGGCCTGGGCGGCGATGCGCTCGACGCGCACACGTTGGCCTGGGTCCGCCGCATCAACGAATCCGGCCGCGCCTACCTCACGCCCGCGATGCTGGATGGCCGGTGGATGGCGCGAGTCGCCTTCGGTGGAGAGGCGACCGAGCGCCGCCACGTCGAGGCGCTCTGGGAGCTCATGCAGCGCGAGGCGGCTCATACTCCCTGAGGAGTGCCTCAGCGCAGCATACCCAGTCCCTGCGCCATGAACGGCGCACACAGCAGAATCCCCAGAATCGCGGTCAGCTCCCACATGATGCACATCCGCGCCCTTCTGGTTTGCTCCGGGGAGGGGCTGGGGGTCGTGCCCTGTTTGAGCAGCGGGCGCCAGGACAGGAACAGCCGGGTGGGATAGATGGAGAGGAGGGCCGCCAGGATGAACAGGCTCAGCTTGACGATGAAAAAGCCATTCGCAAAGTAATACGCCGCACCCTTCTCGAAGTAGAACACCCGCAGCAAGCCCACGATCAGGAGCGTCCCGGCCGATATCCCGAAGATCGCATCGGCGCCGAGCACGCGCCGGGCCTGCGCCGTCGTCAGCGGCGGTTTGAAGAGGACCATCTCAGCGGAAAGAGAGCCCACCAACGTGAACGCAGCCACGTGATGCAGGAATGCCATGAGCGGTTGAGCGTGCATAGACGACCATTGTGCCAGAGAAGTCAGTCCTCCCACCGGACCCTGCGCCGCAGCCCTTTGGTTCGCTGCTGGCGTGTCTTGTGCTCCAGCCGACGCTCGCGCGAAGCGCGTGTGGGCTTCGTTGGCTTGCGCGCCTTGGGCGCGATCAAAGCCCGCTGGATCAGATCCACGAGGCGGTCGGCCGCCTCGCGGCGATTGCTTTCCTGGGTGCGATGATTGCGCGCGATGATGAGAATGGCGCCGTCGTCCGTCAATCGGCGCCCTGCCAGAGCGCGCAGCCGGCTCTTCACCGGATCGCTGAGGGCCGTGTTGCCGGCCAGATCGAAGCGCAGCTGGACGGCGGAGGCCACCTTGTTGACGTTCTGTCCACCGGGCCCGGATGCCCGGACGAACGCCCACTCCAGGTCGCTGTCGGGGATCGCCAACTTGTCCGAGATCTGCACGGCCATTCAGCCACCTGGGAGTGGTCAGTCCTTAGGGGGTCAGTCCGGGTCGTTGTCCTGCCGCTGCTCCGGTGCGGCACGTGCAGAGATGCGCTGCGGTAACTTGTCGAGTATGCGCAGCTCTCGCTGCGCCACGGGGATCTTGACACCATGCTCGTTGAACAGCCGCCAGATGGAGCGATTCACGTCCGAGCGCACGTTGTTCACGCCGTTCATCGGGTCCGCGATCCAGAATCGCACCTCGAGCCGCATTCCATAGTCCTCGAAGCTCATGAGGCGCGTGACGGGCGGCGGCTCGCGCAAAATCCGCGGGTGGTGGCTCGCTGCCTCGTACAACAGCTTCAAGGCGAACTCCGGATCGTCGTCGTAGCTCACTATTACGGGCAGCCGCAGCCGCACGCGCTGGTCGGAATAGCTCCAGTTGATGACCGAGTTGGTGATGAGATTCTGGTTGGGGACCAGGGTCTCGACGCCGTCGCGGTCGCGGACCACGACGTAGCGGCCCCGCAGCTCCTGGACCCAACCGAAGTTCTCCGTGCTCGTCCCGGTGTGGCCGGTGAAGCTGATGACATCGCCGGGCTTGATGGACTTGTCCATCAGGAGCACGAAGCCGCTGACGAAGTTGCTCGCGATCGCCTGCAGGCCGAAGCCGAGCCCGAGGCCGATTGCGCCCGTCAACACGTTCAGGGTCGTCACGTCGACGCCCGCCTCGTTGATGCCGAGCATCACTCCGATGCCGACCAGGAAGAAGTAGGCGAACTTGGAGATCCCGATGCGGGTGGACACCGCCAGGTGCTGAAGGCGCATCACGCGCTTCTCCAGAGCGCGCGCGATCAGGCTCGTGATGATCACGAATGCCGATACGACGACGAGGCCTTTGAGCAGAGCCCACAGGCTCAGCTGCGTCCTGCCCGGAATCAGGTCGATGCGATTGAGGGTCCTCTCGATGACATCGAGCCAGCCGACCAGTGAGAAAGACATCACCAGCCAGACGCCGATCGTGACGCGGGTTTCCCATGTCCGCATCCACGACTCCGGCCCCATCATCACCCGGAGCAGATAGACCCCGATCCGGATCAGAACCAGGGCGGTGGTCAATTGCAGCGCGGTGTCGATGGCCGCGGTGTGACCATGGAGCGAGCTCAGTAACCCGCGAACCAGCAACAGGACGATCAGCGCGGCGAGGAACGGAGCCGCGATAACCGAACCCTCGATCAGGTCGGTCTGCCACGCATCCATTCGCGTGGCAGATGCATGACGTCTGTGCCACGCCTTGACGAAATGGGCACCGGCGAGCGCGATGAGGCCCGCGCAAACGATTACGAGGACTTCCGTGAGGATCTGGGGCGAGGTGAGTCGCCGGAAGACATCCATGATGGGCGTGTCCGCCCCGGCAGTATCGGCAGGCGTCACGGCGTGGCCCGCAAGCTGGTTCTCATTCCTACCGGCCGCAGGCCGTATCCGGCTCTTCCCGGCGCGCTTCGCGCCGCTACATCTCGCGGGTCGCTCCTGCGACCCGCAGAAATTCCCGGCCGCAGGCCGTAATCAAGCATTGAGGTCGGGGATCAGCTGGCTTTCCAAGCGGGTGATCTGATCCTTCAGCATGAGCTTGCGCTTCTTCAACCGCTTCAACTGTAACTCGTCGTTGTGCAGATCGAGGGTCAAGCGCGCGATGACCTCGTCCAGATCGCGATGCTCGATGCGCAACGCCCGCAATTTCTCGATATTGCGGAACAGCTCGCGGTCAACGTTGTCTTCGATTTCCGACATGGCTTAGAGCGCCCGCGGCTCTCCCGTTGGGATTCATGCCGCCTGACGGCCGCCCTGGATCCCGGCGGCGGCCAGCCGATAGCTTAGCGTAAAATTCGCGCTGCTGCCCATTGCCAAGCTCGGCGGAATGCCTGAGCCCTTTTGACCGAACAGGCACCCTTGTAAATGCTGCCCTGGACCCATATCGATACCGTCCTGCTGGATCTCGACGGCACCCTGCTCGATCTGGCCTTCGACAACGACTTCTGGCTCGATCACGTGCCGGCTGCTTATGCGGCAGCGCAATCCCTCACCCTCGAGCAGGCGCGCGCGAGCCTAACACCTCGCTTCCGAGCTTACGAGGGCACGCTCGCCTGGTACTGCATCGATCACTGGAGCCGGGAGCTGGGACTGGATATCGAGGCATTGAAGCGGGGGCGGGCAGGGCAGATCGCCTGGCTGCCGGGCGCCCGGGAATTCCTGGCGCGGGTGCGCGGAGCCGGTAAGCGCCTCGTTCTGCTGACCAACACACATCCCCACGTACTGAGATTGAAAGACGAGCAGTTGGGCATCGGGCGATATGTTGATGCCGCCATCAGCTCACATGCCTTCGGGGTGCCCAAGGAGAGTCCGCGATTCTGGGAGCGAGTGCGTGCCGTGGAGCCGTTCGATCCGGGGCGCTCGCTCTTCTTGGACGACAATACCGCGGTGCTGCGAGCCGCGCACGCCGCCGGGATTCGCTGGGTATACGGCGTGCGCAGACCTGACTCCCGCCGGTCCGCCCGCGATCACGGCGAGCTGCCGGCGGTCGATGCGGTCAGTGACCTTTGTTGTGGGATCCCTTAGGGCGTTGCGCTCTACCGTGTTGGCGGGGCCCGCGGCCACCCGGCGGACGGCCTCCGGCGCCACGGAAGCGCGGGCGATGC
The DNA here is from genome assembly GCA_035277965.1 of Steroidobacteraceae bacterium. Lineage (GTDB taxonomy): Bacteria > Pseudomonadota > Gammaproteobacteria > Steroidobacterales > Steroidobacteraceae > 13-2-20CM-66-19. Next base: position 87,259 of record DATEJM010000006.1, on the reverse strand, counting down.
CCGGAGTGCTCCCCTGCAACCGGTGGCGCTAGCGACGTCGCCAACAGGTCCGGGGTGATTTGCGCCGAGGGGACCTTGTGCCCGATGTAATCCTCGATTTCGGGCAGCGCCATCGCAAACTCTTCGCAGGCGAAGCTGATGGCGTCCCCCTCCGCGCCGGCGCGCGCGGTGCGGCCGATCCGATGGACGTAGTCGGCCGCATCCTGCGGAAGGTCGAAATTGAACACGTGGCTGACATCGGGGATATGCAGGCCGCGGGAAGCGACATCCGTGGCGATCAGAACGGCCAGTTCGCCGTTGTGAAAGTCGCGAAGGAACTTGAGTCGCTTGTTCTGGGGCACATCGCCGGATAGGGCCTGGGCATGGAAGCCGTTGGCCTTCAACGTGCCCTCGAGGCGCTCCGCCATGCGCTTCGTGTTGACGAAGATCATGGTGCGGCGCGCCTCGCTCTGGCGGAGCAGCCCGACGAGCAGCGGCACTTTCTCCTCCATGGAGGGGTAGTACATGATCTGCCGCACCTGGTCGACCGTCATCTTGTCCGGCTCGATCCGGACCAGCTCCGGGTTGTTCATATGCTCGTAAGCGAGCTCGAGCACCCGATAGGACAGCGTGGCGGAGAACAGCATCGACTGGCGCCGCTCCGGATGCGGCAGGCGTCTGAGGATGTAGCGGATATCGGCGATGAAGCCGAGATCGAACATGCGGTCGGCCTCATCGAGAACGAGGACCTGCGCGTGCCGCATGTCAAAGACATGCTGCTTGAAGTAATCGATCAGACGCCCGGGCGTGCCGATCAGCACATCGATGCCATCGGCGACCTGCCGCCGTTGCTTCTCGTAGTCCACGCCACCATAGACGACGGCGTGTCGGAAGCCCATGTGTCTACCCAGGACCTCGGCATCGTGGTGGATCTGCACCGCGAGCTCGCGCGTGGGCGCAACTATCAGCGCCCTGATCGAGGTCGGGGCACGGTTGGCCGGGGCAGGGCGTGTCAGCAGCGCCTGATACAGCGCAATCAGGAAGGCCGCGGTCTTCCCCGTGCCGGTCTGTGCCTGTCCGGCAACGTCCCGGCCCGACAGGGCGACCGGCAGCGTCTGCGCCTGTATGGGGGTGCAGCGCTTGAAGCCTGCATCGCGGATGCCCTGCATCAACGCAGGCGCCAGGTCGAAGGATTCGAAAGTCGGGGTGTCAGAGTGTGGATCAGTCATCAAATGGGTATCTTCGCCGGTCTGGCAGTGGGTTCAGGTGTATAAGTGGGCGGTCGGGACGGCCGCGGCCCTTGCAAAAGCGCCTCGGAAGCGCTACAAAGATCACAAGACAGCGGGCCCTTTGGGGCACATAACCCCGAAAGTGGGTCCGCCCCTCCCAGCCCGGTTCCGTTATTTCCATTAGGTCGGATCTCGTACTCACTTCCCGAGTTAGTGTAACCGTTTAACGGGTGTTTCTGGCACGGCTTTCATTAGCCTGCCGACCTGCCGCTCAGCCCTTGAGTCTAACCAGACTGCTTTATCCCTTTAATCCCTACCAGACAACTTGACGCTCTGTATTTCAACGGAGGTTGAACCGCGTGAGTAGCCCGCACATCGTGCATACCACGGACGCCACCTTTAGCCAGGATGTCCTGAAGTCCGACAAACCCGTGCTTCTGGATTTCTGGGCAGAGTGGTGCGGCCCGTGCAAGATGATCGCTCCGATCCTCGATGAGATCGCGAGCGAGTACCAGGACCGCATCAAGGTGGCCAAACTGAATATCGACGAGAACCCCCAGACCCCGCCCAAGTTCGGCATTCGGGGCATTCCGACGCTGATCCTTTTCAAGAACGGCACGGTCGAGGCCCAGAAGGTCGGAGCGGTCTCGAAGTCGCAGCTCTCGGCGTTCCTGGACAGCAACCTGTGAGGGGCTATCTAGGCAACCAGGGCCGCAACCGGCCCAACAAGGGCCCGCGTCACGGCAACCGGGACGGCAATCGCGGCAACAACGGGGGGCCTCGTCCCGATGAGATGATGCACGAGGCCGAGATGTTCGACGTCGATGACGCCGAGATCATCAGCCCCGCCGAGCTGACTCAGTCGCGCAGCTCGATGAACCTCACCGAGCTGAAGTCGAAGCCCATCCACGAGCTGGTGAAGCTCGCCGAATCGATGGGGCTCGAGAACCTCGCGCGCTCCCGCAAGCAGGACATCATCTTCTCGATCCTGAAAGCGCATGCGCGCAACGGCGAGAACATCTACGGCGACGGCGTACTCGAGATCCTCCAGGACGGCTTCGGCTTCCTGCGCTCGGCCGACGGCTCCTATCTCGCGGGTCCCGACGATATCTACGTGAGCCCGAGCCAGATCCGCCGCTTCAACCTGCGCACGGGCGACACGATCTCGGGGCTCATCCGTCCGCCGAAGGACGGTGAGCGCTACTTCGCGCTGCTGAAGGTCGGCGAGATCAACTTCGACTCCCCGGACAGCTCGCGCTCGAAGGTGCTGTTCGAGAACCTGACGCCCTTCCATCCGACCAAGCGCTTGAAGCTCGAGCGCGGTAACGGATCCACGGAGGACCTCACGGCCCGCACCATCGACCTGGTCGCCCCCATCGGCAAGGGCCAGCGCGGTCTCATCGTGTCGCCGCCGAAGGCGGGCAAGACGATGCTGCTGCAGAACATCGCCACCTCCATCACGGCGAACCATCCCGAGGTCTACCTGATCGTGCTGCTGATCGATGAGCGGCCCGAGGAAGTGACCGAGATGCAGCGCACCGTGAAGGGCGAGGTGGTCTCGAGCACATTCGACGAGCCGGCCGCGCGTCACGTGCAGGTGGCCGAGATGGTCATCGAAAAGGCGAAGCGCCTGGTCGAGCACAAGAAAGACGTCGTCATCCTCCTCGATTCCATCACCCGTCTGGCGCGCGCCTACAACACCGTGGTGCCGTCTTCGGGCAAGGTGTTGACGGGCGGTGTCGATGCCAACGCGTTGCAGCGACCGAAGCGTTTCTTCGGCGCAGCGCGCAACATCGAAGAGGGCGGAAGTCTCACGATCCTCGCCACCGCGCTGATCGATACCGGCTCGAAGATGGACGATGTCATCTACGAGGAGTTCAAGGGCACGGGCAACAGCGAGATCCATCTGGATCGGCGTGTGTCGGAGAAGCGGGTCTTCCCGGCCGTGAACATCAACCGGTCCGGCACGCGCAAGGAAGAGCTGATCACCGACCAGGGCGAGCTCGCCAAGATGTGGATCCTGCGCAAGCTGCTGCATCCGATGGATGAGCTGGCGGCGATCGAGTTCCTGCTCGACAAGATGAAGGACACGAAGTCGAACAGCGAATTCTTCGAGGCCATGAAGCGTTAGAGACGACCGCGCCGGAATGTCCGCGCGGTTGCCGGCCGTCGCCATTGCCAGACAGCCCATCGAAAGACTCATTCTGTGGGGTAGTTCGTAGGTCAGGGCTGGCGTGCAGCTGGCATCATCCGGGCGCGAGTCAGTAAGATTCGCGCGTCCTTTCGGGTCGGGAGCCTCACGCATGCGTCATGGTTTCGGAGTCGTTGCAGCGCTCATGGCGCTGCAGGCAGCACCCGCCTACGCAGAGCGCGATCCTCATTCGGGGGCTCCGACCCGACCCGACGAGAAGTACGAGATCCCAAGCCCGATCACCGATCATTTCTACATCCGCGGGACGTTCTTCTCTTCGCACGTCCGGACGGACCTGCGCGTTGACCCTCGGGCCAATGGTCCGGGAGCTCCCGTTCCGGGCACATTGGTGAGCGGCGAGCGCGATCTGGGCCTGGATGCCCACCGGAACGAGGGACGGATCGAGTTCATGTTCCGGCTGCGTGAGCGCAGCCGGCTGCGCGTGGACTATTTCCAGAGCGAGCGCCGGGGCGATCAGGCCATCCCTCGCGATATCCAGTTCGGTGACGAGACCTTCACGACCGGGGATGTCGTGGCGAGCGAGGTGGACTGGCGCTCCTTCGGCCTGTCGTACACCTACTCCTTCATCCGCAATGACCGCATCGAGCTCGGAGCGGGCCTGGCACTGAGCGCAATCGACGCTCAGGCGCGGGGCAGCACGGTCCACAATGGCACCCTGCTCAGGCAGGACAAGTCGGGCGCCGGTGCCTTCCCGACGATTCCGGTGGACTTCACGTGGCGTGTTACGCGTCGTCTGGCGTTTACGGCCCGCGGCCAGTATTTCCACGCCTCCATCGGAGGATTCGACGGCTCCCTGGCCGAATACCACGCCGATGTGCAATGGCGCGCCTGGCGTAACCTCGCTTTCGGCGCGGGCTATACCATGATCCGCGCGATACTGGATGTCAGCGCATCCAACTTCCCGGGGTTGTTTCGTCTGAGCGTCAAGGGACCGGAGGCCTTCTTCCGGGTCAGCTTCTAGCGGTCAGCCCGCTGCGGTGCGGGCCGCGATCGAGGGCCTGTCAGGCGTGACCGCGCGCTGCGGATAGCGAGCCGCCCAGCACTTCCGCCTGCTTGGCGTGTCGACGCCAGGCGCTCAGGGCAGTGACGAGTTGGACGGGTGGCACCATGGCATCCTCCAGCAGCTCGAAGTACTCGGTGCGCGCCATCAAGGTAGCGGCCACCGACGCACAGTATTCGCGCTCCAGCCATGAAGAGATTGGGTCAGCTCGTAAAGATCCCATCTCGTATCTCCCCTTCGTAATTCTGAGTAGAGACCCTGCAACCTGCGTGCCAGCTCGAAAGACCCCCTCATGGCCCGTGCGGCGGCTCCCGCAAGGGCCTTGCGCCGGAACCTGCAGCGCAACCTGTAGTTCTTACAGCACTCCACGGTCTGCGAACGTTGCCGGGAACTTCGGTGGCAAGGGGGCGGGAACTTCGGTGGCAAGGGGGATGGAGTCATCGCATCAGCGTTACCTGGTAGCACTGCGAAAAGAGGGGCGGCATGCGGGTCGCGCGGCCCGTATCGAGGTTGATGCACGCGTAAGCGGTCAGAGCGCGCGCCAGGGTCTCGCTACCTGGCGCGCGTCTCACCTGAAATCTTCGTTCGACACGGAGCCGACGATCCGAAGCAACGATCCAAGTGCCGACCTCTACACGATCACCCGACATCGCGGCGCGCACGTAATCCACTTCACAACGCACCGCCGCCATCCCGCGACGAAGTTTCAAGCTCTCGTCGATGGGGACACCGAGAGCGGCCGAGTGGGTCCAGGCTGCGCGGTCGAACCAGGACAGATAGACAGCGTTGTTGACGTGTCGATAGGCGTCGATGTCCGACGGCAACACGTCCAGCGTAATGACGTGCGGGCCCGGGAAGTCCCAGTCGTCAGCGGCGCTCACGTGCCACCGCGCGGTAGCCGATGTCACGCCTGTATTGGGCCCCTGGCCAGCGAATCTTATCGACGAGGGCATACGCCTGTGCTCGTGCTGCCGTGACGTTCTCCCCCAGCCCCACGGCGCAGAGCACTCTGCCTCCTTGCGTGGTGACCTGCCCCGATCGCAGCCCGGTGCCTGCGTGGAAAACTTTTCCCGGCAGTCTGGCGGCGTCTTCGAGCCCTTCGATGACGTCCCCTTTCTGCACGGCGTCGGGATATCCGGCCGCGGCCATGACTACCCCGAGTGCAGCGCGACGGTCCCACTCGGCGCTGACCCTGTCGAGGCGGCCGTCCAGCGCGGCTTCGCACAGGAGCGTGAGGTCGGATTGCAGCCGGGCCATGATGGGCTGGGTCTCGGGGTCGCCGAACCGACAGTTGAATTCCAACACGTTGGGCGTCCCGTCCGGTGCGATCATGATGCCCGCATAAAGGAACCCCGTGTAGGGCATGCCATCCGCCGCGAGGCCGCGAATCGTCGGCTCGATGACCTCGCGCATGATCCGGTCGTGGAGGCTGGGGGTGACGACGGGCGCCGGAGAATAGGCTCCCATGCCCCCGGTGTTGGGTCCCTGGTCACCGTCATCCCGTCGCTTATGGTCCTGGGAGGTTGCCAGCGGCAGGATGTGGCGGCCGTCGGCCATGACGATGAAGCTCGCTTCCTCCCCCTCGAGGAACTCCTCGATCACGACTTCCCGGCCTGCGTCACCGAACTGCCCCGCGAACATCGCCTCGGCGGTCGCGATGGCTTCGCCGGCGGAGGCGGCGATGACAACGCCTTTACCGGCCGCAAGGCCGCTTGCTTTCACGACGATCGGCTCGCGTTGCCGCCGAACGTACTCGGGGTCGAACGTATCCCGGGTGAAGGTCGCGTAGCTCGCCGTCGGGATACGGTGCTTGCGCAGGAATTCCTTGGTGAAGGCTTTTGATCCCTCGAGGCGGGAGGGCGCTCTGCGCGGCCCGAAGCAGCGCAGGCCGGCCGCCGCAAACTCGTCCACGATTCCGGCGACGAGCGGAGCTTCCGGGCCAATGATCGTGAGGTTGACTTTCTCGGACCGAGCCAGGGCAACGAGGCCCCGGATATCCTCCGCTGCCACCGCCACATTGCGGACTTTGGGCTCCCGGGCAGTGCCCGCGTTGCCCGGCGCAACCAGAACCTCCGAGACGCGCGCGACGGTGGCACATTTCCAGGCGAGGGCGTGCTCGCGCCCGCCTGAGCCGACGATGAGGACCTTCATGATCGCGTGCCGGTCATCACCGCTCAATGTCGGAAGTGCCGCATTCCCGTGAACACCATAGCCATCCCGTGCTCGTCGGCGGCCGCGATGACCTCCGGGTCGCGCTTCGAGCCGCCGGGTTGGATCACCCCGCGAATGCCGTACTCCGCGGCGACGTCGATTCCATCCCGAAACGGAAAGAATGCGTCCGAGGCCATGACGGCCTCCTGCGTGTCCAACTGCTCGTCGTTTGCCTTCATAGCCGCGATGCGCGTGGAGTAAACGCGGCTCATCTGGCCGGCGCCCACGCCCACGGTCGTGCGCTCACGCGCGAAAACGATGGCATTCGACTTCACGAACTTGCACACGCGCCATGCGAAGAGCAGATCCGCCAGTTCCGAGGGCGAGGGCTTGCGCCGCGTTACGACGCGCAGGTCATCGGACCGGACATTGCCCGTGTCGCGGGTTTGCGCCAACAGTCCACCGGTCACGCTGCGATACTCGAGCTCCCCGGCCGGTTTGCTGCTCAGGTCTCCGAGCACCAACACGCGGACGTTGGGTTTCGTCGCGAGGATGCGCTGAGCGTCGGCGGAGACGGCAGGTGCCGCCAGCACTTCCACGAACTGACGGTCCACGATCGCCGCGGCTGTGGTCGCATCGAGCTCGCGATTCAGAGCGATGATGCCGCCGAAGGCCGAGGTGGGGTCGGTCCGGTAGGCACGGTCGTAAGCCTCCAGCGCCGAGGCGGCGACGGATACGCCGCAGGGATTCGCGTGCTTGACGATGACGCACGCAGGCTCCGCGAACTGCCTGACGCACTCGATCGCCGTGTCCGCGTCCGCGATGTTGTTGAAAGACAGGTCCTTTCCCTGGAGCACACGGGCCGCGGCGACGCTGGCCTCCTCGGCACCCGGAAGTCGATAGAACGCCGCGGACTGATGAGGATTCTCGCCGTACCGCAGATCCAGGGCCTTGTCGAAGACCGCGAGTAAAACCTGCGGAAAACGCTCGCCCTCGACCGCGTGTTGATGGCTCAGATAGCTCGCGACCATCCCGTCGTAGCGGGCGGTGTGCGCGAATGCTTTCGCCGCGAGCCGCGACCGCGTGGCGAGGGTGGTGCAGCCGTTGTGCGTCCCCAGCTCGGCGAGGATCGCTTCGTAGTCCGCAGGATCGACGGCAACAGCCACGGAGGCGTGATTCTTCGCCGCGGCACGCAACATCGCGGGGCCGCCGATATCGATGTTCTCGATGGCGTCCTCATAGGTGCAGCCGGGCTTGGCGATCGTCTGCGCGAACGGATAGAGATTCACGATGAGCAGGTCGATCGGCTCGATTCCGTGGGCGGCCATGACGGGCTCGTCGATGCCTCGCCGGCCCAGAAGCCCTCCGTGAATCTTGGGGTGCAGCGTCTTGACGCGACCGTCCATGATCTCCGGAAAGCCCGTATGGCTCGAAACCTCTCGCACCGTCACGCCGTTGGCCGCGAGGAGCGCCGCGGTTCCGCCCGTGGACAGGATTTCGATGCCGCGCGCCGCCAGGGCGCGGGCGATCTCGAGCACACCCGCCTTGTCCGAGACGGACAGCAGCGCACGGCGAACGGGCATCAGCGTCCGAGCGACCTCGGAGCCTGAGTCAGTCATGGTGCCGCCACTGCCGCCGTTCAGCCGGCGAGGCCGAACTGCTTGAGCTTCTTGCGCAGGGTGCCGCGATTGATGCCGAGAATTCCCGCGGCGCGGCTCTGGTTGCCCTCGGCGTAGTCGAGCACTACGCGGAACAGCGGCTCCTCCACCTCGCGCAGCACGAGGTCGTAGAGATGGGCCGGCTTGTGGCCGTTGAGACTCGTGAAGTAGTCGCTCAGTGCGCGCTCCGCGTGGTTGCGTAGCGGCAGCTCGCGCCCATTCGGTCGCGCGTTGGAGTCCCCCCGAGCTCGACTCTTCTTTTTCGCTGTCATGTCCCGTCCCCAAAAAAACGCCCAACCATCGCAGCCGCCCGTGCAGCCTCTCCGACCCACTCGCTCAGATGGTCGCCGACTGCCGCAAACTGCACCGCCGTGCTCTCGGCTGCCATCAGGCGACGGCGAATGTCCCGCGAATCTGACAGCAACTGTTCGCAATACCAGCCGAGATGTTTGCGTGCGATCCGGACTCCGGTGTCTTCACCGTAGAAGGAATAAAGAGAGTCGAGATGCGCGAGGATAATATCACGCACCTGCGCACGCGAGAGCGGTGGAACCATTTTTCCGCTGGGGAGATACGCATTGACAGAGCGGAAAATCCATGGAGCTCCGTGCGTCGCACGGCCAAGCATTACTCCGTCGGCGTGAGTGAAATCAAGTACCTCGCGCGCTTTTTGCGGCGCCGTAATATCGCCGTTGGCGAAAACCGGAATGCCGACGGCCGCTTTGATGTCCCGGATCGTTTCGTACTCCGCCGCACCCGCGTAGAAATCCGCTCGCGTGCGCCCATGCACGGCCAGAGCCTGAACGCCACAGCTTTCAGCGATGCGTGCGATCGTAACGCCGTTGCGACTACCAGGATTCCACCCTGTGCGGATCTTCAACGTCACGGGCACCGTCACTGCTTTTACGACTGAGTCTAATATCCGTGCGACGAGGGATTCGTCGCGCAGCAGCGCAGACCCGCAGAGCTTGCCGCACACCTTCTTCGCGGGGCACCCCATGTTCAGATCGATGATCTGTGCGCCGAGCTCGACATTCAGGCGAGCGGCCTCCGCCAGAGCATGGCCATCCGCACCGGCAAGTTGCACTACGCGAGGTTCCGGCTCGCCCTCGTGACTCATGCGGCGACGCGATTTCGGCGTGCTCCACAGACGCGTGTCTGAGGTGAGCATTTCAGAGGCGGCCAGACCCGCGCCGAAGCGGCGGCACAGTATTCGGAACGGACGATCGGTCACGCCCGCCATCGGCGCGAGCACAACCCGCGAAGGCAACGTATAGGGGCCGATCCGAATCACGTTCAGGGTGCGGTGGCGTCGTTGGCGCAGTTGACGCCGCCACCGGGGTATGGGAGGCAAGCGTCGACTTCGAAGCCCACTGCGCTGGAGCCCGGATCGACAAAGGTCATTTCGGCATCGATACGCTGGCCGGCGGCCATGAAGGAAGCATTGCGAACGGCGGGTGGCAGATAAGAAACGGGTGGGACGTCCCGCGCGGCGATTCGATTCCCGAATCGGTCTTGCAGCGTCACGCGCAGCAAGGGGAAAGGCCGCGGCTGACCGCGATTCTTCACACTGGTTCGCACGGTGATCTGACCTGGCCGGTCCGCGTCTGTTGAGGCACCGAGCTGGCGCACCTCATAAGCGGCGACGTTCCATTTGGGCACGAGAGACACGCCGAGCGTCGCGTAAAGCGCGGTCAACGGACCGTGCATCCAGGAGATCGTGGCCAGGTCATTTCTGAAGTGGTGGATGATCTGAGCCCCCAGTGTCACCACGAGCACACTCGTGCCGATGCTCCAGAAGGAGGCAGGGCGCGTGGATGGCATGGAGCCGGCGGTGCTCGCGTCAGCGCCACGGCCAGGACGAATGAGCGACTTCGCGATATCCGCTGCGGCGACTTCTAACGCTGAACTGCCGCCGGCGGTTCGCCCCTGCATACGAGCCGGCCGTGTGTCCACCGCCGGTGAGCCAGCGCTGGTTGCCCCCGCGGAGGCCGTGGATTTGCCCTGTTGGGTCGGCGCAGGCGGTGGGCTCGGCGCAGGCGGACTCGGCGCAGGCGGACTCGGCGCAGGCGGACTCGGCGCAGGCGGCGGACTCGGCGCAGGCGATGGGCTCGGCGCCCTGCTCCCGGCCGACCGCGGAAATTCGGGCCTGCGCATACGGGACGTATCGCCCAACAACTGCGAGTCGAGCTCTACATCCACCTGTCCGTCGTCGCTCGAGCCACTGCGCAAAGAGTCGGCATGTTGGTTCGAAGAAGGTAGCGGCAGCTTCTTCGGATCGAGGACGAGCGATTTGAACGTACCGGTGGCCGCCTGCCATTCAGGGTTGGGCGGCGGTTGCACGAAGACCTTCGAGACATCCGTGGCGGCAGGGTTGAATTCGAGAGCCGACTCAGGCAGGTCCGGATCGTCGGCCGAGAGCGGCGGGTTGGCCGGCTCGTGCGCCTCCTCCCGAGGGGGCGGCGGGGGCGGAGGCGGCGTCAGTGCGGGTTGAGAGCTCGTGGCCGCCGCACGCTCCTCCGAGAGCCTGGCGAGTGCGTTGAAGACGTTGGAGCAGCGTCCGCAGCGCACGAAGCCCTGGGCCACACGCAGGTCGGACGCTGTCACGACCAGCGTCAAGGCGCATTTCGGGCAGACTGTGAACATCTCTTGAGTGACCCGCCTCGCTCAGGTGCGACGCTTTCCTGCGAGACTGACCCATCCCTCGCGTTCGGCACACGAACGCATATCAAACCATGCGTTGTAAGCCTGTGTCACCTCAGCCCCCTCTGCCGCCAGAAGGCCCGCCAGCAGAATCCGGCCGCCCGGCCTGACCAGTGAGCTGAAGCGTTCTGCCAGCTCACAGAGGGGTCCGGAAAGGATATTAGCCACGAGCACGTCAACGCCTGTCGGGAGCGTCTGTGCGCAGTCGTGGATATGGATACAGGACAGCATGTCATTCGAGCCTGCATTCTCGCGCGTCGCCAGCAGCGCTTGAGGGTCGATATCGAAGCAGTGTGCTGCCTGCGCACCCAGCTTGACGGCGGCAAGCGCGAGTACCCCCGACCCGCAGCCGAAGTCGATGACCCGGTCCCCTCCCGCGACCTCACTATCCAGCCACGTCAGGCAGAGGGCCGTGGTCGGATGCGTACCGGTGCCAAAGGCCAGGCCCGGATCCAGTCGCACGATGGCGGCATCGTGAGCGGTCACCTCCTCGTGGTGGGGACAGATCCATAATCGCCTTCCGAAGCGCATTGCGTGGAAGTCGCGCAGCCACTCACGCTCCCACGCGCGGTCCTCTATCCAACGCGATTCGACGGCGCTCGGCGGAAGCGACAAGGCAGCCGACAGACTATTCGCGGTCTCCCGGGGTCGCGTGCCTGGTGCAAAGAGCGCCTGTACCCGCGTTGCCGGCCACAACCGAAACTCACCTGGCAAAGGCTCGAGCACCGGATGGTCCTGCGCGTCCACGAACGTGACGGCGCTGGCGCCTTGCCCGAAGCACACGTCCTCGACAGCTTGTGCATCCAGCGGACCGAGATCGAAGCTGAGCTGCAGGAACGCATCCATCGGCGCGGATCAGCCGGCTGCGGCTCGCTATCTCAGGCCGAGCCGTCTTTCGAGGTAATGGATGTCGGTGCCGCCCTTCTGGAACGCGGCGTGGTTGCAGATCTCCTGATGCAACGCCACGTTGGTCTTGATTCCTTCGATCACCATCTCGGCGAGCGCATTCTTCATGCGGGCGATCGCGGTCTCGCGGGTATCGCCGTGGGCGATGATCTTGCCGACGAGCGAGTCATAGTTGGGCGGGACGTTGTATCCGGAGTAGATATGGCTATCGACGCGAACACCCGGGCCGCCGGGCGCATGCCACAGGCGTATCGGCCCCGGTGAGGGCATGAAGGTCTTGGGGTCCTCGGCGTTGATGCGGCATTCGAGCGCGTGACCGCGAATCTGCACATCGCTCTGTACGTAGGGGAGGCGCTCGCCACTGGCGATGAGGAGTTGGGCCTTGACGAGGTCGATGCCCGTAATGAGCTCGGTGACCGGATGCTCGACCTGGATGCGCGTGTTCATCTCGATGAAATAGAACTCCCCATCCTGGAACAGGAACTCCAGGGTCCCGGCGCTGCGATAGCTCACCGCGCGGCATGCCTCGACACAGCGGTCGCCCATGATCCGCCGCTGGCGTGCCGTGATGCCGGGAGCAGGCGCCTCTTCGATCACCTTCTGGTGGCGCCGCTGCATCGAGCAATCGCGCTCGCCGAGGTGAATCACGTTGCCATGGTGATCCGCCAACACCTGGAACTCGATGTGGCGGGGCCGCTCCAGGAACTTCTCCATGTACACCTGATCGTTCCCGAAGGCCGCGCGCGCTTCGGCCTTCGTGATGCCGATCGCATTCAGCAACGAGGCCTCGCTATGCACGACACGCATGCCGCGACCGCCGCCTCCGCCCGAGGCCTTGATGATTACGGGGTAGCCGATGTCGCGGGCGACGCGCAGGTTCTCATCGGCGTCCTCGCCGAGCGGACCGTCGGAGCCAGGGACGCAGGGCACACCATGCGATTTCATGACCCGAATGGCCGAGACCTTGTCGCCCATCGTGCGAATCGTTTCGGCCTTCGGCCCGACGAACACGAAGCCGCTGTTCTCGACGCGCTCGGCGAAATCCGCATTCTCCGAGAGGAAGCCGTAGCCCGGGTGAATGGCCACGGAGTCCGTGACCTCGGCCGCGCTGATGATGGCCGGCATGTTGAGATAGCTGCCCGCCGACGGAGGCGGGCCGATGCATACCGACTCATCGGCGAGCAGGACGTGCTTGAGACTGTAGTCGGCAGTGGAGTGGACGGCGACGGTCTTGATTCCAAGCTCGCGACAGGCGCGCAGGATTCGCAATGCGATCTCGCCACGATTGGCGATGACGACCTTCTCCAGCATGGCCCGCTTATTCGACGACGAAGAGCGGCTGGCCGAATTCGACCGGGTCGCCGTTACGGGCCATGATCGATGTGATGCGGCCTGCCTTGTCGGACTCGATCTGATTCATCATCTTCATGGCCTCGATGATGCACAGGACCTGACCCACCTTGATCTCGTCGCCGATCTCGGCGAACGGCTTGGCGCCGGGCGACGGTGATGCGTAGTAGGTGCCGACCATCGGGGCGGTGATGACGTGCTCGTTCGTCTTCGGCTTCGCGGGCGTGGGCTCCGCGGTCGCCTGTGGAACGGCCTGCACGGCGACCGGCATGGGCGCTGGCATCGGCAGACCCGGGACGTGAGTCAGCTGCGGGGGGAAGGCGTTGGGCGGGGGCATCCTGCTGATGCGGACGGCTTCCTCGCCTTCTTTGATCTCTATCTCCGCAATGCCGGACTCCTCCAGCAGCTCGATGAGTTTTTTGATTTTTCGAATATCCATGCCGGGAAAGCTCCCCTGGAGATTTTTACGAGTTCGATGCGGGTGTCTTAAGCGGAGCGCGCCAGTTGACGCGCGGCAGCTAATACGGCCAGCTCGTAGCCGTAAGCGCCGAGGCCGCCGATCACCCCATCGGCAATGTCCGAAAAGTACGAGTGGCGACGGAACGGCTCGCGGGCCTGCGTGTTCGAGAGATGCACTTCGATGAAGGGTAGCTGCACCGCAAGGAGCGCGTCCCGCAGCGCCACGCTCGTGTGGGTGAAGCCGCCTGGATTGAAGACGAGAAAGGCGATTGCGTCCGCCGCCGCCCCATGGATCCGATTGATCAGCTCGTGCTCCGCGTTGCTCTGATAGGCAATCAGCTCATGCCCCGCCTCGCGGGCGACCTCGGCCGCGCGGCGCTCGATCGTTTCGAGCGTCTCGAGGCCGTACACCCCGGGCTCGCGGCTGCCGAGCAGATTGAGGTTCGGGCCGTTCAGTAGCAGCACTCGCGCCATGGTTTTCGTTTCAGCAGCCCTTCGGCCTATCTATTCGACATCGGTTTCTGCTCCCCCGCGCGCAGCGCGTGGACTGTACTACTTCTGTGCGCGATTGGCGATGATCGGCCGCCTTAGCGGCTACATACTGCTCGGTTCGGCGCGGGCCCGGTCAGCGGCCAGGTGGGCCAGGCCCTCCGAGATCCGGGAGCGCGCCTCCTTCAGGTCCAGGCGTCCTCCCTCCACGTCGGCCAGTCGATCGAGGATCAGATTGGCCTCCTCGCGGTGCAGCTCGCCTATCTTGAGCGCGACGATACGACCCTGTCGATCCGCGAAGACCGAGAACGGAAACACGGGCTCCATGCCGAAAGCGGAGGCGGCCTCGAAGCCTCCCCGCTCCCCGATGAGAACGGGATAATCGATCCGCATGTCGCGCGCATACTTCACGACTGCGTCGTGGAAGTCTACTGCGATCCCGATTATCTCCAGTCCCTGCGCCGAGCGCTTCTGATGCAGCCAGCTCAGAAGCGGAATTTCACGCCGGCAGGGTGCGCACCAGGTGGCCCAGAAGTTGACCAGGAGTGGTCGTCCCTTCCAGTCCGACAGCTTGTGAGAGGTTCCCTCCGCATCAGGCAGCGAGAAATCGGGCAGGCTGTCGGGAATCGCGTGCTGCGCCCGCGACTCCTCCTGGGCAGGCTGCTCAGCGCCCCGTGGGCCCTCCGGGTGTTGGTTGGCGGCGGTGGTCCGCACGCTGCGCATTTGCGCAGTCGTCGCGTATCGCGCGGGCATCAGCCGATAGACGGCCGCGCCGCCTGCGGCCGCGGTAAGCACGACAGCTGTGACGACCAGCGCGCGGGTTGCGCCGGTCACGTCTTGGGAGGCTCAGTCAGCGAAGCGCTCAGCGGCGCCCCCAGGGCCTGTTGCGCCAGTCGCGCGAATTCGGGCGCCTTCATGTAGCCGACGACGCGGAAGTTGCGGCGCTCAGCGCCGTCCGCTCCGTAGAAGGCGATCGTGGGCGGCCCGAAGATTCCAAAGTGAGCGAGGAGGGCCTTGTCGTCGGCATCGTTATCCGTGACGTTGGCGCGCAGCAGTACGGCGCCCTTCAGGACTGTCTGCACACCCTTATCCGAGAACGTGTAGCGCTCCATTTCCTTGCATGACACGCACCAATCGGCGTAGAAATCGAGGAGGACAGGGTGCCCCTGGCCCTTGGCGGTCGCGACTTCATGCTCGAGATCCGCTACTGACTTGATCGTTCTGAAGGGCAACTCGTGCTGCACACGAGCTGCGGTCGGGGCGCTCGCGCCGAGGTTCCCTGCTCGCACGGCAACCACGGCGAGCCAGATCGTGCAGACCGCTGCCGCGGTTGCCGCGAAGCGGATAGCCATCGCGCTCCCACGCAGACTCGGAGCTCCCGTCCAAAGGACGACGGCGGTAGCCGCAGCAGGGGCGAGCCACGGGAGCAGCGCATATCGCTCGGGCAGGATCCGGTCCAGCATCCAGGCTGCAACGGCGAGCATCAGCGCGCCGAGGAGGCGCTTGATGAGATCCATCCACGGACCGGCCTTGGGCAGCAGCTTCCCGGCAGAGGCGCCGATTACGAGCAAGGGTGTCCCCATGCCAAAGCCCATGGAGAACAACGCAACGCCGCCGCGCACCATGTTCCCGGTCTGCCCGATGAACAGCAACGCTCCGACCAGTGCGGGCGCGACGCACGTGGTGACGATCAACGCTGACAGGGCACCCATGACCGCCACCCCGCCGTAGCTCCCGGCCGACTGCCGGTTGCTCACCGAGGCCAGGCGAGTCTGGATGGCTGCGGGCATTTGCAGCGTGAACAGGCCGAACATGGAGAGCGCGAGCACCACGAACAACCCCGCGAACAACACGATGATCCAGGGTTGCTGGAACGCTGCCTGTACCTGATGGCCACCCGCAGCCACGGCGATGCCCGCTGCCGTGTACGTCAACGCCATTCCCAGCACATAGGTCAGTGAGAGCGTGAAAGTCCGGCGCGCGCCGACATTGCTTCCGTCTCCGATGATGATGCCCGAGACAATCGGCACCATGGGCAGTACGCAGGGTGTGAAGCTCAGGCCGACACCCAGCGCCAGGAAGAACACGATAACCCAGAGGAGATTGCCGCTGCGGATGACCTCAGCGTAACGGTCCTGATCGGAAACGAACGCGGCACCGTCAGCCTGACCACCCCTTTGCGCCCCGCCGGCGGCAGGCAGCGAGACGGTGATGTCCTTTGTGATCGGCGGGTAACACAGACCCGCCTCCGCGCAGCCCTGGTAAGTGACCTCGAGCGGGACGTCCACCCGTGTCCCCGCAGCCCGAGCCACCGGTAACGAGGCTGTCAGAGAATGGTGATAGATCTCCTGCTTGCCGAAATAGTCGTCGACCTTGGTCTGGCCCGTCGGCAGCGCGAGCGGTCCGAGCTGCACCTGCGAGCTGCCCGTCGTGACCTTGATGCGGGCCCGATACAGGTAGTACCCCTCGACGATGTCCCAGGAGAGATGAATCCGATCGGGGCCGTCCGGGACGGCCTGGAGCCGGAAGGCCTCGTCCGGGGAAAGAAAATCCCCATTGGGGGAGCTGGAGTGGGCGGACGCGAGGATGGCATCGATTCCCTTGGAGCCCGAGGCCGGGCCGCTACTCGCCGGGCCGCCATTCGGGGCTGGGTCCAGCCCGGGCAGATCTCCTGCGAGCACGCCCGAGGAACCGCTCAGCAGGAGCGCGGCGAGCAGGCATGAGCGAAGCCGAGATCGTAGCGGCAGCTGAGACCGTAGCGGCAGCTGAGACCGTAGCGGCAGCCGTGGCAGTGGCGGCAGCCGAGACACGAGCAGCAGCCGAAACAGCAATATGTTCAACGGAGTCTCCCGACGGATCGGCTGCTTTCGCAGGCGGACTTCCCGAAAGGGGCAAGCAAAGCTATCGGGAAGGATAGACAAGGCCCCGCAAAAAAACTCACGGCCGCCCTTGAAATTATGAAGTCGCCCACTATTATTAGCAGCCGTCAGGGGGGAGTGCTAACAAGCCCCTCGACCCTCAATCACTCAACTGCTTCTTAAGGAGCGTCTCACATGAAGATCCGTCCTCTTCATGACCGCGTCATCGTGAAACGCCTGGAGGAGGAACGTACCTCTCCGGGCGGCATTGTCATTCCCGATACCGCGGCCGAAAAGCCTGTTCAAGGAAAAATCGTCGCGGTCGGCAAGGGCAAGATCCTCGAAGATGGCCAGGTCCGTCCCCTCGATGTGAAGGTCGGCGACAAGATCCTGTTCGGCAAGTACAGCGGAACAGAGGTCAAGCTCGACGGCGAAGATCTGCTGGTCATGCGGGAAGAAGACCTCATGGCCGTCATCGAAAGCAAGTAAGCCCCCCAGAGGATCACGACAATGGCAGCTAAAGATGTCCGTTTCAGCGATGACGCGCGCCAGCGAATGTTGAAGGGTGTGAACGTCCTCGCGAACGCGGTGAAAGCAACTCTCGGCCCCAAGGGCCGCAACGCCGTGCTCGAGAAGAGCTTCGGCGCGCCCACCGTCACGAAGGACGGTGTGTCGGTCGCGAAAGAGATCGAGTTGAAGGACAAGTTCGAGAACATGGGCGCGCAGATGGTGAAGGAAGTCGCGTCCAACACTTCCGACGAGGCCGGTGACGGCACGACCACCGCGACGGTGCTCGCTCAGGCGATCATCCGCGAGGGACTGAAGGCCGTTGCCTCGGGCCGCAACCCGATGGACGTCAAGCGCGGCATCGACAAGGCGGTGTTGACCGCGGTCGAAGAGCTCAAGAAGCTCTCCAAGCCCTGCAAGGACTCGAAGGCGATCGCCCAGGTCGGCACGATCTCCGCGAACTCGGACGAGTCGATCGGCAAGACCATCGCCGATGCGATGGAGAAGGTCGGCAAGGAAGGCGTGATCACCGTCGAGGAAGGCTCGGGACTCGACAACGAGCTCGAGGTCGTCGAGGGCATGCAGTTCGACCGCGGCTACCTGTCGCCGTACTTCATCAACAGCCAGCAGAACCAGACGGCGGAGCTCGAGAAGCCCCTCATTCTGCTCGTTGACAAGAAGATCTCCAACATCCGCGAGCTGCTGCCGCTGCTCGAGGGCGTTGCGAAGGCCGGCCGTCCGCTGCTCGTCGTGGCGGAGGACGTCGAAGGCGAGGCGCTGGCGACCCTGGTCGTCAACAACATCCGCGGCATCCTCAAGGTTGCGGCCGTCAAGGCCCCCGGCTTCGGCGATCGGCGCAAGGCGATGTTGCAGGACATCGGCACGCTGACCGGCGCGACCGTGATCTCCGATGAGGTGGGTCTGTCGCTCGAGAAGGCGACGCTCAACGATCTCGGCGATGCCAAGAAGATCGTCGTGGAGAAAGAGAACACCACGATCATCGACGGCGCGGGCAAGCCCTCCGACATCAAGGCGCGGATCGAGTCGATCCGGCAGCAGATCGAGGAAGCCACCTCCGACTACGACAAGGAGAAGCTGCAGGAGCGTGTTGCGAAGCTCTCCGGCGGTGTCGCCGTCATCAAGGTCGGCGCGGCCACCGAGATCGAGATGAAGGAGAAGAAGGCTCGCGTCGAGGACGCGCTGCATGCAACGCGTGCGGCTGTCGAGGAAGGCGTGGTGCCGGGTGGCGGTGTCGCTCTGATCCGTGCGCAGAAGAGCCTCGAGAAGTTGAGCGGTATCAACGAGGATCAGGATGTGGGCATTCGCATTCTGTCGCGCTCCATCGAGGAGCCGCTGCGCCAGATCGTGGCCAACGCGGGCGAGGACGCTTCCGTCATCCTGAACCGGGTCAAAGACGGCAAGGGCTCGTTCGGCTACAACGCGGCCAATGGCGAGTTCGGCGACATGCTCGAGGCGGGCATTCTCGATCCCACCAAGGTGACGCGCCTCGCGTTGCAGAACGCGGCCTCCGTTGCCGGGTTGTTGCTGACCACGGAAGTGATGATCGCCGAGTCTCCGAAGGAAGAGGAGCACAGCCACGGTGGCATGCCGCCGGGCGGCATGGGCGGCATGGGCGGAATGGACATGTAAATCCCCCTCTAAAGGGATATCGATTCTGTAATACAACACCGTTAGCATTGTTTCCGACGGTTTTGGAGTTGGTGCCCTACGCCCTGTAGGGCACCTGCTTCGAAAGACGCGGAACAAGACCCCCTGATTCCGCGCAATACTGAAACCCCGCCTCATGGCGGGGTTTTTTTTCGCCTGTTGGACTTAAGTCGTAGTCCGCCGCCACCCGCGGCCTTCTCTTGGGAGCGCGCGGGGTTTATGGTGTCGGGAGCGTCGAGCGAAGCTTTCGCTCCAAGCAGGTGAGAGCCAATGGCAGCTATTGTTAACTCTTTCATTGTGAACTCTTTCCTGGCGCGTTCGCGTTCGAACACGCGCGGTCTCGCTCTCGCAGCGCTCGCTGCCGCCGTGCTGGCGCTCGCGGGCTGCGCCAAGCTCGCCGGTGGCGGCGGGAACGATGAGATGAACTGGGCCCGCGCCGCGCTCGCGCGCAATCCGCACATCGACATCGTGGCCGTCGACCCGGACGCGCGCACGTTCACGGTTCGTATCAAGGGAACGGATGAGTTGCGCGTCGTGCCTCTGGAGGAGATCGTCGCGGGCCCGATGATCGGAACCGCTGGCCCGGCCGCAGGTTCGGCATCGGCCGGTCCTGCCGCGGCGCCGACACCGCCGGCTGCGCAGCCGGCCGGCGTTCCCGCCACGGCTCCGGCCACACCTGCTTCAACGCCCGCTCCAGACCGTAGCGCCGGACCAACTAGCGTTGCGAGCGGGTCACCGTCCGACGAGGCTGCGGCGGCGCCCGCCGGCGACGCACCGGGCGATGCCAAGGGAGGCCCACCGGGCGATGCCAAGGGAGGCCGGGTGCTGGCCGCCGGTCCGGGCTACAGCATCAAGGCCTCGAACACCCCAGGCGCCGTGACAAAGTCTGCCGCGGGCCCGGAGCTGGCCGCCGGCGCGCTCGAGCGGCGCCATGAGCCGATCATCTGCCAGGGCGCGCGGCTGCTGCACATCGACAATCGAAACCTGCAGTTCGACGGCGATGCCGTGAGCGCCGAAGACGGTTGCGAGCTGCACATCACCAACTCGCGGATCACGGCGAAGGGCATCGGGGTGCTGGCGCGGGCGGCCAACGTGCACATCAAGAACAGTGAGATCGAGGGAGACTCGGGCGCGATCGATGCGTCCGACGGCGCGCAGGTGTATGCCGAGTCCTCGACCTTCAAGGGACTCAGCCGTCACCTCGACAGCTCTGCCTTTCACGATCTCGGCGGAAATGCCTGGAATTGACCGCCAGCGCTGAGCTGAGTGCGGTCGTCGCGCGCGCGCTGGAGGCGCTGAACGCGAGCTCCGTTGCGGCCGCTGCTCTCGGGTCCGCTCCTGCCGCGGTCAGGGATTCGTTATCCCGCGTGCTCGCCTGCAGCGATTTCGTCGCTCAGGCCCTGGCGCAGGAGCCGCAATTGTTCGCCGGTATCGCCCCCGACCTGCAGCGCCCGTTGGCGGCCGAGGAATTCGTCTCGCGCGCACCGTCGTGGGAAGCGAACGCTCCCGATGCCGTCGTATTGGCGGATCTGCGGCGCTGGCGGCGTCGCGAGCTCGTTCGCATCGCGTGGCGGGACCTGGCGGGCTGGGCGGACCTGGAGACGACACTCAGCGAGCTGTCGGTGTTCGCGGATACGGCCATTCGAGTCGCGGCCGATCAGGCGCGACGCCCTCTCGTGGCGCGCTACGGCGAGCCTCGGTCATCGAGCGGCGATCTTCAGCCGCTGGTCGTGTTGGCCATGGGCAAACTCGGGGGCGGCGAGCTCAATTTCTCGTCCGATGTCGACCTGGTCCTCCTGTTTCCCGAGCACGGTGACACGGATGGCGCGCGGCCGATCGCCAACGAGGAGTTCTTCACGAGGCTGGGCCAGGGTCTCATTCGACTGCTGGAGGTGCCGACCGCCGAGGGATTCGTCCTGCGAGTGGACATGCGTTTGCGTCCGTTCGGGGACAGCGGCCCGCTCGTCGCGAGCTTTGCCTCGTTCGAAGACTACTTGCCGAAACACGGTCGTGACTGGGAGCGGTACGCATATGTCAAGGCACGCGCCGTCACCGCCGCCGACCGCTACGCACAACTGAACGCAGCAGCAGTCAGGCCCTTCGTCTACCGGCGTTACCTCGACTACGGCGTCTTCGAGAGCTTGCGCGAGATGAAAGCTCTGATCACGCGCGAGGTCGAGCGGCGTGAGCTGGCTGATCACGTCAAGTTAGGTCCGGGGGGCATTCGGGAGATCGAATTCATCGTTCAGGCCTTTCAACTCATCCGCGGGGGCTCGGACCGTCGCCTTCAGACCGCGTCATTGCTCTCGGCATTGGCGACACTCGGCGCCGCGCGTCTTCTGCCCCCGGAAGTCGTTGCCGACCTGCGCTCCGCGTACATCTACCTCCGCCGTCTCGAGAACAGACTGCAGATGTTGGGCGATGCGCAGGTGCATCGCCTGCCGGCCGATGCCCCCTCACGGGAGAGGATTGCGCTGGCCATGGGCGCGGCTGATGGGTCCACGCTCATGCGGGAGTTGGATGAACATCGGGAGCGGGTCAGCCGTCACTTTCAGTTCGTCATCTTCGGGGCCAGCGCGGATCGCGAGCCGGGCATCCGGATCGACCTGGGCCGGTTCTGGGAATCGCAAGCCGAGACCGCTGCGCTCGTCGAGGCGCTGACGGGGGCGGGATTCGAGGAGGCGGACGAGGCATCCCGACTGCTCCTGGAATTGCGCTCCTCGGCGTTGGTTCGCAAGCTCGATGAGCCTGGGCGCCGGCGCCTCCAGGCCCTCCTGCCGGCGCTGCTGGCCGATATCGCCGCGGGCGGTGCGCAGATCGCCGTCCTGCGCCGCGTGCTGCGCATCGTGGAGGCGATCGGCCAGCGGTCGGCCTATTTTGCCTTGTTGCAGGAGAACAGCAGCGCCCGCGCTCGCCTCGTAGCGCTGTGCAAGCACGGTGACTTCCTGGCGCGACAGATCGCGGCATACCCCTTGTTGCTCGACGAGCTGCTGGATGAGCGCCTGCTGCGGGAGCTGCCCGAGCGCATCGAGCTGGAAAGCGAGCTTGCCCTGCGCATGGAGGCCGTCCACGACGAAGACCCGGAGCACCAGGTGGAAGCACTGCGGCGCTTCCAGCGCGCCGCCGTCTTTCGGGTGGCGGTTGCCGAGCTGACGGGCCGACTGTCCGTCATGGCCGTCAGCGACCGCCTCACCGAGATTGCCGAGCTGATCGTGCGGCGGTGCATGGAGCTCGCGTGGCGCCAGATCACGGCCGCGTATGGCGAGCCCCTGTGCGGTGAGGGCAGCGAGCGACGCGTCGTCAATGTTGGAGCAGTGGGATACGGGAAGCTGGGGGGCATCGAGCTGGGATACTCGTCCGACCTCGATCTGGTCTTCCTGCACGATTCTCAGGGTGAGCACCAGGAGACGCGCGGCGATCCCCCCCTCGACAACCAAGTGTTCTTCGTCCGGCTGGCCCAGCGGATCATGCACCTGCTGACGATGCACTCGGCCGCGGGACGTTTGTACGAGGTCGACGTGCGGCTACGGCCCAGTGGGAAGGGCGGCTTGCTCGTAACGAGCATCCGGGCCTTCGCGGAATATCAGCGGCAGGAGGCCTGGACGTGGGAGCATCAGGCCTTGCTGCATGCCCGAGCTGTTGTCGGGGCTCCGGAGCTGCGCCGGCAGTTCGAAGAGCTGCGCCTGGATGTGCTTTGCAATCACATACGGCACGCGACGTTGCGCGACGATGTGCGCAGCATGCGGGAGCGTATGCGCCGGGAGCTGTCGAAGGCGGCGCCCGGCCGGTTCGACATCAAGCAGGACGCGGGGGGTGTGGCGGATATTGAATTCCTGGCTCAGTACTGGGCACTCGTCTGGGCTCGGGAGTATCCGGCCGTCGTCCTGTTCTCCGACACGATCCGCCAGCTCGAATCGGTCGCATCAGGGGCCCTCGTGCCGCAGGACGTCGTTGATGTCCTGACGGGCGCTTACCGCGCCTTCCGCAGTCGGACCCACTATCTGTCGCTCACGGACCAGGAGCCGGTGGTACCCGACACGGAGCTCGTCGCGGAGCGGGCAGGGGTCACACGAATCTGGAATGAGACGATGGGCTGAAGGATAATCGCGCCCCATATCCTCGCGAAGATCGCCTCATGGCCGTGACCAAGCCCTTGATTCAGCCGAACGCCCAGAACCAATACGAAGTCACGGCCGAGGATCTGCCGCTCTCGTGTCCCATGCCGCAAATGTACCTGTGGAACTCTCACCCGCGCGTGTTTCTGCCGATCGAGGAGACGGGCTGGGCCAAGTGCCCTTATTGCAGTGCCGAGTACACCTTACGCAAATAAGGGTTGTGAGCGGTGCAGGCGGCCCATGCCGCGCCTTGGGCCGCGGGCAACGCAGCTGATGTCCGCAAGAAGCTGATGTCAGCAATGAGCGCCGCAGGCGACTTTTGCCAATCTAAGTCGGCCCCCGGCGGTAGGGCTGGTACGACTTCTCTTCGACGAGCCGCGATCCGAGGCGCGTGTTCACCCGCTTCTTGATCGCGGCCCGCTCATCGTTCGTCACGTAGACGGCGCGCGCAAGCTCGATAAAGTCCCGGTCGAAGGTCTGTGAGGCCTCCTTCGCGCGGATGCGGTCCTCGATATCCCACAGCCGCTCGTTGACGGCCTGCAAGGCATGCTCCTCGCGAGACAGGTCGGTCTGAGCGCAGCCGCTGTCGCGCCAGGTCTTCTCCAGAAGATCGAGCTCGAGGCGGACATTGGCGAGCTGCGTCGCATCCGTCATGCGCGCGACCTTGATGCGCAGGATCGTGATCTTGTCCAGCAGCTCGCCGGCGGAGATGGGCACGAGAATGTCCGTCATGTCCGCAATCGTACCAACTCTGAGATCTTCGCGGTGACTGGCTCGACGCCGACGAGGTCCATGACTCCCGGCTCTTCGATCTTGGTCGTCCAAGGCAGCTCTTCCGCGCAGCGGCGCCGAAACTGGCGCGCTGCCTGCGCATAGGCGTCCACACACCATTCTCGCGACAGGTACGGTCCGCTGCGAGCCGGGTTCGTGGCCGCATACAGGCCGACGACTGGAGTGCCGACCATCGTCGCCATGTGAGTGGGACCGGAATCCGGCGCCAACAGCACCGTGGCGCGACTGAGCAGCGCCAAGAGCTGCGGCAGCGTGTCTTTGCCGACCTGGTTGAGGATGCGTGTGCCGGGCGCCGCCAGGCGAACGATCTGCTCGCCCGTCTCGAGCTCGAGTGCACTGCGTCCGCCGACCACGATTACCCGCATGCCGTGCTCGCGCGCCGCGTAGTCCGCTACGGCAGCGTATCGGTCCGAGCGCCAATTGCGCAGACGATGACTGGAGCATGGGCTGATGACGAGGG
This sequence comes from Steroidobacteraceae bacterium, assembly GCA_035277965.1. Lineage (GTDB taxonomy): Bacteria > Pseudomonadota > Gammaproteobacteria > Steroidobacterales > Steroidobacteraceae > 13-2-20CM-66-19. The sequence goes on along the minus strand of DATEJM010000006.1, from coordinate 62,723 downwards.
TAGGGACTGCGTCGGGGATCAGGCTATTGGCGTACTCGAATGCATCCGCAGGCAACGGCAGATCCCAACGCAGCACGCGCTCCTGGATCCCCATGGCGACCAGGAACCCGAAGAAACTGTCGAGGACGTGCTCACGCGTGCGTGGCGCTACGCGCGCGTTCGTGAACAGCCACTGGAGCTCCCGTGCCCGCGCCCGATCAAAGCCGAGTTTCACCCCGGCGGAGACTTCACGCGCTATGAGACTCGCTCGCATCGCGAGTTGCATGTGCAGGAGCGCGTCAAAATGCCGGCCCCGCAGCTGAGCTCTCAGAGCGCCACGGGCGCCGAGCCCGGCGCGCTTGTCCACAGTGATAAACTCGACGCCCGGAATCAGGCTCATCAAACGCGCCTCGGTCTTGCCGATGATCCAGGTGAGATGAGTGTCCGGCCACGCACTCTGCAACGTGCGTATGATCGGCACGACGTGGCAGGTATCGCCGATGGCCGAGAGTCTCAGGATGCAGAGGCTGCGAGGCGGTTCGGCAAAGGGCAGCATGTGGAGGGTTGCGATGAATGGGCGTTGGCCCTTCGGTCCGGAGGTCAAGCACAACGCCGGGAACGGCGGCGCCATGCTATATGACAGCTCCCGCGTGAGCAATTTGACATCGAGCTGGTTCGATGTCGGCCACTGGCAGAGCCGGGGCGGCATCGAAGGAACCGCCCGCGGCAGAGGAACCACCCATTTCATCCGGAACGACGGCAAGCGCTTCGTCCTGCGCCACTACCGCCGGGGTGGAATGATTGCCCGGGCCTCCAAGGACCGATACGTCTGGCGCGGTGAAGATGCGACGCGCCCCTTCCTCGAGTGGCGACTGACCTACCGCCTGCATCGTGCCGGCCTGCCGGTGCCGGCGCCGCTCGGCGCGCGCTACACCCGCGAGGGTCTTTCCTACACGGGCGACATCCTGACCGAGCGCCTGGCGACGGTCGGCTCGCTCGCCGAGTGCCTGAATACCGGCGCTCTTTCCATCCTGACGTGGATTGCCATCGGACGTTGCATCCGCCGATTCCACGACCTGGGTGTTTGCCACGACGATCTGAACGCACACAACCTGCTGCTCGATGAAGATGCGAAGGTCTACCTGATCGACTTCGACCGCTGTGAGCTCCGGGCCGACGGACTGTGGCGGGACGGCAATCTCGTGCGCCTGCGCCGCTCTCTCGAGAAGGTGACCTACGGATTGCCTCGCGAGCGATTTGGCGAGGCTGACTGGCATGGTTTATTGGATGGCTATCGTCAGACGTCGGCGGCCCCATCGTCGTTACCGCCTGCGGCCGACTGACTCCGCTTCCGGTGCGCTTTCTCTACAGCCTGGCTCTCTACCTCATCGCGCCTTTCGTGTGCGCCATGCTCCTGTGGCGCGGGTTGCGCGATCGCAGCTACTGGCACCACTTCGCAGAGCGTTTCGGGTTCGGGGAGGCCGTGCCTGCAGGCGGGATCTGGGTGCACGCCGTATCGGTTGGTGAGGTCCAGGCTGCCGCCGCGCTCGTCAATCGACTGCGTGAGCGCTATTCGCAGGTGCCTCTGGTGGTCACGACGTTCACGCCGACCGGTGCTGCCCGCGCCCGCGCGCTCTTTGAGACCGGGGTTCGTGTCAGATACGTGCCGTTCGACTTGCCCGGGTCGGTACGCCGGTTCTTCGGGCGGATCCGGCCACGAATCGCCGTGATTTTCGAGACGGAGCTGTGGCCCAACCTCTATCACGAGCGTGCGCGCCTGCGCATTCCCCTCGTGCTCGCGAGCGCCCGGATTTCGCGGCGCTCGGTCGCCGGCTATCGGCGGTTAGGCAGCCTGTTTCGCGAGCCGCTGGGGCAGGGGATCGTGATCGCAGCGCAGGCGCAGGTTGACGCCGAGCGTTTCCAGGCGCTCGGCGCGGATGCCGCGCACACGCATGTCACGGGGAACATCAAGTTCGACCTCGCCGTGCCGCCGGATATCGAACAACGCGGCACCCTGCTGCGTCAGCAGTACGCCGCCGGCCGCCCGATGTGGGTCGCGGGGAGCACCCATGCCGGTGAGGACGAGATCGTGCTGGAGGCGCACGCGGGAGTGCGGCGCAAGCATCCCGGCGCGCTGCTGGCGATTGCGCCGCGGCATCCCAATCGATTCGACGAGGTGGCTGCCGGACTCGAGCGGGCCCGGGTCAGCTTCCGGCGTCGCTCGCGAGAGGCCTCCGCCACGACGGCACCCACCGCAGCCTCCGCCACGACGGCACCCACCGCATCCGATCCCGAAGTTTTGTTGGTCGATACGCTCGGGGAGCTGTTGGATTTCTATGCCGCCGGCGACGTGGCGTTCGTTGGCGGCAGCCTCGTGCCGATCGGAGGGCATAACTTGCTCGAGCCCGCCGCGCTGGGGAAGCCCGTGCTGACCGGTCCGCACAATTCGAACGGTGCGGAGGTCGCGAAGCTGCTCATCAGCCGCGGCGCGGCCAAGGTGGTGACTGACGCGGAGCAGCTCCGTGCCGCGGTCGATGAGTGTCTCTGCGACCCCGTGGAGCGTGAGCGCATCGGTGCGATCGGGCGCGGCTGCGTGGCGGACAATCGCGGCGCGCTCGCGAAGCTCCTGGGGTTGATAGAGCCGCTGATGCGGGACTAGCCTGCGGGCACCGTGGGCGCCGCCACGGCCAGCCATTTGTTGATTTCGGCCACATCCTCGCGCGACAGATTGCCGGCCGCGAGGCGCAGTTGGATGACGCTGAGAATGTAGTCGTAGCGGCTGCCGGAGTAGTCAGTCTGCGCCTGCACGAGTGTGCGGCGGGCATTCAGGACGTCCACGGCCGTTCGCGTCCCGACCTCATAGCCGGCTTCGGTCGCATTCAGCGCCGTCTCGCTGGACTCGAGCGCCTGTCGAAGAGCCTGGACGCGCGCAATCCCGCTGATCACCCCCAGATACGCATCGCGTGCCTGCCGCTCGGTGGCACGCGAGCTCTGCACGACCGCCTCCTTGGCCGCGATCCACAGGTATTGGCTCTGGCGGACCTTCGATTGAGTGAACCCGCCGCTGAATAGCGGCACGGTGATTTGCAAGGTGTATTGCCGGTCGTTCAGCGAATTGTTGAGCGCGAACGGGCGCGACCCGTCGATCGACTCATCGGTGTCCTGCGACGTATGCGAGCGGCTCGCGATCACATCGAGCGTCGGCAGATGCCCGCCGTACGCGACGCGAACGTTGTCGCGTGCGATATCCGCCGCCAGACGGTTCGAGATCAGCGAGAGATTGCGGTCGAGGGAGACTTCGACCCAGCGGCTCTCGTCAGCGGGCTGCGGTGTATTGAGCGGCATGTCTTCGCCAGGCTTGGCGAGGAGAGGATAGGTCTGTCCCGTGATCTCGCTCAGGCGATCGCCGGCGGTGGCAAGCGCGCGCTTCGAGGCGATGACGGCCGCGGCCGCTGTGTCATGGGCGGCCTTGGCCTCCTGCACGTCAGTGATGGCGATGAGCCCGACGTCGAAACGCTTGTTGGCCTGGTCGAGCTGCCGGGAGATGGCCTCCAGCGAGGCCTGCTGTGCTCCCAGGTCATCCTGGGCGGCGAGCACATTGAAGTAGGCCTGGGCGACGCGAAGGATCAGGTCCTGCTGCGCGGCCTGGTACGTCGCCTCGGCCTGCGCAACCTGCTTGTCGGCCGCTCGGATCTGCATCCAGTTCGCCCAGGAGAACAGGCTGGCCCGCGCGTTCAGGCTCCACATCTTCGTCGTCGTGCCGATGTTCACCGCGGCAGGTATCGCGATGAACTGCCCGGCCACCGGGTCGAAGGAGACATTTCCCTCGCTGCCGTCGGTCGTATCGCGACCGCGCGAGGCCGTGGCTGAGATCTGCGGCAGCACCGCGGCCCAGGCCTGGGGGCGGGCTTCGCGTGAGGCGAGGCGATTCGCGTCTGCCTGCCTGATTTGCGGGTCATTCTTGAGGGCGTCCTCGTACACACCGACGAGGTCCGTCGCCCCGGAGGCGTGAGCGAGTCCCCACGATAGCCACAGTAGAGCGAGTCGGCATCTCATGTAATCCCTTTTAATTCAGTAGTCTACCTACTCGTTAGAACGTGAAGCCCGGCGGACGTATTGCATTGACGAGCGGGTCGATCACCGTCTCGAAGAGGCTCTGCACCTCCCAGCTATTCTCGCCGGTGCGTCGTATCAACCGCGCTTCCATGACGGGGGCGGTCCCGACAACCACGAACAACCGGCCTCCGAGCTCGAGCTGTCGCGCGAACCTGTCGTCGTAGACCGGCATGGAGGCGGTGGCCGCTATCGCGTCATAGCGTTTGCCATCGGCGATCTGGGTGATGGCATCGACCGCGGCGACCTCGGCGTTGGCGACGCGCAGGGTGTTCAGGTTGTTGCGAGCGAGTGCCGCCAGCTCGGGAAAAACCTCCCAGGCCGTCACGCGCGCGCTCATCGCCGCCAGGCACGCGGTGACGAATCCGGAGCCGGCTCCGATCTCGAGCACGCTCTCCTTGCCCTGTAGCGCCAGAGCCTGCAGCAAGCGTCCGACGACGCTCGGGCGCAGCATGTTCTGGCCCTCCGGTAGAGGGACTTCCACGTCGGCAAACGCGAGAAAGCGCTGCGCGCCGGGGACGAAATGCTCGCGCGGCACCCTGCGGAAGATTTCGAGCACGTGCTGATCGAGCACATCCCACGCGCGCACCTGTTGCTCGATCATCTGTTCACGTGCGTCGACCGTCAGCATTTTCGCTCGATCCTTTCGAAATTGGACTTATTGCGCAGCTCGCAAAGGCGGCACGAAGGTAAGGGTTTTCAGCGATTCTGCCAAGCCGGCTGCCCATCGGGCCGTGCCGTGCACTCGCGGATGGCGCCGGAAATCGCACGTCTCGCCGGAAAACGCGCACTGCGCGCGCGAGGGCGGATTCCGCGGCGATTTCCGTCGGTTGTCAGGGCGATATATGGTGAAATACGGCTGGGGCGAGGGCTTGCCTACGCTATGCTTCGCTGGTCCGCATCCCTCGACACGAAAAGACGAATCAGAGTGTTTCGCGGGAGCGGCGCCTCTTGATCTGAAGGCCCCGTTTAGCGAGGCATTGAGAAACTGCAGATGTCGATCGTTGGGCTGCTGTGCCTGCTCTTCGCGCTCGTCGCCGCTCTCCTCCTCGTGCTCTACGCCCTGCAACGACGCGAGCTCAAGGGCGTCGAACAGCTTTCGCAGCAAGTACAGCGTATTGCAATCGGAGGACGCATCGAGGGACGGGTCGATCTGCCGACCGACCAGCCCGAGATCTCCGCGCTCACGACCGCGGTCAATCACCTCTTGACTCGGGTTACTTCCGGCAGCACGGAGCGCGATGCGAACCGCGCGATGCCGAAGCTGTTTGCCGAGCTCGGCGAGCGCATACACGAGGCAGTGCTCGTGCATCGGGATGTCATCCTGTATGCCAACAAACAGTTCGCGAGCTTCGTCGGCGTGGATCGCGTCGAGCTGGCCGGCCGGCGGCTGGCGGATCTGGTGCCGCCCGAATACGCCGAGCTCGTGAGCGAGAACATCCGCCACCGCCTCGCGGGCGAGGCTGCCGCCGAGCGCTATGAGATCGAGATGGTCGGGCTGCAAGGACAGATGACGCGCCTCGAGATCGCATCGGCCGTCATCGACTACGAGGGCGCCGGCCCTGCGCTCCTGATCACCGGCGTCGAGATCATTCCCACGCAGACCGTGCCGCAGTTGCGGCTGCCGCAGGAGCTCCTCCAGTCCGCAACCGTGGCGCCGCTGCACCGGATGGCCCTCGATTCGCTGGCCGAGGCGGTGATCGTCACGGATGCGCAAGGCAGGATCACCTATCTGAATCCTGCCGCGGAGCGGGTCATCGGCAGCGCCGCTCCCCAGGCGACGGGCCGTCCTCTGGAGGAAATCGTCGGCTTCGTCGATGAGACCGACCGGCGTCTGCTGTCCGATCCGGTCCGCCAGGCGCTCACGAGCGGCGCGCCCGTCAACCTCAGCCGGCGAGCCCTGCTGCTGTCGAGGGCGAACGGCAGCGAGCGCTCGATCGAGCTGTCGGCCTCGCCGATCCGTAACGAATCCGCCGAGCTCACCGGCGCGGTGGTCCTGCTGCACGATGTGACCGAGCTGCGCGGCCTGGCGCGCCAGATGTCCTACCAGGCGACGCACGACGCGCTCACCGGCCTCGTCAATCGCCGGGAATTCGAGCGGCGGCTGGAGGAAGCCGTGGACAGCGGCCACCGCGGCGACGGCCACCATGTGTTGTGTTATCTCGACCTCGACCGCTTCAAGGTGGTCAACGATACGAGCGGCCACCTCGCGGGCGACAGCATGTTGCGCGAGGTGGCGAAGCTGCTGCGGGATGCCGTGCGCGACAGCGACACGGTGGGGCGGCTGGGCGGCGATGAGTTCGGCATGCTGCTCATCGGCTGCCCCCTCGAGAAGGCCCGGCAGATTGCCGACGATGTCTGCCGCAGGGTCGGCGACTATCGATTCGTCTGGAAGGACAAGATATTCAACATCGGCGTGTCCGTGGGCCTCATCGAGATCTCGCGGGAGAGCGGCACGCTGGAGGAATTGCTCGCCGCCGCCGATTCCGCCTGTTACGTGGCGAAGAAGCAGGGCTCCGGACGGGTCGCGGTCTACTCGGCGCGGGATGAGGCGCTGGCGCGCCATTCGGGCGAGATCCAGTGGCTGCAGAAGCTGCAGAGCGCGCTGAAGGACAGCCGCTTCCAGTTGTATTACCAGCCGATCGTCGCTGCCGATGGCGAGCAGGGCGGGGGCCCTGCGATGGAGGTGCTCGTCCGCTTGCAGGACGACGCCGGTCACCAGGTACCTCCTGCGGAATTCGTGCGGGCCGCGGAGCGCTATCGGTTGATGAGTCTGATAGACCGATGGGTGGTGCAGACCACGCTCGCCGCGCTGGCGCGCGGCGCCATCCCGGTCCCGTCAACGCGCAGCGTCGCCATCAACATTTCCGGACAGACGCTCGCCGATGTGCAGTTCCTGGAGTTCGTCGTCGAGTGCCTGGACAGCACCGGCGTGACGCCCGCGCAGGTTTGTTTCGAGATCACCGAGTCGGCCGTCGTCGCCAACCTCGATCACGCGCGGCGCTTCGTCGGCGTGTTGCACGGGATGGGATGTCAGTTCGCTCTCGATGACTTCGGCTCGGGTGTCGGCTCGTTCTCGAACCTGAAGAACGTGCAGATGGATTACCTGAAGATCGACGGCTCCTTCATGCGCAATCTGGCGCGGGACTCCGTCAACCAGGCCATGGTGACCGCCATGATCAAGCTGGCGCGGACACTCAACTTCAAGGTCATCGCCGAGCAGGTCGAGGACGCCTCGGCTCTCGAGGCCGCACGCAGCATGGGTGTGGACTACGTGCAGGGCTATGCGGTCGGCCGCCCCCAGCCGCTGCTCCTCGCTGCCTAGCTCCTGGTATATAAATCAGGGGCTTACCTCCGCAGATGCGCTCGGCCCGCAGTCGTGATATGTAATGCACGGAAAGCCCCGGGCATTACAACAACATCAACGACTACCGCGGGACGCGCAAACATATGCAACTCTCCCGTCTATGGCGCGAGCATCGGGATGCAGGCTGTCCGAGCGAGCTCAAGGGAGTCGAGATCGCGGGTAGCGACGTGCGTGATCTCGATGCGGAGATCACGGCCTGTGTCAGCGCCGCGATGTGCCGTGCGTTGGTCGTGGATGGCCGCATCGAGCGGCGCCTGAAGGAGATCAGTACGGCTCTGGCCGACAAGCAGGCCGCCGTGGGCGAGCCGGCAGCGGCTTACTACGCGCGCTTGAACGAGCTGGTGCATGCTGTACTCGTCGAGTCCCGCGCGGATACAAAGCCCGGGCGAAATTGACCGATCGCCGTTGCGGCTGCATCAAACATATTGTCATGCCCGCGCGGCCCGGATCACGAATTCGCAAGGGCGCCGTTGCTTTCGCGGCGTCCCGTGTACCGTAGTGCCGTGCGCGCACGTTTCTTGCTGCCACCTGGGGCATGGCTGCTTTAGCACATATTCAGTCCGGGCAGATCGGGCGGGAGAGGGACGATACGATGGACGACATGCCGCAGGCAGAGACTCCGCTCAAGGTACTGGTCGTGGATGACCAGGCGGACTCGGCTGACGCTGTCGCCTTCATGCTCTCCCTCATGGGGCACGACGTGCACACGGCCTACGGGCCCCGCCAGGCCCTCGAGTTGTTCCGCGAGGTTCGGCCCGCCGTGGTGTTCATGGATATCAGCATGCCGGAGCTCAGCGGCCTCGAGGCCGCCGCGCGCATCCGCTCCATGCCCGAGGGAACCTCGACCACGATCATCGCGCTGACCGGCCTCGGGCATGAGGCCGACCGGCGGCGCTCCCGCGAGGCGAGCATCGACCATCACGTCGTGAAGCCCGCATCGCCCGACGTTCTGCATCGCCTGCTGAGCGCTATCCACCCGTCCTGACGCGCGCCGCGTCCGAAAGAGCGCCGCAGGCGACTCTTGCGGCTACAACAACGGAACGAGCAGCAGCGCCACGATGTTGATGATCTTGATGAGAGGGTTGATGGCAGGGCCTGCCGTGTCCTTGTAGGGATCGCCGACGGTGTCGCCGGTGACGGCCGCCTTGTGCGCATCCGAGCCCTTGCCGCCGTAGTTGCCTTCCTCGATGTATTTCTTGGCGTTGTCCCACGCGCCGCCGCCGGTCGTCATCGAGATGGCTACGAACAACCCCGTGACGATGGTGCCGATCAGCAGACCGCCCAGCGCCTTGATGCCGGAGCCCGGACCCATCAGGTAGTTCAGAGCGAACACCAGGACGATGGGCACCAGAATCGGGAGCAGCGAGGGAATGATCATCTCGCCGATGGCCGCCTTGGTGAGCAGGTCCACCGCGCGCGAATAGTCCGGCTTCGCCGTGCCCTCCATGATTCCGCGAATCTCGCGGAACTGGCGCCGCACCTCGTTCACGACCGAGCCGGCGGCACGGCCGACCGCCTCCATGGCCATGGCCGCGAAGAGATAGGGCACCAGACCGCCGATGAACAGGCCGATGATGACAGCGGGATCCGACAGCGAGAAATCCACGAGCTTGCCGGCCGCTTCCAGATTGTGTGTGTAATCGGCGAACAGCACGAGAGCCGCAAGGCCCGCGGAACCGATGGCATAACCCTTCGTGACGGCCTTGGTCGTATTGCCGACCGCATCCAGCGGATCGGTGATGTCCCGGATCTGCTTCGGAAGACCCGCCATCTCGGCGATGCCGCCGGCATTGTCGGTGATCGGGCCGTAGGCATCGAGAGCCACCACCATGCCCGTCAGGGAAAGCATCGAGGTGGCCGCGATGGCGATTCCATACAGTCCGATGCCGTGGCTCGCGCCGAGTTGATACGAGGCCCAGATCGCGACACACACCGCGATGACCGGCATTGCAGTCGCCTTCAGGGAGACGCCGAGACCCGCGATGATGTTGGTGGCATGGCCGGTCTGGGAGGCCGCCGCGACGCGGCGCACCGGACCGTATTCCGTTGCCGTGTAATACTCGGTGATCATGATGAGCGCCGCCGTCAGCCCGAGGCCCACGAGAGTGCACCCGAACATCGCGCTCGCCTGATCGGGCATGAGCTGCCGAGTGATGAAGTAGAAGGCCACCGCCGATACGACCGCAGAGGCGATCACGCCCTTGTACAGAGCGTTCATGATCTTGCTGCCGGGCTTCGCGGAGACGAAGAAGGTGCCGATGATCGACGAGACGATCGAGGCGGCGCCGAGGGCGAGCGGATAGATGATCGCCGTGAGCGTCGCGCTTTCGCCCTGATTCGCGAACAGCAGGCCGCCCAACAGCATGGTGGCCACGAGAGTCACTGCGTACGTCTCGAACAGATCGGCCGCCATGCCCGCGCAGTCGCCCACGTTATCGCCGACGTTGTCAGCGATGACTGCCGGATTTCTGGGATCGTCTTCCGGGATACCGGCTTCCACCTTGCCAACCAGGTCGGCACCGACGTCGGCACCCTTGGTGAAAATGCCGCCGCCCAACCGGGCGAAGATGGAGATGAGCGAGCCACCAAAAGCCAGACCGACGAGCGCATGGAGTGCCTTCTCGTCGCCCAGGCTGGGACGCAGCAGTGTGAAATACCCTGCCACGCCGAGGAGGCCGAGGCCTACCACGAGCATGCCCGTGATGGCGCCGCCGCGGAACGCAACGGAGAGCGCGGCATTCAGCCCTTTTGAGGCGGCTTCTGCGGTACGCACGTTGGCACGGACCGAGATATTCATGCCGATGTAGCCGGCGAGCCCGGACAGGATGGCACCGACTGCGAAGCCACCCGCCGTGGGGAGCTTGAGCGCCCACGCCAGGACCGCGAAGAGGACGACGCCCACGACCAGGATGGTGCCGTATTGCCGGTTCAGGTACGCCTTCGCGCCAGCCTGCACGGCTGCCGCGATCTCCTGCATCCGCGCGTTACCGGCGGGCAGACGAAGAATGGACATCATCGAGAACACGCCGTACAGGACGGCGAGAGCGCCTGCCGCAATCGCAAGCCACAGCCACGTAGTGGCATCCATCGAGGTTCCTCCCTCAGATCAACGAGTTGTACATCAGCGGCGGCCGGGGTCGGATGTTCTAAGGAATCGTCCGGCACGCCAAAGGAGCAAAGCTTCAGTTCAATGTCCGAGGCCGCGCCACACGTCAAACGCCGGCCCTCTACCCCGAGCAAAAAACGGCGCGCACTATATCACGGGGCAGGCGCCCCTCGGACCTCATGTCGGAATCAATTCAGACCTTGAAATCGGTCTTCAGGCGCCGCCGCACCGGCACCCCCTTGATCTGAACGTAGTCAGGCAGGCCGTTCTTGTAGGGCGGATAACTCTCACCGCCGATCAGAGGCTCCAGGTACCGGCGGCAGGCCTCCGTAATGCCGAACCCGTCAGGGGTAATGTAGTCACGGGGCAGCTTTTTCTCTCTGTTCGCGACGTCCGCCAGAGGCACCTGACCGATCGTCCATTTATAGGGCCGTGAGGCCTTGCGCACGATCGCGGGCATCACCGCGTTGACACCCTTGACCGCGAGCTCCACTGCCGCCTTCCCAACTGCGTAAGCCTGGTCCACGTCCACTTTGGAGGCAATGTGTCGCGCCGCGCGTTGCAGGTAATCGGCGACCGCCCAGTGGTACTTATAGCCGTGCGCCTCGCGCACCATGCTGGCGACCACGGGACCTACACCGCCAAGCTGCGTGTGACCGAACGCGTCCTTCGTGCCCGCATCCGCGAGAAATTTGCCGTCGGCGTAAGCAGCTCCCTCGGACACCACGACGACACAATAGCCATAGTCCGTCACGGACTGCTTCACCTTATCGAGGAACTTCTGCTGATCGAACGCGATTTCCGGGAAGAGGATCACGTGCGGGGGGTCGCCCGCCTTGCGGCCTGCAAGGCCTCCCGCCGCCGCGATCCAGCCCGCATGGCGACCCATGACCTCCAGCACGAAGATCTTCGTTGAAGTTCGGGCCATGGAGGCGACATCCAACGCGGCTTCACGCGTGGATACCGCAACGTACTTCGCTACGGAGCCGAAGCCGGGGCAGCAGTCCGTGTGAGGCAGATCGTTGTCGACAGTCTTTGGAACGCCAACACACGTGATGGGATAACCCAGCGACTCGCCGATCTGCGACACCTTCAGCGCAGTATCCATGGAGTCGTTGCCGCCGTTGTAGAAGAAGTAGCCGATGTCGTGGGCGCGGAAGACCTCGATCAAACGCTCGTATTCGGCCCGGTTCTGCTCGAGGCTCCTCAGCTTGAAGCGCGCCGAGCCGAAGGCGCCGGCCGGGGTCTGTCTCAGGCCGCGGATCGTGGCCGGACTCTCCTTGTACACGTCGATCAGGTCTTCGGTGAGGGCTCCGATGATGCCGTGCCGCCCCGCGTATAGACGGCCGATATGCTTCGAGTGCTTGCGCGCGGTCTCGATGACCCCGCAGGCCGAGGCATTGATGACGGCGGAGACACCACCGGACTGTGCGTAAAAGGCGTTCTTCCTGACGGTCTTTTTCATGGGTGTTGGGGTTGTCTGCAATGGGGGCGGATCCGCAGTCCGCAGCGGGCGGCCTGCAACTCATCAGGCCGATGATAGCCCGGATGACGGGGTGTCGTGCGCATCGGGACCACCCTGAGCGTGGGTGTTTGACCTCTTTCAGTGCCGCCGGTAACGTGGCGAGCCTTTTCGCGGTCAGGGGTGTTCACGGCATCATGCGTATCGTTCTCTTGGGGGCCCCCGGCTCGGGCAAAGGCACCCAGTCTCAGCGGCTAGTCGAACGCTATTCGATTCCTCAGATTTCCACGGGGGATTTGCTGCGCGCTGCGGTGAAGAACGGGACGCCGCTCGGCCTCAAGGCCAAGGAGGCCATGGACTTGGGCAGGCTCGTTGCCGACGAGATCGTGCTTGGGATGATTCGCGAGCGGTTGGGCGAGTCCGATGCGGCGCGGGGCTTCATCCTGGATGGGTTCCCGCGCAATCTCACGCAGGCACGTGCTCTCGATCAGATGCTGGATGACATCGGCAAGCCGCTCGATGCGGTGGTGCAGATGGATGTGGACTACTCTGAGCTGACACGTCGCATCTCCGGCAGACGGACCTGCACCGACTGCGGTCGCGTCTTCAATCAATACGGCTCTTCCGCGGCCAATCGCGGAGAAGACACCTGCACGAAGACCGGTCAGCCCCACAAGCTCTTTCAGCGACCCGACGACAACGAGTCCACGGTCGCGGAGCGACTCAGGGTTTACGAGGAACAGACCAAGCCCTTGGTGGATTTCTACGGGTCGCAGAACCTGTTGCGCTCCATCGATGCGCAAGGCGAGCTCGACGAGGTCACGACCCGCCTGGTCGCGGCGCTTCAAGCAGCGTCGGGGCGTGGAGAGGAGACCGGCTCTGCCGTCAAGCGAGCTGCAGCGAAGCGCCCGGCGGGAAAGCGTCCCGCGGCGAAGCGATCCGCGGCGAAGCGTCCCGCGGCGAGGCGATCCGCGGCGAAGCGTCCGGCATCCAAGAAGTCTTCGGCCGCCAGCAAGCGCAGCAAGCAGGGCACGCGGCAAAAGGCCGGCGCCGCCGCGCGCAACAAAGCCGCGAAATCCCGCAAACAACCGGCGGGCTCCCAGAAATCGGCAGGCTCCAGGACGGGCCGCTCGGCGAGGAAGGGCCGCTCGGCGGTTCGCACGCGCAGACCTGCATCGCGAGCGAAGAGCGGACGACGGCCGCGACGTTAGCTCGGCCGGGACGTCGAGTGGTTGGGCCCGCGAGTCGCAACCCGTCCGGCCAGGCGGGCCACGACGGTGATCAACTGCTCGGGCTCGAGCGGCTTGGACAGGTGCAGCTGAAATCCGGCTTCGCGCGCGCGCTCCGCATCCTCCGGCCGGCTGTACGCCGTGAGAGCGGCGGCCGGCAGCCGCTCCGGACCCATGCTGGCACGGACAGCGCGAATCAACTCGTAGCCATCCCGTCCCGGCATGCTGACATCCGAGATCAGCACATGAGGCTCGAATCCTCCGAGGGTTGCGAGGGCGGCTTCGACCGAAGGGGCCGCCGCCACTTGAGCCCGACTATCGCCGAGCACGCGGCGCAGGAGATCCAGTGTATCCGGCTCGTCGTCCACAACTAGCACCCGCAGGCCGCTGAGATCCGGTGTGGGTTTGTCGCGCGCCAGAACGGAGTCGGATGACGCGTCCGCCGTCTCCGCCTGCGATGACTCCTTAGGATCCCTCTGACGAGGCGCAACACGCGGCAATAGCACGGTGAAGGTCGCGCCTTTGTGGGCCCCGTCGCTCGTTGCCGTGATGGTGCCGCCGTGAAGCTCCACGAGTCTCTTCGCCAATGCGAGCCCGAGCCCAAGGCCCGAGTAACGGTGCTCCGCCGAGACATCCGCACGCCAATAGCGGTCGAAAACGTAAGGAAGCAGCTCGGTTGGAATGCCGGCACCCGTATCCGTCACGGAGATCTCGCAGTTCGTGCCATCCGAGGCGACGCGCACCACCGTTTGGCCGCCGCGAGGCGTGAACTTGATCGCGTTGCTCAACAGATGCCATACGACCTGCTGTAGACGATGCGGGTCGCCAAACACCAGGCACTCGGATGTCTCGAACCGCTTCTGCAGCGTGACCACTTTGCTCTTGGCATTGGGCTGCAGGACATCGAGCGCGGCCTCGACGATTTCGCAGATGTCCGTCTCTTCGGGCTCGATCCGGATCTTGCCGCTCGTGAGCGCGCTCAGGTCGAGCAGATCGTCCACGATGTGAGCGAGCTGACGCGCGTTGCGCGCAATGGTCTCACCGCCCGACCGGGTCTCGTGAGTGTCCAGCCGTCCAAGCTCCATGAGACGCGACCAGCCGAGGATGGCGTTCAAGGGCGCTCGCAGCTCATGGCCCAGCGCCTCGAGAAATTCGTCCTTCAGCCGGCCCGTGCGCTCGGCTTCGAGACGCGTGGCACGCTCGCAGTCGAGCAGCGCTCGCAGCTCGTCGAGAGGCTCGTTCATCGCTTCGGCACGTGCGGATGGGTATCGAGGCTGCGCACTGTACCACCCTCGAAGCGAAGCTACAGCGCGGAGAGCAGTCGCTCGCCGACAATTTCGCGCCGCCACCCCTGCAGCACGCCCGCATCGCGGCGCCCTTCGGCCAGCTGCTCGAGGTCGCGCCGCGTGGCCAACACCTCCGGGCTCAAGCCGACCTCGGCGGCAATGCTCTGATTCAGCGCAGCGAGCTTTTTGATCAGGGCGGCTCGCACCGGGTCCGGACGCTGTCGTGTGTTGATCGGCGGGGGTGGATCGGGGATCTCCGCGGTCCGGACGCATTCGAGGATCTCAGCGGCGCATCGGCTGACGACCCCCGCCGGCATCTCCGGAATCACTGCGAGCGCTTCGAGCGATCGAGGCACCTGCAAAACGATCTCGCGCAACGCGACATCGTCGAGTATCCACCCGCGCGGCCTATTTCTCGCGATGGCGCGCCGCTCGCGCCATGCCCCCAGCGCCTGAGCGAGGCGCGTCCGACCCGGATCCAGCGATCGCAGCCCCTTTATTCGCAGCCAAGCTTGCTCGGGCTCCGGCTCGAAGTGACGGCCATCCTCCAGCTCGCGCAGCTCCTGCGCCAGCCAGGGTCGTCGCCCGTGGCGGTCGAGTTGCTCCTCGAGCTCCGAGCGTAGCGGTAGCAGATACCGCACGTCGTCGAGCGCATATTCGATCTGCTCGGGCGACAGGGGACGGCGCGACCAGTCCGTGCGGGTGTGCGTCTTCGGCAGCTCCTTCCCCAGGAGCCGGCGCACCAGCTCCGCGTATCCGATCTGCGCCGGCAGACCCGCGAGGGCTGCCGCGATCTGCGTGTCGAACAGGGGGCGGACCCGGCCCGCGATGGGATACAGCACCTCGAGATCCTGACGCGAGGCGTGCATTACTTTGGTCGTACCGCTCGCGCCGAGTACGGCCGCGAGGGGCCCGAGATCCTGCACTGACAAGGGATCCACGCACACCGCGTCGCCCGGTGACGACAGCTGTACGAGGCAGAGCTGAGCGCGATACGTGCGCTCTCGCAGGAACTCGGTATCGAGCCCGATGTTGGCGGCGCTCGCGAGGCGCGCGCCGAGCTCGGCCAGAGCGATCGATGAGGTGACTACGTGCTGCAAATGGCTCAGAAAGGATCTGTACAATTGCCTTGGGTTGCGCATTATGCGAGCTTCAGGTGCGATATCGAAAGACATGCAGGAGCTGATCCGACTCTTTACGCAGATCGCCCTGCTCAAGCGCGGCCCCCAGGATGTACCCGCCTCCTCGCTGCTGCTCGCGCTCACGATCGCCGCCTACTTCAGCGTCAATCTGGTCTCCAGCGTGCTGCTGCCGCCTTTCCCGGGCCCCTTGCTGCTACGTGTGCTGGCGGACGTCGCATTCACGTATATCTGGTACGTGTTGCTGCTCCGGTTTGCGGGCAAGCCGGAGCGGTTCCTGCAGACGACGACGGCGGTCTTCGGCTTTCAGTGCCTGCTGTCGCCTCCGCTGATCGCGGCGGCCTGGCTCGCTCGGATAGCCGACGATTCAGTGTGGCAGCTGCCGGTTACCCTGGTCGTCCTGTTCCTGATCGTGTGGATCGTCGCGGCCAACGGCCGGGTTGTGCAAGCCGCCCTCGATTGGACGATGCCACCCAGCATCGCCCTCGTGATCATGCAGACCCTGGCGGACAATCTGTTGCTGGCGGCATTGTTTCCGCAGCCGGCAGGCGCCGTCCCTCAGTAGATCCTCCACTCAACGAGCGATTGCCATGCACGTTCACATTCTAGGTATCTGCGGCACATTCATGGGCGGCATAGCCGCGATCGCGCGCGCGGCCGGCCACCAGGTCACGGGCTCCGATCGCGATGTGTATCCGCCGATGAGCACTCAGCTCGAGGCGCTGGGCATCGAGATCCATCAGGGATTCGAGGCCGCGCAGCTCGATCCTGCTCCCGACGTCGTGGTGGTCGGGAACGTGATGACGCGCGGCCAGCCGGTCGTCGAGGCCCTGCTGGAGCGTGGGATTCCTTATGCGTCGGGCCCGGAGTGGCTGTCGCGCGAAGTTCTCAAGGATCGCTGGGTGTTGGCGGTCGCGGGCACGCACGGCAAGACGACCACGACCTCGCTCCTCGCCTGGATCCTCGAGCACGCGGGCCTCTCGCCGGGCTTTCTGATCGGCGGGGTGCCCGCGAACTTCGACAGCAGCGCGCGGCTCGGGGAGCGCCCCTTCTTCGTCATCGAAGCCGACGAATATGACACGGCTTTCTTCGACAAGAGGGCGAAGTTCGTGCATTACCGCCCGCGCACCGTGATCCTGAACAACCTCGAGTACGACCATGCGGACATCTATCCTGACGTGGCCGCCATCCAGCGTCAGTTCCATCACCTGATGCGAATCGTCCCGGGCGGCGGCCGTGTTATCTGGAATGCGGCGGATCCGCGTCTCGAGGAGACGCTGGCGATGGGCTGCTGGACGCCTCTCGAGGGATTCGCGCGGTCGACAGCGGCCGCGCCTGCTGCCCTGTGGACGGCCAGGGCCACGGGTGGAGTGGAAGACTTCTCACAGTTCGAGGTGCTCGAGGCCGGCAAGCCGCGAGGCACCGTTCAATGGTCGCTCATCGGGGCTCACAACATGGAGAACGCGCTAGCGGCGATCGCTGCCGCTCGCCACGCGGGTGTTCCGGTCGAAGGGTCCATAGAAGCGCTGCGCTCATTCAGGGGCATCGCGCGTCGCATGCAACTTCGCGGCGAGGTCAAGGGGGTGCGCGTGTACGATGACTTCGCACATCATCCGACGGCGATCGCGACGACCGTGGACGGACTGCGACGCAGGGTGGGTCAGGCTCGCATCGTGGCCGTGCTCGAGCCTCGTTCCAACACGATGCGCATGGGCGTGCACCAGAGCACGCTCGCGCCGTCGCTCGCCGGCGCCGACGAGGTATGGTTGTATACGCCGCCCGATCTGGGGTGGGATGCGGAATCGATCGTCCGATCGCTCGGCTCGCGCGGGCATTCCAGCCGTGATGTGAATACATTGGCGGCCGACCTTGCGCGGTCGGTGAGGCCGGGGGATCATGTCCTCATCATGAGTAACGGCGGTTTCGGCGGACTGCACGGCAAGCTGCTCGCCCACCTCGAGGGGCTTGCGCCCCGAGCATGAGCCGCGCGGCGACACCGCTCTTCCCGCTCAACACGGTGTTGTTTCCCGGCGGTCCGCTGCCGCTGCGAATCTTCGAGACGCGTTATGTGGACATGGTTCGGCGCTGCATGCGCGAGCGGTGTCCATTCGGCGTAGTGCACATCCGCGTGGGCGCCGAAGTCGGGCCCATCGGTGAGACGAGCGAGGTCGGCACGACGGCGCGCATCGCCGATTTCAATCTGTTGCCGGACGGACTGCTCGGCATTACCTGCATCGGCGAGCGGAAGTTCCGTGTACTCGAGCGCTGGCAGCAGCCCGACGGCCTCAATGTTGGCGACATCGAGTACGTAGCCACGGAAGCGGCCGTGGAGCTGCCGGGAGAGTTTCTGCACCTGGGCGAGCTGTTGCGCAAGGTGCTTCCGGAGCTGGGCGATGTCTATGCGGGCATCCCCAAGCGCTTCGACGACGCAGGCTGGGTCGGTTGCCGCCTCGCGGAGATACTGCCGCTCAATCTGGCGGAGAAACAATATTGTCTGGAGCTCGACGATCCGATTGCGCGCCTCGCGCGCTTGAGCCCCCTCATCCGTCGGACGGATGAGTGAGAGCGCTGAGACGAGTGCGCGCGGCGTAGAAGCGCAGCAGCGCTACGCCCAGCACGACCGTCCAGGCGAGCACGAGCCATCCGACGAAGCCGTCGAACTGACTGAGCAGAAAGCTGAGAGGCCGATCGCGCACCGGCGTGGTAATGCCGCGCGTGACCAGCATTACCCATACCCACCCCGCATGCAGCCCGATCCCCGCTGCGATGTTTCCCGTGATGACCCGCACGCAGCCCAACACGATACCGACCGCGGCGAGACACAGGTAGGCATCGGCAATTCCGGCCGGCTGAGCAAAGAGGTGCAAGGTCCCCACGAGCAGATCGCGGCCGCTCGCGGCGGTAACCTGATCGGGGGCGACGTGGTAGCTCGCGAAGAAGTGCGTCGCCGAGTAGACGATCGAGGTCAGGAGCACCGCCGGCACGGCGCCGACTTCCCTCTGGATGCCGGTCAGCATTGCGCCGCGCATGAACGTCTCCTCGATGAAGCCGACGGCGAGGCCACTCACGAGCCGGCCCAGAACGAGGCCGGCGAGCCAGGACGCCCCCAACGCGCTGCCTCCCGGGCCCGCCTTCGCATTCCAACCGAGGAGGCCCAGCGCGATCATGAGTCCGACGACGAGCAGCATCGTGCCGGTACCGATCCCCAGTCCCAGCAACAACTCACGGATGAAACGCGGTCGGGGTACGCCGTATCCGAGGCTGCGGCGGTCGCTCAGGCCCAGTCGCGGCGCGAGCACGAGGAATCCGGCGAGCAACGTCAGCATGCCGATCCGCGTGCCGATGCGATGGAAGGCGAAGTTGAAATGCGGATGCAGGAGCAGCCACGCGGGGTAGGCAAGCAATCCGATCGAGGCCAGGGCGACGGCCATCAGAGCGAGGAACCAGGCAAAGGTACGCATCAGAGACTGCTCGAGTGCAAATCTGGCCGAACACACCGCAGGGCGAGCTTGGAGCGCGCGGCGCGCAAGCTGACAATTCTCGCGCGGGTCGGCAGCACGGACGGGAGGCGCTCATGCAGACAACGAGGGCTCGGGAGATTCTTCAGGCGCTCATACAGGGCATCGATCCGGCGACGGGTGAGGAGTTGCGCGAAGGCGCTGTCCTCCAGCGGGCGGAGGTGCTGCGCGCACTCATGGCCGGCGTGGCCGCCCTCGAGCAGGCGGCAGCCCGCGCCCAGCGACGGGCGCATCTTCCGCACAAAGTCGGCCGCACCTGGACGCCCGACGAGGAGGCGGATCTGGCTGCGGCTTTCCGCTCCGGTGAGAGTCTCCCCGACATTGCGATCCGGCACGAGCGCACCCTGCGCGCGATCGAGGCGCGTCTCGAGCGGCTGGGTCTGCTGGCGCCCGAGCAGCGAGTCACTCATAACACCTTCGTCACCCCTGTAACAGGGAGCGCCACTTCCGGGCCACACAAGTGAGACGGAAGCGCTCATCCGGGACCGGTTGCGGCCGCTCGCCGTCGCGCCAGGCGCGGATGCGCTCGATGTAGGCATCGAACAACCCGAGCCGGTCGGCGAGCCGCGCCGGGGCTGCACGCCAGTCCGGCGAGAGGTTGGCCACGGCGCTCTCGTAGGCGCGATGGGCCCATGTGACCGGCAGGATCTGTCGCGGATCGCCGATGACCTCGGCAGCGGCGCCGCAGTCGTGTGTCAGTACGGGAGTGCCGAGGGCTTTGGACTCGGCGAACACCAGTCCGAACGTCTCGGGGAGCACGAAGTTAGGGAAGAACGTGCACAGGGCGCTGCGCACCTCGGCATGAATCCGTTCCTGGGGCAGGGGTCCCAGGTACTCGACACCGCCGATCGCGCTCGCCTTGCGGATCTTGTAGCCGGGGTTGCCGACCTTGAGGGTCAGATCGGGCATCCGCCTGCGAAGAGCGCGGAACGCGTCGAGCGCGAATGGCAGCCCCTTGTTGGGCGAGGAGAAGAAGACGAGCTTGCGTCGATCGATCGGCGACTCGTCCGGCTTCAGGTTCTCGTCCACGGGGTTGTAGATCGTGCACGCGCGGACCCGGTCCTCGACTGCGATGTGCCGCAACGTCTCCTCGATGCCGTGCCGCTGGGTGTCGGATACGCAGACAATGGTGACTGCGAGCTCCCGCAACAGCTTCGCGGTGGAGGCGAGCCGCCGGCCTCGCTTGGAGCCCGGCCTCAGCTGGTCATGCACCCACAGGTAGAAGCGCGCGTGGGGGTATAACTCCCGCACCTGCGCCAGCGCACGCGAGTCCCGATTGAGAATGACGTGCTCGATACCCGGAAGCTTGCCTGGCGGCCGATAGCTGCCATAGGTCTCCGTGCGGTTGTGTTGCATCACGTATGCGCCGAGCGCGTCGGCGACCCGGGTGACGCTGGCCTCGGTCCCGCCTGTAGCCTTCTCGCTCAGAGTACGCGTGTCGTACGGCCGCTGACACGACGGGTCGAAGAACAAGACCGAGCTCATCCCGGGACTCGCGGACGAATCAGGCTCCGCCGACTCGAGGCGTTGCGCGCAGCTCGATTCGAGGCGTTGGGTGCAGCTCGATTCGAGGCGTTGCGTGCAGGGCCTGCAGCTAGTGATGCCGAGCTTGGTGCTGCGACCGGCGAGGGCTGTAGTGTTATGATCGAAAGGTGAGTCACACGACACGCATCGCCACGCTCTCCATCGGAGAGAAGATCCCGAATCCGCGACATTATCACGCTCATCTCAGACACCTGCGTCAACAGCAGCGCTGCCTGGCACGGCGACAGAGAGTAGCCGGCGGCGCAAGAAGCAGCGTCTGCGGGTCGCGCGGGCCCATGCGCGCGTACGGCAAGCGCGTCATATGCCCTGCACGCGCTCACACCGTGATCGATCGGGTGCAGGTGCTCGCAGAGGAAGCGCGAAGCGGGCACCGCAATCGAGCCTGTCTCGAACAGGTACGATTGCGGTAGCAGCGCAGTCAAGCCGGGTATTCTACGTTCGTGGGGTTTCAGTGGATAAGAGCGGTCGGGTTCGGCTGTCAGCGTGCATTATCACGCATAACGAAGCGGACCGTATCGAAGCCTGCCTCGAGTCGGTCAGCTTCTGCGATGAGACCGTGGTGGTCGACTCGCATTCGACTGACGCGACACGCGATCTGGCCGCCGCGCGTGGGGCCCGGGTCATCGAGCGCGACTGGCCCGGGTACCGATCACAGAAGCAGTTCGCGATCGAGGCCGCCGCCCACGACTGGGTACTGTGCCTCGACGCGGACGAGCGGGTCAGTGGGCCTCTGCGCTCGCAGATCGAGGCCCTGAGGCAGGCGGGGCTCGCCGCGCACGCGGGGTGGTCGATTCCGCGGATCACGGACTACTTCGGCAGGTTCCTGCGCCACGGCAACGCCTACCCTGATCGTCTCGTGCGGCTCTTCGACCGACGGCGGGGAGGTTGGGTCGGGGAGGAGATTCACGAGAACACGCGGGTCGAGGGCTCGGTCGGGTGTCTGCACGGCCATCTCGAGCATTTCTCCTACCGCAGCCTTTCCGATCATCATCACCGGATGCAGCGCTACGCGGATCTGATGGCTCGCTCCCTGTATGCGCGCGGCCAGCGCTGCGGGCTGCTGAAGGTGCTGGTCAATCCGCAGTGGCGGTTTTTCCGCGGCTATTGCCTGCGGCGAGGCTTTCTCGATGGATGGCGCGGCCTCGTGTTCGCGCTCATAGAGGCGAACTACGTGCGCCGCAAATACCTGCAACTGTACTTTTTGAGCCGCGGACTTCCGGTCTAGGTCAGATTTTCCGGTCCCGGTCAGATTTTCCGGTCCAGGTCAGACTTTCCGGTCCAGGTCAATTGAGGCTCTCAGCCTTGAAGCCGTCGTGTCGCAGCAGCTCGAGGAGGCCGCCGTCCCCGACTAGGTGCAGTGCTCCGACGACGACGAAATAGTCCTGGTCGTCGCGCAGCAATTGCTCGATCTGCGGCAGCCAGCGGCGGTTGCGATCGGTCACGAGGGTGCGATAGAGGGTCGGGAACGATTTGTACTCATCGCCGAGCAGCGTGGCGAGCTTGGCGGCATCTGCGTTGCGCCAGGCGGCGATCACGGAGGCTGTCTCGGAATCCATGCTGTGCAGGTCGTCGACGACCCTATCCAGGAACCGGGCCTGGTCGGGATAGGAGAGGTGCTCCAGAACGCCGAGCTGCTCGTCCAGCGTTTCCAGCCCGCGTATCGGCTTGCCGTCGGTTTGCGCCCGATGCTCGAGCTGTTGCTCGACTCCGAGCTCCGGATTGAAGCCGAGCTGCGCGTAACGCAGCTCCGTCAACTGCAGCGCCAGTGCCCACGGTGCGAGCTGGTCGGAGACTTCGGCGGGCACGCCGAGGCGGGCCGATTCGGCCGTGACCCGCCGATAGCGCTCCGGGCCGAGGAGGCTGCTGAGCGTTACACCGTCGCGGAGCATCCCGTGCTCCATCATCCAGCTCGCCGTCTCCAGGGGATCGACCTTGTCCAGGGCGAGCTCCATGACCAGCGTCTTCGAGGCCGCGTAGGCTCGATCGAACGCCCCCGGAAGCTGCGCATCGCTCGCTTTGAGCATGTGCACGGAGCCGGCGAGATAGATCGTATTGTGGGTGCCGTGAACGACCCAGACGGGGCTGGCGGCGCTTGCCGTCAGGCAGCCGAGCAGGCTGAGTGCGAAGAGCCAGCAGCGGGACTGTTGAGCCACACGACCTCCGTTACGAGCGAGCCGTCGGCACGCAGGTCGAGCGTTCGGTAGGCGGGCGGTCGC
Organism: Steroidobacteraceae bacterium; assembly: GCA_035277965.1. GTDB lineage: Bacteria > Pseudomonadota > Gammaproteobacteria > Steroidobacterales > Steroidobacteraceae > 13-2-20CM-66-19. Next base: position 39,763 of record DATEJM010000006.1, on the reverse strand, counting down.
CGGTCCACCGAGAACTCGTCGGCGTGGGGCAGGAATTGTGCACAGGTCGAGGGGGTGGCGAGGAGTCTTACGCCCTTGCGGAGTCCGGCGAAGGCCTGGTGAACATGGCCCCAGACGATCGCCCGGACTTGCGGGTGGCGATCGATGACCTCGAGGAACCGGGTCGCGTTCGTGAGGCCCACCTGATCGAGCCAGCGGCTGTCCATGGCCACCGGGTGGTGATGCAGGGTGACGAGACAGTGCCGATTGCCGGCCGTGCCCAGGGCTTCATCGAGCTGCGAGAGGCTGCTCTCGCTGAGGCAGCCGGCCGCTGAACCGGCCATCGCGCTGTCCAGCAGGACGATGCGCCACAATCCCATGTCCACGTGCCCATTCAGCACGAAGGGCTCACGGCTCAGCAGACGACGCATGGCGACAGGCTCGTCGTGGTTGCCGGGCACGCACAGTACCGGCACGCCCAGCGGCCCGAAGAGCCTCCGGAAGTGCACGTACCCACCCGGATCGTCCTGTACGAGATCCCCGGTCACGAGCAGCGCATCCGGTGGCCAATCGCCCGATTGGGCATGCTCGAGCGCTGTCTTGAGCGAAGGCAGCGTGGCCACCCCGCGCAACGTCTCGCTCTCGTTCGCGTAGAGGTGAGGGTCCGTGAATTGGATGAGACGCAGTGAGCTCATGAGATCCGATCTTGGAAGCGCGGCATACCGCTGGACTGTCGCGGAGCGGTAAAGGTTTCCCCTCGAGCCGCCGGCGGGCGTCATGAAATCGTAGCAAAGGGTCCAGCCAGTGCAGTGAACTGCATCAAGCGAGGAAGCGCGCTGCTTACGAATATGACGCAGTACGCGAGGTTGCCGCGAGATATGTGAAGCGCAGCTGAACGGCACGCCCGTCGCGTCGCTCGTGAGCGACTTCCCACGGATTCTGCGCGGACCTCCCACGGATTCTGCGCGGACCTCCCGCGGGTTCGGCGCGGATCTCCCGCGGGTAGGCGCGGCCCTCCTGCGGGTTCGGCGCGGTTCTCCCGTAGGTTCCGCGCGGACGTCCGCGGGTTCTGTGCGAGCGCGGGAAGTCGGCGCACCGCGAGCTTGGCCCGTCTGTCTCCAGCCTCCATTGAGCATCCGCGACGCCTGATGGACAATACGCGTTTCGCTTGCGCACGTACCCATGAGCACACGCCGCGAACTTGCCAACCCCATCCGGGCACTCGCCATGGATGCCGTTCAGAAAGCGAACTCAGGCCATCCCGGCGCGCTGGCGGCGCGGTTCAACAGGCCGGGTTTCAACATCGTCGACCATCGCACGTACGTGTTTGCCGGTGACGGGTGTTTGATGGAGGGCATCTCGCTCGAGCATTTGAGCAGCCTGGCGGTGAATGCGCTGCAAGCGAGCGGTCGACGGGTACGGCTGATCTCGATGCCCTCCACGGAGGTCTTTGACGCCCAGGACGAGGCCTATCGGCAGGCCGTGCTGCCCCGAGAGGTCAAGAAGCGCCTGGCCGTCGAGGCCGGCGCCAAGATGTCCTGGTGGCGCTACGTGGGTAGCGAGGGCAGCGTGCTCGGGATCGATCGATGCGGCGCGTCCGGTAAGGCCGCGGATCTGTTTCCACACTTCGGCTTCACGGCCGATAATATCGAGCGGCAGGTGCGCGCTCTGCTCGCGCAGTAGAAATCAATTCAATCGTCCGCCGGATGAGCGCGGACGAGTCAATCAAGAGGACAGTCATGGCAATTAAGGTGGGTATCAACGGATACGGGCGCATCGGACGCAACATTCTGCGGGCACTGTACGAGGCCAAGCGCACTTCGCAGGTGCAGATCGTGGCGATCAACGACCTCGGCGATGCCAAGACGAACGCGCATCTCACCCGCTATGACACGGTCCACGGAAAATTCCCGGGCGAGGTCGCCGTGGACGGCGATTCGATGGTCGTCAATGGCGAGCGCATCCGTGTACTGGCCGAGCGGGACCCGTCGAAGTTGCCGTGGGGCGATCTCGGAGTCGAATATGTCTTCGAATGCACCGGGTTATTCACGTCCAAGGCGAAGGCCGGCGCACACCTCAAGGGCGGAGCGAAGCGAGTCGTGATTTCCGCGCCGGGCGGCGAGGATGTGGACGCAACGATCGTCTACGGCGTCAATCACGGCACGCTCAAGAGCGATTTCACCGTCATCTCGAACGCCTCGTGCACCACTAACTGCCTCGTCCCCGTCGTCAAGGTGTTGCATGACAAGGTAGGCCTCGTCAATGGCATCATGACCACCATTCATTCCTACACGAACGACCAGGTGCTGACCGACGTGTATCACTCCGACTTGCGACGCGCCCGTTCCGCGACGCAGTCGCAGATTCCGACGAAGACAGGCGCCGCGGCGGCCACCGGCCTGGTTCTGCCGGAGTTGAAGGGCAAGTTGGACGGCTACTCCATTCGCGTTCCCACCATCAACGTGTCGCTGGTCGATCTGACCTTCAATGCCAAGCGCGCGACGACGGTGGACGAGGTCAACAAATGGATGAAGGAAGCCGCCGCTTCCGGTCCCCTCAAGGGCGTGCTTGCCTACACGGATCAACCTCTGGTCTCGAGCGATTTCAACCACGATCCGCACTCGTCGATCTTCGATGCGACGCTGACGAAGATCATCGACGGCACTCTGGTCAAGGTGTTCGCCTGGTACGACAACGAGTGGGGCTTCTCCAACCGGATGCTCGACACCACGCTCGCGTGGTCCAGGGCGTCATGAAGGTCCAGCGACTGTCGGATACTGACCTGCGCAACAAGCGCGTCCTGATCCGCGAAGACCTCAATGTGCCGGTAAAGGACGGCGTCGTCACCAGCGATGCGCGTATCCGTGCGGCGTTGCCGACCATCCGCTATGCGCTGGATCAGCGGGCGAAGGTGTTCATCCTGTCGCACCTCGGGCGGCCGAAGGAAGGCGAGTACGATCCCACCCTCTCGCTCCAGCCGGTCGCTGCCCGGCTGTCGGAGCTGCTCGGCAAGCCGGTGCCGCTGCGCAAGGAGTGGCTCGACGGGTTGGATTGCCCGGACGGCTCAGCGGTTCTCTGCGAGAACGTGCGCTTCAACAAGGGCGAGAAGAAGGACGACGAGAAGCTGTCGCGCAAGATGGCGACCCTCTGCGACGTGTTCGTGATGGATGCATTCGGCACGGCGCACCGGGCCGAGGCCAGCACTCACGGCGTGGCGCGCTTTGCGCCGCTGGCCTGCGCGGGCCCGCTGCTCGTTGGCGAGCTCGAGGCTCTCGAGACCGCGCTGCACAATCCGGCGCGGCCGCTGATCGCAATCGTCGGCGGGTCGAAGGTGTCGACGAAGCTCACGGTGCTCGAGTCCCTGCTCGAGAAGGTGGACAAGCTGATCGTGGGAGGCGGCATCGCCAACACGTTCCTGGCCGCCGCGGGCGCTCCGGTGGGCAAGTCGCTTCACGAGGCCGAGATGCTCGATGTCGCCCGGCGGCTCGTGGAAAAAGCTCGTGCGCGCGGCACGGAAATCCCGCTACCGACGGATGTCGTCGTCGCGAAGGAGTTTGCTGCAACTGCGCACGCCGACGTGCGCTCGGTGCACGATGTGCGCTCCGATGAGATGATCCTCGACATCGGACCCGATACCGCCGATCGCTTCACCGCTTTGCTGCAGTCCGCGGGGACCATCGTCTGGAACGGTCCTGTTGGGGTGTTCGAGTTCGAGCAGTTCGGCGAGGGCACGCGGGCGATCGCGCTGGCGATCGCGCGCAGCAAGGCGTTTTCGCTGGCGGGGGGTGGCGACACGCTCGCTGCGATCGAGAAATACGGTGTCGAGGATGGGATCTCTTATATCTCGACCGGGGGCGGCGCGTTCCTGGAATTCGTCGAGGGCAAGACGTTGCCCGCCGTGGCCATGCTCGAAGAGCGCGCCGGCAAGTGAAATGGCAGAGGGTCGCGCATGCCTGTCACGTGAGGGGGGTATGAGAGCATGATGCTGAGGCGCACGAAAATCGTCGCAACGGTCGGACCCGCGACGGATGACCCGGCTACTCTCACCGAGATGATGCAGGGCGGGCTGGATGTCGTGCGTTTGAATGCATCGCATGGCACCGTCGAGGACCGGCGGCGGCGCCTCGCGCTGGTGCGCGAAGCGGCAGCCAAAGCGGACAAATGCGTGGGCGTGCTGCTCGATCTCGGCGGCCCGAAGATCCGCATCGACGGGTTCCGGGAGGGCAAGGTGCTCTTGCGCGAGGGCCAGGTATTTGCCCTCGACATGCAGCTCGACCCGAAAGCCGGGACGTCGGAAGTCGTTGGCTGTGCCTACAAGGATCTGCCGAAGGACGTCATCGCCGGCGACACTCTTTTGCTCGCCGACGGCCAGATCGTGCTCGACGTGGACCGTGTCGGCCCCACCCGGATCGAGACACATGTGCGTGTCGGCGGCGAGTTGTCGGACCGCAAAGGGCTCAATCGTCAGGGCGGCGGGATTTCCGCGCCCGCGCTATCGGACAAGGACCGGGAAGACATCCGGTTCGCCGCGGCCGAGAAGATCGACTACATAGCGGTCTCCTTCGCGCGCGATGCCGCCGACATCGAGCAGGCGCGCTCGCTGCTGCAGCAGGCGGGGGGTACCGGGCGCATCGTCGCGAAGATCGAGCGTCACGAAGCGGTCGCCAACCTGAGCGAGATCATCGAGGCAGCCGATGTCGTCATGGTGGCGCGCGGCGATCTCGGAGTCGAGATGGGCTACGCGGAGCTCACGGGTCTGCAGAAGACGATCATTCATCAGACGCGCAACAAGAACCGGATCGTCATCACGGCGACGCAGATGATGGAGTCGATGATCCAGAACCCCGTGCCGACCCGCGCCGAAGTCAGCGATGTTGCCAATGCGGTCATGGACGGCACCGATGCAGTGATGCTGTCAGCGGAAACCGCTACCGGCCGCTATCCTGTGAAGGCCGTGCAGGCGATGGCGCAGGTGATCGAAGGAGCGGAGAAGTATCAGCTCACCCATACACGGACCCGCCACCGCGTCGAGGGACAGTTCAAGGGATCGGAAGAAGCCATCGCGATGGCGGTGATGTATACGGCCAATCATCTCAAGGTCCGTGCCATCGTCGCCCTGACGGAGAGCGGCGCGACGCCCTTGTGGATGTCGCGAATCCGCTCCGATATTCCGATCTACGCATTTACCCGTCATGAGGCGACCCGCCGTCGTGTCACCCTGTACCGGGGCGTCTATCCGGTCATTTTCGATGCGACGTGGGGCCATTCCATCGAGCAGCTGTATCGCGCGCTGTTCACGCGGCTCCTGGAATTGCAGCTCGTGAAGCGGGACGACCTCGTCATTCTCACCAAGGGCGAGCTGTCGGGCGTCGAAGGCGGAACCAACTCGATGCAGATCCTCAAAGTCGCGCTCGATCGCTGAAGCGCGAGCAGTTGGCGGATGGGCATCAGGACCGTCGCGGCGGTTGGTATCGCGGTGCTGCTCGTTCCCATTGCGACGGCCTGGCTGCTCCTGCGCGGCTCGCTCGCGCAGCTCGACGGGAAGCTCGATTCGATGCCAGTGAGCCATTCCGTCGCCATCGAGCGTGACGCGCTCGGTGTCCCGACAATCCGCGCGGCCTCCCGTGAGGATCTGGCGTTTGCAACCGGGTTCGTCCACGGCCAGGACCGCTTCTTCGAGATGGATCTCTATCGACGCCTCGCCTCAGGCGAGCTCGCCGAGCTCGTGGGAGTCCGGGGCCTGGAGCAGGACCGGCAGGCGCGCCTGTTCGGCTTCCGCCGCGTGGCGCGCCTCTCGTTGCAGGAGGCCTCCCCGGAGCAACGCTCGATTCTCGAAGCCTATGCGCGCGGCGTGAATGCAGGGCTCAACGGTCTTCGCAGCCGCCCCTGGGAATACTGGGTGCTGCGCTCCACACCGCGCCCCTGGGCACCCGAGGATACGTTTCTCGTCACGCACTCCATGTGGTGGCAGCTCCAGTATCGAGGCTTTGCCACGGAGCGCATTCGCGCGGCGATCAATTCCCGCTTGCGGGGTCCGGACTGCGCCGGCGGTTGGAAATGCGGGCTCCAGTTCCTCTATCCGGCGCGCACCGGCTGGGACGCCCCGCTCTCGAGCCTCGATGCGCCCGGCGCGACATTTTCGACACCCCCCGTACCGGGACCCGATGTGTTGGATGTGAGGAGCGGCGCGGCCACGGCTGTCGGCTTGCGCGCCACGAGCGCCGATGCCGCCTTGCGGCCCATGAGCGCCGATACCGGCCTGCAGTCCATGAGCGCCGAGCTGCCCGCGGACTCAGTCCCTGCCATCGGCAGCAACAACTGGGCTGTCGCCGGCCGGTTGACCGCGACGGGTGCGGCGCTCGTGGCCAATGACATGCATCTGGAGGCGAGGGTTCCCAACGTCTGGTACCGAGTGCGGCTCACGATCCCGGCGGGCAGGAATGAGCCCGGCCTCGATCTGAATGGCCTCACGCTGCCCGGCGCGCCGCTTCTCATTGCCGGCTCGAACGGCTACGTCGCATGGGGCTTCACCAACAGCTACGGCAGCTGGTCGGATCTGAAGCCGGCTCGGTGCGTTGCGGCAACCGACGCGCGGACGGAGGTCATTCACGTGCAGGGAGGGGCCGATGTGAGCCTCGAAGTGCGCTGGGGCAGCGCCGGGGTCGTGTTCGCGCAGGAGCCTGACGGCAAGCAGTGTTGGTTCGCGAGCTGGCTGGCGCAGGTCCCCGCGGCCACCAACTTGAACCTGATGTCGCTGGAGCGGGCAACTTCGGTGGAGCAGGTGCTTTCCCTGGCGCCGGGAATCGGTATTCCGCACCAGAATCTCGTCGTCGGCGATCGGTCGGGACACATTGGATGGACTATCGCCGGCAGGATCCCGACGGACGAGGGCCCGGATCGGGCCGACGGCACGTCGCCCTTCACTACGCCGCAGACCCACCCGCGGCTGCTCGATCCGCCGGGCGGCCGGATATGGACCGCCAATGCGCGCGTGACCGGCGATCCAGTGGCCGAAGCACAGATCGGGGGCGATCGGGCATCCGTGGGTGCCTACTACGATCTCGGCGCCCGAGCCCGTCAGATTCACGATGACCTGCTGGCGATCGAGGCCCCGGCGACACCCGCCGACATGCTGCGGATTCAACTCGACGATCGCGCGGTGTTCCTCAGCCGCTGGCATGACCTGCTCACTGAGCTGCTGGACGAGCAAGCCCTGGCCCAGCATCCCCGTCGCGTGCAGCTCAGGCGGCTGGTCGTCACGTGGGACTCCCGCGCGAGCGTCGATTCGGTGGGATACCGGCTGGTCCGCGATTTTCGCGAGCGGACGCAGGTAGCGGTCTGGACCATGATTCTCGAGGCTCTGGGCCTCGAGCCGGGCGCCGCGACTCCCATTCCGATGCAGTTCGAGGGGCCGCTGTGGACACTCGTGACGGAGCGGCCACCTCACTTGCTGGCCGCGAGTTATGCGACCTGGCGTGATTTCCTGCTGGCGCAGGTCGATACAACCATTGACGAGGCGGAAGCGGCTTGCGGGTCCCTCGCCCGCTGCACCTGGGGACGGCACCATCCGGTCGCCATCCGACATCCGCTCTCGTCAGGATTGCCCTTCCTCGCGCGATTCCTCGATATGCCCGTGGTCGAGCTGCCCGGGGACCACCGGATGCCCCGGGTCCAGGATGGTCCGATCGGGGCTTCCGAGCGCTTCGCGGTCTCGCCTGGCCATGAGGACCAGGGCTACATACACTTCCCAGGGGGGCAGAGCGGGCACCCGCTCTCGCCCTACTACAGGGCCGGGTTCGAGGCATGGGCCCGCGGGACGCCGTTGCCGTTTCTTCCGGGCCCGGCTCAGCACCGGCTGACTCTCTACACTCACTAAGAATCCTCTCATGACCCAACGATTCACCGGCACGGACAGTTACATAGCGACCGATGACCTCATGATGGCGGTGAACGCCGCCGTCACCCTGGCGCGGCCGCTGCTCATCAAGGGCGAGCCCGGCACGGGCAAGACGCAGCTCGCCCAGGAGATCGCCCGCTCGCTGGGGCGCCCCCTGTACGAGTGGCATATCAAGTCCACGAGCAAGGCCCAACAGGGTCTGTACGAATACGACGCGGTCTCGCGCCTGCGGGACTCGCAGCTCGGCGAGGAGAAGGTCCACGACATCACGAACTACATCGTGAAGGGCAGGTTATGGGAGGCCTTCGAGTCGGATGTCCAGCCCGTGCTGTTGATCGATGAAATCGACAAGGCGGATATCGAGTTTCCGAACGATCTGCTGCGCGAGCTCGATCGGATGGAGTTCTACGTCTACGAGACACGCCAGCTCATCAAGGCGCGTCACCGTCCCATCATCATCATCACGAGCAACAACGAGAAGGAGCTGCCCGATGCTTTCCTGCGGCGTTGCTTCTTCCACTACATCCGCTTCCCTGACGAAGCGACGATGACCCGGATCGTCAATGTACACTTTCCGGGACTCAAGAAGGAGCTGTTGGCCGAGGCGCTGACGACCTTCTTCCAGGTGCGCGAGACACCCGGGCTGAAAAAGAAGCCTTCGACGTCGGAGCTGCTGGACTGGATCAAGCTGCTCGTCGCCGAGGACATCGATCCGGCCGCGCTGCGCTCCCAGGACCCGAAAAAGACCATTCCCATCCTGCATGGCGCTCTCCTGAAGAACGAGCAGGACGTTCACCTGTTCGAGCAGCTCGTGTTCCTGAGCCGCCGGGCGCGGTAGTCCGCCATGCTGGTGAGGTTCTTCTTCGATCTGCGCAAAGGCGGCGTGCCGGTCACGCTGACCGAGTTCCTGACGTTGCTCGATGCTCTGCAGGCCCGCGTGGCCTGGGTGTCTGCCCAGGATTTCTATTTCCTGGCGCGCACCTGTCTCGTGAAGGACGAGCGTCACTACGATCGCTTCGACCGCGTATTCGCGGAGTTCTTCAACGGCGCCGAGAAGCTGTTTGCGCAGATCGTTGCCGAAGTGCCGGCCGAATGGCTGCAGGCGCTGACGCAGCGCTTACTCACGGAGGAGGAAAAGCGCAAGGTGGAGGCGCTCGGCGGATGGGACCAGCTGCTCGAGACTCTGCGGGAGCGATTGAAGGAGCAAAAGGAGCGCCATCGAGGCGGCAACAAGTGGATCGGTACGGGGGGGACCTCGCCTTTCGGCTCTCGAGGGTATAACCCGGAGGGTATCCGCATGGGCGGCTCCGGCGGCAACCGCCGCGCGGTGAAGGTGTGGGACCAGCGCGAGTTCCGCAACCTCGACGACACTGTCGAGCTCGGCACGCGCAACGTGAAGCTGGCCTTGCGCAAGCTGCGCAAGTTCGCTCGCGAAGGGGCCGCCGATCAACTCGATCTGGACGGCACCATCGACGCCACCGCGCGCAACGCCGGTCTGCTCGACCTGAAGCTCGTTCCCGAACGCCGCAATGCGGTCAAGGTCCTTCTGTTCCTCGACGTCGGCGGCTCGATGGATCCGCACGTCAAGGTCTGCGAGGAGCTGTTCTCGGCCGCCCGCAGTGAGTTCAAGCACCTCGAGCATTTCTACTTTCACAATTTCCCGTACGAGCACCTGTGGAAAGACAACCGGCGGCGCGCCTCCGCTCTCACATCGACTGCGCAAGTGATGCGTACGTTCGGACGAGACTATCGCGTCATCTTCGTCGGGGACGCCAACATGAGCCCTTACGAGATCACGCAGCCGGGCGGCAGTGTCGAGCACTGGAATCGCGAGGCCGGGGCGGTCTGGATGCAGCGACTGACCGCGACTTTCCCCCGCCTGGTGTGGCTCAACCCCGAGGATCCCCAATACTGGCCGGGCAGCTCATCCATCCGGATCGCGCGGGAGCTGATCGCGGACCGCATGTTTCCGCTGACTATCCGGGGGCTGGACGCCGCGATCGCTCAGCTGCGTCAGCCGCTGACGAGCGCCATTTCGCCGCGCCCCCCGGCGGCGATGCAGGCCGATGAGCCTGCGATGCCTTGAGGCAGGCGAGCACCGCCGTAATGCCGGACAGCTCCATCGACTCGTACCGCTCCAGCAGCCGGCCGACGGTCGGGCTCGTGCTCATGGGCGGCGGCTCGCGCTGCGCCTACCAGGTCGGCGTTCTGCTCGCGCTCGCCGAATTGATGCCGCGAGCGCGCAATCCGTTTCAGGTGATCGTGGGCACGTCGGCCGGGGCCATTGCCGCGGGTGTGCTGGCCTCCGAAGCGCACTTCTGGCGCCGGGCCGTGGCAGGGCTCGAGCGTGTCTGGTCCAACTTCCGTTCCGAGCATGTTTTTCATGTGGACTCGCTGCACATGCTGCGTGCGGGACTGCACTGGGTGTTGGCTCTCGCGTCCGGCGGCCTGATTCTCTCGCCGCCCAGGTCGATTCTCGACAATACCCCGCTGCGCCAGTTGCTCGGTGTTCACGTGGACTGTGCCGGCATACGGCGCAGCATTGCCCGCGGCCACCTGCGGGCGGTGGCCCTGTGTGCGACGAGCTATGTTACCGGGAGCTCGGTTGCTTTCTACGATGCGGTGGAGGGCTGCAGGGACTGGTCGCGGGTGCAGCGGATCGGCCGGCGTACGGACCTGACGCTGGACCACCTCATGGCGAGCTCGGCGATTCCGCTGCTTTTCCCACCCTTGAAGCTCGGTGATGAGTTCTTCGGTGACGGCGCCATGCGCCAGCTCAATCCGCTGAGCCCGGCCATTCACCTCGGCGCCGATCGCCTGCTGATCATCGGCGTGCGGGCGCGGCGGGCAGCGGGTGTACCCGTCAGCCACATCGCGCCGATCATGCCGACACCGGGTGAGATCTTCGGGTACATGCTGGATACGCTGTTCACCGATCAGATCTACGGCGATCTCGAGCAGCTCGAGCGCATGAACCAACTCGTCGAGGCTGCCCCGGAAGCCGCTCACGGGACGAGGCACGTGGAGACGTTGATGTTGGCCCCTAGCATCGATCCCCGCGAGATCGCCTCGCGCCACACTGCCGATATGCCGCGGGGACTGCGCGCGCTGTTGCGGGTGATCGGCGGTCGGTCGGCCTCGGGTTATCAGTTGGCCAGCTACCTGATGTTCGAAGCGGGATACACGCGGGCGCTCATCGAGCTCGGGTATCGCGACGCGATGGAGGCACGCAGCGCGCTGATGGCGTTCATGAGCGGCGAGAAGCTGCCGCCGGTCATGACTGCCGCGGGCGTCGCGCAGGCGACGTGACGTGCTGACGCACTGCGCTGACGAGCTGGGCTGACGAGCTACCGGTAGCTCGTCAGCCCCTGCCAGCCTCGTCACCCGCCAGCGGCGGCGGCCTCCTGCGGACGGAACAGCTTGGCGCCGGGGAGTGCGTTGTGACGCGCGGTGACGTTCGGGAAGCGGGCGGCGAACCTCTCTGCCAGGCGATCCACCAGATAGACGGAGCGGTGTTGGCCGCCCGTGCAGCCCACGGCCACCGTCAGATAGCCTCGATTGCTCTCCTGGTACTCGGGAATGCGGGCCGTCATGAATTCCGCGATATCGAGCAGGAGCTTCTGGGCATGGGTCTGCTCCTCGAGGAACCGGATGACTTCCGGGTCCCGGCCGGTCAGGTTGCGCAGCGCCGGCTCCCAGTAAGGATTGAGCAGGGAGCGGGCATCGAACACGAAATCCGCATCGCCCGGGATGCCGTATTTGAATCCAAAGGACTCGAACGTGATCGACAGCCGCCCGACGGCACGTTGCTCCACACGCTGATGAATGATTTCGCGCAGCGCGTGCACTCCCATCCGTGACGTGTCGATGACGAGGTCCGCCGCGTAGACGATCGGCTCGAGGAGCCGGCGCTCGAGAGCCATGGCCTCGCGCAGGTCGAGGTTGTGACGGCTCATCGGGTGCTTGCGGCGTGTTTCGGCGAACCTGCGCAACAGCTCCTCGTCACTGGCCACGAGGAATACCACTTCGCAATGGATGCCACTGCGCTTCAGCTCATCGATCAATTGCGGGATCGTGGCAATCTCGGCGGCCGTATTGCGGGCATCGAGGCCCACGGCGGTCCGCTCGTACGTCGGCTCCGGGCTGCGAACGGTGTGGGAGATGAATGGCTTCAACAGCGCGGCGGGAATATTGTCGATGCAATAAAACCCGAGGTCCTCGAGCATGTGCAGAGCCACGCTCTTTCCGGAGCCGGACAGTCCGCTGAGAATGATGATGCGCACGGTCCGTAGACGTTAGCGCCACGTGCGTAGGCGCCGCAAGACCTCGCCTGCTGCCGGGATGACGCCCCCTGTCAGGGCGTGGCGGCCGGCCCTGAAGCGGCCCGAGGGGAAGGGCGGCTGGCCTCGCCGGCCGCCCGTGGGCGGTTACAGTGCGTCCGTCGCTCTGAAGCGAGCTGCTTCCGCAGCCCGATGGTCCGTCAGCTTTTCCTTGTGCTTCTTGATGCAGCGATCGAGCTTGTCGCTCAACAAATCGATCGCGGCGTACATGTCCTCTTCCGTCGCGTCGGCGTGGATGGCGTTCCCGCTGACTCGAATCGTCGCCTCGGCCTTTTGCCGCAGCTTTTCCACCGTCAGGACACAATGAACGTCGAGCACCTGATCGAAATGACGCACGATGCGCTCCAGCTTCTTCTCCAGGTAGCCGCGTAGAGCGGGGGTAACCTCGACGTGATGGCCGGTGACGTTGAGCTGCATAGCCGTCTCCTTCAGTCGTTTGCTGACGTTGTGTTACATCTGTCTCGATCCTGCACGACGGCGCTCGTTCGAAGGCGCGATGCCCATCGCTTCGCGGTACTTGGCCACCGTGCGGCGTGCCACCGGGATGCCTTCACCCGAGAGCATTTCCGCGATGCGGCCGTCGCTGAGCGGGCTGTCCGTGTCTTCCTCTTTGACGAGCTTCTTGATCTTGGCGCGAATCGCCGTCGAAGACGTTCCCGAGCCGTCTGCTCCCTCGACCTGGCTCGAAAAGAAATACCGTAGCTCGAACACCCCGCGCGGGGTGTGCATGTACTTGCCCGAAGTGACTCGCGAAATGGTCGATTCATGCATGTCGACCGCCTCGGCGATGTCCTTCAAAATCATGGGCCGCATGTGCTCATCGCCATGCTCGAGAAACGCCGCCTGCCGCTCGACGATCGAGCGCGCCACCTTGATCAGGGTCTCGTGGCGAATCTCGAGGCTCTTCAGCAGCCAGCGCGCTTCCTGCAACTGTGCTCGCATGGTGGCGTGGCTCGCGTTGCGTCCGATGAGGCTCGCGTAGCTGTTGTTCAGGCGAACCCGCGGCAGCGTGGCTGCGTTTATTTCCACGGCCCACCCATGATCGGTGCGGCGCACGAAAACGTCCGGCACCACGTATTCCGCGGCTCCCGTGCTGACCGTCGCGCCGGGGCGCGGATGGCACGAGCGTACGAGTGCCAGCGCAGAGGCGATCTCTTCCTCGGTCGCGCGCAGCTCTCTGCGCAGAAGAGACAATTCGCGCTCCGCGACGAGCTCGAGGTGGTGACGGGCGATCTCGATAGCCGTGTTGAAGCCCGGCGTCGCCGGATCCAACTGGCGAAGCTGCAGCTCGATGCACTCTCCAACGGAGCGAGCGCCCACGCCCGGCGGATCGAGCGCCTGCACCCCTTCGAGGACCGATTCAACTTCGGCGGGGGTGCATTCGATCTCGGGCCGCAATGTATTCGCGACTTCTTCGAGCGCTTCGGTGAGATAGCCGTCATCGCTGATGGCGTCGACGATTGCACGCGCAATGGCCAGGTCACGCGGCTCGAGCTTTGCCAGCTCGAGCTGCGAAAGCAGGTAGTCCTGCAGCGATTCTCCCGAGGCGTCCGCGAACTCCTGCTGGCGCTCGTCGTCGTCGCTGCTCCACGGCGCCTCGGCGGGACCGACACTTTGCTCGCCCCAGCCTTCATCCACGACCTCGACGCTGTTCTCCTGCGCTGCGCGCTCTTCGCGCTCCCGCTGGGTGGTGGGTTCCTGGGGAGGCTCGTGTACCTCAGCCGCCTCGAAGACGCCGGTACCCTCGGCATCTTCGACCGGCTCCAGCATGACGTTCGATTCGAGAAGCTCCCGGATATGAGCCTGTAGCTCGAGGGCAGGTAGCTGCAGAAGTCGGATCGCCTGCTGCAGCTGCGGGGTCATGGTCAGTTGCTGACCCAGCTTGAGCTGCAGAGAGGGTTTTAGCATGACAACACAGCGGGCGGCGGCAGCCTTCCTATCGTAAAGTCTTGAAAAATAACATTATACTCGCAGGGCGGCCCGCTTCCTCAGAGGCGGAACGACTCGCCCAAGTACACCTCACGAACTTGGGGGTTGGCAAGGATTTCTTCCGCAGTTCCGGCCGCAATGACCGACCCTTGATTGACGATATAGGCCCGTCCACACACCCCCAGGGTTTCGCGGACATTATGGTCCGTGATCAGGACGCCGATACCGCGTACGGTGAGCTCGCGGATGATCCGCTGGATGTCGAGGACAGAGAGTGGGTCGACCCCGGCGAAGGGCTCGTCCAGCAGCATGAAGCGGGGTTCGGCCGCCAGGGCCCGCGCGATCTCTACGCGCCGGCGCTCGCCACCCGAGAGGGACAGGCCGAGACTGCGGCGTACGTGCCCGATCCGCAGCTCCTCCAGGAGCTCTTCCAGGCGGCGTTCGCGAGCACCGCGGTCGAGGTCCTGCCGGGTCTCGAGGATGGCCAGGACGTTGTCCTCGACCGAAAGCTTACGGAATACCGAGGCCTCCTGCGGGAGGTAGCCCAAACCGAGCTGGGCGCGCCGGTGCATGGGCAGCTGCGTCAGATCGGCCTCGCCCAGGTGGATACGGCCGGCATCGCACGGAATGAGGCCGACGATCATGTAGAAAGCCGTGGTCTTTCCGGCGCCGTTCGGCCCGAGGAGTCCCACGACCTCGCCCTCCGCCACTTCGAGCGACAGATCGCTGACGACCTGTCGTGACTTGTAGCGCTTTGCGAGGCCCGTAGCGCTGAGGGCCCTCATGGCTTCTTGGGCTCGGTCGCCGGTGCGATGGTGATGTGGATCTGCTGCCCCGTCCCCGGCTGCGAGCTGGCCTGCACCCGCTGCTCGCGGATGTTGTATACGAGCTCGGGACCGCTGATTTCGCGCTGCCCGTCCGACAGCCACGCATCCGTGGAGAGTCGCACAGACCCGTCCTGCACGTCATAGACGATCTCGTGCGCGTGGCCGCGGGCCATCTGCTCCGAGTCCGCGCGCTTCTGCTCGAACTCCGCCGGGCTGCCGTCGATGATCGCCTTGGCGATCCGGTTGTTGCGGAATTCCACCACGGCCTCGTCGGAGCGGAGGTTGCCGCGCTCCTCGGCATTGATGCGCACGTTGCCCTCGAAGGTCCAATGACTATTGTCAAAATCGAGCCCGGTGGCCTGGGCGTGATCCGCCTGGACCTTCATGCTTCCCTGCGAGATGACGACATTGCGAAAGACGACCCGGTTCGTCTTGTAGTCCACCTCCGAAGAGGCCGCGTCGAGTGAGATCGGCTGCTTGCGATCGAGCTCCAGGGAGCCGGGTTGCGGGGGCGTAGCGCCCACGGCCGGCGCCAGCGCCGATGCGAGGAGCAGAAGACCGAGCGACACGGGATTACGGCGAGAAAGTGCCATGTATGCTGGATTCTAACTGCACGCGGCGCTCCTTCAACCGCGCCACGAGCCCCCGCGCCTTGATCTCCTGTCCGCCCCACAGCAGCACGACTGGATCGTGGGTCTGGACCACCGCGCCGGGCATGTCGACCTGAAGCGCTTGCGTCAGGATCTGCGCATCGTCCGAGCCATCAGGCACGATGCCCGAAACGACGACGTTGCCTGCCAGGTCGACTTTGTTCGTGTCCTGACCCAGCTCGCCGCGGTCAGCGCGTGCGTGCCAGAGATTTCCTTCCGTATCACGGAAGGTCAGGCGGACCTGATCGGCTTCGACGCCTTCGCCAGGATGCTGCCGGATCGCGTCGGCGTCCATCGTGTAGATCGGCGTGCCGTCCGGCCCTGTCTCTGTCAGGCGCGCCTGCCGCGCGGAGTAACCGAGGTCGCCATCGGATTCCTGAACAGTGGTGGCCGAGACTGCTTCACGCTGCGGGCTGCCGAGCACGATCGAGCCCACGATGATGCCAATGAAAAACAGTGCCGTGAAAATCCGAAAGATCATCGGAGCGTCCGGCGTCTTGCCGCCGCTGGAGCACGCTCCGACACCGACTTGACATGGTTGCGCGCGGCAAGCAGGTAATCACAGACTTCACGCACGGCTCCCCCGCCACCCGGGAGCGCAGTAACGACATGAGCAACCCGCCTTGCGTCAGGGTGCGCATCTGCAACCGCGAACGCCAATCCAACCGCTTGCATCAGCGGCACATCCGGAACGTCGTCGCCGATACACGCGCACGCAGAGGCCGGGATTTTCAACCGCGCGCGCACCTCTTCGAACGCCACGAGCTTGTCCTGCCGCCCTTGGAGCACATGAGCGATGCCGAGCTCACGACAGCGAGCAGTCACCATCCGGGAGCGACGCCCCGAGATGACCGCCACCCCGATACGGGCCTCGGCGAGCTGCTTGATCCCGTGGCCGTCGCGTACGTGGAAGACCTTGAGCGCTTCACCGCTCGGGCCGAAGTGCAGCCGACCATCGGTGAGGACGCCATCGACATCCAACACGAGCAACTGAACGACCGCGGCTAAGTTGCTTGACATAGTGACCGTCGTGAAATGGAGCTGCGCTCAGACGACGCCCGCTCTGAAAAGATCATGCACGTTGAGCGCACCGATCAGCCTGCCGTCCGGGCTCGCGACGGGAAGTGCTGTGATGCGATGAGTCTCCATGACGTGCACGGCTTCGGCCGCGAGGGCGCGCGGGCCGATGGTCTTGCAATTTGTCGTCATCACCGAGCCCATGGTGGCTCGGTGAATGTCCACCTGCTTATCGAGCGCTCGGCGTAGATCGCCGTCGGTGAATACGCCCAGGATGCGATCGCCGGCATCCACCACCACGGTCATGCCGAGGCCCTTTCGTGACATCTCGAGCAGGCCCGCACCGAGCGCGGCGCTGGCGTCGATTCGCGGCACGTCTGCGCCAGTGCGCATCATGTCTTCGACGTGCATCAGTAGTCGGCGTCCGAGGCTTCCGCCGGGGTGCGAGAGAGCAAAGTCCTGACGCGTGAAGCCGCGTGCTTCGAGTAAAGTGACCGCGAGAGCGTCGCCCATGGCCAGTGTCGCGGTCGTGCTCGCCGTGGGCGCGAGGTTGAGTGGGCACGCCTCTTCCGTGACGCTGGCATCCAGCACCACGCTCGCAGCTCGCCCAAGTGTCGAATCCGTCTTGCCGAGGACGGCGATCATCGGCACGCCGAGGCGCTTCAGCGGGGGCAGCAGGAGCACGAGCTCGGGTGTTTCCCCCGAGTTCGAAATGGCGAGGACCACGTCGTCCCGGGTGATCATCCCGAGATCGCCATGGCCTGCGTCGGCGGGATGGAGGTAGAAGGAGGGTGTCCCCGTGCTGGCGAATGTCGCGGCGATCTTGCGGGCGATGTGGCCCGACTTTCCTATCCCGGTCACGACGACGCGCCCGGTGCAAGCGAGGAATACCCGGCAGGCCTCGGGAAAACGCGCGTCGAGTCGGGGCGCGAGCGCGGCGACGGCCGCCGCTTCGATCGCCAGCGCGCGCCGGGCCGAGGCGAGCAATTGTGAATCATCGCCCGGCGCGATGGAGCTCTCCACGGGCTTCATGGGCTTCGGTCTGGGAACGCCGCTGTTCATGGATCGATTATAGGCGCGGCGCCCGGCAAGCCCTTAATATTAGTGGCCATCGATTCGGGGCTCTCGATTCGTTACAACCGCCATCATGAATCCGGAACAAGTTGCACAGCTCATCCGCGCGGGTCTTCCCGGTGCCGACGTCCGTGTCCAATCGGACGACAACACTCATTTTGCCGCGCGCATCGTATCCGCTCAGTTCAGCGGCAAGCGCGGCGTCGCTCGCCATCAGCTCGTCTATCGCGCCCTGGGAGAGCTCATGGGCCGCGAGATCCATGCCTTGTCGATCGAAGCGCTGACTCCCGAAGAATCGGGACAGGCGTGACATGGATAAGTTGCAGATCCAAGGGGGCGTCCCCCTCGAAGGCGAGGTGCGCATCTCGGGCGCCAAGAACGCAACCCTGCCGATACTGGCGGGCGCGCTGCTCGCGGACGATCCCGTCGTGGTGGCCAATGTGCCGCACCTCAGGGACGTGACGACCACGGTGGAGCTGCTGGGCCGCATGGGCGCCACGGTGACCATCGATGAGCGCATGCGCATCGAGGTCGATGCCTCCACCGTGCGCGAGTGTTTCGCTCCCTACGATCTCGTGAAGACGATGCGAGCCTCGATACTCGTTCTGGGACCGCTCGTCGCCCGCTTCGGGCGGGCGGATGTGTCGTTGCCGGGCGGGTGCGCGATCGGCGCTCGTCCTGTGAATATCCACGTGGCCGGATTGCAGGCCATGGGTGCCGATATCACGATCGAAGGCGGCTACATCCGCGCGCGCGCGTCGCGACTGAAAGGCGCCCGGTTAGTCCTCGACACGGTCACCGTGACGGGTACCGAGAATCTGATGATGGCCGCCGCCCTCGCCGACGGTGAAACGGTCATCGAGAACGCGGCCCGTGAGCCGGAAGTCATCGATCTCGCCCAGTTCCTGATCGCGATGGGCGCGAAGATACGAGGCGCCGGGACCGACAAGATCGTCGTGGAGGGCGTCGAGCGCCTGCGCGGCACGACGTACGAGGTGCTGCCCGACCGGATCGAGAGCGGCACTTACCTCGTGGCCGGCGCCATCACGCGCGGGAACGTCCGCATCAAGAACACCCGCCCGGATCATCTCGATGCTGTTCTTGCCAAGCTCGAGGAGGCGGGCGCCAAGCTCGGGATCGGCGACAACTGGATCGAGGTGGACATGCGGGGACGGCGACCGGCGGCTGTCGACGTGAGAACCGCGCCCTATCCAGCCTTCCCCACCGACATGCAGGCCCAGTTCGCGGCTCTCAACACGGTGGCCGCCGGCGTGGGCACCATCATCGAAACGATTTTCGAGAATCGGTTCATGCACATGCTCGAGATGCGCCGTCTCGGAGCCGAGATCCGTCTGGAGGGCAACACGGCCATCATCCGCGGAGTGGACAAGCTGACGGCAGCTCCGGTCATGGCGACCGACCTGCGCGCCTCCGCGAGCCTCGTGCTCGCCGGATTGATCGCGGAAGGACGTACCGACATCGAGCGGATCTATCACATCGACCGGGGCTATGAGGCGATCGAGGAAAAGCTCGCCCAGCTCGGGGCCCAGATAAAGCGCGTACCGAATTAGTTCGGACTGCTCACCGCAACGATTCCCGCTTACACTGCGGGCTTCCTCCAGGGCAAAGCGGCCTGCGCGGTCGCGATGGGGACGTTATGCGCATCGGCATGGTCGGACTGGGCCGCATGGGCGCCAATATGGTGCGGCGGCTGTTGCAGGGCGGTCACGAGTGCGTGGCCTACGACAATTCGGCGGATGCCGTGCAGGCACTCGCGGCCCAAGGGGCCCGCGGCGCTGCATCGCTCGCCGAGCTGGTGCAGAGTCTGCAGCCGCCGCGCGTCGTCTGGATCATGGTGCCGGCGGGTGTCGTGGACAAGGTCATCGCCCAGCTTCGACCTCTCTTGAAGGCGGGCGATGTCATCATCGACGGCGGCAACTCGCATTATCACGAGGACATTCGCCGTGCCGAGGAGCTCGCGCCCGCCGGCATTCATTACGTGGATGTCGGCACCAGCGGCGGCGTGCTCGGGTTCGAGCATGGCTTCAGCCTGATGATCGGCGGCGAGACCCGGATAGTCGCCTCGATCGAGCCTGCGTTCGCGACGCTCGCGCCGGGAGGCCGGAAACCTCCGGGCGGTGAGAGCACTGCCACCATGGGCTATTTGCACTGCGGTCCGGTGGGCGCCGGGCACTTCGTCAAGATGGTTCACAACGGCATCGAATATGGCTTGATGGCTGCCTACGCGGAAGGCTTGAATCTGCTGGAGCACGCCGATGCCGGTCTGCATACGCGCGAGAGCGATGCCGAGACCGCGCCTTTGAGCACCCCGAAGCTGTATCAATATCGGTTCGACCTGCCGGCCATCGCCGAAGTGTGGCGGCACGGCAGCATCATCTCGTCGCGCCTGCTGGATCTCACCGCGGCAGCGCTGGCGGCAAGCCCCGAGCTGGAGAAGTTCAGCGGCGAGGTGTCCGACTCGGGCGAGGGCCGCTGGACCGTGCAGGCGGCGATCGATGTCGGAGTGCCGGCTTACGTGTTGAGCGCCGCGTTGTATTCCCGGTTCGAGTCGCGCGATCGGGGCGAGTTCGCCAACAAGGTGCTGTCGGCCATGAGGCTCGCTTTCGGCGGCCACATCGAGAAGAAATCCTGACACGGCAGCGAGGTTAGCCATGGATCGCCGCGATTGCGATGCGCTCGTGTTGTTCGGTGCGACGGGCGACCTGTGTTACAAGAAGATCTTTCCGGCGCTCTACCATCTCGTTCGCCGCGGGCAGCTGCGTGTCCCGGTGGTGGGAGTTGCGCGCGCCGGCTGGGCCCTGGAACAGTTCGCAGGCCGCGTGCAGGAGAGCGTGCAGGCAGCGGTCAAATCCGTCGATGGGGCGGTCCTCGACGAGCTGCGCCGACTGCTGGTCTACGTGGACGGCGACTACCGTCAGGCGGCGACGTTCGATGCGCTCAAGAAGGCGCTTGCGAATGCGCAGCGCCCTCTGAACTATCTGGCGATTCCTCCCAGCATGTTTCCCGAGGTGATCGGCCACCTCGGGAGAATGGGCAACGTCAAGAGCTCGCGCGTCGTCGTCGAGAAGCCCTTCGGGCGCGATCTGCCCTCCGCGCGGGCGTTGAACACCACGCTGCTGGACACGTTCCCGGAAGCAAACATCTTCAGAATCGATCACTATCTGGGCAAGGAGCCGGTGCAGAACCTGCTGTACTTCCGGTTCGCCAATTCCTTCCTCGAGCCGGTCTGGAATCGCAACTACGTCGCCAGCGTGCAGATCACGATGGCGGAGAAGTTCGGGGTGGCGGGCCGTGGCCGTTTCTACGAGGAGGTCGGCGCGATCCGCGATGTCATTCAGAACCATCTGCTCGAGGTCGTCACGCTGCTGACGATGGAGCCGCCGGTGAATGCGAGCGGCGAGGCGCTTCGCGACGAGAAGGTGAAGGTGCTGAAAGCGATCCGCCCGCTCACGCCCGACCACGTGATTCGCGGTCAGTTTCGCGGCTATCTGGATGAGAAGGGCGTGGCGGCGGACTCGCGCGTGGAGACCTACTCGGCCCTACGCATGGAGATCGATTCGTGGCGCTGGAGCGGAGTGCCTTTCTATCTGCGCGCCGGCAAGTGCCTGCCGGTGACGGCAACCGAAGTCGTCGTGGATCTCAGGCCGCCTCCGGCGCGTGTGTTCGGCGATCTGGGACCCGAGCAGCCCAACTACCTGCGCTTCCGGCTCGGCCCGGACACCGCGATCGCGCTCGGGGCGCATGCGAAGCAGCAAGGTCCCGCGATGCAGGGGCGGGACGTCGAGCTGTTCGTCGATCAGCAGCAGGGCGACGAAGCGGACGCCTACGAGCGGCTGATAGGAGCGGCGCTCATTGGCGACACGACGCTGTTCGCGCGGCAGGACGAAGTGGAGGCCGCCTGGACGGTGGTCGATCCGGTGTTGGGCCTGGAGTCCAAGCCTTTCCAGTATCTGCCCGGGAGCTGGGGGCCGGGCGAGGCTGACGAGCTGATCGAGGGGCACTGCAATTGGCACAACCCGGGGGCGGATGCGCGCTCCTGGTCCCGCTCGTGCGAGTCGCTGATACCGGCGGACTGCGCACCGTAGAAGTTCGCGAGCGACTTCCATCGCTGCAGTCGTGCGGCCTATTCGCGCACCTGCCTGCAACCCTCGTCAGCTGGCCGTCCACAGGCCCACACGCGGACAACCGGCGACCGCCTTGCGCGCGGTCAGATCCGAATCGCTGCGCAGAAACGCTTCGATGACGGCGTGTTTGTCGGCGCCAGTGACCAGGAAGATGAGCTCGCGCACGCGGGCCAACACGTCCGGCGTGACGCTGACACCCTGCATACCATCGGGCCTTTGCACCGGTATTGCCAGTCTGCCGCGCGCTTCGACGAGGTGCCCCGCATTGAAGAGCGATGCAGTGTGCCCGTCCGCGCCGAGTCCGAGAAGGCCCAGGGCAATCTCGTGGCCATCGCGCCAGAGCGCCGTCAGCTTTTGCTCGTAGTCGGTCGCCGCTTGCTCCAGGGGCAGCTCGGTTCTGACTCGCAGGACCGCCGCTTCGGGCAGGGCCAGCGCGTTGACCAGCGCGCGCGACTGATAATAGTTGCTGGAGTCGGAGGTCGAGGGAACGTACCGGTCATCCGAGTACAGCAGATGCAGCCCCTGTGCGGGGCGAGGCTGCCGCTGCGCCAGCTCGTTGTAGGCGGCGAGGGGAGTCCTGCCTCCCGCCAGCATGATCGCCGCGTCGGGGGTCGCGATGGCCAGCTCCAACTTCTGCACCAGGGCGGCGTCGAAGCCGGCCTTCGAGCTGAATCGACGTGTTTGAATGTCAGTCATGAGGGCACCTACGCGCCGGGACGGGCAGGATGCCCGGATATCCAGCGCTCATGTCAGGGATTACGCGGACGCTCTCCGACGAGAGCGTGGAGCTCGAAGGAGCGGCGGCCGCGCAAGCCGCGGATCGTGACGCGACTGCCGGGCTTGTGCGTCGCAATTCGGCCCAGGGCATCCTGCGCGCCTTTGAGCGGCGCCCCGTCGATCTCCAGCAGCAGGTCGCCGGGCTGCACACCCGCCTGTTGCGCGGGGCTGCCGACGTAGAGGTTGGCGACGAGTACGCCACCCTGCGCGAGACCGAGCTGGTCAGCCTGCTCATCCGTGACGTCTTCAGGCACGATTCCGATCCACCCGCGGATGACACGGCCATTGGTGATGATGTCGCTCAGCACGCCGCGTACCATGTTGACGGGGATGGCGAACCCTATGCCCTCGACGCCGAGGTTCTTGGCGACGATCGCGGTATTGATCCCCACGACGGCACCGCTCGAGTCAACGAGCGCTCCGCCGGAGTTGCCGAAGTTGATCGGCGCATCCGTCTGGATGAAATCCTCCAGGGCAGCGATGCCCAGCTGCTGGCGGCTGGTGGCGCTCACGATCCCGTGAGTGACGGTCTGTGACAATCCCACGGGATTGCCGATCGCCAATACGACGTCCCCGACCTTCAGCTCATCGGAGCGGCCGAGCACGGCGACCGGCAGGGGCGCCAGGTCGATCTTCAGCACCGCCAGATCCGTATCGGGGTCGCGGCCCACGACGCGGGCATCGGCGATCCGGCCGTCGGCCAGTTGTACTCGTACGGAGTCCGCGTTGGCGATGACGTGGTGGTTGGTCACGATGTGGCCGCTCTCGTCGACGATCACGCCGGATCCCAGACTGCGCTCGATTCGCTGCCGATAGCGAGGCAGGAAGCCGCCGAACAGCTCACCGAGCGTCGAGGGCGCCACGCGCTCGGTGACGAGCCGGGCTGTGTACACGTTGACAACGGAGGGAGCCGCGCGCTGGACAGCCGAGGAGTAGGTGACCCGAGCGGGGCCAGGTAGTGGCTCGCTTCGGCCGGCTCGAACAGGCGCATCGACCCGCGGGGCAGCGCGGCGGACCAGATCGGGTCGCAGGGCGACAATGATGAAAGCCAGCGCCAGTCCGCCCACCACGGATCCGGCCACAAAAGTCAATCCGCGGCTCAACCTGTCCACCCTACCGTCCCGTGTCCGCCGAAGGGCGGGTCCGTTTGTGTATAATGCGCCGCCCCCCGCAAGCTAGGAAATTGCACGCGCGCGCACGCATCCACCGCGCAGCCAGCGATGCGTCCGAGCTGCGGGCAGGCAGCGTGATGTTCGTAGTTTGTGGATTGGAACGGGAGACCGGTTGGATGGCGGATAGCGCAAGTGTCGCCGATGACTCAGTCGATCTGAGTCGACGCAAATTCCTCACCACGGCGACCGTAGCCACCGGAGCGGTCGGGGCGGCCTTCGCCGCGGTGCCCTTCATCGCCTCCTGGCAGCCGTCCGAGCGGGCTCGCGCCCTGGGCGCCCCCTCCGAGCTCGATCTGTCGAAGGTCGAGGCGGGCCAGATGACCACCATCACGTGGCGCAAGCAGCCCATCTACGTGGTCCACCGCACAGCGGAAATGGTCTCGCACCTCGAGGGTCACGATGAGCGGCTGAAGGATCCGAAGTCCGAGAGCTCGGATCAGCCGTCCTATGCGAAGAACGACCTGCGCTCGCGCCAAGCTGACTTCCTCGTGCTGATCGGCACCTGCACACACCTCGGCTGCCTGCCGAAGCAGCGCTTCACGGCCGGGATGGCGGAGATGGGCGCGGACTGGCCGGGCGGCTTCTTCTGCCCGTGCCACGGATCGCGGTTCGATCTGGCGGGGCGCGTCTTCAACGGCTCCCCGGCATCGCTCAATCTGCGCGTGCCGCCGTATTCATTCTCGAACGGGCACACGCTCGTCGTCGGTGTCGATGAGAAAGGAACCGCCTGATGGCTCCCAGCAATCATTCCCCCGGCACGCCGAAACAGGGTTTCTGGGGCTGGCTCAACAAGCGCCTGCCCATCGACGAGTTCATCAACAGCCAGCTCACGGGCTACTACGCCCCGAAGAATTTCAATATCTGGTACTTCTTCGGCTCGCTGGCGCTGCTGGTGCTGGTGTTGCAGCTCGTGACCGGCATCTTCCTCACGATGTTCTACAAGCCGGGCGAGGCGACCTCGTTCGACTCCGTCGAGTTCATCATGCGGGAAGTGGACTGGGGCTGGCTGATCCGCTACCTGCACTCCACCGGTGCATCGGCATTCTTCATCGTCGTATACCTCCACATGTTCCGCGCCTTCCTGTACGGGTCCTACCGGGCGCCGCGCGAGCTCCTGTGGATCATGGGAATGCTGGTG
Source organism: Steroidobacteraceae bacterium (assembly GCA_035277965.1). Taxonomy (GTDB): domain Bacteria; phylum Pseudomonadota; class Gammaproteobacteria; order Steroidobacterales; family Steroidobacteraceae; genus 13-2-20CM-66-19. The sequence goes on along the minus strand of DATEJM010000006.1, from coordinate 14,818 downwards.
TACCTCGCTCTGATGGCGGAAGCCTTCATGGGCTACGTGCTGCCGTGGGGCAACATGTCGTTCTGGGGCGCGCAGGTCATCGTGAATCTGTTCGGCACCATTCCGGGCATCGGTCCGAGCCTGGTGGAATGGATCCGCGGCGATTACGGGATCGCGGATGCGACGCTCAACCGGTTCTTCTCGCTGCACGTGGTCGCCATTCCGCTGGCGCTGCTGCTGCTCGTGGTTCTGCACCTCGTTGCGCTCCGCCAGACCGGATCGAACAATCCCGACGGCATCGAGATCAAGGAGAAGGTGGGCCCGGACGGCAAGCCGCTCGATGGCATCCCGTTCCATCCGTACTACACGGTCAAGGACATCGTGGGGGTGGGCGTGTTCTTCGTGCTCTTCGCCATCATCGTGTTCTTCGTGCCGACCTTCGGCGGCCTGTTCCTCGAGGCACCGAACTTCGAGCCGGCGAACCCGATGTCCACGCCCGAGCACATCGCTCCCGTCTGGTACTTCACGCCGTACTACGCGATCTTGCGTGCCGTGCCCGATCAGCGCCTGGGCGCGCTGCTGATGGGTCTCGCGGTCATCTCGTTCCTGTTCCTGCCGTGGCTCGATCGATCGCCGGTCAAATCGATCCGCTACAAGAGCTGGATCTCGAAGCTCGCGCTGACGCTGTTCGCGATCGCTTTCGTCGTCCTGGGATATCTCGGGTTGCAGCCGGCTGAAGGCTCGTACGTGCTGCTGGCACGTATCTTCACGGTGGTCTATTTCGCGTTCTTCTGGCTCATGCCGTGGTATTCGCGCTGGGGCGAAGTGAAGCCGGTGCCTGAAAGAGTGACCTATCATGCCCATGGCTAATCTGCGCGCCCTGAAGCTCACCGTGTGCCTGGCAGCCCTGCTGGCGACGGGGCAATCGTTCGCCGCCGAGGAGTCCGCGGGAGCGGCCGCTTCCGACTGGAAGAGCTGGCAGGCGGGTAACAGCGTGGAGAGCGCCGCGTCGCTGCAGCGTGGCGCCCGCAACTTCCTCAACTACTGCGTCGGCTGCCATTCGCTGAAGTACGAGCGGTACTCGCGTCTCGGCCAGGATCTCGAGATCCCCCAGGCGGTGCTGGAGAAGGATCTGCTGCCCGCCGGTGAGAAGGCCAACCAGTACATTACGACGAGCATGCCCGCCGCGGACGCCGAGGCCTGGTTCGGCAAGGTGCCGCCGGATCTGTCGCTGATGGCGCGCGCACGGGGCGCGAATTACCTCTATCAGTTCCTGAAGACGTTCTACGTGGATCCGACACGCCAGACCGGCGCCAACAATCTGCGGCTGCCGGCGACGGCCATGCCGGATGTGCTGTCGGAGCTCGAGGGGCTGAAGCGCCCGGTCTACAAGAACGTCGAGAAGCGCGGCGAGGACGGCAAGGTCTCGACCGAGCAGGAGTTCGATCACTTCGAGGAGGTCGCTCCCGGCCGGCTGAATGCCAAGGAATACGACGATTTCGTGCGCGACACCGTCAATTTCCTCGACTATGTGGGCGAGCCGACCCAGATCAAGCGGCACTCGCTCGGTGTCTGGGTGGTGTTGTTCCTGTTGGTATTCACCTGGCTCGCCTGGTTGATGAAGCGGGAATTCTGGAAAGACGTCCACTGATCGGCAGCGTCCGGGGGGCCTGCGAAGGCCTCGAGGCCGGCGGCTCCCGAAGCTTCGAGGGAGACCGGCAGCCTCCTGTCGAAAGCGGATCGCGGGAGCGGAATTTTGTCGAGCAGACGATCCATCATGACGCTGTTCTCCGCGCCCAACGACTTATGGAGTCACCGGACGCGGATCGTCCTCGCCGAGAAGGGAATCAGCATCGATATCGTCAGTGTCGAGCCGGGAAAGTTTCCGGAAGACCTGCTGGACCTGAATCCCTACCACAGCGTGCCGACGCTCGTGGATCGTGACCTGGTCTTGTACGACTCGCGCGTCATCATCGAGTATCTGGACGAGCGCTTCCCCCATCCTCCTTTGATGCCCGTGGACCCGGTGACCCGCGCGCAGTTCCGCCTGGCGCTGTATCGGATCGAGCGCGACTGGTACGGGCTGGTTCAGCAGATCGAGCAGGAGCCGGACAAGAAGCAGGCGGTGCGGCTGAAGAAGATTCTGCGCGACATGATTGTGCAGAGCACCGACCTCTTCAAGGTCAAGCCTTACTTCCTGGCGGACGAATTCTCGCTCGTGGATGCGACGATCGCGCCGGTGCTGTGGCGTCTGCCCTTCTACGAGATCGACCTGCCGCCTCAGGGTCAGCCGATCATGAAGTATGCGAGCCTCGTCTTCTCCCGTCCCGCATTCCGCGAAAGCCTGTCGGATACCGAGCAGGAAATGCGTCTGATCTGACTGCGCAGTGGTCATGTCCGCCTCCAATCCTCCATCCCCTCCGAAGCGGCCCTATCTCCTTCGCGCCATGCACCAGTGGATGACGGATTGCGGTCACACTCCGCACGTCATCGTGGATGCGGAGCGCCCGGGCGCTGAAGTGCCGCGTGCCTACGTCAAGGACGGCAAGATCGTGCTCAACTTGAGTGCGCATGCGACGCAGAGGTTGAAGTTGAGTAACGATGAAGTGGAGTTTGATGCGCGCTTTGCGGGGGTAGTGCACCACGTGCGCATCCCCATCGGCGCCGTCATGGGGATCTATGCCCGGGAGACGGGCGAAGGCATGGTGTTCTCGGAGCAGGATCTCGGACCGGAGCCGCCGAGCAGGCCCACGCCGGCCGAAGACCGCGGGCCGCGACGGCCGCAGCTCAAAGTCGTGAAGTGAAGGCGTGCCGCAGCCACTCGACCCGGGGTCGGGCGGTCAGGGGCGCGTGCACGACCATGACATCGAATCGCACCTTCAGGCTGGACAGATCTGTGCGCTGACCCAGCAGTCGGGCAGCGGCTCTCGCAATACGGCGCTGCTTCGCCCACGTGACGCTCGCCGCCGCGCCGCCATAGAGATCGCTGGCGCGCGACCGGACCTCCACGATTGCCAGGGTCTCGCGCTCGCGTGCGACCACATCGAGCTCTCCCAGGCGGGCGCGGTAGTTTCGCAGCAGAACTTCGAGCCCCTGCTCGCGCAGAAACCGGACTGCGATCTCCTCGGCACACTGGCCGACGATCTGCCGATCGGTGCGCTGGCGGGGCTCGCTCACTGCGCGGCAGCGGCCGGTGCCAGTGCCGGCGTCACCGCCGGTGCCGGGAGCATCTTCAACGCGCCGTCGTGGAGCTGTGCCCAGCCGAGCTCACGACGGATGCGACGGTCCGCATCCACGCTCAGACGGCCTGTCAGTCCGTCGATGTGCAAGGAGCTGTCCGTGTTGCCGCGGCGAGTCAGCTCGACGGCGAGTCGGTAAGAGTCGAACCCGAAGGCGAACAATCGACCCCGCCGCGGCCCTCCGGTCGGCCACGCGTCGTGCAGTGAAGTGCGCACGGCATCGGCCAGCTCGCTGCCCAGCATCCAGGGCATGTCGGGAAACATGAGACCTTCCAGATCCTCATTCGCGCGTGAGTCGGGCTCGAAGGCATCGGAGGTCGAGTAGGTCGGCACCGAACCCGCGAAATGAAACCGCAGCTGCGGGCGCAACAGCCGCTCGATGTTGGCCGGCGCGGGCGCGAAGATGAAATCGATGTCGCCGCGACGGCGCGGCTCGAATTGCAGCTTCGTGCCGAGTATCGACTCCAGACGGCGGTGGCGCGCGCTGCTGTCGGAGATGCGCAGCACCTGCGTCACCGCGTCCGAATAGTCGGTCAGCGAGGTGTCGATGGCGGCGCTCGTCAGCAGCACGCCGCCGCCAGCGACCAGTTCCTGGTTGAATGCCGTCAGAACGCGAGTGCCCCAGTCGCCTCCCGGAACGAGAGCCACGCCGCGGCGACGGCCCTCGGCGAGCACGCGTTGCGCGATTTGACGAGCCTCATCCTCCGGCGACAGCGCAAACTGATAGAAGCCGGCCGGCGCGGGACGCTCCGGGGGCAGGAAATTCAGCGCCAGAATCGCAGGCCGCTGACCGGCAAGGTCCGCGGCCGCGGTGACCTCATCTCGGGTGAGCGGTCCGACAATGAAGTCGGCCCCGTCCTGTACTGCGCGCGTCACTGTCTCCGCGATCCCCGCTTCGCCCGTGTCATATATACGGATCACGGGCCGTTGCGCCTCCGGCGTCTGGAAGTACGCCGTCATGAACCCGTCGCGAACATTCGTCGCCGCAGCGCCCGCTCTCCCGGTAACAGGCAGCAGCAGCGCGATACGGCTGCCCGCGGTGCTTCCCGGTATCGCAGGCAACGGCTGTTGCGGCTGGCTCAGCAACTCCGTTCGCACGACTTCGTTGGCGGGATGATTGGGGTGACGGGCCCGCCATGCTTCCACTTCAGGCAGCGCGGCGGTCGGATTGCGCGCGGCGGTTGCCGCGATCGGTCCGAGCTCCAGCCAGCCGCGAATCGTCGCGTCGGAGGGCATGCGGCTCTCTTTGACGCCACGCTCGCTGGCATCCCGCAACGAATCCAACAAGCTCACCCGGCTCTGACGCAGTCGTTGCGCGTTGGGGAGCAGGCGCTCCAGAGGGATTTGCGCGGCGACCGCATCCGCGAGGCGATTCGAGGCGAGCGCCGCTTTCTGTTTGAGGTCGTAATAACGTAGAGCCTCAGGCACAGTCTGGGGCGGCGTGAGCGCGGTCATCTTCTGCCACGCCTGCAATGCCTGGCCGCGTGCGAGCGACAGCTCCACATCCAACAAAGGGCGCTCGGCGGTCTGCTCAGGCGTGAGCGGAGGCTCGATCGCCGCGAGCACCCGCGCGGCGTCCTCGACACGATGCGCGGCCAGGTATGCGCGCGCTGCGCGGAGGCTGTACTCGTTGCGATCCGTACCGCTGTTCTGACCCGCCAGAGCCTCGTACATCTGCGCGGCGCCTGCCTGGTCTCCCCTGCGGGCGAGCCCTTCGGCAGTATCGACCGATGGCGGCATCTCGGCGTGCTGACTGAGACTCGGACAACCGGCCAACCCGAGAGCCGCTGCCGCGAGAGCCGTCAGGCCTACGATCCTTGACACCATGGGTTGAAGCGCCCTTCGTTGGCGGGCAGGATGCCCATTCCACACAAGAGGCTCAGATTATAGTGGGCAATCCCCGGGGCCGGCTGCAAGTTGTCGCGACGCCCATTGGCAATTTGAGCGATCTCACCGCGCGGGCGCGTCAAGCACTCGAGGAGGCCACGGTCATCGCCGCCGAGGACACGCGCCGCACGCTAGGCCTGCTGCAAGCCATCGGCATCGCGCGCCCTCTGGTGTCCCTGCACGCACACAACGAAACGCAGCGCATACCCGAGCTGCTCGCGCGCCTCGACGCCGGGGAGACGATAGTGCTGGTGAGCGATGCCGGCACGCCGCTCCTGTCCGATCCGGGCTTCGAGCTGGTCGGTGCCGCCGCGCGCGCCGGATTCGAAGTACGCGCCATTCCGGGCGCCTCGGCCATCACAACTGCTCTGGCCGTGGCCGGTCTGCCGACGGATCGATTCTGCTTCGAGGGATTCCTGCCAGCGAAGCAGCAGGAGCGCCGCGCGGAGCTGGCGCGCCTCGTGGGCGAGACCCGCACGCTCGTCTTCTTCGAGGCCCCGCATCGGATCGTTGACCTGTTGGCGGATCTCGCCAACGAGTTTGGAGCGGAGCGTCCGGCAGTGGTTGCCCGCGAGCTCACCAAGGTGCACGAGACCGTCTATCGCGGCACGCTCGCGCAGTTGCTCGAGCTGGGGCGCACAGACTCCAACTTCCAGCGCGGAGAAATAACGGTCGTGGTGGGAGGCGCGCCCCGTGCGGTCAGCGAAGTTGACACGCAGCTGCTGCGGCGTGCCGTTGATTTGTTGGTGAAGGAGCTGCCGCCGGGCAGAGCGGCTGCGGTCGCCGCGCAACTCACCGGGGCGACACGCAGCGAGGCCTACGCGCTCGCAACGCGAACGGGCGCCGGGCGCGATACAACATGATTGACTTCTGGCGCCCGGGCCTTATCGTGCGTGCGGGGAGCCGGCCAGGCAGTCGCTGTTTCGTCCACGTGACGCAATGGAGGAAAGTCCGGGCTCCGGTCGGATCAGGTGCCAGGTAACGCCTGGGGGGCGCGAGCCCACGGAAAGTGCAACAGAGAGCAGACCGCCAAAGTGCTCACCCGGCTTTGCCGCCGCGTGAGGACCGGCAAGGGTGAAACGGTGCGGTAAGAGCGCACCGCGGTCCTGGTAACAGGACTGGCAAGGTAAACCCCACCTGGAGCAAGGCCAAATAGGGAAGCAGCGACCTGCGCTCGCCTCACGGCGGGTGTGGGTGGCAGTGGCGATCCGCACACGCTTCCGGGTAGGCCGCTCGAGGTTCACGGTGACGTGAATCCCAGAGGAATGACTGCCCACGACAGAACCCGGCTTACCGGCCGACTCCCCTCTAGCGCTAACGCGCGGGTTCAAGGGGGTCGCGAAGCGACCCCCGAAGAGTAGCCGCCGCGAGGACGCGGCGTAAAAGAGTAAGAAAGCACCCCAAATCATTCCGGACAAGCACCCACGTCATTCCGGACAAGCACGCCACCCCGCCCTGCACCCTTCTGGCGCACGGGCTTTGACATAACGTCAATCGCTATTATCGCTACGTACGGGCCGGAGTGGGCAGCCAGGGGCTGATTCCCTGAACCACTGTATAAGCTTCGATTGGCAAGCTGCTGATATCCCAGCCGAATGGCTGGCACGCACTGTGCAGAGCTTGACCGTTATCCATAAGTCGTTGTGACTGCGACGAATTTCTCACTATTTCAATTGACATAGCGCGCCGCGGATTCCTATAGTGGCACCCGGTGGGAGAAAGTGGGGGTCAATGGGGCGAGTGCTGTCTCGCTACAGGTCATGTTTCGCGGCGCAACAAAAGTCACCCTGGACGACAAGGGCCGGATGGTCATGCCAACCCGTTACCGGGAGCAGATCGCCGAGCAGGCCCAAGGGCGATTGATCGTGACCGTCGATCGTGATCAGTGCCTCCTCATGTACCCGCTGCCCGAATGGGAGCAGATCGAGCGCAAGCTGATGAGTCTACCTACGTTGCACGCGCAGGCGCGCCGGTTGCAGCGACTCATGGTAGGCCACGCGACCGATCTCGAGCTCGACGGGCACGGCCGGGTGCTGCTGCCACCCGAGTTGCGCGAATTCGCGAAGCTCGAGCGACACGGGATGCTGATAGGCCAAGGCAACCGCTTCGAGCTGTGGGACGAGGCGCGCTGGGGGGAGCGTCGCGATACCTGGCTCAAGAGCGAAGAGGCAGCCGTCGACCTGCCGTCGGAGCTCGAGTCGCTCTCGCTTTGAGTCGAATGTCGCCGCGGGGTATGCGGCGGCGGGTGGGTGTGGGGTCGGGGGCTGCGATGTGGGCGCGGCTCTCGTGAGTGATTGCGCGAGCCTCGTGGTGTGGGCGCAGCGCATGAAGAGGATCGGGCCATAACGCAGCGCTTGCAGGAGGCGGCCGTGAACCGCTTCGACCGTGGATGAGCACGTTCCCGTGCTCGCCCAGGAGGCGCTTGCCGCATTGGCCGTCGAAGCGGGCGGGTACTATGTCGATGCGACGTTCGGGCGCGGCGGTCATACGGCACTCATTCTCCAGGCTGTGGGGCGGGAAGGGCGCGTGCTCGCGCTCGATCGGGACCCTGCGGCCGTCGCGGCCGGCCGCGAGCGTTTTGCCGACGAAGTGCGGCTTACGCTCGTCCACGCGCCGTTTGCCGCTCTCGGCACGCTCGTGCCGGCTCACGCGCAGGGTCGCCCATGCCTTGGCGTGCTCTTCGACCTGGGTGTCTCATCCCCGCAGCTCGATGACGCCACGCGCGGCTTCAGCTTCCGTGCCGATGGTCCGCTCGACATGCGCATGGACCCGACACACGGCGAACCCGTCTCAACCTGGCTGGCTCGGGCGAGCCTCGACGAGATTCGCGAAGTGATCGCCGAGCTGGGTGAAGAGCGCTTCGCTCGCAGAGTGGCCGCCGCCATCCTGGAGGCCCGGCGCTCGCATCGTCTGGAGCGCACGGCCGAGCTGGCCGCTCTCGTCGCGAAAGCGGTTCGCACCCGCGAGCCTGGCAAACATCCCGCGACGCGCACCTTTCAGGCGCTGCGGATGTTCATCAACGATGAGCTGGGTCAGCTGCGCCAGGGGCTCGATGCGGCCGTGCAGGCGCTCGCGCCGGGGGGTCGTCTCGCGGTCATCAGCTTTCACTCGCTCGAGGATCGCGTCGTCAAACAGTTCATGCGGCAGCAATCGCAGCCCGACCCGACGTGGCTCGATCTGCCGGCGCCTCCCCCGGGCCAGGCGCTGCGCCTGAAGCTCGTGGGCCGCAAGCTTCGCCCCGGCGAGGCCGAAACACACCGGAATCCCCGTGCCCGCAGCGCGTTGCTGCGGGTTGCGCAGAGGTTGGCATGAGAAGGCGCCTGCGATGAGCGGTCTGTCGAGGCGGGCGCTGCTGATCGCGGTGCCCATTCTGTGGGTGGCGGCACTCGCCTCCGCCGCCGGCGCGGTGTACTGCAAGCACCGCGCTCGCGAGATGTTCGTGCAACTCGAGCGGCTGAATGCGCGGCGGGACAATCTGGAAATCGAGTGGGGGCAGTTGCAGCTCGAGCAGAGTGCCTGGTCGAGCCATGCGTTCGTCGAGCGCGTGGCAAGCACGAAGCTTCACATGGCCATGCCTCCGCCCAAGGACATCGAGATCGTCATGCCATGAGAGGACGTCCCACACGCGGGGGTGATGCGCCGGTATCGTTCCGGTGGCGCTCCTATGTCCTCATCGGCCTCCTGGTCCTGAGTGCGCTGTGCCTGGTCTGGCGCGCAATCGATCTCCAGCTCGTCGATCACACCTTCCTCGCCAAGGAGGGAGATGCTCGCTTCTCGCGCGTCGCCCAGATCGCCGCTCATCGGGGAACGATCACGGATCGCTACGGAGAGCCGCTGGCGGTCAGCACTCCGGTGGACTCCGTATGGGTGAACCCCAAGGAGCTCGCTGTGGCGACGGACCAGATCCCGCGCCTGGCGAGTGCGCTCCACCAGGACCGCCAGGAGCTGACACGCCGCATCACGAGCAACCTCGACCGGGACTTCCTGTACCTCGCTCGCGGTCGACAACCCACCGAAGCGCAGCAAATCAAGGCGCTCGGCATCCCCGGTGTCTATCTCTCGCGCGAGTATCGCCGCTACTACACAGCGGGCGAAGTCACCGGGCACATTCTGGGCTTCACCAACGTCGATGACGCCGGCCAGGAGGGCCTCGAGCTGGCTTTCGACCATTGGCTCGCCGGTGAGGACGGTGCCAAGCGCGTGATCCAGGATCGATATGGCCGGATCGTGCAGAACGTCGAAAGCATCCGGCCAGCACGTCCCGGCCGCGACCTCGTCCTGTCCATCGACCTGCGCATTCAGTACCTGGCCTATCGCGAGCTGAAGGCCGCGATCCGCGAGCAGCGGGCGCGGGCCGGCTCGGTGGTCGTGCTCGATGTCACCACCGGCGAAGTGCTGGCGATGGTCAATCAGCCGGCCTACAACCCGAACGATCGGGAGCAGATCAACGCAACGACCTATCGCAACCGCGCGGCAACCGACATCTTCGAGCCGGGCTCTTCGATCAAGCCGTTCATCGTCGCTGCGGGCATTGCCTCCGGGAAGTACGACGACCACAGCATCATCGATACGTCCCCGGGGTTCTACAAGGTGGGCGCGTCGATCTTCGAGGACGAGCACAACCTGGGAGCCGTCAACATCGCGACCGTCCTCGCCAAGAGCTCCAACGTGGGCATGGCGCGTCTAGCCTTGAGCCTCGAGCCCGGGCAGATCTGGTCGACGCTCACGAAGTTCGGATTCGGCCGCGTGACCACCAGCGGCTATCCCGGGGAGTCGGCCGGCCTGCTGTCGAACTATTCGCAGTGGCGGCCGGTGGGGATCGCGACCATGTCGCATGGCTACGGCTTGTCCGTGACTCCGCTGCAGCTCGCGCACGCGTACGCGACGATCGGATCCTTCGGCCTGTCGCGTCCCCTGTCGTTCCTGCGAGTTGATTCCGTTCCGGCCGGCGAGCGGGTGTTGGATACCCATTGCTCACGTGAGCTGATCGGGATGCTGGAGTCCGTCGTCGCCGCGGAAGGCACGGGCAAACTCGCGGCGATTCCGGGATACCGGGTATCGGGCAAGACCGGAACGGCCTGGAAAGCATCCGCAGGCGGATATTCGACGGATCGCTACATGGCGGTTTTCGGTGGCGTTGCCCCGGTGACCGAGCCGCGCCTCGCCGCCGTCGTGGTCATCGATGAGCCCTCGGCGGGGCAACACATGGGCGGCCAGGTCGCAGCGCCCGTGTTCTCGCAAGTGGTCGGGGGAGCGTTGCGACTCCTGGCCGTGGCGCCGGATCGGCCGATCAATGCTCCGGATGAGCTCCCACCGACTCCGAATCGCACCGACGTGCGCACGGCGGCGCTGAGATGAGTCCGGCGACGCGCCCCCTGAGTGAGCTGGTCCGAGGGCTTGGCGAAGTGCCGCCCGGGATCGAAGTGAGCGACGTGACTCTCGACAGCCGCGCGGCGACGCCGGGGTGCCTGTTTCTCGCGTGCCGCGGACGTGGTCGGCACGGGCTCGATTTCGCCGAAGAGGCTGCAGAGCGCGGCGCACGGGCGATCCTGTATGAGGACGCAGGCCGTGACGTGTCGTTGCCTCCGCTCAGCTCGGGCATCTTCGTGGCGCCGTTGCCGGATCTCAGCCGGCACGTTGGATTGATCGCCGACCGTTTTTTCGGCTCGCCCTCGCAGACGCTCACCGTCGCCGGCATCACCGGGACGAACGGGAAGACCACCTGCGCGTGGCTCCTCGCCCAGGCGCTGCAGCTTTGCGGCCGGCCAGCCGCCTACATGGGCACACTCGGCTTCGGTGTGCCTCCGAAGATCACCGCGACCCTCCACACGACGTCCGACGCCGTGACGGTGCATCGCCACCTGGCTCAGCTCCGTGAGCTCGGTGCGGCGTGCGTGTGCATGGAAGTCTCTTCTCACGCGCTCGATCAAGATCGCGTCGGGGCGGTCCGATTCAACACCGCGGCGTTCACGAACCTCACGCGGGACCACCTCGACTACCACCAGACGATGACAGCCTACGGTGCCGCGAAGGCCCGGCTCTTTGCGTGGCCCGCGCTTGCCGCCCAAGTCATCAATATCGACGATCCCTTCGGCGCGCAGCTTGCTCGTGCCCCGTCCGCCGCTCGTGCGGTCATGACGACTCGAGCCGCCACGTTGCCTGCCGAGCTGACCAAGCGCCTTGGCGGTGTTGACTATGTCCGAGCCACGCGGATGACGGCGGAGCCCGCGAGCCTCAGCATCGATGTCGAATCGAGCTGGGGCGGCGCGAATCTCACCGTTCCGCTCCTCGGTGACTTCAACGTAGACAACATCCTGACGGTCCTCGGTGTCCTGCTGGTGTGGAATGTGCCGCTGGGTGCGGCCGCTGACGCGCTGGCCCACTGCCGGGCGCCGAGCGGGCGTATGGAGACTTTCGGCGGACAGGGCTCCGCGCCTCTGGCGATCGTGGACTACGCCCATACTCCCGACGCTCTATATAAGGCTCTGCGTGCCGTACGATTGCACTGCCGTGGGAAGCTGCATGTCGTATTCGGCTGCGGCGGCGATCGCGATGCAGGTAAGCGTCCATTGATGGGGAAGGTTGCCGCCGAGCTGGCTGACGACATCATCGTTACCGATGACAACCCTAGGACCGAGGACCCCGGGAGAATCGTCGCGGATGTGCTGGCCGGTATCACCCAGCCTGCGTCCGTGATGGTGGAGCATGATCGGGCGCGGGCCATCCAGATCGCCATCGGGCGCAGCTCGCCGCGCGACGCCGTTCTGATTGCCGGGAAGGGTCACGAGGACTACCAGATTTACGGCAAGAGCCGTCGTCCTTTCAGCGATCAGGCGGTGGTCAGCCAGGTACTGCAAGGAGGGTGCTCGGTGGTGCAGGGAGGGTGCTCATGAAGCGGACGCTGGCTGATCTCGCGGCGGCCTGCGGTGGCCGGTTACAGGGCACAGATGCCCCATACGCTGGAGTCTCGACCGACACCCGTACCCTGGCCCGCGGCGAGCTCTTCGTCGCCCTGCACGGCCCGCGATTCAACGGCAACGAGTTCGTAGCCGCCGCCGCCGCGGCCGGCGCTGCGGGCGCGGTCGTGGACGCCCAGCAACCTGCGACGCTGCCCCAGGTGGTGGTGGGGGATACTCAGTTGGCTCTCGAGACGCTCGCGCAAACGTGGCGCAACGGATTCTCGATCCCGGTGATCGGCGTGGCCGGTAGCAACGGGAAGACGACGGCCAAGGAAATGACTGCGGCCATCCTGGGTCAGGCCGGAGCTTGCCTGGCGACGCGCGGCAATCTCAACAACCACATCGGCGTACCGCTCACACTCCTGCGGATCGCGGCGGAGCATCGCTTTGCCGTGATCGAGATGGGTGCCAACCGCGCTGGCGACGTCGCAGCGCTCGTAAAGGTCGCGCGTCCGACCGTCGGGTTGATCACGAATGCGGGTGCGGAGCACCTGGAAGGCTTTGGGAGTTTAGAGGGGGTCGCGCGCGCCGAGGGTGAGATGGTCGCTGGACTTGATCCGGGTGCCACTGCCGTGATCAACGCGGACGATGAATTCGCAGATCTGTGGCGATCGCTCACGCCGGCGCGCGTGGTGACTTTCGGCGTACACAAACCGGCTGATTTCGGGGCGAGCGGTGTCAGTACATCCATCGGTGCCGATGGCTTCCTCACCCGATTCAAGCTCTCGAGCCCTGTTGGCGACGCTGACATCGAGCTCCATGTGGGCGGACACCACAATGTCGCGAACGCCCTGGCGGCGGCGGCGGCGGCTACCGCGGCAGGAGCCCGGCTCGAACATGTGGTGGCGGGGTTGGGAGCGGTGCGGCCGGTGCCGGGTCGGTTGCAGTTCAAGATGGCTGCGAGCGGCGCCTGGCTGATCGATGACTCCTACAACGCGAACCCGAGCTCGGTGCGCGCGGGGATCGGCGTTCTCGCGGAGCTCGACGGGCGCAAATGGCTCGTTCTGGGCGACATGGCGGAGCTCGGCGACTTCTCCGAAACCGCACACCGGGAGATCGGCACTTTCGCCCGGGAGCACGGCGTCGAGCGACTGTTCACGACCGGGGCGCTCGCGGCATTGGCCGCGCAGACGTTTGGTCCCGGGGCGCAGTCGTTTACAGACACGCCGGCACTGGCATCGGCATTGGCATCGACACTGGCATTGGCATCGACACTGGCGTCGGCATCGACACTGGCGTCGGCATCGACACGGGCGTCGGCATCGACACGGGCGTCGGCATCGACGGGCCCCGCAGGCGATGTGCGCATCTTGATCAAGGGCTCCCGCGTGAATCGGCTCGAGCGGGTCGTGGAAGCTCTCGTCCGTCCTGGCGACGGCCAAGCGCGAGGGGCTTGAATGCTCTACTGGCTGACAGAGCGTCTGACTGCGTGGCACACGGTCTTCAACGTGTTCCAGTACCTGACTCTGCGGGCGATACTCGCGACGGTCTCGGCCCTCGCCATCTCCCTGATCGTCGGCCCGGCCCTGATCGCCGCCCTGTCGCGCTATCAGATCGGTCAGGTCGTGCGAGATGACGGGCCGCAAACCCACCTGCAGAAGGCCGGCACCCCGACGATGGGCGGTGCCATGATCCTCGTGACCACACTCGTCAGCACTCTTCTGTGGGCCGAGCTCAGCAACCGCCTGGTGTGGACCGTGCTCGGCGTGACGTTCGCATTCGGCCTGATCGGCTTCTACGATGACTATCTCAAGCTCGTCGTTCGCAACCCCAAGGGTCTGATCGCACGCTGGAAGTATTTCTGGCAATCCGTCGCCGGCCTGGCGACCGCCGCGACGCTCTACTACACGTCGACGACGCCTGCCGAGACGACCCTGTTCCTGCCCTTCGTCAAGACGTTTGCCGAGCCACTGTCGGCCGTGAGCTTCATGGCGCTCGCGTATTTCATGATCGTCGGCATGAGCAACGCGGTGAACCTCACTGACGGCCTCGACGGTCTCGCGATCATGCCGTCGACGCTCGTGATCGCCGCGCTCGGCATTTTCGCTTACGCAACGGGCAACGCGGTGTTCGCGAAGTACCTGCAGATTCCCGAGATCCCCGGCGCCGGAGAGCTGATCATCTTCTGCGGCGCTCTGGGCGGCGCGGGGCTCGGCTTTCTGTGGTTCAACTCCTATCCCGCCCAGGTATTCATGGGAGACGTCGGTGCGCTCGCGATTGGCGCGAGCATCGGCGTCATCGCCGTGATCGTGCGCCAGGAGGTCGTGACGCTCGTGATGGGAGGTGTCTTCGTCCTCGAGACCGCCTCGGTGATCCTGCAGGTGGGCTCTTTCAAGCTGCGCGGCAAGCGGATCTTCAAGATGGCGCCGATCCATCATCACTTCGAGGCGATCGGCTGGCAGGAATCGAAGATCATTACACGGTTCTGGATCGCGGGGTTGGTGCTGGCTCTGTTTGCGCTGACCACATTGAAACTGCGATGAACGACATTGACAACATCGCGGTGGAGGGCGCCAAGGTTCTGGTTGTGGGAATGGCGAAATCCGGAGTCGCCGCCGTGGAATTATTGCTGGAACATGGCGCGCGAGTGCGGGCGACCGATGAGAAGCCGCAGGTCCCGGAACGTCTTGCCGAGCTAGGCGTTGAGTTCGCGCCGCAATCGCCCGCGGTATTTGAAGGGATCGACCTGATCGTCATTTCGCCGGGAGTTCCGGCCGACTTGCCGGAGTTGGAAACCGCCCGCCGGAGCGGAAC
>DATEJM010000005.1:0-3464 GCA_035277965.1 Steroidobacteraceae bacterium | reverse complement strand
CGGAAGCGGTCCACCGGGTTGGTCGCGGGCAGGCGCGCCAGATGTCGCCGCCAGAGCCGTTCGGAATGCTCGCGTAGCTCTTCAGCCGGCCGGCGCACCAGGCGATCGAGGCGGATGGACTCCGCGAAGAGGGGCATGAAGCGCGGATCCGGCTCCCTGTCGAGGCGGAAGGTCTGGGCGAAATCCTCGCCCTCCAGCATGAAGTAGCCAGCGTTGTGGAAGTACCCGAGGCGCCGTGCCTCGATATCGAGGTCGGCGAGGATGATGGTCGATTTCGTGTGCTGGCGCCGGTAGTCAGTACCCTGCGTATCCGGCAGCCAGAAAGCATCTGCTTCGGTTGCGACGAGCTTGCCCGACGCGAGGTACTCGCGCGCATGCTCGATCAACGGCCGCCATACGTTCAGCTCTTGAACCTCGACCCCGTATAGCTCCCGCAGCTCGGCGTGCGGGGGCTTGAAGAACGTCCATTGATCCCCCTCGAAGTCGATGGCGACCGTGAAGGGCAGAACGGCAAGAGGCTCCAGTCCGAGCGCGTGAAGCAGCTCGATCCATACGTCGATATAGCAATTTTTCTCCGTCCAGATGCAATCCGGGCGGTGAACAGGGTGCCGCTGATATCCGTTTGCCTCGAGGCCGGCGATAGCGCGGATACGCCCCGTGTCGCGGACAGTCGATTCGGAAGGACTTGCGCTCACGGCCGCGACCTCAAGGCCACAGGCGCTGGGCAACTTCCCGCGGCCACTGGCCGACATCGAATCCATGTGTCTTGAACAGCGCCATGACGATCCGCTCCAAGCCGAAGCCGAGACACGCCGTATTGGCCGTGGCACCGTCTGTCGTACGAATCTCGAAGGTCGAGCCGAAGTGCTCCTGATGAAAGTTGAAGGAGCAGACAGCGGTCGGGTTCTCCGCGGAGATGACCGGCACCAGCACTTCGAACTTCAGACGCTGCTCCTTCTGACTGACCGCCAGCATCTTGCCGGCACGGCCGAAGAAGGGGTCGGCAGCCACGTCGGACTTCGCAGGCAGTCCGAGAGATTGCAGCAATGAAACGCCGCGCGCGAGCCACATGTCACGCCACTCCACGACCTCATCGGGCGTTCCCACCTTCACGAATTCCCGCACTCGGAACGACTGCATTCGCGTCGGCTCCGGTGACGGCTCATGACGATACACCCAGTTCAACATCGTGACGAGCTTGCCGCCCTTGGGCACGACACCGGTGAAGCTCGGATAGACGGGATAGCAGGCGGCCGGATTCAACACGACTTCGGTCATGCCGAGGAGGTCGCCCCAGGGCTCGCCCGCGTGAATCCGCTCCGAGAGCACCCGGGCCTGGGCTTCCTTGTCGAAGAAGCTGTAAACCGCTCCGCACAGGTGCGGGAAGGAGTCGAGATAGTTGACCTTCTCCAGGACCTTGCGGCTGATGACCGGCGGGAAGGTGAAGACCTCGGCGCCATCGTCCTTCGAAAGCTGTGTGACGAGACCGTTGAAACGCTCGAGCACGTCCTCGAACACGGCGCCGCGCCCGAATGCACCCTGGACGCCGACCGGGACGATCAGTCGATGCTTGACGAGCCCGTCATAGAATTTCTGCGGATCGTAGTCGGTCATGGCTTCAGATGTCTTTCAGGACGAGCAGCATCGAGGCGCTCTTGGCCGCGATCCGGTCGTTGGAGATCATGAGCGCACCGGACAGGGCATCGCGATAGTGACGGCCGAGGCTGAACTTCGAGTCGTTCTTGTAGCCCATGATGCCGGTAATCTGCAGCGCCTGATGCACGATCTGCGGTGTGCACTCCGACGCGTTGATCTTCAGGTTGTTGAGCTTCAGCGCCCAGCCCACCGAAAGCAGGTCCTGGCGCCCGGAGGGCTGCGCATCCACCTCGTCGAACTCGGTCGCGACCGCGAGCCAATTGTGTCGCAGAGCCTGCAGCTGAGCCGCTACCTCGGCGAGGCGGGTAGCGGACGTGGGTACGGTACCGGGTGTCTTGCGTGCTGCGGCGCGTACGCACTCGGCGCCACGCGCAACAGCACTGGCGGCGATGCCCCACCACAGCGAGGCCCACAGAATGTGAGAGTAGGGCACCATGGTCTGAGCCGACGAATCGGCGAACGAGCCCGGGAGGATCTGCTCCTCGGGACCGCTCGACTCGAGCTTGAAGCCCGGGCTGCACGTGCCGCGCATGCCGAGAGTATCCCAGGATGTGGTCTGCTCGAGCTCGTACTCGCCCTTGCGGACCAACACCAGCACCTGATCGTTGCCCGGAGCCTCGGGGGCACGCTTGCACGTCACGAGTATTCCGTCCGCATGCGCACAGTAGGAGCCGGTCGTCGCGTCCTTGTTGAGGGTGAAGCGGCCGTTCTTGCGCTCCACGGCGCATATGCTCATGCGAGTCTCGCCGAACGTGCCGTTCTCGGAGGTCATCGAGGCGAGCAGGTACTGCTCGGCCACCAACTCGCGCAGGTACCGCGTCAACAGCTCCGAGTTGGCAGCATGACGTACGATGCAAGCAACCTGGATGTAGTGCATGGCGAGCACCATCGCGCTCGAGCCGCAGCCCTGGGCGAGGGTGGAGCACAGCTCGGCGAGCTGTCGCATCGAGCACCCGAGTCCGCCCAACTGTGGGGGAATCGGCGCCGAGAGGGCGCGGACCTTCTTGAGGGCCTCGAGCGTCTCACTGGGGAAGCGAGCTTTGCTGTCTACATCACTCGCGTGCGTCGCGGCCACCTCGTGGGTGATCTGCTTGACGGCGGCCAGCAGAGCCGCAAAAGCCTGGTGCGACGGTGCGCTGCTCATAGGGTTTGGCATCTTTGAGGCGCTGGTCCATCGCGCAGGCGGGCACCGTGCCTCGTAACAATCTGATACTCGGATACTACCAGTTCGATTCCGTCAAATCGTGACGCACTCCCTAAACCGGCACGGGGGGCCGGCTGGCGCAGCTCACGTAACCGTGAACGGAAGGAGGAACTTCCGGATGGCCCGCCAGACGACCAGAGGGATCTCGTGCCCTCCGTCGAACGGCACCCACGTGACTTGACCGCCGGCGGCGCCCACGAAATCACGCAGCGCAACTCCGGCGGAAAAGGCGAGATCCGCGTCTCGTTTCCCATGACTGATCAGGGTGGGAAGGCCGCTCAGCCGTTCCCTGCGCGTGGCCCAGGCTGCTGCGTTCAAGCGCGAGGCTGACAGCAGCATGAGTGCGTCGATGGCTGCAGTGTGGTGCAACAGCCAGTCACACGAGAGCATGCCGCCCTGAGAGAAGCCTCCCAGGATGAGCCGCTGCGGTTGGAACCGGATGCGGCATGCCTGCAGGTAGGTATCCAGCCGCTCGCTTGCAACGCCCAGATTGGCCGGGACCCGCGTAGCGAGATCCCTGGGCCCCGCGAGCTGCGCTGTGCGGCGTGCCTCCATGTCGAGCTCGAACCAGGAGCGACCGGCGGGGTATCCGGGCAAGGGTGCT
>DATEJM010000004.1:0-179420 GCA_035277965.1 Steroidobacteraceae bacterium | reverse complement strand
GGTACGCCTCTTTGTCGCCGTCTTTGAAACACGCAGCGCGAGTTTGGCTGCGGAGCGTTTGTGCGTAACCCAGCCCACGGTCAGTTACGGTCTGGCGAGCCTTCGCCGGACACTTCAGGACTCGCTGTTTGTGCGTACGCGGGAAGGGATGGTACCCACGCTGCAAGCGAAGCAGCTTTATCGGGAGTTCACTCTGGCGTTGTCCCTCATCGACGGCGCAGTTGAAGACTCAGAGCATTTCTCGCCGGCGCAGTCGCATCGCCGATTCCTGCTGGCTATGTCAGATATTGGTGAGCTGATATTTCTTCCGCCGATCCTGGAGCGCCTGCAGCGGCAAGCGCCGCATGTCGAGCTGGAGATCGTGGAAGCCGCCTCAGCCGATCTCGCCCGCAGGCTGGCGAGCGGCGAGGTCAACGCCGCGATCGGCAATTTGCCCGCCTTGCTGAATGAAACCCGGACTCATACCCTGTTCGAGGAGAGATATGTCTGCCTGCTGCGCAAGCAGCACAGCACCATCGGCAAGGCCCTCACGGTGGAGGACTTCGTTGCCGCCCGGCACGTGCTGGTCTCCTCCGGATTATCCGGTCACAACATCATTGAGGAGACCCTCCGAAGCAACGGCATCCGCCGCCAGGTAGGCCTCCAGATCCCGCACTTTACCATTCTGGGCAACTTGATAGGGTCGAGCGATCTGCTGGTTCTGTTGCCCTCCCGAGTCGCAAAATTCTTTGAATCCCAGGGAAGCGTGCGTTCGCTGGAGTTCCCTCAACCGCTGCCGCGCTTCGAGGTTCGCCTTCATTGGCACGATCGGGAGGAGCAGAATATCGGCAACAAGTGGCTGCGCAACCTCATCATCGACGCGTTGACGGGGATCTGAGTATCGAGTTCGTCTATAGTCGCGACGCAAACAATCTATTTGACTGGGTTGCGCGCGCTTGGCTACATGAGATCAATATGCTTTCTCAATCGGTAGACCGGCAGTCGCGCGAGCGAGTGTACTTGCTCTTGCGAGAGCGCCTCGGCGTGGGTGTTGTGCGGGGGCCCGGTGAAATCGAGAGCAGATATCTGGGAGATTGGCTGTGCCGCAACGACCCGGCGCGTCCGGCGGCACTCGTTCTGCCGCGGAGTACCGCCGACGTTTCTATCGCATTGGGTGTGTGTGATGGGCTCGGATGCCCGGTTGTTGCCCAGGGTGGTCGTACCGGGCTCGCCGGAGGAGCAACGCCTGCAGATGGATGGGTAATCCTTTCGCTGGAGCGCATGCGGGCGGTCAGCAAGCCCGATCTGGCGTCCGCCACTGTTGTTGCCGAGGCAGGCGCTCCATTGCAGAGCGTGCAAGAGGCGGCCGAAGCCGCGGGCGTGCTCTTTCCGCTCGATATCGGCTCGCGGGGCTCTTGCACTGTCGGTGGCAACATCGCGACCAATGCGGGTGGAAATCGGGTGTTGCGGTATGGAATGATGCGCGAGCTCGTGTTGGGCATGGAAGTCGTGCTTGCCGATGGCACCGTGCTCACGTCCATGAACACGATGTTGAAGAACAACACGGGCTACGATCTCAAGCAGCTCTTCATAGGCAGCGAGGGTACGCTGGGCGTCGTGACACGCGCGGTGCTGCGGGTTTTCCCACAGCCGACGAGCCGTCAGACGGCCCTGTGCGCTGTCACCAACTACCAGCAGATCATTGCTTTGCTGAACATGGCAAAGGCGCGACTGGGCTCGACTCTGGCGGCCTTCGAGGTGATGTGGACGGAGTTCTACCGCCTGGCCACCGAGGCGGTGGGGCGACGGGCACCTCTTCCCATCGGATCGGAGGCTTACGTTCTGATCGAGTCGCAGGGCACGGATGTGATCAGTGATGCGGCGCACTTCCAGGCGTTCCTGGAGGCGGCCACCGAGGCGAATGCGGTTTCCGACGCAGTGATCGCCAGGTCCGGCAGTGAAATCCAGGAGATATGGAGCATTCGGGATGCCTCCGGAGAGTTTCAGCAGACGTTCTGGCCGTATGTCGGATTTGACGTGAGCCTGCCCATCGGCAGCACTGGACGGTTCATTCACGAGTGTTCCGCGCGCTTGCGCGCCGCATGGCCTGCTATCCGGCTGGTCTTCTTCGGGCATCTGGCCGACAGCAATATCCATATTTGTGTCCGCCTCGAGAACTCTGACATACAACCTGAGAAGGACATAGACGGGATCGTGTACCGCTGTGTCAACGAATATCAGGGGTCGGTGTCGGCGGAGCATGGCATAGGCTTGCTGAAGAAGAGCTACCTCGATTTCTCCCGCGGCGCCGCCGAGATCGCGCTGATGCGCAGCCTCAAGCGGGCGCTCGACCCCGGGAATATCCTGAATCCCGGCAAGGTTTTCGCCTGATCACGCCGAAGGTGTCCGGAGTCCGGGCAAGCGGCTCCGGCAGTCGCCAGAGCACGGTAGCGTAGCTGCAACACTGCCGATTTCGGCTAACTGGTCAAGCGTAGCTCTTTGTAGACTACGATGTGAAGTGCCCTGGGCCGGCAGCCAAACCGCTAGGAGAATGCATGTCAGCTTACGTGTTGACCATAGGCGGCGAGCCCGCGCGCGCACCGGCAACGTTCGACGTGCTGAATCCGGCCGACGAGTCCCTTGTGGCGCGTTGCCCCGAGGGCACAGTCGAACTACTGGATCGCGCGGTGAGTTGCGCACGGGCAGCGCTGCCTGCTTGGTCATCGAAAACCAACGATGAGCGGATTGCGCGGCTGCTGGATATCGCTGAACTTATCGAAAGGAATCAATCCGAGCTGTCTCGTCTGATCACCCTGGAACAGGGTAAGCCCCAAAATGGCCTCGGTGCGAGCTTCGAAGTAGGCGGCGCGGTTGCATGGACACGCGCCACAGCGGCATTGGCGCTCACGGACGAAGTGATTCAGGACGATAAGAGCGGCCGAATCGTCCTGAAGCGCAAGCCAGTGGGCGTGGTGGGTTCCATTACCCCGTGGAACTGGCCGCTTTTGATCGCAACGTGGCATCTGATGCCAGCGCTGCGGGTTGGGTGCACGGTGGTCATCAAACCCTCGCCGTTTACGCCGCTCTCCACTCTCCGTCTGGTCGAGCTGATCAATGAAGTCCTTCCGCCGGGAGTGGTGAACGTTGTGACGGGAGGTAGCGAGGTCGGCTCGCGTCTGACGAATCACCCCGGCATCGACAAGATCGTCTTCACCGGATCGATTGCCACTGGCAAGAAGGTGATGGCAAGCGCGTCGAGCACTCTGAAACGCATAACGCTCGAGCTGGGTGGTAACGATGCGGGAATCGTTCTGCCAGGTACGAACATCGAGCCGCTGCTGGAGAAGTTGTTCTGGGGTTGCTTTATCAATGCTGGCCAAACCTGCGCTGCATTGAAGCGATTATATGTGCACGAGGCGCAGTACGAGGACATCGTCAAACGATTCGCCGCCTATGTCGACAAGATTCCGGTGGGCGATGGACAGGATGCAAAGACACTGATCGGCCCAATCTCCAACAGGATGCAGCTCGATAAGGTCATGGCACTGGTTACCGATGCCCGTGCAGCCGGAGCGCGTATCGTAACCGGGGGACGGAAGCCGGATACGCCAGGGTTCGTGTATCCGCTCACCGTTATCGCGGACGCCACCGACGATATGCGGATCGTCAGGGAAGAGCAGTTTGGACCAGTCATTCCGATCCTCAAGTATCGCACTATCGATGAGGCGATCGAACGTGCCAATTCTCTGGATGTCGGACTTGGCGGCTCGGTGTGGGGAAATGACCCTGAGGAGGCTGCTCGTCACGCGGCTAGGCTCGAGTGTGGAACAGCCTGGGTGAACCAACACGGTGCCGTTCATCCGATGGCGCCATTCGGCGGCATCAAGTGTTCGGGCATCGGCGTTGAGTTCAATCTCGACGGCTTGAAGGAATATACGACCGTTCAGGTCATTAACGTGGCGCGCTGATCAGCCAACGGGGCTGGCATAGGCCGCGCTTGCGGTAAAACCCCATCTCGAGAACGTTCTCTCGTTGCGGCCACGGGGGACGATCACGACCCATGAATTATGTTCAATAACGACCCGATGTAGGTCAAGGTGCGGTGATTGCATCGGTCTTTTGCCTCACCACATGAGGCGATCTTGAGCTATTATCACCTCACATATTGAGGTGATAAGGCGTGGCCTCTCCTTCGCAAAGAAAGTGGATCTGGCAGCTACCGGGTTGGCCCCAGTTTACGTGGGACATCGAGGCGCTCGTTGGGCCGCTCGGTCGCGTTCGCCGGGCTCAGGGCGAAATGAGCGCAATTGCGAAGCTCCTCGACCCACAGCTGGACCTTGCCGCTCAGCATGAGATGTTGACCGTGGAAGGGCTCATGACCAGTGCGATCGAGGGCGAGAAGCTCGACGTGGCTAGTCTTCGAAGCTCCATCGCCCGCAAATTAGGGTTGCCTACGGCGGGTCTACCCACGCCGTCGCGCAGCGTTGAAGGTCTCGTCGAGATGCTCATCGATGCGACTCAACAATACGAGCGACCGCTGACGCTCAAACGGCTGCACGGCTGGCAGGCAGCGCTCTTTCCCACGGGTCACTCCGGACTGCATGAAATCAAAGTGGGTGCCATGCGCGGGGCGCAGCCCATGCGCATCGTATCGGGGCCCGTCGGCCGGGAACGTGTGCACTACGAGGCACCGCCGCGAGATCGATTGCAGACCGAAATGCGTACGTTCGTCGAGTGGTTCAACTCGCCGCCGATCCATCTGGACGGGCTGGTGCGCGCAGGACTTGTGCATGTGTGGTTTGAGCTCATCCATCCGTATGAGGACGGTAACGGCCGTCTCGGACGGGCATTGCTTGAAATGGCACTTGCACGGGACGAGAGAAGAGCCACATGCTTCTACAGCATGTCCGCTCGTTTGATGGCGAAGCGCGACGACTATTATTCCGCGCTGGAACGCGTCTCGACGGGGTCTCTCGATGTGACTGCTTGGCTAGGCTGGTTCCTGGAGCAGGTGGAAGCGGCTATGGTCTCGAGTGAGGGGCTCGTGAACGCGGTGCTACGTAAGTCGCAATTCTGGATCGGGCACTCTCGTGCGGAGCTGAATCAGCGACAGCTAAAGGCGCTGAATCGAATGCTCGACGCAGGTCCTGAAGGCTTCGTCGGCGGCATGACGAACAAAAAGTACCAACACCTCACGGGTGCCAGCGCTGCGACCGGCCAGCGTGATCTGGCAGATCTGGTCGAGAAGGGATGCCTCGTCTCCATCGGAAGCGGTCGCTCAGCACGCTATGAACTTGCTCCGTTGATACCGGAACACGGGCGGACGTCGGCCTGAGATATGAGGGTGAAGCGATTTGCGCTGTCCCGGCGGTTCCGGTGCGGGTGCGCGTGAGGTAATTGAAGAAGCAAGCCACGCAACCACGCCCGCGGGCCAATAGGCCGCTTCATTCCTGTTCAGCCGATATCTTCATGCTGTAGACCGAGAACGTTGGCCCACCCAGGATGATCTCCGACGTGATCCGATCGCCGCCCCGATGCCGGGCCAGAAAGTAGTAGACGAGGAACCCGGTCAGCCCAAGCAACGCCGGTAGAGACGATAGAAACTTCGTCGCGCTCATGTGAGGGCTTCCTCCCTGGTCAATCGGATGCCGCGCAGTGCCCCATAAGTATTCACCGCACCGCTAGCCGACGCACCTCACGATGATCGGGGCGGTCACGATCATGATGCCCGTGCTGATGCCGCGTTGTTGCTGGCGTTGATGGTGGTGTCGGTGCCGGTGGCGACGCCGGAGATGGCGTCGGTCGGGGTGTCGGTAGGGGTGGTGGTAGGGGCGCGGGCGGTTGCATCGCGCGTCGCGTCGCGTCGCGTCACGGCGAGGCAAGCGCCTGCGCGATGGTGTCGAGGTGCATGAAGAGGCGGAGTGGTGTGCTCGGGAACCGAATGAATCCGTGCGCCTCGTAGTAGGCGGCGGCCTTCTCGTGCTTGGCATCGACGACGAGCACGACCGTGCCCATAGCTTCCGCGTGCGTCAGCACCTTGCGCATCGCATCGAGCATCAAGTGCTCCCCGAGCCCTTGACCTTGGCAGGTGAGGTCGACCGCCAGGCGTCCCAACAATGCCGCCGGGACATCTGGGTAGCGCGGCAGCCTCTTGGTCACCTCGGGCGGCAGTTCGGAGAGCCTGATCGAGTACGCCGAGAGCGTGTAGTAGCCGCGGATCGTCTCGGGGGCGTCTGGATGCGGGAGCACCCAACAAACACTGGCGCGTCGGTCTTGGTCCTGTCGCGCCTGCTGCTTCAGGAACCGATTGAGCGCCTCATCGCCGCAGTCAAAAGCCCCTCGGCCGTGTGCTGGTCCGAGGGGCTCTGTGGGAAGGTGAGCCAAGAGCAGGCGGCGCGCTTACGGGTGCTCGCGAGTGGCCTCTCGGTAGCGAGCCGCGGCCGCACGCAGCCTCTCATTGGGCGCCGCCGGCGTGAGCATCGCGGTGACGAACGCTTCGCGGTCCCGCACATCAGTCAGCAGCATCCCCTCATAACGCTGAATGGTCTCCCGGGCCGCCTCGCAGGCTGAACTCACGACGAACTCCGTGACCGTGCGGCCGGAGAGCTCCGCCGCTCGCTCCAAAGAGCGCTTGTCCTCGGCCCGAATCCGCGCCTCCAGGCGCTCCAGTTTCACAGCACTGCTCATGACGGGATCCTCTCGTTGAGCCGCATTGTACGGCAAACTGCCGTACGGTGCCAATATTTAATAACTAGTTGATTTATAACAATATTATTCCCTGACGGAAGGCATAATTCGCCTACTATCCCCTTCTAGCCTGGCGGGCGTCCTGTGCCGACCAGTGACTACAGAGCCAACACCTGTACGTGGTCCCCATGGTCCACGAGGCGGTATCCATCCTGTCGCATGGCTTCACGCAGCAGATATTCGATGCGCAAGGCGCGTATTTGTTCAGCGGATCACGAGGCCGAGCGTTGATGGTGGGTTGGCCCTAAGCCGACCGCAGACTCCTGCGCGAGATCTGCGCGCTGACCGGCGATCGAGTCACGGTGCGGTGGACGCCGCATGACTTGCGACGCACCGTGGCCACGCACATCGCCGAGGGCTTAGGCACGGGAGGTGAGCAATTAATCTGGAAGATTCTGGGACACTCCGATGGCAGCGTCACGGCAATCTACTATCGCTATGACTATGCGCATCGAGATGCGAGCCGACTTCGAGCGGTGGTCACGAAGGCGGTTGGTCTGACGGAACGACGGGGTCATTCAAATCGTGAGTAGTCCGTGCGGCCACAATGAGAGTATCGGCGCAATGTGCGCTTCGGCCGAGTCACGCAGTTCAGGGGCTTGAGAGCACCGATAGAGTGCAACGCTGTTTCGGATGCCATCAGCGTGCGCTCCTAACGGGAGAACCTGCCTTGAATACATCAGAGATCACGTTGCTGAGTGGAGCCGGCGCGAAATGGCCGCGCTTCGCCATTCGTGTCGGCACAGGGCTGCGCGTGCGTGAGGCTTTGCGCCGAGCAAATGAGATTACCGATTGACCCGTAACGGCACCCCAATCGGCACTCAATCCAAGCCGTTGATCAACAAGTACCTGAAGGACCTTGACATGACAGGCGCGACTACCCCAGTTTGGGAGTCAAACACAACGTGCGGCTTCCTCCGTCGTGCGCCGGCGGAAGTACTTGCCGAGATTGTTCGAGGCAAGGCCACGAAGCGCTGTACGGCCGTGGACGAGGTGTGGTTGCTCGTTGACGGCTATCAAAGTAGCGACCGTCCTTCCGAATTGATGTTGCCCTTTGGGGGTGCCGCGGAGTTTCAAGCAGCGAAAAAATGTCTCGCGAGTTAACAGCAAGCCCCTTTAGTTAGTCGGGTTTACGCTTTGTCGGCCATGGGGCTGCTGGGATGGGAGCGCACCGCGACGGCGTGGCGCAGGCTGGGCTAACCCGGAAGTCTTACACCCCAGCGCGAACTTTTGCCGGAATACTCTGTGGCCACTGGAAGCTCACGGAGTATTCCCTTCTAGGAATGGCAAGCCTGCGCCGGCATAAAAGGTGTAAATGGGCCTAGGGCAGGGTAGGTTTACAAGCGCCATGGCACGAGAAAACAGGGGCGAAGGACAGCAAGCGCTGCAACAAAGCGAGGAGCGCTTCAAGCTGCTCGTCGAGAGCGTCCGAGATTATGCGATCTTCATGCTGGACCCGGATGGCCACGTTCTCACCTGGAATGCTGGCGCTCAGCGTTTCAAGGGATACGCAGCCGACGAGATCATCGGCCAGCACTTTTCTCGCTTCTACCCCGCCGAGGCCCTGGCAAGGGGCCTGCCTACCCACGAACTGAAAGTCGCGAGCGCCGTCGGCGTATTCGAAGACGAGGGTTGGCGTGTCAGGAAGGATGGAACCCTGTTTTGGGCAAACGTGGTCATCACGGCAATGCGAAACGCCCAGGGCGAGCTGTTGGGGTTCGCCAAGGTCACGCGTGACCTGACGCAACGACGCGCCCACGAGGAGGATCTACGTCGAAGTGAAGAGCGCTTTCGGCTTTTGGTCGAGGGAGTCTCCGAATACGCCATCTTCATGCTCGATCCAAACGGCCAGATTGCCACATGGAACAGTGGCGCTGAGCGGATCAAGGGCTACAAAGCGGCCGAGATCATCGGACAGCACTTTTCGGTCTTTTATCCGCAGGAAGTGCGAGAGAGCCGCTGGCCTGAACACGAGCTGCAAGTCGCAGCCGAAAAGGGCAGCTTTACCGATATTGGATGGCGCTTGCGCAAGGACGGCACGATGTTCTGGGCCAATGTCACGATCACGGCCCTTCGCGACGATGCGGGTAAACTCATCGGCTTTGCCAAGCTCACTCGCGACCTGACCGATACCAAGCGGATCGAGGCCATGGAGAGTGCCTATGAGCAACGCGAGGAGATGTTGGACGCGGAACGCAGTGCGCGTATGGCCGCGCAGCGTGCCACTCGGCTCAAGGACGAATTCCTCGCGACTCTTTCGCACGAGCTGCGTACTCCCTTGAGCGCAGTTCTAGGCTGGACGCAGGTGCTGCTCCGAGGCGCGGCGCCCAGGGGGCCAGACGAACAGAAGCGCGCGATCGAGGTCATTGACCGCAACGCGCGCGCGCAGATGCAACTCATCGACGACCTTTTGGATCTGAGCCGGATCATGACGGGTAAGCTCCGGCTGGATCTCCATCAGGTTTCATTTTCGACGGTCGTCGAGGCTGCCGTGGACTCTGCCAAGCCGGCTGCTGAGGCCAAAGGCATCCGCCTGACGGCCATCCTGGGCGCGGGGCAGGACACGGTCAACGCTGATAGTGCCCGCCTGCAACAGGTTGTCTGGAACCTGCTGACCAACGCACTCAAGTTCACGCCGAAGGGCGGTCAAGTGCAGGTGCTTCTCCAACGTGTGAATTCACATTTGGAGCTGAGCGTCAGCGATACCGGCGTTGGCATCCCAGCCCACTATCTTCCTCACGTCTTTGATCGTTTCTCGCAAAAAGACGCTTCGACCACCCGGGTTCATGGGGGCCTCGGTCTCGGATTGGCGATCTGCAAGCAACTAGTCGAGCTGCACGCGGGTGTCATCACCGCTGCAAGTGAAGGCGAGGGTAAAGGCGCCACGTTTTCCGTCCAATTGCCGCTGTCGATCATTCAGTTGAACGATCAAGGCGCGCAACGCATCCATCCGACCGCGGAGACTCATCCGGGTGAGACGCTGACGCTTCCGAGGCTCGACGGCGTGCATGTATTCGCCGTGGACGATGAACAGGATGCACGCGAGCTGTTGCGAGCGGTGCTGGAAGACCAGGGGGCCAAGGTGACCGGGTTTGCATCGGCAGCGGAGCTGTTCACCGCGCTGAAGGCATTCAAGCCGACGGTCCTCGTCTGCGATGTCGGCATGCCCCAGATGGACGGGTATCAGCTCATGCGGAAATTGCGCGCCGAAGAGTCGAAAAATGAGCGGCTTCCCGCGTTGGCCCTGACGGCGTTTGCGCGAGCGGAGGATCGAAAGCGCTCCCTGATCGCTGGCTATCAGGCGCACTTGGCGAAGCCCTTCGACGTGGGCGAACTGATCCTCGTCATCGCGGATCTGGTCGGTAGGTAGGACGGCACCATCGCCCCCGGCCGGGTCGCGGCATGGTTGCGGGTGGACACCCGCTTTCGGTTTTGGGCCTGGAACCCTACCCAAGCGTGGCCGTTATATCGTGGCGGCAACTGTCTCGTGGCTGTGCCGGTGGTAAGCGTCCATGTCGAGCCCTATGTCTCCCGCCTCACGTCCTGTTGGGATTAAACACCTGCGGCGAATCTCCGGGGCCATGATTGCGCTCGCGGCGATGGCGGGTGGCGCCGTGCTGTATTTCGGGCATGAGGTGTTCGCACCGGTGGCCCTCGCGCTGCTGTTCTCGATCATTCTCTCCACAGCGGTTGAAGCGCTACACCGTCGGGGGCTCCCTCGGGTGGTAGGCGGCTTCTTGCTGCTGCTCGCACTGATCGCAACGCTCGGCGTCGTCGCAGATGCCCTCTACGAGCCGGCGCAGCAGTGGTTGTCCAGTGCCCCTCGGACCCTCCAGATCATTGAGAAAAAAGTTCGACCTGCCGAGAAGCTGATGCATCGGCTGGAGGAACTCACCACCCGGGCAGGCGCGCTGCCGAGCCATGAAGCCGCGGCGTCGCCCTCCGCCCCGAATACTCCCCCAGCCCCAGCGACTCCGTCCATGAGTGGGACGACGGTGCTGTCGACGACTG
The DNA here is from genome assembly GCA_035277965.1 of Steroidobacteraceae bacterium. Taxonomy (GTDB): domain Bacteria; phylum Pseudomonadota; class Gammaproteobacteria; order Steroidobacterales; family Steroidobacteraceae; genus 13-2-20CM-66-19. The sequence goes on along the minus strand of DATEJM010000004.1, from coordinate 168,683 downwards.
GGTCGACCGTCACGAGCGTCGTCACGACCGTCATTCTGACACTGTTCCTATTGGCTGGCGGGCCGCCCATGCTGGCTCGCATGGCCGCGGCAGGGTCTTCTGGGTTACAGCCCGCGCACGCGCTGCGAGTCATCGATGCCATTCGCGTGGAGCTCGGTCACTACTACGGCACCATCGCCCTGATCAATGTGGGGCTCGGGGTGGCGAGCGGCATTCTCCTGTGGGCCCTCAATGTACCCAATCCCTGGCTCTGGGCCGTCGTCGCGGCGGTGCTCAATTTCATTCCGTACGTGGGATCGGCGACGACGCTGCTCCTGCTCGCCGTGGTGGCGCTCGTCTCTTTTGATGACCTATCCCGAGTAGTCGGCGTCGTCGGTGGCTATCTCACCTTGGCGACGCTGGAAGGTCAGGTGGTCCAACCCCTCCTGGTCGGCCGCCGCCTGGACCTGAGCCCCATTTTGGTATTTCTGGCCGTCTGGTTCGGGGGCTGGTTCTGGGGAGTGGCGGGCATCATCATCGCCGTGCCGACGCTAGCCGCCCTGAAAGTCGCGGCCACACACAGTGAGCGGGGGCAGGCACTGGTGGAATTCCTGAGTCCGACCGTGTCGGATTCCTTGCAGGCTCTGAAGGGCAAGGTCGCCAAGGCGCGCGCGCCGCGCGCCACGACCTGCCGGGGCGCGAAGTTAGATAGATCGCAGCGGAATGTGGGCGTTGTCCTTGAATCCAACTCTCGTTTCAGGCCAGGAGAGGGCTGCGGCTCGTCAGGAGGTCAACACGGCGTCTAGGTGGATGCGCTCGCATGGAAGGCGCTAGCGCCGGTACGATATCGCACAGCATTTGCCGGCCAGCCGGGCGCAAGCTCTACGGTCTATACTCACGCAAAAGCGTCCCGCGATGCCTCGCGTCAGAAGGGGTCCATGTCGTTTCCCGTCATTGCGATCGCGGCCTCCGCCGGCGGGCTCGAGGCAGTATCGGAACTCTTACAAGCGCTGCCAGAGCGGACTGGCATGGCCTTTCTCGTGGTTCAGCACCTCGACCCGAATCACGACAGCTTGCTCACAGATATCTTGAGCAAGAGGACCGCCATGAAGGTGCGGCAGGCTCAGCATCAAGCGCTGGTTGAGCCCGATCATGTGTATGTGATTCCCCCCAATGCTACGCTCACCCTCAAGGACGGCGATCGCCTGCACCTGAGCCCACGCGCCCGTGGGCTCGCACGCCATAAACCGGGCGACATCCTGTTCCGATCGCTCGCGGAAGCGCGCGCGGACACGGGTATCGGGATCGTGCTCTCAGGCGGAGATGCGGATGGGGCCCTGGGCATTCAGGCTATCAAACAGGCGGGGGGTATCACCTTTGCCCAGGACCCGGCTTCCGCGCAATTCCCCAGTATGCCGAAGCACGCGATCGATACGGGCTGCGTCGATTTCGTGCTCCGGCCTCCGGCGATCGCCCAGGAGCTGACCCGCCTCGTGCGTCATCCCTACTTGCAGACGAATGCCGCGCGCCCGAGCGAGGCTGAGGAAATCGTTGACGCCATCCGGCCCAATGAGGAGCAGAGCTTGCGGCGCGTGTTCCGACGCCTGCGCAGTGCCCACGGTGTGGATTTCACGCACTACAAGCGCAGCACGCTCCGTCGGCGCCTCGCGCGCCGCATGGCGCTGCAACGTCTCGAAGATCCTTCAGACTACGCGGCCCTGGTGGAAACCGATGCCACAGAGGCCGCCGCGCTTTATCAGGACTTTCTGATACGCGTCACAGGCTTCTTTCGCGACCCGGAATCCTTCGAGGGGCTGGCGCAACGGGTGTTTCCGAGTCTGCTGGAAGGGCGCCCGCCCAAAGATCCCATCCGTGTTTGGGTGCCCGGTTGCGCCACGGGCGAGGAAGTTTACTCGCTGGCGATGGAGCTCATGGAGTTTCTCGGCGAACATCGCACGGCCGCCGGCGTGCAGTTCTTCGGCACGGATATCAGCGAGGTGGCGATCGAGAAGGCGCGCGCGGGCGTATATCTTGAGTCGATCACGGAAGGGATCTCTCCCGAGCGGCTCAAGCGCTTCTTCGTGAAGCAAGACAGTCACTACTGTATCGCCAAGAGCATCCGCGATCTGTGCATCTTCGCGCGCCATGATGTGACGCGCGACCCGCCGTTCTCCCGATTGGACTTGGTGAGCTGCCGTAATCTGCTCATCTACCTCGATGCGACCGCCCAGCGTCGCGTCATGCAAACCTTTCACTATGCACTGAAGCCTCAAGGCTTCCTGTCGCTCGGGCCGTCTGAGAGCGTGGGCAACGCCAGCGATCTTTTCGAGCTGACTGACAAGGCCCACCGCCTCTATACGCGCAAACCGGCAGCTCCGGGTACTGGGGTCGAGTCGAGCGCGCCTCGATCAAACCCAGGGCTCTATGGACGAGCAGAGGGGACGGACGACTCCGAGCCGACGGCCGCACTCGAGGTGGATTCGGCGCAGCGGGAGGCTGAGCGGCTGCTCCTGGCTCGCTACGCACCTGCGGGCGTGCTGGTGGACGATGCGCTCAACGTGCTGCATTTCCAGGGCGAGACCGGACCCTATCTCGAACACGCGAGCGGGCCGCCGAGTTTGAATCTGCATCGCATCGCGCGCCCCCAACTTCTCATGGAGCTCGCCCCGGCACTGCAAGAAGCGCGCGAGACGCGTAGCGAGGTTCGACGCGACGGGCTCTCGGTGGATGGGCTGCGTGAGGTCAGCATCCAAGTCATTCCGCTGCAGCGTCTGAGTTCGGAGCGCGCGTATCTCGTTCTGTTTGAAGACGCGTCGCGGCGGTTCCACGATCGTCGTGCGCCTCCCGTCACCGTCGCGGATCTGCCCGAGTCGGAGAAGGACCGGCGGTTGGTTCAGGCGGAGCGCGAGGTCGTGGCGATGCGAGAGTACTTGCAGGCGACCAACGAGGAGCACGAGGCGGTCAAGGAGGAGCTCAAGTCTGCACACGAGGAAGTGCTCTCGGCCAACGAAGAGTTTCAAAGCACCAATGAGGAGCTCGAGACCTCCAAAGAAGAGCTGCAATCCTCCAACGAGGAGCTGCACACCACCAATGAGGAGCTGCGCAATCGCAACCGCGAGCTCGCGGTGCTCAATGCGGAGCTCCAACAGATGCGCGCCGTGGCCGAGCATGCCCGCGCGTATGCCGACGAGATTGTCGAGACGGTGCGCGATCCACTGGTGGTGCTCGACGGAGAGCTCAAGGTTCTGCGCGCCAATAGAGCTTTCTACACCACTTTCAATACCGCACCCGAGGTAACGGAGGGCATTGCACTCTACAAGCTCGAGAATCACCAGTGGGATGCCGCCGCCCTGCGCCTCGGGCTCGAGCAGGTCCTCACTCATAGCGAGCCGCTCATCAATTGGGAGATCACCTACACCGTACCGGCCCTCGGTGAGCGACTGCTGTTATTGAACGCGCGTCGCATCGCCGGAGGCGACGGACGCGCTCAACTGATTCTCCTCGCCATCGAGGACATTACCGAACGCCGCGCCAAGGCGGACAGCCTGCGCGAGAGCGGTCGGCGCAAGGACGAGTTCCTGGCGATGCTGGCACATGAGCTGCGCAATCCGCTCGCGCCGCTGACGCATACGCTGCATGTCTTGTGCCGCGGTCAAGCCGACCCTGCGACCATGGAACGCTACGAGATGATGGAGCGGCAGACGCAGCGCTTGGTGCGGCTCGTCGATGAGCTACTCGATGTCGCGCGGATCAGCCGTGGCCTCATCGAGCTCAAGCGAGAGCCCGTGGACTTGGGTTTCATCGTGCGTGACTCGGCGAAGGCCGCCGCTGCGCGCATGGAGCAATTGCGTCACACGCTGGAGCTCGCCCTTCCCGAAGGCCTCGTGAAGGTCGACGGCGATTCGGTTCGCCTCGAACAGGTCGTCTCCAATCTTCTCGAGAATGCTGCTAAGTACACGCCGCCCGGCGGCCGGATTGCGGTCACCCTCCAGGCTGAAAACGGCGAGGCGGTGCTGAGCGTTCGGGATAGTGGTATCGGACTCGCTCCCGACGCGCTGGAGCGGATCTTCGATCTCTTTACGCAGGTGGACAGCACCCTGGCCCGTTCTGGCGGCGGTCTCGGGTTGGGGTTGACCGTCGTGCGACGGGTACTCGAGCTGCACGGTGGACGTATCGAAGCGCACAGCGCGGGACTCGGGCACGGTAGCGAATTCGTGGTACGCCTGCCGCTGGTATCGATCTCGGACGAGGCGGTTCAAAGCCACCCGCAGAAGCTCCATGCAGACCCCTCCGTCACACGACGCCGCCGGGTACTCGTCGTGGATGACAACGTCGATGCCACCGAATCCATGGCCCTGCTCCTGGGCTCTTGGGGCCATACGACCGCCGTTGCCCACACCGCGGCGGTGGCGATGGCGCAAGTGATTGAGTTTCAGCCCGACACGGCATTGGTCGATATCGGCTTACCGGATATGGACGGGTACGAGCTCGCACGGCGCATACGCGCGAGGCCCAATGGTAAGCGCTGCTTGCTAATTGCCATGACGGGCTACGGGCGCGCCGAGGATCGCCAAGCGGCGCGTGAGGCCGGCTTCGATGTACACCTGGTGAAGCCCGCCGAGCTGACCGAGCTCGAAGCGTTACTCGCCAGCGAGCGTTGAACACCTCCGCGAGCGCAGAGCGCACAGCCGTCGTGTGAGTCTGCCGGCGGTGGTTACAAAAGCGAACCTGCAGCACCAGCGGAACCCGCTCTCAGCTCAGGAATTGTGTTGTATCTCGGACCCCTTGGGACTTTCCGAGTCACAACTGAGGTGAGCGATGCGTGTCAAGTCAAGGGTAGAGAGTGTCACGAAGCGTGTCGCCGAAGCTTTCACGCCGGCGCCGGGGAGCGAGACGGATGTTCTGGACACCCTCAAAGCGGAGCATGAAGAGGTCGAAGACCTCTTGAATCAACTTGAGAAAGCCGATGCGGCTGGGCAACGTAAGTCGCTCGTGCAGAAGATCAAGGTCGCGCTGGTGCCGCACACCAAGGCCGAACAGAAGGTCGTCTATGACGCGGTGCTGGGTATCCGGGACAAGGAGGTTCAGGAGGATGGGCACGAGGGCTACTGGGAACACGAGCTGGCGTCGAAGACGCTGGAGAAGCTGTCCGCGCTCGAGGGCGCCAATTCCCCCGAGCACAAAGCGGTCGGCAAAGTTCTGAAGGAACTCGTGACGCATCACGTGCAGGAGGAGGAGCGGAACATCTGGGCGCATGTGAAAAAGCATTTCTCGAAAGAGGAGCGCTTTGCGCTCAATCGCGCCTACGAGCGCGCAAAGGCGAAGGTCAGAGTCAACTAAAGTTCGGGCTTCGGAAGGGCTGGCGTGTCGCATTCGTGAGATGCTGGCGACGGAGTCAAAGCAGTCACGTCCTGAGGCGTTCAGGCAGATCGGTGTAGACGCGGTTCGCATTCTCTCGGTGAACTCTGCGCCCGGATGTGGGGGAGGGTTGCTACCAATGCAACTGCGGGGTCCCCCTCGGCAGCGTTAGCCTCAGAAGCTCTCGCCTTGTCGCTCGCGCAAGATGTCTTGCAAGCTGGATTCATCCATCGGCTTTCGCACGTACAAATCGAATCCCGCGGTGCGTACGGCCGCCTGATCGAGATCATTCCGTGCGGTATGCGCCACCAAGTAAAAAGGGCTCATCAGCGCCCGACGCAGGGCTCGGGCGACCGCGTAGCCGTCCATGCCCGGATATCTGCACACAAACGGGACTCCTGAGGGCGCAATTCCCCATCTGCGCTACTCATTGCTACGGAGTGATTCGATTCGCGGACGAGCTGAGATCATCGCGGGTTGGGCGATATCCGGCCGCACCGACCAAGCCGTCGGTCAACCGACACTTTGCCACCGCCTGGTAACTCAATAGCGCATGGAAATCGATAGATCGTCCCCTTCAATGATGGGGAACCTGGGTGACACGACATCCCCGAGCAGGAACATTTAGTGCTCGTAAGGGGCCGCCATTCAGACTTTTGGAGAAGATCATGACTACCGCAACTGGACACACTTCTGTCATTCGAGCCAAGAAGGTGTTGGGAACCAAAGTGACTGACCGCTCGGGCAAGAAGATCGGTGAAGTGGAGGATGTGATGCTGGACAAAGGCTCCAACAGCATCATCTTCGCCGTCATCGGCTTCGGCGGTTTTCTAGGTATTGCCGAGAAATATCATCCGATCCCATGGGCAGCTTTGAACTATGACGAGTCACAGGGGGCCTATGTGGTCGACTACACCAAGGAGCAGTTACAAGCCGCACCGGCCGGTTCCATCGACGAGCTCACGCGTCAGAATGGTGTGCAGTTCCGGGGTCAGGTGTACGACTATTACAAGGCGCCTCGGTATTGGGAAAGCCGGCAGTAACGTGAGTCACCGGGCGCGCAGGGCAGCGATGCATTGCGCGCTCTGGGTGGGGTACTCGCCCGTGGGCGGTCGGGACAATTGGCAGGCAGCGGGAACCCAAGGTCCGTGAGCCAGTCCATGGATCTCCTGGCACTTGTGCAGTGGCCCGCCATGATCGTCACGGTGACGGCGGCCTGGTTTGTCGCGTCGACAAAAGCGGCACGGCGAAAACTGGGCTTTTGGCTGTATTTGAGCAGCAATGTGCTGTGGGTGCTGTGGGGTCTGCATACCCGGGCATATGCCCTGATCGCTCTGCAGATCTGTCTCGCCTTCACGAATGTTCGAGGTGAGCGTAAGAATGCAACGCCAAGCCAGAGCGACCCGACACCCCATCCGGGGGCCGCATAGCGCCACGTTCATCCGACAAGAGGTGTCCGAGCTCTGCCGATCACCAACCCCGCGCGTGTCAGGATTTGTCCTTGGCCAATTCCCGCCAGTGTCATCGAATTGGCGCTGGCGTCTGACGCACTTCCAGCGCTCGCTGACATACCCCACTCCGTCAAACAGATAGTCTTCTCACACGGCCTAAGCCGTAACTTGCAGAGGATGCGTATATGACCAATCAAGCACCTGGTACTGAGCAACGCCCGAAAACCTCGAATACTGAGGGAAACAACGCGCCTGGATCACAGGATCGCAAGAGCGGCCAGATGGACCAGGCCGGAAAACAGCCCAGTCAGCCCGGTGGTACACAGGGACAGGGCAAGCCCCACGATGGCGATCAAGCGTCGAAGCAGGACAAGGACGGTAATCGCGGTCAGAACCGCTAACCGTACGAGCGGGATCGCTTGTGACGCGAGGGGCTATTTGCCCCCCGCGTTTCTCTGCCCGACGGGCGCGGTCATGCATAGATATTGGAGAGAATTTCATGTCATCGAAAAACCAGGGCGAAGGGGACTACGAGTCGGCCCGCGAATACAACCGTGATACGAAGAAATTCGTGGATGGGCAGCGCGAGGCAGGCAAAGAGATTCGCGGCTCCGCGACGGACGCATCCGACAGTCTTACCCCAGCGGAACAGGAAGCATTAAAACGAGCTAAGCATGGCGAGCAGGATCAACGCGATGCCGATCTGATTCGCGCTAAAGAAACCGAGCGCTAGCCGGCCCGGATCAATCGGGGCGGCACACGGCTGAGCGCGCGGAGGTCGATATCGCCCGCAGAAGGGCCCACAGAGCGCTCGGAGCCGAGGGCCTCATCCGTCGAAGCCGGCGCAGCCCGCAGTGTGGTCGTCGGGCCAAGCAAGCCGCGTTTGTGGCGAGTGTTGGGCCCCGGACTGATCACCGGTGCCTCTGACGATGATCCGAGCGGAATCGCCACATACTCGCAGGCTGGCGCGCAGTTTGGATATCAGCTCGGCTGGACGTTGCTGCTCACGTACCCCTTGATGGTGGTCGTGCAGGGTATCAGCGCGCGCATCGGCCGCACCACGGGTCGCGGTCTCGCAGGCAACTTGCGCGAGCACTATCCGAATGCGTTGCTACAGTGCATCGTGGCACTGTTGTTCATCGCAAACACCCTGAATATCGGCGCGGACTTGAGTGCGATGGGCGAGGCAGGCCGCTTGTTGCTGCCGAGCGTGCCAGCATGGCTCCTGATCGTGTTCTTCGGCCTCGTCTGCATCACGGGACAAGTTCTCCTGAAGCACACGCGTTATGTTGCCGTGCTGAAATGGCTGTGCTTGTCGCTGTTCTCCTATTTCGCCGTCTTGTGTGTCATCCATGTGCCGTGGAAGACTGTCGCGGTGGGGCTGCTTTGGCCGAAGCTCTCACTACGTGCGGATTTTTGGCAGATGGTCACGGCCATTCTCGGAACGACCATCAGTCCCTATCTCTTCTTCTGGCAAGCGTCGCAAGAAGTGGAAGACACCTGCAGGAGCCACTCTGCATCAGGCCGGTCACACACAAATTCAAAGCGCCGCGGAAGCTGCTGAGGCACTGCGTCCCTTGGCCGGCACCCTAGCCTTTGGGCTCTTCGCGATCGGACTGCTCGGGACGGGGCTGATGGCGGTGCCTGTGCTGGCGGGATCCGCCGCGTATGCGCTGGGCGAGGCACGCCGCTGGCCGGTCGGGCTCGAGCGAAAGCCGCGTGATGCGAAGGCCTTCTATGGCGCCATCGTGTTGGCGACGGTCCTTGGAGCTCTCGCCAATATCGTGTCGTTGAGTCCGGTCAAGGCACTCGTGTATGCGGCGATCCTCAATGCTCTGGTGGCTACCCCGGTGATGGTGATTCTGATGCTGATGGCATCCTCGCCGGCCGTGCTGGGTCGCTGGGTCATTTCACGGCTATGGCAAGTGCTGGGTTGGCTGGCAACGGCGCTCATGGGGGCCGCAGCTCTGCTGTTCATCGCCACATTGGTTGCATGACCGCGGTCGTGCATCGCAATAGCAGCTCACCCTTCCTGCGAACAATCGCACTGCTCGTTCGTTAAAGCCCCAAGTCCGGTCCCACACTTCTGGGCACATTAGGAGGGCATCGTGGCACGAAAGTATGGCAAGGCGAGCGGTCGCAAGGTCAAGCGGGCGATGCACGAGATGAAGCGCGGCAAGCTGCGCAGCGGCCGATCCGGGGCGAAGGTCAAGAGTCGGAAACAGGCCATTGCGATCGGTCTGTCGGAAGCGAGAAGCGCGGGTGCTAAGGTCCCGAAGAAGCGGACGAATCGCAAGACGAGTGCGGCTCGCAAGCGCAAGTAGGTTTGGGAGCTCCGGTTTGAAAGCCGATTCCAGCAAGGGTATGCCAGGCACGCGACTCCCGGAGCAGGAATTCAAACGGCGCTTTCTGGATCAATACATCGATCCTGCGTTCGATAGCCTCCGCGCCGAACTCGAGCGGATCGCCGCGGCGGCCTGGGATGGCTATCGCGAGAGCCGCAAGAGCCCGCGCACTCGCAAAGCGGGACCGTGCTTTTATGATCCAGACTACGAACTCGCGGACGATTGGCTCGAGGCTTCCGCAGCGATCGGAACGTCACAGAGTCAGCACGACGACGTTGGAGGCCCCGATCGGTTTCTCGTCATCAATGTTTGGATGAATGAGATCTATCCGATGTGGGTGGTGCGCACACGGCATTCTGATTGTCACACCCGCCCAGTGCTGCGCGAGCGGCTCCACGAGGCGGTCGTTGGCGCGGTTACGCCGTCAGGTGTTTGACGTTCACGAGAAAAGGAACGCTACGCTGCACGTAGACCGTGTGTGCAATCAGTTTGGAGCGAGCAAGCGACTGTGAAAGCGGGGCGAAGTGAGGCGCAGATGGCGCGCCCACGCGGATGTTGTGTTGTTAGCGAAGTGGTCGGGATGACAGGACTTGAACCTGCGACCTTCTGGTCCCGAACCAGACGCTCTACCAGGCTGAGCTACATCCCGACTAGATCGGTCTCGAGTCACGCAAGCCCGGGAGGCTTGTCGGCACCGCGGCCACCATTGTCACCCAGAACACCGGGTGGCTGCGAGGCGCGCGAGTCTACGGGATGCGCCTGCACGGTTCAATCAGGGCGTCTATCACCGGCGGGGTGGCACCAAAATTCTCACCAAGCCCATCGCCGAGATAGATCGGGACCGGGAGAAATCGCGGCAAAACAGAGCGTTAGGGTATGGAGAAGGGGGGTTGACACAACCTCCCGAACGTAATGCTCTACCAGGCTGAGCTACACCCCGAAACTATAGCGAGACCCGCGCCTGGGCCAGGATCGGCGCGGCAGGAGCGGGGCGCGCAGTCTACTGAAGCGCCCGCCGCCCTTCAATGTGGATTTGCGCCCGGCGGGGCCAATCGCCCACGCGAGTCAGGCACTTACGCGCGCCGGGCAAGCGGCGCGACGGTGCCGTGGGGATTTGCCCCGCCTGAACGCGGTGCAGCCCGCGACGAAGCTGGGGGCTCAGCCCGAGACCCCATCAGGTCGTATGCTCGACCGCGAATCGGGCGAGCGAGGCGAGCCCCCTCTTATAAGGAGTCTCCGGCAGGACCTCGATCGCCGCGAGGGCGCTCTCCGATTCCATCCTGGCCTGGCGGGCGGCGTACTCGATGCCGCCGGTCGAATCGATCGCCGCGACGACGAGGTCGAGCTGGGCGAGGCCTCCGGTCTTGATGGCGGCCCGAATCGCAGCCTTCTGTGCCTCATCCCCGTTGCGCAAGGCATGTATCAACGGCAATGTTGGTTTCCCCTCGGCGAGGTCGTCCCCGAGGTTCTTGCCGCGCGCCGCGGGATTCGAGCGGTAGTCGAGCACATCGTCCACGAGTTGGTAGGCCGTGCCGAGATGCTTGCCATAGGCGGCCAGCGCCTCCTGCACGCGCCGGGGGCTATCGGCCAGCACGGCGGCCACCTCGGCGCCCGCCTGAAACAGCTTGGCGGTCTTCCTGTAAATGACTTCCAGATAACGCTGCTCCGTCGTGTCCGGATCGTGCGCGTTCATCAGTTGCAACACCTCGCCCTCGGCGATGATGTTCGTTGCGTCCGCCATGATCTGCATCACGCGCTGCGATTGCAGGGCGGCCATCATCTGGAACGCGCGCGAATACACGAAGTCGCCGACGAGCACGCTCGCCTGATTGCCGAACACCTCGTTGGCGGTGTCCCGGCCGCGGCGCTTGGAAGATCCGTCGACGACATCGTCGTGCAACAGAGTGGCCGTATGAATGAACTCGATGAAGGCAGCCGCCTCTATATGGGACTGGCCCTCGTGGCCGCAGGCCCGGCCGGCGAGCACGACGAGCAGCGGGCGCAAACGCTTTCCGCCGCCTGAGATGATGTGCTCGGCAACCTGATCCACGAGCGCTACGGCGCTCTTGAGGCGAGCACGGATGACATCGTCAACGGAGCTGAGATCCGTTTGCACCAGGGCGCGGATTTCGGCCAGAACCATCGGAATTCGGGTCAAGGAGTTCTCTTCATCTACCGGATACGCCGGTGCAGCCCACCATCGTAGCTGACCCTCGCCCTCGCGAGAATGGTGGCGGTGAAGCTGCATGGCTGAAGCTAAGTGTCTGTCCATCATAGGGAAAGCGTCAGTTTGACCGGGCGGGGGTCCGCCAGTAGAATGCGCGACCTTCTTTCGTCCCCCAACCCTCGTCAGCGGCCCTCACAGTATGTACGCAGTCATCGCCACCGGCGGCAAGCAATATCGTGTCACTAAGGATGGCGTGCTGCGCGTCGAGAAGCTGGACGCCGAACCGGGCTCGACGGTCGAGTTTGGCGAAGTGCTGCTGGTAGGGGAGGGCGCGAACGTTTCGGTTGGGAAGCCTCTGCTCCAGGGCGGCAAGGTTCTCGCGACGGTCGTGCGACATGGGCGGGGCGCCAAGGTCGCGATCGTCAAGTTCCGCCGCCGCAAGCACTATCTACGGCAGAAGAACCATCGGCAGCCCTTCACCGAGGTGAAGGTGACGGAGATCAGCGCGGGCTGATCCAGCCGACCCGTTTCACGTTTCAGGATTCGACCGACATGGCACATAAAAAAGCGGGCGGCAGTACCAAAAACGGCCGCGATTCGCATTCCAAGCGACTGGGCGTCAAGCGCTTCGGCGGTGAGCAGGTGCTCGCCGGAAACATCCTGGTGCGTCAGCGCGGCACCCCCGTGCGCGCGGGTGCCGGGGTTGGCGTCGGCGTGGATCACACCCTGTTTGCCAAGGTCAGCGGCCGGGTTCAGTTTCAGAAGAAAGGTGCCGAGAAGCGCCTCTACGTCAGCGTGGTGCCCGAGACGACCTGAGAACGGTCGCTCGCGCATGCACAGCTGCTTGACCCCGGCCCTGTGCCGGGGTTTTCGTATCCAGCCATGAAATTCGTAGACGAAGCGCGGATGAAGGTGCAGGCCGGCAGCGGCGGCCGGGGCAGCACCAGCTTTCGCCGCGAGAAGTTCGTTCCTCTCGGCGGCCCCGATGGGGGTGATGGCGGCCATGGCGGCAGCGTCTATCTGCGTTCCGCTCATGGCATCAATACACTGGCTGATTTCCGGATCGAGAGGACCTTCAAGGCGCAGCATGGCGAGCCGGGGTCCAGCAACGACTGTACGGGCAGAGGCGGCCAGGATCTCTATGTAACCGTGCCCGTCGGGACAGTGATCCGGGATGCCGATACCCACGAGGAGCTCGGCGATCTCATCCACGCCGGCCAGACGCTTCTGGTCGCGAAGGGCGGCAAGGGCGGCTGGGGAAATCAACGCTTCAAGTCGAGTACGAACCGCTCCCCCCGGCAATTCGGGCCGGGCTTGCCCGGGGAGAAGCGCTCACTCCAGCTCGAGCTGAAGGTCATCGCGGATGTCGGTCTGCTGGGCCTGCCCAATGCGGGGAAGTCCACGTTGATCAGAGCAGTGTCAGCCGCGCGTCCGAAGGTGGCGGACTATCCGTTCACGACGCTGCACCCCAATCTCGGGGTGGTCGACGTCGGTCAGCATCGCAGCTTCGTGATGGCCGATATTCCGGGGCTCATCGAAGGGGCGGCGGATGGCGCCGGCCTCGGTATCCGCTTCCTCAAGCACCTGCAACGTACCCGGTTGCTGCTCCACCTTGTGGATATCTCGCCGTTGGACCCGGACGCCGATCCCGTCACCGACGCACGGGCGATCGTGGCCGAGCTCAAGAAATTCAGTCAGGAGTTGGCCGCAAAGCCCCGTTGGCTGGTCCTCAGCAAGCGGGATCTGCTGCCGGACGAGGAGGCTGAGAAGCGTGCGCACAGCATCGTGCGCAGGCTGCGATTCCGCGGCCCGCACTTCCTCGTGTCCGGCGTGACCGGCCGGGGCACGAAGGAGCTAACGGAAAGCGTTATGGCGTTTTTGGAGCAGCAGAGTCGCGAGCCGGGCGACGATTGCGCAACACGACCTGCATCAGGTACTGCCGACGCGCCGCCGGTCTGATCTGCAGAGCTCTCTTGGGGGAATGGGCCGGAATGGCAGCCCAGTCGATCTTGTTGCTAGCTTTCATCGCCGGCCTCACTGCATTGCGCGAATGCGAGCCGCCAGACGGCTCTTGTGTCGCGCAGCCTTATTGCGGTGGATGATCTGCTTGTTGACCAGGGTGTCGATGACTGGAACGGCCACCTTGTAGCTCGCTACCGCCGTTTCCTTGTTGCCGCCGTCGATCGCTGAGGTGACGTTCCGGACTGCCGAACGCATGCGGGACCGCAGTGCAACGTTACGCGCACGGTGTTTCTCCGCTTGGCGAGCAGCCTTCTCGGCGGATTTCGTATTGGCCACAGAATCTCCGTCAGGACACCATCCCCGGGTCGCGGGGGCCGGTAGTCTGCTCACCGGTACTCCCGTTGTCAACGGCCGGCTGCGAGGCTTCACATAAGCTTAAAAAGGGTTTCAAGAACGGGTGGGTAGAGCTGCCGGGGGGCTTTCTCACTTGACAAAGATCGGGGGCAACGGGCCGGGTGCCGGTATAATTTCACGCTTTACCCTCAGCGGCTCAAAGCGGCCCATGGAGCTAATTCGCGGCCTGTCCAATCTGCGCGAGCACCACCGTGGATGCGTGGTGACCATAGGTACTTACGACGGCATTCACTTGGGCCACCAGGCCCTGCTGCGGCGGATGGCGGGGCATGCAGCGCGGCTGGGCAGCCCGGCGATGCTCCTGACGTTCGAGCCGACGCCCCTCGAATACATGCGGCCAGCTGAGCCGCCGGCGCGGCTGACGTCGTGGCGCGAGCGTTGGCACATCCTGGGCAGGCTCGGCGTCGATTACATGTGTCTGCTGCGTTTCGGCGAGGGCTTGCGTAGTGTGTCGGGCGAGGAGTTCTCGACGCTGCTATCTCGCAAGCTCGGCGCGCGGGTCATCGTGGTCGGCCACGATTTCCGGTTCGGCCATAACGGCGAGGCGACGGCACTGATGCTGGCCGGTGCGGGCGCTCAGTTCGGGTTCGAGGTCGATGTGGTTCCGCCGGTGTGTCTGGACGGGAAGCGGATCAGCAGCAGCGGCGTGCGTGAGGCCCTGTGGCGCGCGCAGCTGGATCTGGCCCGCAGGTGGCTGGGGCGGCCGTACTCGATGACTGGCCGGGTGATTCGGGGGCAGCAGTTGGGCCGGCAGCTCGGATTTCCGACGGCCAACCTGCGCACCGGGCGGCGGAGGGTGCCGCTCGCAGGTATTTTTGCGGTGCGCGTGCATGGAGCGAAGCCGGTGCCCGTGCCCGGAGTGGCGAGTCTCGGCACGCGTCCGACGGTCGCCGGCGGCGAGATGCTGCTCGAGGCGCATCTGTTCGACTTCGCCGGAGATCTCTACGGCCGCGAGATCGAAGTCGAATTCGTCGCCAAGCTGCGCGAGGAGGAACGCTTCGCGGACCTCGATGCAATGGTCGAGCAGATGCATCGGGATGCCGCGCTGGCGCGTCAATTGGCAGTTGTTGAGTGAAGTGAAACCCTTGGCTGAAGAGAATCGATACAAGCACACGATCAATCTGCCCCAGACGGACTTTCCGATGAAGGCGGATCTCGCGCAGCGCGAACCCGCTCAGGTGAAGAAGTGGGACGAGTTGAATGTCTATGGGCGGCAGCGCGAATGGGCCGCCGGGCGGCCGCGCTTTCTCCTGCATGACGGACCGCCGTATGCGAACGGCGCGATTCATATCGGCCATGCGGTCAACAAGATCCTGAAGGACATCATCGTCAAGTCCCGGTCCCTCGACGGCTTCGATGCGCCGTATGTCCCGGGGTGGGACTGCCACGGATTGCCAATCGAGCTGCAGGTCGAGAAGAAATATGGCCGTCCCGGCCACAAGCTCGATGCGGCCGCGTTCCGCTCCGCCTGTCGGGCGTACGCCCAGGAGCAGATCGAGCTGCAGCGGACCGACTTCAAGCGCCTGGGGGTATTCGGGGACTGGGCGAATCCCTATCTCACCATGGACCCGCACTACGAAGCCCAGCAGCTGCGGGCCTTCGGCCGCATCATCCGCAACGGACACCTCTACAAAGGCGTGAAGCCCGTCCATTGGTGTCTCGATTGCCGCTCCGCGCTCGCGGAAGCGGAGGTCGAGTACGAGGATCACACCTCTCCGGCAATCGATGTCGCCTTTCGCGTGGTGGACAATCGCGACCTGGAAAAGAGGACGGGCCTCGATGCGGGTGCCCTCGGTAGCGCACCGTTCGATCTCGTCATCTGGACCACGACGCCGTGGACGCTGCCTGCCAACCAGGCGGTTGCGTTGGGTCCGGAGATTCGCTATGTGTTGGTCGAGGCTGACAGGGCCGGTGAGGCTCATCGGCTCGTTCTCGCAACTGACCTGTTGACGGCGAGCCTGCATCGCTTCGGCATGGAGCCGCGAACCACGCTCGTCGAGGTGGAAGGGCGTGTGTTGGAAGGGCTGCAGTTACAGCATCCTTTCCAGGATCGTCGTGTGCCCGTCATCCTCGGCAACCATGTCACGCTCGATGCCGGCACGGGTGCCGTTCACACGGCTCCGGGCCATGGCCTCGACGACTTCGTCGTCGGCCAGCGGTATCGGCTGCCGGTGACCAACCCTGTGGGTAACGATGGGCGCTTCCTGCCGGACACACCGCTGGTCGCCGGCATGAAAGTGAGTGAGGCGAACACCGTGCTCGTGGAGACGCTGCGCGAGCGGGGGCGCCTCGTACATCATGAATCCTACAAACACAGCTACCCTCACTGCTGGCGTCACAAGACGCCCATCATCTTCCGCGCTACGCCGCAGTGGTTCATCAGCATGGACCGGATGGGTCTGCGTGCGAACACGCTGCGCGATATCAAAAAGGTGCAATGGACTCCCGCGTGGGGCGAGCAGCGCATCACGGGCATGATCGAGAATCGTCCGGATTGGTGTATCTCGCGCCAGAGAACCTGGGGCGTGCCGATCCCGCTGTTCGTGCACAAGCAGACCGGGGAGTTGCATCCGCGCACCCAGGAGTTGATCGAAACGGCGGCTGCTCGCGTGGACCGCGGCGGGATCGACGCATGGTTCGCGCTGGATCCCGCGGAGCTGCTGCATGAGGAGGCGGACGCCTACGACAAAGTGACGGACGTCATGGATGTCTGGGCAGACTCCGGCCTCTCATTCGAATGCGTGGGGGCCCAGCGGCCGAAGCTCGCGGCGCCGGTCGATCTGTATCTCGAGGGCTCGGACCAGCACCGCGGCTGGTTTCACAGCTCGCTGCTGATGTCAGAGGCGCTGTACGAGCGTGCCCCGTATCGAGGAGTGCTCACTCACGGCTTCACGGTCGACGACAAAGGCCGCAAGATGTCCAAGTCGCTCGGCAATGTCGTTGCGCCCCAGAAGGTAATGAGCTCTCTTGGCGCCGATGTCCTCAGATTGTGGGTGGCGGCCACCGACTACGCGAACGAGATCGGCGTGTCGGACGAGATCCTGAAGCGCATGGCGGAGTCCTACCGCCGCATGCGCAATACGCTGCGCTTCCTGCTCGGGAATCTGCATGGCTTCGAGCCTCACAAGCACAGCGTCGACCCGGCCGACATGCTGGCGCTCGACCGCTGGGCCCTGGGGCGTGTGCGGGAGCTGCACGGGGAGATCGTCGCGGCCTATCGGGCCTACAGTTTCCATCTGATCTATCAGAAAGTGCACAATTTCTGCATCGTCGATCTCGGTGGACTCTATCTGGACGTCTTGAAGGACCGGCTCTACACGACACCGACGGAAAGCCTCAATCGACGTTCCGCTCAGACCGCGGTACACCACATCGCGCAGAGCATGGTGCGCTGGCTCGCTCCCATCCTGTCGTTCACGGCGGAGGAGATCTGGCGATATCTGCCCGGCGCTCAGGGCGATTCCGTGTTCCTGGCGACATGGCATCCGGTGCCCGACTACGCTGCCGATCCGATCGACTGGCCGGCCCTCATACAGCTGCGGGCCGATGTCGTCCGCGAGCTGGAAAAGTTGCGCAACGAGGGAGCGGTCGGGTCGCCTCTGGAGGCAGAGGTGGATGTGTATTGCGAGCCGGACGACTTCGAGCGCTTCAACGCGCTGGGTGACGAGCTGCGTTTTCTCCTGATCACATCCGAGGCGCGAGTTCACAAGGTGACTTCTTTGCCGAAGCACACTGTGACTACGACCCACGGGCCTATGCACGGGGCCCGCCCGCCGGTCGTCTCATTTTCCGTGAAGGCGACAGAGGCCGCGAAGTGCGCGCGGTGCTGGCAGCGACGTCCTGATGTTGGCGCGCATCATGAGCATCCGGAGCTCTGCGGGCGGTGTGTCATCAATGTCGACGGTCCCGGCGAGGAGCGTCGATTCGTATGAGCGAACCGACGCAGGGCAGTGCTCATGCGGAGATTGCTCCGGCTCAGGAGGGCACCGGGCGTGTCTGGCTCCCGATCACGATTGCGGTCGTCGTGCTGGATCAGCTCTCGAAGGCCTGGATCGTCGAGCACTTCGCGCTACACGAGCGCAAGGCCCTGCTGCCGGTGTTGGATATCACCTTGACCTACAATACCGGTGCCGCCTTCAGCTTCCTCGCGGGTGCCTCCGGGTGGCAGCGCTGGCTGTTCGTGGCGCTCGCCGTCGGCGTGAGCGGCGCGATCGTCGGCTGGCTGGGCCGCCTCAAGGCGCGCACCCAGGGCTTGCTGTCGTGCAGCCTCGCCTTCATTCTAGGCGGAGCGCTCGGTAATGTGATCGACCGGCTGCGGATCGGTCACGTCGTGGACTTCATCCTGGCACACTGGAATGAAGCTTATTTTCCTGCATTCAATGTCGCTGATTCGGCCATTACCGTCGGCGCAGGCTTGCTGCTGCTAGATGCCTGGCTCGAGAGCCGGGCCAACGGGAGTTCCCAGTGAAAATTCTCCTCGCCAATCCCCGGGGCTTCTGCGCCGGTGTGGAGCGTGCAATCGACATCGTCCAGAGGGCGATCGAGCTGTTTGGCGCGCCCATCTACGTTCGTCACGAAGTTGTGCACAACCACCACGTCGTCGATCGTCTGCGCTCGCTCGGTGCCGTTTTCGTCGAGGAATTGCGTGAGGTACCCGCAGGAGGCACCGTGATTTTCTCCGCGCACGGCGTCTCGACCGCCGTCGAGGCGGAGGCGGTCCAGCGCGGTCTGACCGTATTCGATGCCACGTGTCCGCTCGTGACGAAGGTCCACATGGAAGTGCAGCGGTACGCTCGCGACGGCCGCGATGTCGTGTTGATAGGGCACGCCGGCCATCCCGAGATTGACGGGACGATGGGCCGTTTCGACACCTCGTATGGCGGCCAGATGCATCTCATCGAGACCGTTGCCGACGTAAAGGCGCTGGAGGTGCGCGACCCGGCGAAGTTGTGCTTCGTGACGCAGACGACGCTGTCAGTGGATGATACGGCGGAGGTCGTCGGTGCGCTTCGGGCACGTTTCCCGTTGCTCGATACGCCGCGCAAGGAGGACATCTGCTACGCGACGCAGAATCGGCAGGATGCCGTGAAGAAGCTGTTGCAGCAGGCTGACGTGCTCATCGTCGTCGGCTCGCGCAGCAGCTCGAATTCGAATCGGTTGCGCGAGCTCGCCGACAAGGCGGGAGTGCCGGGCTACCTGGTGGATGGGCCGGCCGATCTGAAGCGTGAGTGGTTCAGCGGCAAGCACACGGTGGGTGTGACGGCAGGAGCCTCGGCGCCGGAAGTGCTCGTGCAGCAGGTGATCGAGCAGCTGAAAGAGTGGGGAGCCGAGATGCCGTTCGAGGTGGCCGGTCGCGAAGAGCGCGTGTTCTTTGCATTGCCGCGAGAGTTGCGGCCGGCGGCTACTTCCGACCGTACACCGACCTCTTGAGCTTCCAGCGCTTGTGCGACCAGAACCAGTCGGCGGGGGAGACCTCGATCTGCTCCTCCACCTGCCGCGCATAGCGCTCGGTAATTACACCCGGCTCGAACGCTTCGCCCGCCACCGTGAGAGGGACGAAACTCATCTCATAGAAGCCCGGGCGCACGCGTTGCATACCGATGAAGAACACGGGCATCCGCGTGGCGCGTGAGATCTCTTCCGGGCCCATGTAGAAGGCCGTCTCGCGCGTCAGAAACGTCGTCCAATGTTTGTGCTCGCTGGTCGTCGGCTCCTGGTCCGCGACCATCGCGATGGCGCGCACGACTCCCCGACGCTTGATGATGTCCGCCAGCAGGCTCTTCGCCGGTACCAGCCGGCTGCCGAAGCGCGTGCGCATCTTCTTCATCTCGAGCTCCGCCCATTCATCGCCCAGCGGCTTGTAGGCGGCATCGACGGGGTACTGGAGCTCGAGAGCCAGCGCGAGGAGCATCCACTCCCAATTGCAGTGATGCGCTGCGACGAGCAGCACCGACTGGCCACGCGCCATCACCGACCTTGCCAGCTCTGCATCGATCAATTTCACGCGTTCGCGGATCTGCGCGGGTGTCAGCGCGACGGACTTGATGATTTCGACGAAAACCGTCGCGATGTTGACGTAGTACCGCGCCATCGTGGCGTTGACGGCCTGTGCGTCGAGGGCGGGGAAGCACCGCGCAATGTTGTCGCGCACGACGTCGCGGCGCAGGCGCAGGACGCTGCAGGCCAGCCAGCCGAGGAGCCGCGCGAGGCCGTGGAGCATCGTCAGCGGCAGTGACGCAAGAGCTCGGATCCACCAGGCCGAGCGCTGTGTGCCCGGGTCGGTTCTGGCCGCGGCATCGGTGGTCGCCGAATCTGCGGGCTTGCTCAGGGGGCGTTGGGTCAAATGTTCTCCTCCAACCCCTGGAGCTCGCCGACGTGCGCATCGAGGAAAAACCGGGCCAAGAGGTGACGCCGGTCAGGGCTGTGCGAGACGGGTGGTGCCGGGGAAAGGACTCGAACCTTCGACCCGCGCATTACGAATGCGCTGCTCTACCAACTGAGCTACCCCGGCAACCTTGGAAATCAACGTCTTAAGCGATCCCGCGCAGTATCGTCGAATCTCGCGGCAAATTGAAGCTGCGCTCTGGCGGCGGCGGATTATAGCGGACTCGATTTCAATGCGGACAAAGGCGCATCGCCGGACCGGGGGCTTTGCAGCCACCGCCAGGGTCCCATGCGGGAGCGCCGAGGGAGCGCTATGGCTGCTCCGCCGTCTGAGCCGGGACCTGGCTCATGATTCTGTAGAGGAGGTTCTGCATATCGACGCTGTCGGTCCAGATGCGCAGGGCGATACGCGTCATCTGCTCGGCTCGGTGGTAGTCGCGCGATTCATAGAGGCGACGGGCCTCGCTCTTGTACGCGTCCGCGACTTTGAGCACCCCCTGAGCGGCGGCTGCGCAATCTTCGGGTGATCCGAGCGAGAGGACGGCCTGAAAGGCACCGAGGGCGGAGGAGACGTTTTCCGACAGCACTCCCGGATCGAAAGGATTTCGCCCCGCTTTCAAGTAGCTGTTGCCCTGCTCCAGCAGCGCGGTCACGGTTGCCTTCTCGTCGGGGGAGATGGCGCCCATATTCGTCGAGTCCTTGCAAAGGTTCAGGACGAACTGCTGATCCGAATCCTGGCGGGCGTATTGACGCTCATAGATGTAGAGGGCCAGTCCACCCGCAATCAAGGCGCTACCTCCAAGTACGGTCCAGAGCGCCGCGCGGCCGGGTAGGGAGGCGACCTCGCAGATCTCGTTGACGAGCTCCTCGATGCTCGCGATGCGATCCTGACGGTTGAAAGCCAGCGCGCGCCTGAGAGCGGCGTTCTGTCGCTTGGTCAGGCACTTCAGCGGCCCTACCGGAAGATTCTGGGACCGTGCATCCGTGGCCCGCCGCCCCCCGAACGGATGTCGTCCCGACAGCAGAAAATAGACGACCAGCGCAAAGCAATACACGTCATCGCGCTTGTCCGCCGGCAGAAACTCGAGCATCTCGCAGCTGGCGAAGGCCGGAGTCAATCCCAGCGGCTTATCGCCCTGGGTCGTCGTGTCTGCGCCCGAGCGCGCGACGCGGGCGATCCCGAAGTCGAGAACCTTGACGCTCGCCGCGACGATGAAGACATTGGATGGTTTGAAATCGCTGTGAATGACTCCGCGCTTGTGCGCATAGGTCAGAGCGGCACCCATGCCCTTGATGTACGGCAGCGCGAGGGCATAGGGCATACCGTCGGAGTACGAATTGCTGACATAGCGGTCGAGCGGCTCGCCGCTCAGATACTCCATGATCATGAAGCCACCCTCTTCGTCCGGCTCGTAGCCGTAGACGTCGACGATGTTCTCCTGCTGCATCGTGCGCGATTTCTCGACTTCATCGAAAAGCGCCGCATCGTAGTCCCGCAGCTCCGGCCTCAGGACCTTGATGGCGACTTTCGATGAGGTTCGACCCAGGCGGATGGCCTCGAGGTCCGTTGCCCGAAACACGATGCCCATGCCGCCGTCACCGATGCACTCTTCCAGACGGTAGCGACCTTTGAGACTGGCGCCCACTTTGGGTGGCCGAGGTTGGCGCGCGGATGAGCCCCTCGCCCGCCACCCTGTTGGCACTCTCGATGCGGGCGCAGAATCCGTGACACCGGTGAATAAACCGATCGGTCCCTCCGCGGAGATCTCGGCGCCGTCCCATTCAGAGAGGGACTGTTCGCGGGAGTTGGGTTCAGTACGGGCGTCGGACGGCTGTTGTGGCGGGCGCGGCAGGGTCGCGCGATCCTCGGCGACCCCCCCGCCGGGCCCGCACGGCTCCATCTCCGGTTTTCGAGTCATCGGCTGATGCCGCTCGCCCCATTTGCGTGCACAGGTGCGAGGTGATCCCGATGCTGCGCCAATCACCCAACCACCTCTTGCATCTCAGTATATCCGAGGCCCACCCAACTCGCTGCTGTGCTTTCAGCGGTTGTCCCGAGACTGTCATCAGGCGCGATTGCAACGATCGATTGCTTTGTTATATAAGTTGAAGACGTCAGGGGAGCGTGCCGTTCAGGGAGTCCGATGTCGGGGCGAGCGAGCGGCATGGGTGGGCGGCAGATACTCGCGCTCTACGCCAGTAACAACAAACATCTCAGGCGAGGGATCAGGTCTCAATGAAGGATCGCGACTCACGGCTCTCCCGTTGGGGAGCCGCCGGGCTCATGTCTGTGTGGTCCGGGGTGGTTCCGGCAGCTCCCCCATTACCGCCGAACGCAACGCCTAACATCACCTCGATTGCAAACGCGCTCCAGCAGTCGTGCGGCGCCTTGGCAAATGCATCCGCTGGCGGGCTGAGCTCCGATCAACAGGATCTGTTGCGGCGCTGCACATTTTTCCTGGGTCCCCCGGGGAGTGGCAGCGCGCTGGCTGCCGCTTACAATGCGGTCGTCGGTCAGCAGGTCAACGCCCTTGGGCCGCAAGCGAAGAAGTTCGCCTCCCTGCAGCAGGACAATGTGACCTCCCGGCTGGCCGAGCTCAGGCACGGATCCGCGGGGATCAGCCTCTCGGGCTCGAATCCGCTGACATCGGACGTGCCGCTGCTCGCGGCCACGGACCCCACCGCCTATGTGCCGGCCGGCGGCGCGGCGGGCACCCCAGCGCTTCTCGACGGGCGGCTCGGGGCGTTCGTCAACGGCAGCATCAAGACCGGATCGAAAGCGAACAGCCGCAACAGCTTCGCCTTTGACATCGACGACAAATCGGTCACGGTCGGAGCGGACTATCGGATCACGGAGTGGCTGGTCGCGGGCGCTGCCTACGCCGGCGGCAAGACCCAGGTGAAGTTCGACAACGATCTCGGTCGGCTGGATCTCGATGCCAAGGGAGTCAATCTCTATGCGTCGGTCTACCGGTCTTCCTACTACATCGATGTCACGGCCGGCTATGGCTGGACCGATCTCGCGACCGACCGGCATCTCAGCTACACGGAGGGCGGCGGCGCGACGATCGACCAACACGCGCTCGGCAAGTCCCATATCCACGATCTGTGGGCCGGCATCAACATCGGCGATGTGCTCAGCTATGGGGGGGTGACGCTCGGTCCGGAAGCCTCCTTCAATTTCCATGAGATCCGGCTGGACGGATTCGCGGAGGCCATGTCGCAGCCGACCCTGCCGGGCGCCGGTCTCGCGCTGCGGTACGGCGCTGCCGTCGTGCCGTCGATGCAGGGACGTGTCGGGTTGCATCTGGGCTACACGATCAGCACCTCCTGGGGCGTGTTCGAGCCGCGTATCCATGGCGCATTCATACGCGAGTTCCGCAACCATGCGGACACGTTCTCCGCGCAGTTGGCTGCAGCGGCCGATGTGCCGGGATCCGGGACCGCATTCATCCATACGGATACGCCCGAAGGTCACTACTTCGCGAATGGGGCCGGCTTCACGGCGCAGCTGCGTCATGGCCTGTCGGCATTCTTTGACTTCGAGCAGCTGAAGACGCTGAAGACCATCAAGGCCCACGAGTTCTCGTTCGGCGTTCGTTATCAGGTCGGGAGCTGACGCCGACGAGAGTTACTGCGGTGCCCACGTCTCTCGCACACTTGCCTGCCGCACTCGCGCTGCTGACCGCAGCCGGCAGCGTGCTCTTGCCGGGCCACGCTTCCTCCGCGCCGCCGGCGCCGCAACTCTCGATCGACCGCCTGATGTTTGTCGATTGCCTGCTGCCCGGGCAGTTTCGCAAGCTGGGTGGAAAGATCAGCTACCTTGGCCCGCGCAGGCCGATCCGCACTACCGTCGATGACTGCGAGATCCGTGGCGGAGAGTACGTCGCCTACGACCGCGCGAATTACGCGACCGCGCTGCAGGCGTGGTTGCCTCAGGCGCAGCAGGGCGACCCCCAGGCCGAGGTCTACGTCGGCGAGATCTATGAAAAGGGCCTGGGCACGGCACCCGACTACGCGCTCGCAGCGAGTTGGTACGACCGGGCGGCCCGCCAGAAGAGCCCCGAGGGCGCCAGTCATCTCGCCTATTTGTACGAAGAGGGGCTCGGCGTCGAGAAGGATCCGGTACGCGCGCTGAACCTGTATCGGACGGCTGCCGGGCTCGATACGGACGCGCTGACTTTCCAGTCTCAGTTGACCGATGCGCAGGCGCAGCTGGCGCAGACGACACGCCGGCTCGAGGAGCAGACACAGGCATCCGCCAGCCTGAGCGATCAGCTGCGCGGCACGCAGGACCAATTGGACGTTGCGCGGGCTCAGACTGAAAGGCTCACGACGACCACCCAGGCGCTGCGCAAGAAGCTGGCACAGAGCGAGTCGGCCGACCATTCCGGTGTCAGCGCGGCGGAGCTCGCCAAGCTGCGCTCCGAGCTCGAGGCCCGGGAGCAGGATGTCGCTCGGCACGAGGCCGCCATTGCGGCTCTGCAGCGTGCCGCGTCCGAGCAGAGCGCGACTCTCGAGAGTCGTATCAGCGAGATGGAGCGGGACAACCGCACCCTGACCAGCCAACTGGAGTCGGCCAGTACGGAAGTGGCTGCGCTGCGCTCGCAGCTGGCCGCAGCGCAGGCGAAGGAGGCCGCACTGGAGCAACAGGCGGCAGAGCTGCGCGCCAAGGTGCAACAGGGAGAGCGGACGCTGCAGGGCACGCAGCAGGCACTGCGCAGCCGGGAGTCGGACAACAAGGCTGCCGGCGATGCAGCCCAGCGGGCTGCTGCTGCCACACAGATGGAGCTGCAGCGGCAACGGGATGTCATTCGTAGCCTCGATACGGACCGCGATTCGCTGACTGCAGAGGTGAAACGGCTCCAGTCATCCCTCGAGAGCGCGCAGTCTGCCCTCCACGGCACGCAGGATGCTCAGCAGCAAGCGACTCGGGACACCGGCGCCGCGCGCGCCCGGATCGCGACGCTCCAAGCGCAGGTGGTTGACAGTGACCGCCACCTGCAGGTGCTGTCCGTGAAGATCCAGCAGGAGGAGGAGCAGATCGCCGTCGATCGGGCTCAGCTGCAGAAGAGTGCGATCGAACTGGGTGCTCGGGACGCGCAGATCAAGCAGCTGAATCAGTCCCTGGCCGATCGCGAGACTGCGCTCGCTCGCGAGCGCAGCGAGCGAGCAGCCTTGCTCGCCATCTCGAAGGCCGATCAGGATCAGATGAGGCAGCTACGCGGAGCGGCGCCGGCAGTGTCCCCGCCAGCCGCCGCTCGGACGACGGTCACAGTCAGCGCCGCCCAGCTCGGGCTCGCCACCAACTACGCTCTGGTGATCGCGAATGCGCATTATCAGCAGGACCGGCAATACCCGTCCCTGACGTCTGTCGAGAAGGACGGTCAAGACGTCACGGCGGCGCTGGAGCGGTACGGGTTCAAGGGCCACACGACCGTTCTAGCCGATCCGACCGGCAAGGAGATGATGAATGCCGTCGCCCAGTTCCTGAGCCAGACCGGGCCCAACGACAGCGTCCTCATCTATTACGCCGGTCACGGCGCACTGATGGATGCCACCAGTTATTGGCTCCCGAAGGATGCCGACCCCATCAACCGGGCCACCTGGGTATCCACCGGCTGGGTCACTGAGATGATCCATCAGGCCAAAGCCCGACACGTGCTCCTGGTGGTGGACTCGTGCTACGCGGGTGTGATGGTACGCAGCACGAACCTGAAGATCGTCACCGCTACGCCGGCTGCCGAGCCCGACCGGGTGAAGCTCCTCGCACGCCTGCCGTCGCGGACGGTACTGACTTCGGGCGGCAATGAGCCGGTGGTCAGCGGTGGGCCGGCGGGCAATTCCGTATTTGCCGGGCAGTTCATTCGCGTCCTGGAGGATAACCGGGGGGTGCTCGACGGCAGCGCGCTGTATGAGGCGCTCGCCGACGGAATGGATCGCACGCTTGCAGCGGTTTCCTCGCTGGGCATCGCCAACGCGAGCCAACACCCGCGCTATGCGGTGTTGGCGAACGCGGGGCATCTCAATGGAGACTTTTTGTTCGTGCCTGCGCAAGGGCCGCTCGCGGCGGCGAGCGCGGGTGGAAAGTTGATGGCTCATATGGGCCGGGCAGGCCAGTGGGGATCGTGACGGCAGCTCGGACGCTTCACGTCACGGTCATGTTGGTAGGTTAGGAACACCTGCGCGAATCGCAAGCAGGGGCGGGGAGATCGGGAATGTACAAATGGATAGTGTCCTGGGCCTATTCGCTGGCGGCCATCGGCGTGGCAGCCTTTGTTGCAGCGCCGGCAGGTGCACAACAGAGCGTCGGCCTCACCGGCACCGACAACGTTTACGGAATCGCTCGGCCCGGCGCGGCGATCACCGGAGGCGGCATCGACAGCAGCGGCGATGCCTACTCTGCCGATGAGCTGGGTCCCTCGGTCACCTGGTCCGGACAGACTTTCCAGTTCGCGCCCCCTGGCCCGGGCAGTGCGGCCGCTGCCAAGGTCCTCGCGCTGCCCGCCGGGCAGGATGTGAGTCTGAGCATCCTGGCGACCGCCGTGGAGGGAAACCACCCGACGCAAACCTTCGTGGTCACCTACACCGACGGCAGCAAGACGACGTTCACCCAGAGTCTCAGCGACTGGCACACTCCGCAGAACTATGCTGGCGAGTCTCCGGTCATCACCACCAACTACAAACTGCTGAGCAACGGAACCAAGCATCTCGGTGCCTACAGCCTCTACGGCTATACCTTCCTGTTGAACAGCGCCAAGACGGTGCAGAGCCTGACGCTGCCGAACACCAAGGACGTCGTGGTGCTGGCCTTGAATGTGACGCCAGCGGGCGGGTCCTCACCCGGCTCGGGCGTTGGACTAGGTGGCGCGGATAACCTTTACGGCATTGCAAATCCCGGCAGCCTCGTGACCGGTGGCGGTATCGACGGCAGCGGGGATGCATATCCGGCGGATCAGTTGGGCAGTTCCGTGACATGGTCCGGTCAGACGTTCCAGCTGGCAGCGCCGGGTCCGAATAGTGCGGTGACGAGTCGCGTGATCAATCTGACCGCCGCGAAGGCGGGGAGCCTCAGCTTCCTGGGAACGGGCGTCGTGGGTAACCAGCCCGGTCAGACGTTCGTGGTCACGTACACCGACGGCACGAAAACGTCTTTCATCCGCAGCCTCAGCGACTGGCATACCTCGCAGGGATACGCCGGCGAGAGTATCGCGGCGACGGTGCCTTACAAGATCCTGAGCAACGGAACGAAACACCTGGGCAGTTACAGCCTCTATGGCTACACGCTCGCCTTGGACAGCACGAAGACGGTGCAGAGCCTGACGCTGCCGAACAATCCGAGTGTCGTGCTCCTGGCCCTGAATGTCGGTGGCAGCAGCTCATCAGGCGGCGGCGGCGGAGGCACCACCTCGCCGGTAGGCTTGAATACCCTCGATAACGTGTACGGAATCGGCACGCTCGGTGCGGCGGTCACCGGCGGGGGCATCGATGGCAGCGGCGATGCCTATCCCGGCGATCAGCTCGGGAGCTCTGTCACCTGGTCCGGCAAAACGTTCGCTCTTGCGCCACCTGGCCCGCAGAGTGCCGTCAGCAACAAGGTCATCCCGCTCACGGCCGGAAAATACGCGAGCTTGAGCATGCTGGCGACCGGAGTCGCCGGCAATCAGACCGGTCAGACCTTCGTGGTCACCTACACGGATGGCAGCAGGACGACATTCACTCAGGGTCTGAGCGACTGGCACACCCCGCAGCACTACGCGGGTGAATCGGTCGCCGCGACCACGACCTACAAGCTCACCAGCGCCGGGGGACACAACACGACTGCTGTTCCCTACAGCCTCTACGGCTACACCTTCACGCTCGACGGTACCAAGACCGCCCAGAGCCTCACGCTGCCAGCCAATTCGCATGTCGTGGTGCTCGCGATCGACCTCACCGCGGCTCGCATCATCATACCGCCCCCGCACTTCACCGCGGCTCCGAGTTTGAGTCCGACACCAGGCACATACCTCACGTCGCAGTTGACCATTACTCTCCAGGACGCTACGGCGAACGCGACCATCTATGTGACGACCGACGGATCGACACCCTCGCCTGGATCGGGCACGACCTTCGTATATCCCGGCCCGTTCGCTGTCTTCTCGCTCGGCAGCACGGTCACTACCGTCGTAAAGGCCATGGCGACGAGCCCTGGCGCTATCAACAGCCTGGTCACCAGTGGCACTTACGTGGTGACGACTCCGGTTGCCGCCACGCCCGTTATCAGCCCCCCGGCCGGAATCTATGGGCCGCAGCAGCTGATCACCCTCACTGACTCGACGCCCGCCGCGCAGATCCTCTACGGCGTCGACGAGCCCATTCTGACGCCACTGCCGCTGACCAGCCTCTATACGCAGCCCTTTGCTCTGACCGCGGGCTCCGAGAATCGAGTCACGGCCCAGGCCGGTGCCTCGGGCTTCAATAACAGCCCGCAGGTCAGCGTCACGTATCAAATGCCGATCTTTCCCTCCGATGTGGCCGCACTGCAAGGGCCGGGCAATTTCCTGTACAACAACTACGCCCAGGCCACGCAGAATGACGGCTGTCACTACTACCAGGCTGCGGGTCTCAGCAGCGACTGTGTGAACAATTCGCCGTCGGGTGCGATCACCATGCAGCAGTGGCTGGATAACGTATACGGCCGTATCGCGCAGGTTAACTCCCTCGTGGCCAACGCCACGTTCGTCAACGCGATGGACCTGAATTTCGTCCGCGAGCACCACGCGGTATGGAACCAACAGATGGGAAGCAACGCGAAGAGCGCGGCCTACGTCTGCAATTTCAAAGGACCGGACTTCTACCACGACGCGCCGCAGCATATTCGGGCGACGATTCCTGAGGTAGACGCCGCCATCAGCGACGCGGCGCATGGCCTCAATCCGCTACCTTGTGTGGCGTTTGACTATGGCATCAAACCGGGGGTCATGCGCTTCCTGGTGTTCGACCAGAACGGTAACCTCAAGCCGACCGTCGATCTGGACGGCCGCGGCGAAAAAGCGGTTCCCAACGCCTGTTCCGCCTGTCATGGAGTACCGGTGGACGCCGCTCTGCCGGCGGCCGGTAGCTACCAGAAGACCAAGACGCCGCAGTACATCCCCTTCGATGAGGCCAATCTGCTCTTCTCGAGTGTTCCGGGCTACAGACTCTCGGACGAGGAGGACGATATCAGGGTGTTCAACCTGATCGCCCTGTACGGAACGGGCACGCCGGAGCCAGCGGACCCGGCGCAGCGATCGGAGCTGTCCCAGCTGATCCACGGCTGGTACGACGACGCCAACGGTTCATTGCGGCATACGACCCAGCAGTTCTATGTGCCCGCCGCGTTCACGCCCGACGCCAATGACCCCAACAACCCAGCCACGATCGACGACCTGAGCGCCTACGCGGCCATCTATGCCCCGATGTGCCGCTCCTGTCACATCGCGAACAGTGTCCAGTACCCTGGTTTTCCGCTGACGACACCACAGGCGCTCAAATCGCTTCTGTCGACGGCGTGTCATCCCGCGCCAACCCAGATCACCAATCCGGCCGTCATGCCGAACGCCCGGGTGACTTTCGATCGCCTATGGACGACGCACGTCTCGCCCGGCCGATCGACTACCTCGTCGGATCTGGTCGAGTTCATGAGGAGCTATGTCGGGGCTACGAGTTGCGACCTGCCGTCGTCGTACAACCCGTACCCCAATCAGATACCGTGACGAACGCGATGATTGCGCGCCCGGCCGCAAATCCGCTCGCTGTCAATTTCCCGCGCAGCGAGCAACTTCCGTCCTGACAGGAGCTATTCAACTCGCACGTGCTCGATGAAAGGCTCGCGAAAGAAAAAGATGGCGGGCCGCGCTCGACTATTTCACCTTGCCGTCACACAAGTGCGGGAGAGTTGCTCAAAACGCGGCGAGCCTGCATCCGTCTGCGCATGCGACACGTACAAGTGCGCAGACGTTGAGTCAGGCTAGTTGCGAAGAATGAGCATGGGCGAGCTGTACCGCGAAGAAGCAGCAGCCCTTCGGGAGGTCGATTGAATACTCGGGCCAACACGTTGGGTGGCTCTCTGTTGGCGCTGTGCATGGGGATGTGGCTGGCTCCCTCGGCGGCGAATGCCCAACAGAGCGTAAGTCTCGGCAGCGCGGACAATGTCTATGGCCTCGCGCGGCCCGGTACGACGATCACGGGCGGCGGCATCGACGGCAGCGGGGATGCCTACTCGACCGACGAGCTCGGGACCTCGGTCGCCTGGTCGGGTCAGACTTTCCAGTTCGCCGCTCCCGGCCCGGGAAGCGCGCTGGCGGCCCGGGTCGTCAGCCTGCCGGCGGCGCAGGATCTGAGCCTGAGCATCCTGGCGACCGCCGTGGAGGGCAATCACCCCGGACAGAGCTTCGTGGTCACCTACACCGATGGCAGCAAGACGACCTTCACGCAGAGCCTGAGCGACTGGCACACCCCGCAGCACTACGCCGGTGAATTCCCGGTCATCACGACCGCTTACAAGCTGCTGAGCAACGGAACCAGGCATCTCGGTACCTACAGCCTCTACGGCTACACGTTTTTGTTGAACAGCGCCAAGACGGTACAGAGCCTGACCCTGCCTAACACGAAGGACGTTGTGGTGCTGGCGTTGAATGTGACGCCGGCGGGTGGGTCATCACCCGGCGTCGGAGTGGGGCTTGGGAGCGTGGACAACCTCTACGGCATTGCCAATCCCGGCAGCACGGTGACCGGAGGCGGGATTGACGGCAGCGGGGATGCTTATCCGGCCGATCAGCTCGGCCGATCCGTCAGCTGGTCCGGTCAGACCTTCCAACTCGCCGCCCCGGGCCCAGGCAGTGCGGTGACGAGCCAGGTGATCGCGCTGCCGGCCTCCAAGGTCGGGAGCCTGAGCTTTCTGGGGACCGGGGTCGCCGGCAATCAGCCCAACCAGACGTTCATCGTGACCTATGCGGATGGCACGAAAACATCGTTCACCCGCGGTCTGAGCGACTGGCACACGCCTCAGAAGTACAGCGGGGAGAGCCTCGCGGCCTCGGCAACCGACAAGATCCTGAGCACCGGGGCCAAGCACCTGGGGAGCTATGACCTCTATGGCTACACGCTGACGCTGGATAGCACGAAGACGCTGAAGAGCCTGACATTGCCGAGCAATCGCCATGTGGTCCTCCTGGCGCTGAACGTCGGCACGAGTAGCCCATCGGTCGGCGGTACCGGGCCGACGAAGGTGAATCTGGGCTCTCTCGATAATGTCTACGGCATCGGGACACTCGGCACGGCGGTCACCGGCGGCGGTATCGATGGCAGCGGGGATGCCTATCCCGGCAATCAGCTGGGAAGCTCCGTCACCTGGTCGGGTGAGACCTTCACGTTGGCACCGCCCGGACCGAACAGCGTGCTCACCGGCAAAGTCATCCCGCTCACGGCCGGTCACTATGCAAGCCTGAGTCTGCTGGCGACCGCGGTGGAGTTCGATCAGCCCGACCAGACGTTCGTCGTGACGTACGGCGATGGGACCCAAGGCGCGTTCACACAGAGTCTGAGTGACTGGCACAACCCGCAGCAGTATCCCGGAGAATCCGTCGCCGCGACGACGACCTACAAGGTCACGAGCAACGGCGGTCAGCACGCGACATCCGCTCCGTACAATCTCTACGGCTACAGCTTTCCTCTCGACAGCTCGAAGACGGTCGTGAGCCTGACATTGCCGAGCAACCATGACGTCGTCGTGCTCGCGGTCGATCTCTCCACCACCGCCGTCGCGGCGCCGCATGTGGCGGCGACGCCCACTTTCAGCGTTCCGGGTGGGGCTTACTCAGCCCCACAGTCCATCTCGCTGCAAGACGCGACTCCCGGCGCTACGATCTACTACACGTTCGACGGGAGCACGCCAACCACGGCCTCCGTCAAGTACACCGGTCCGATTCAGGTCTTCGGCTCGGCTACCCTCAGCACGCTGATCACCACGATCAAAGCGATTGCGGTCGCCAGCGGCGACACGAACAGCTCGGTGGCGAGCGCTACCTACACGATCAGCCTCCCTGTCGCCGCCACTCCGGCTTTCGTGCCCTCACCCAGTCTCCCGGTCGCATCGCCACTCGTCGTCACGATTACGGGCCCGACTCCGGGCGAGGAATTCCTCTACACGCTCGATGGCACAACGCCGTCAGGCAGCTCGCTCCTCACGAGCGGTCCCATCGCAGGGGTGGTGCCGAACCTGGTGGACCTCACGCAGATACAGGCCATCGGCGTGGGCGCGGGCTTGAGGACCAGCCCTGTCGCCAGTGTCACTTACAACTTCGCGGAGCTGCCGTCGGACAGTCTGGGAGTTGCCGGCGGCGCAGGCGCTTTTCTATCTAACCCCAACCAAGCTTCCTATGGCTGCACGCCGCAAGCCATCCAGAGCGGCGCATGTAGTCCACCTGCGCCCGGCTTCGTCAGTTGCCAGTACTATCGGGACGTCGGGCTGTTACCGAGCGGAGCCTGCGACGTCAAAGCAGATCCCGTGGATGGTCATCCCTACTTCACCGGCGGCGGGGACTGGTTGGCGGCTTACCAGCGCCTGGCGGGCAGCACCCTGACGAGCGGCACCGGCGATATCACCGCGACCTTCGTCAATATCATGGACCTGAACTTCACCCGGCAGCACCATGCCGCCCTGTTTGGTCCCGTCGGCGTGCCGGGTGTGGCGAGCGCCGCATATGTCTGCAACTCTGCCGGCCCGGACTTCTATCACAGCTTTGCGGCTGCTGCGAATCCGGGGGCGAGCGATCCCGCAATCACGCAAGCAGTGGACACCGCGATCGACAACGCACCGCCGGGACCCGGTGACCTGCCCTGCGTCGCGATCGACTACGGCTTGAATCCGGGTGCCGGGCAACAGGCATACATGCGGTTTCTGGCATTCGACAAGAACCACCGTCTGCTCCCCGCGGTCGACCTGGACGGTCGCGGGCTGAAGGAAATACCCGATGCCTGCTCGGCCTGCCATGGCGTCCCTGTGAATGCTCCGGCCCCCGCCGGCACCGCTCTGCAGACCCCCGGGCAGGCCAGCTATATCCCGTTCGACGAGGGAAACCTCCTGTTCTCCAGCAGCGCTCCCGGGCTCACGCAGCGGGAACAGGAAACCAACATCTGGCTGTTGAATCAGATCGTTCTGAATGGCCAGGCCCGGCCGGCGGGTGGGTCCGATCCGGTTTTCCAGCTGATTCATGGCTGGTATGACAACGAGGCCGGCGTCAAGCAACAGCCGTACGTGCCGCCCGATCTGCAGGCCGCGCTCGCCAACCCGGCGGCGCGCAATGAATCGGCCGCGTTCGCTCAGGCGGACGTGAGCGTTTACCGGCAAGTCTATGCGCCGTTCTGCCGCTCCTGTCACGTGGCAAATGGCGTAGGTGCGTATGCTCCGCCGCAAACTGCCGGCGCCCAGCTGTTTCTTTTCGGTGCTGCCGGCGTTTGCAGCCCGCCGGGATCGCCCGCGATCATGCCGAATTCGAAAGTGACCTTCGATCGTCTCTGGGCCACGCACCTGAATCCGCCGGCCTACAACGTCGACTTCCTGCAACTGCTGCAGACTTACTTCAGCGCGAAGCCAGCGGGCTCGCCGTACACGTGCGCACTGGCGGCTCCTCCTCCGAAGCGTCATCGATTCTAAAGCGGGGCAGTCGCATGAGTTGATGGCTCGCCCGGCCGGTTGGGCGAGCCGCTCGCGGCAAGCCCTCGATCGTTGGAGGGGTTGCAGGCAGACAGCCGAATCAGCGGATCAGGAAACTTTCTTGCGCAGGCGGATGACGAGGTCGATGCCTGCGACTTCGGTGCCGGGCGGTGGGGGCGGCAGCTTGCTGAACTCGACCGCGGGAACGGGCACGTCGATCAGTGCGCCGCTCGAGATGTCATGGAAGTGATAGTGGGCGTCCACATTGGAGTCGAACCACGCGCGTGAGCCGTCCACCGAGAGCTGGCGGATGAGGCCGCGGGCGGCGAACAGATTCAGGGTGTTGTACACAGTGGCCTTCGACACGCGTGCGCCTGACGCACGCAGGGAAGCCAGTATCTGCTCGGCCGAGAGATGCTGCGGGCTCGACAGCAGGAGCGACGCGATCTGCACCCGTTGAGCGGTAGGCCGGATCCCACGCGCCGCGAGCTGCTGCTCGCAGTTACCAGTGTCCGCCTTCTGCAAGCTCGGATTGGTCTCCATCGCTGTCATTATAACGTCAAAGAGGCGGGAGCCCCCCGTTTTGCGGCCAAGCGCCCGGCCGCGGCTCGCCTCTGACACGCGCGGCGTGGCTCTTCCCTGTCTCCGGGCCGCTCGTCCCCGAAAACGCGCCGGATATCGGAAATGTTAACTGGTTCCTGGCCGTGTCCGTATATTTCGGCTCTTCGGGGAGGAGGACGAGATGCCAGTCGCAGGCACGGTCGAGCGAGGACGCGCGAGGGGATTTACCCTGTTCGAGCTGGTCGTGACACTCTCCATCGCGGCCTTGATTCTCGGGATCGGAGCTCCTTCCTTCACCGAGTTCCGCCGTAACGCCCGGCTGACCGGCATTGCCAACGATTTCCTCTCGGCCGCGGAGCTGGCGCGCACAGAGGCCGTGAAGCGGCAAAAGAAGGTCTCCCTGTGCGCCGCGACGAATGCGGAGGATGCGGACACTCGTCGTTGCACGACGCAACCGGTCTTCAATGGATGGATGGTTTTCGAGGCGGGCAATTGCGATCTGCCTGCCGGGGCGGCCCCGATCAGGACCCATGCCGCCATCGATCCGAGTGATGCGACCGCGGTATCCGCGAACGCGGACATGTCCTGTCTCACCTACGGCAGCAACGGATTCGCCATCGAGCCGGGCGGCGGCCAGGCCCAGCCTCATCACATTACGATCTGCGATGTTCGGGGCGTCGCCGCGCCATCCGGATCGACCGAGTCTCCCGCCCGCGGGGTGAGCGTGGATGCGTCCGGCCATGCCTCGATCACCCGAGTTGCGACGACGATCTCCAGCTGGCCGGGGGTCACTTGCTCGGCGACAGGGGGTTGAGGTGATGGCCATGGGGTCCGCTAGTACAAAACGCTGGATCGGGGCCTCCTGCCCCGCCCAGCGTGGAGCCTGGCGAAAAGCGTGGTTTTCGCCCGGCTCTCGCCACCTGCGGCGGCGGGCACATCCCTGTGCCTGGTTGCGCGCTCGTGCCGTTTCATTTCTCGGGGTCGACGTCGGTCGATGGGCAACTGGCTACCGGGCGAGTGCAGCGCAGCCGCGCCACTCTCACCCGCATCGTCACGCCCGGGGCATGAGCCTCGTCGAGGTTCTCGTCGCATTGCTGGTGCTGTCGGTTGGCATGCTCGGCGTCGCTGTGTTGTTCGTGCAGAGCGTGCGCGGCAGCCGCACCGCACTCCTGCGGACCCAGGCTGTGAATCTCGTGAGCGACATGAGCGATCGCATCCGAGCGAATGCGACTGCGGCAGGGGCCTATGACACGACTGACTTCGACGGCTCGGGCGCGGGCAACAATTGTGCACCCGAGCCCTCCGGGGATGAGGGGCGCAATTGCACACCCGAGAATCTCGCGAAGTACGACCTGGCGAAGTGGACCGAGGCCGTGAAGGCACTGCCCGGAGCGGATGCCAATCCACCCACGATCCAGTATTTCCCGGGCGACGGCGTCGTCACACCCGATCGCTATCGAATCACCGTCACCTGGCACGAGGCCAACCAGACCCAGGCAGAGCAGGCAGGGGAGACCCTGACTTATCACTCCGACGTGGTGCTCATGCGCCGTTTGCCGGTCGTCGCCGGAGTCGCCCCATGAGGGGGCCGCGCACCATGCGGTCTCTGGCGGCTGGATGCAGGGGGCCCCAGCGCCTGCGGCGCGGCCGGCTGACGCATAACCGGTCCGGCTTCAGTCTCGTCGAGCTGATGGTCTCCCTGGCCATCGGCTCCATGCTCATCGCGGGTGCGGTGTACGTCTATTCGCAGAGCCGCAGCACCTATCGGCTGAACGAGACGGTCGCCCGCCTGCAGGATCAGGGTCGATATGCTCTGGCGGTCATCGAGCCGGACATCGAGCTTGCCGGCTACTACGGCTTCAGTAACACACCCGATGCCATCCGCTATGTAAAGGATGGGAATGCGAGCGCCGTCCAGGCCACGGCGAACGGCATGCGCCAGCTCGCCGTCCGCGGCGGCGACCCAGCTCCCGACGATGTCATGCAAGCGGTCACCGGACTTGATAATTGCGGTATCAACTATGCCGCGGACGTTCTGTTGCCGGTCGAGGGCGTTGAAGGCGTCGCGGACGGCGGCAGCTATTCGTTCGGCCCCGGCCGCAATCCCAGCGACTGCGCTCCGGCGCACCCAGCGGTCACACAGGCGGACACGTTGACAATCCGCCATGCGGATACGCAATCGGTTCCTCCGCAAGCCGGCAGGCTCCAGCTCTACACGTCGCAGCTCACGAGCCGCAGCTCGCAGTTGTTGTTCAGCGATGGCGTTGTGCCGAGTCCGCCGCCGGAATCGGTGGACCCGGCGCATCCGGACCGACCCAGGAAGAACGATGTTCGCAATCTACTGGTGCATCTCTATTACGTCGCTCAGGATTCCGACGACCGCGCGGGCGTACCCGCGCTGCGTGTCAAGGCGCTGACCTACCAGAACTCGCAGTCGGGGTTCGATGATAACGAGCTCGTGTCGGGTGTCGAGGATCTGCAGGTGCAGTTCGGAATCGACACGGGCGACTATGACGCTGACGGCAGCATCGATGCAGGGTTGAACGTCGGCGGAATCCCTCAAACCGACGCGCGCGCGACGCGGTACGTGAACCCCGACTTCCTGAGCACTGTGCAGCCCGACGGATATCGCGGCACTCGCTACCAGGTCGTAGCGGTACGGGTGTGGGTGCGTGTGCGGGCGCAGGACCCGGAAGTAGGCTACACCGACACGACCCACTATCAATACGCAGACGTGGACTGGACGCCCACCGGAGCGGCCACGAAGTATCGACGCGTCCTCATGTCCCGCACGGTTTTGTTGCGGAATGCCAGAATTCTATGAAGCGCGAAATGAAACGATTTTCGGGTCATGCCCTGCGGACGAAGCAACACGGCGCTGCCCTGGTGGTCGGGCTCATTTTGCTTCTGGTGCTGACACTGCTTGCCATTACCGGGATGGGCACCGCGGTGACGGAGCTCGTCATGGCCGGCAACGAGCAGTACCGCGAGAACGCGTCGCAGAACGCGACGGCGGGCATCGAGGCGGCTATTCCGACCGTGGGTACCGTTCCCCCGACGGAGGACGCTGCCGTCGCGGCGGGACCCGTGCCGGTGCCCGGCACTGATCGTCCTGACCAGGAGACCTACTCGACCAAGATCGCCTATGTCGGCGAGGAGAACGACCTTCCCCAGTCGAGCGCGGGCAAGTTCATCGGCCTGCACTACGTGATCGAGAGCACTGGCCAGTCGGCTCGCAATGCGAGCGACACCCAACAGCAGGGCCTGCTCGTGATCACGCCATCAGGCAATGTCAACACCGAGATGGGCAAGGTCGGTGCGGGATTGGGGAACTGACATGGCAGCGGAAGCATCGAGGCGATGGGTCGCCAGTGGGTTTGTTCGACCTTCAGGACTCCGAGTCGTCGGGCGCGCGGTAACTGTGGGGTTGGCGCTGGCGATCGCCGCTGCGGGGGTTGCGGCCCCGTCTCAGCAATCGCCCCGATCGGGGATCAAGCCGGTCGAGCTGGCCGTCGAGGGATCCGGCGGCACGGTCATCCTGCCCTCCGGGTCAGTGGGGACCCTCGTCGTCACTCCCTGTGTCGCCTGTGCTCCGCAATCC
The DNA here is from genome assembly GCA_035277965.1 of Steroidobacteraceae bacterium. Classification (GTDB taxonomy): domain Bacteria; phylum Pseudomonadota; class Gammaproteobacteria; order Steroidobacterales; family Steroidobacteraceae; genus 13-2-20CM-66-19. Next base: position 130,783 of record DATEJM010000004.1, on the reverse strand, counting down.
TTCGTGGCGGGCACCGCCGTGAGATATTTTATCGGCCGCACTCTGGTTTCGGTCGAGGATGTGCGCCGCGAGCTCGCGGCGCGGCCGCAGGCGCATGTAGGCGTTTTCTACGACGCCAGGACGCATGAGCTGACGCGGGTGCTCGTGAGCGGCACGGCGACTCGCGGAAAACCGGGAGCGACGGCGGTGCCAGCAGCGACGGCGGTGCCCGCTGCGACGGCGGTGCCCGCTGCGATGGCTGCTCCCGGTGCTTCTGCTACGGCGGCTCCCGCGGTGAGGAAGCGATGATCGCGCGACGGCTCAGGACCAAGTTGCTGGTCGTCATCGCCGCGATGGCGGTGGGAGCGGGCACGCTCGCACTCGCGGACGACACCGAGATTTTCGTGAATCCCAACGCCGGCACGGCAGCTCGTCCGAACGTGCTCCTCATACTCGACACGTCCACGAGTATGCAGGCGTTGGTCACGGGCGTCCGGACAGCCTACGATCCTACTCAGTCGTATGGTGGCGATTGCACGGCGGCCTCGCTGTACTGGCGTGTCGGGCCCGGCGATCCTCCACCCTGCGGTAGTGCCCAGCAGTTGCCGGTGACCAGCAACGCATGCTCGTCTGCGACAGACAGTCTGGGGCAAACGGGGCTCTGGACGGGAACCCTGGCACAGTGGAACGCGGCCAACAAGATCTGGCAGACCCCGTCCCCGACGCTCGGCAGCGCCGCACTGGAGTGTCAGGCCGACACGTTACCGAACGGAGCCGACGTCGGCGTACGCTATGCAGCGGATGGCGGCACGAGTGCCTACACCGCCGATTCCAGTCAGCAGATCACATGGCCTACTCAAAGCGTCGTCACGCTCTACAGCGCCAATTATCTCAACTGGTATTTCTATTCGTCCACGACTGCGGCTGACACGACGCGGCTCGACGTCGTGAAGCAGGCAGCCAAGACGCTGGTGAGCTCCGTGGCGGGCGTCAACATCGGGCTCATGCGCTTCAGCGATGGGACACCCGGTCAGCCCGACGGTGGCGCGATGGTCGTGAATGCGATCCAGGACGTGACGATCGGCCGCAGCTCGCTGATCTCCGCCATTGACGGGTTGACAGCAGATGGGGCGACGCCTTTGTCCGCCAGTCTCTACGAGGCCGGCCAATACCTCGCCGGACGCAATGTGGACTACGGCCTGACGTCAACTGTGGATGGCTCGCCGTCCCCAAGTGTTCCCGAGTCGCGTAGCTCCGCGGATGCGAGTGTGTACGCCTCGCCGATCACGGCAAAATGCCAGCGCAACTACGTAGTGATGCTGACTGACGGTGATCCCAGCGCGGATCCGGCCGCCGACACCAAGATCCAGAACCTGCCCGACTTTTCGACCTTGGGGGGGAGCTGCAGCACCTCGACGAGCGATCCGGGACGCTGCCTGGCCGCGATGGCCCGCTACCTGCGCCGTGGGGATCTGGCGACATCTCTCGCGGGAGCGCAAAGCGCGACGACTTACACCATCGGCTTCGGGCCCGCCATCACGGGCACCGGACTGCTCGCCGCCACGGCCGAGGCAGGCGGCGGTCAGGTCTTTGCCGCGGATAATGTAACTGCCTTGACCGGCGCGTTCCAGCGGGTGCTGGGCGACATCCTGCAGACGAGCTCGACGTTCACGACACCTTCCGTGGCCGTCAACGCCTTCAACCGCACGCAACAGCTCGATGAGCTGTATGTATCGGTCTTTCAGCCGGACACGCATCTGCACTGGCCGGGAAATCTGAAGAAGTACGGTATCGCGAACGGCACGATCGTCGATGCCACCGGAGCCGCGGCGATCGATCCCAGCACCGGGTTCTTCGGAGACAACACCAAGAGCTTCTGGTCCCCCGCGCTCGACGGCAGCAACGTGCAGCAAGGCGGAGCGGTGAGTCAGCTGCCCGCGCCTTCGCAACGGCACCTGTACACGCAGTTGTCAGGAACCACGAACGTGGATCTCACTGCCGCGGGAAACAGCTTCGAGGTCGGCAATGCGGCGTTGTCGGATGCGGTCCTCGGGACCGCTGCCGGCAATCCGACTCGCGAGCAGCTCATCTCGTGGGCGAGGGGGCTCGACGTCCAGGACGCCAATGGCGATGGGAGCACGACGGACACGAATCGCTTCATGGGCGATCCGCTGCACGCCCAGCCGGCGCTGGTGACGTACGGGGGCACGACCGCGAGTCACGATGACAAGGACGCGGTCGTATTCATGCCGACGAATGACGGGTTCCTCCACGCCGTGAATGCCAAAACGGGCGTGGAGCTGTGGGCGTTCATCCCGCAAGAGCTTCTGGGACGGGTAGCGGATCTGTACCGCGATCCGGTGGTGGCCTCGCGCACCTATGGTCTCGATGGCGACGTACGCATTCTCACGTTCGACGCCAACCAGGATGGCGTGATCGACGCGAGCGCAGGCGACAGAGCGTGGATCTTCTTCGGCATGCGACGCGGCGGTCGGTACTACTACGCGCTCGATGTCACCGACCGCAGTCATCCGGTCCTCATGTGGAAGCTCGGCGCCGGCGATCTGCCGGGGCTCGGCGAGACATGGTCGGCGCCAGTGGTGACACGCGTAAAGATCGACGGCGCTGCGCAGAACGGCGAGAACATCGTGCTGATCTTCGGCGGTGGATACGACCCTGTCGAGGAGAATGTCAACTTCACAGCTGACACCTCCGGCAACCGCATCTACATGGTCGATGCGCAGACCGGGCAGTTGCTATGGTATGCAGGCGGCCCCGGTGCCGTGGGCACGCCGGACCTCGCGCTACCCAACATGACGAGCTCGATTCCCGCGCGTGTAACGGTCGTTGACACGGACGGCGACCAGTTTGCCGACCGAATCTATGCGGCAGACATGGGTGGCCGCGTGTGGCGTTTCGACATCTTCAATAACAGTGAGCGCTCGGCCCTCGTCACGGGCGGCGTACTGGCCTCCCTTGGAGCGGCGGACGAGTCGCCGGCCACACTCGCGGACACGAGGCGGTTCTACTACGCGCCGGATGTCGCGTTGATCCAGCGTCGTGGCGCGGACCCGTATTACAACGTCGCGCTGGGCTCCGGCTATCGCGGTCACCCGCTGAACACCGGGACACACGACCGCTTCTACTCCATCCGCGACAAGTACCCGTTCGCAAAGCTCCGGCAGAGCGATTACGACGCACGCACCCCGCTCAGGGAAAGCGATCTCGTCGACATCACGTCCCATATCGCCAATCCCACCGTGGATACCACCGCATCCGGCTGGAAGCTGGAGCTGCAATTGAACGGCGGGTGGGTCGGCGAGAAAGTGCTGGCTGAATCGTTGACCGCCAACGGCGTCATCCTGTTCCCAACCTACCAGCCGGTGCCGCCGGCGACGCTCGATCCGTGCTTGCCGGCGAACGGCCAGAACCGTGTCTATGCGTTGCAGGTGGATACGGGCAAGCCCGCGGTCGATTTCAACCACGACCTGCAGATCACGGCGGCGGACGCTTTCGCCCGGCTGTCACAAACCGGCATCGCCGGATCGGTGAGCTTACTCTACGCGAGCGCGGTGACGTCAACCACGACCACCGGTAACGACACGAACCTGGCGCCGGGGACCGGGAACACGACCAATGTCCTGCGCGATGCGCTCGGGCGCCAATCCGTCTGCATGGTCGGCGTCGAGGTGCTCAATCAGTGCGTGGCCCCGGGTGGTGTCGTGCGCACGTTCTGGCAGCACAAGAACACTGACTGAAGGGCGCCCGCCGCTGCCGGGCCGCGAAACGGGCCCCTAGCCAGGGCCTGCGAGCTTCGCCTCGAGGTGCTTCGCGAGCTCGGCGATCGTCGGAAAATCGAACAGCTCGGTCAGATCGATCTTGCCGGGGAACTCGCGATCGATCTGCTCATGGATCTCGATGAGCTTGAGAGAGCTCGCGCCGATGTCGAACAGATTGTCGTGCACGTCGACGCGCTTGCCCTCGAGCGCCGCGTCGCAGATGCCGCGCAGCTTTTCCTCGATCGCGCTGAGCGGCGATGAAGTCGTGCTGCCCTGCGCGGCGCGCAAGTTATCCAGCTCCTTCAACTCCGCCTCGAACTCGCCGTCCAGGTAGCTCTCCTGCAGCACATGTCGTTGCATCTTGCCGCTCGTCGTCTTGGGGATTCTCTTGACCGGCACGACGGCCGCGACCTCGATTCCGGTCTGCTCGTTCACGAGCCGTGAGAGCCGATGGGCAAGCGGCAGGAAGTCCGTCATCGAGCCCCGGTGTATGACGAACAGGAAGAGCTGCTCGACCTGCGCGCCGGCGGGACGCACGGCCGTCGCCGCAACTTTGCCGAGCTCCATCCCCTCGCCCCTGAGAGCGATGGCTTCGATGTCATGGGGGTAGTAGTTCTGGCCGTTGACGAAAATGATCTCCTTGGCCCGGCCGGAGATGAAAAGCTGTCCCGAGCGGAACAAGCCGAGGTCTCCGGTGCGCAACCAGCCGTCGGCCGTGAAACCCGCGGCGTTGGCCTCGGCGTTCTCATAGTAGCCGCGAGTCACGTTCTCACCGGTGATGTGCACGTGGCCCACCTGGTTCTCGGGTAGGGGTTTGTCGTCATCGTCGGTCACGCGCACGCGGCAGTGAGGGATGGCCGCTCCCTCCGACACGAGCTCGATGGCGTCCCCATGGCCGGCGTCGAGCGGCACAACCGGCTTGGCCACTCCAAGCTGGTGACGGTCGAGCGTGATCGTGGTGAGGGGCGAGCCCACCGGCGGAAACGCCACGGCGAGCGATGCTTCAGCCAGCCCGTATACCGGAAACATGGCGTTCGGGTTCAGGCGCGCCAACGCGAGCCGGGTCGTGAATTCGCGGCACAAGGGTGCCGAGATGGGCTCGGCGCCGTTGAAGATCAGGCGCACGGCGGACAGATCCAGATCCTCGACCGGGCGATCGGCGAGCACCTTCAAATAGTGCTTGTATCCGAAGTTGGGCGAGCAAAGCACGGTGGCGCGCACCTGGCTCGCGAGCTTCAGCCACAGAAGCGGCCGACGCACGAACAGGTCGGTCGTCATCAGATTGGTCTGCATGCTGTTCGCGATCATGAACAGGTGAAAGCCGATCAGTCCCATGTCGTGAGTCAGGGGCATCCACGAGAAGCTGACATCCCGCTCGTTGAGGAGCGCGGCATCGGTCGTGCCGCGCGCATTCGCGATGATGTTGCCGTGTGTGAGCACGACCCCCTTGGGCTCGCTGGTCGAGCCCGACGAGAACTGTACAAAGGCAATGTCTTCCGGCGTCACTTTCGCCGGCTTTCCCTCGCGCGAGATGTCATCCAGGTTATCCACCAGGAACGTGCGCGGATGCAGGCTCTTGGCCAGCTCCGCCGCTCCCTCGCGGGCCGCATAGGTATTGATGCGCTCCATCGACTTCCGGTCGGTGTAGACGAACGGCGCACCGAGCTTGCGTGCGATCCGCAGGAATTTGTCGCGATGCGCATCGCTGATGCCGATAGCGAGCGGGATCGGCACGATGCCACCGAGGAGACATGCCCAGAACCCGTCGATGAACTGCTCGTTGTTGGCGAGGAACAGGATCATCCTGTCGCCGCGGCGAGCGCCCAGACGCTGCAGGTGGTGCAGGATGCCGAGCGCGCGCTGGCGGAGCTCGACGAAGGAGACGCGGCGCGAGTCGTTCTCACCCTCGAAGTACGTAATGCCGCGGTCGGCGGGATGCCGCGCGTCGAGCAGGTCGTTGAGTGTGATGGCTTTGAGCATCAGCGGCGTTCCAGCCTCATGTGTAAGGGATGGCGGGTGCGAAGATTGATTTGCGCCTCGAGCTCCACGGGTCGATCCGGTACGTGAATGAGCCGATAGCGGCGCGCGACCTTGTACAAATGCATCAACATCTCATACAACGCAAAGGCCTCGCCGATACAGTGGCGCGGCCCGGCCGCGAACGGCATGTAAGCGAAGCGCGCACGCTCGGCCTCGTGGTCCGCCGCGAAGCGCTCCGGCAAGAACGAGTCGGGATCTTTCCAGAAGCGCGGATGCCGGTGCAACAGGTAGAGCGGCAGCAGTACATTGGCGCCGGCGGGGATCTCGTAGCCGCCGAGCGTATCCGGCTCCACGGCGCGGCGCGACAGGAGCCATCCCGGAGGATAGAGCCGCAGGGCCTCGTTGATGACCTGCTGTGTGTACGCGAGCGATTCCATCTGCTCCAGACTGGGGGCGGCCCACAGCGGTGCCGCGTCCAGCTCCGCGTGCAGTCGCGCCTCGACGGCGGGATTCTGCGAGATCAGATACCACGTCCAGTTCAAACCGCTGGCGGTGGTCTCGTGACCGGCCACGACGAGCGTCATGATCTCGTCGATCAGCTCGCGCTCGCCCATGGCGGCGCCGCTTTCCTTGTCGCGGGCGCTCATCAGCATCGAGACGTAGTCGAAGTGCTCTTCGGCCGCGGTGCGGCGCCGCTCGATGACCTGGGCAACGAGCTTCGTCAGAGAGCGGAACTTGAAGGCGAACTGCAGGTTGCGCGCCGGCTCGCGCGTCACCACCTCGAACTGCGGCGCGAGCTGCGGCAGATCCGCGCCGAAGATCGAGCGCAGCACGATCTCGAGAGTCAACTCGCTCATTTCGTCGGTGAGATTCACCTGCTCGCCACGCGAGGCGAGGGCGTCCCACCGGGCGATGAAGCGCTCGTTGGCGTCATCGATGATGCGGGCGAACTCGGTGATCACTCGACGGTGGAAGAAGGGCTGCATCATGTACCGCTGCCGCCGCCACAGCTCGCCCTCGCTGGTCATGATCCCCTTGCCGAGCAATATCTTGACCCTATCGAGACCTACGCCCTTGGTGTAGTTACGATGGTTCGAGACGAGAACCCGCTTCACGTCATCGGGATGATGGATGACGTACGTGTATGATTTGCGCCCCGGCGCGTACACTCGATAGATATCGCCGTGGCGCGCGAAGAGCTCTGTCATCCGCTCGAGCGAATCGTCCGTGGCGCCCACGTCGAACGGGAGCTCTGCCTCGGGAGGTTGTTGGGGCGCGGTCTGGGTCGCAGTCATGGGACGCCGGCTTGGGCAAAGCTCTCATTTTAACGCACGTGGGGTTGACATGACGGATTCCGGGCCGGACGGCGAGCTTCGCAACACGCTGTACCGGACCGCCACGCGCTCGAGTCGCCGCATGACGGCCGGGCGGCGCCTGCTTTACAGGATTCTGGTTCCCGTCGGCCACGGCATTATCCGCCTCTGGGTGGCCACGTGCCGCGTCAAGAGCATCACCGGCGCTGAGCACCTGACACAGGCGCTCGCGAAGGCGCCGTCGCTCGTGCCGTGCTACTGGCATCAGCACCAGATGTTCTGCGGCAAATATCTGCTCGATCAGCGTGCGCGGGGACTCACGGTCGGCTGGCTGATCAGTCCCTCGGTGGACGGAGAAATCGGCGCGATGCTGGTCAAGAGATTCGGTGCCGTCGCGATCCGCGGTTCGTCGAGCCACACGGGTGCGCGCGCTCTGCGCGACTACTACCTGACGCTGACGCGGGACAAGGTGTCTCCCATCATCACGCCGGATGGGCCACGCGGACCGCGCTTCAAGTTCAAGCCAGGCGCCATCCTGCTGGCGCAGATGTCGGGCCGCCCCATGTTGCCGATGGCGTACGCCGCTTCGCGAGCCTGGCTCGTCAAATGGGACAAGTTCGTGATTCCCGTGCCGTTCTCACGGATCGCCATCGCGATCGGACCGCCTTGGTATGTGCCGCGAGTGACGGACGCTGCCGGAGTCGAGCGCTTGCAGCGTCAGATGGAAGGGGAGCTGAAGCGCCTCTTCGGCGAGGCCAAAGCCGCGTTGGCCGGACGCGCGAGCGCCCCGCCCGGCTGACGGGCCTCTCAATTCTCGCAGGCGGCGGGCTTTTCTGTTAAGTCCGTATCTCTTGCTCGAACAGAACCTTAGCTTGTGTTCCTTCGGCATTGTGCGAGAATCCAGCGTAACCACTTATAAAATCGAGGTAGCAGGAGGCGACCCGGTGGACCGTCTGCACAGACTTCGCGTGCGGGGTGGGCTACGCTGAATAGGGTCGGTGCGGGAGGTCTCTTTTAATGTCGACACCGCCGGCGGATCGAGCCTCTACGGACTTCACCGCCTCGGATATTCTGTCTGCGGACGCGTGGGCCAATCGGGCATCCAAGCCGGTGCTCGGGCTGGATGTTGCCTGCACGAAGATCGCTGTCGACTTTCAGAATATGCGTCGAGAGACGCTCGAGGACTGCGTCCGCCGCAACCTCGAGCTGCTGCGTGAGGTGACCGCCAGCGACTGCGTATTTCTCGCGGCATTCCGTCCCGATGAGCTGGTGATCGAGGAAGTGCAGATGGCGCGCGGCGCCTTCGCACAGTGCCAGCCGGAAGGGTTGCGGGATACGAACCTCGAGAGCTTTCCCTGGCTCAGGTCGCGCCTCGAGCATCTGCGCCTGTCCGAGTTGCGGGACACGAGCAGCCCCCGCCGTGAGCAGGCAGCGGAGGCTCAACGGCTTGCGGACCTGCAGATCGGCTCGGCGCTCATCGTGGCGTTGCGCGTCCAGGGCAAGCCGGCTGGACTCCTCGGGCTCGCACACTCGATGCCGCGGGGCGCCTGGGACGTCAACCTGCAGCTCCTGATGAAGCTGATCGGCACGAGCCTCGCCACCGGGCTCGAGCGCATTCGCATCGAGGCCCGTCTGGCGAAGCTCGAGGAGCGGACCGCGCTATCACAGGCCGCCGCCAATGACGGCCTCTGGGACTTCGACGTCGAGAACAACGAGGTCTATTTCTCGCCGCGCTGGAAGGCCATGCTCGGCTATGCGGACGAGGACATGCGGGGCTCCCCGGATTGGCGCAGCCTCGTCCACCCAGAGGACCTCGGGCGCGTCCAGGCAGCCATTCGCGACCACGTGGCCGGCAAGACCCCTGCCATGGAAAGCACGCATCGCATGCGCCACCGCAACGGCGAGTGGCGCTGGGTGAGCAGCCGGGCGACGGCCCGGGTGGACAAGCACGGCCGCCTGCTGCGGCTCGTCGGCGTCGAGCTCGACATCACCGAGCGCAAGCTGTACGAGGAGGCTCTCTTCCGCGAGAAGGAGAGCGCCCAGATCACCCTGCAGTCGATCGGTGACGGCGTCATCACCACCGATGCTCATTGCACGATCGACTACATCAATCCGGTCGCCGAGGAACTGACGGGCTGGCGGCTCGAGGATGCCATGGGCCGGCCGGTCGAGGAGATCTTCCGGGCATTCCACGAGGAGACCTGCGAGCCGCTGGAGAACCCGCTCAGCGTCTCGATCCGGCGCATCCGACCGATCAAGTCTGTCCGGCCGATGCTGTTGATCCGCCGGGATGGCAACGAGCTCTACATCGAGAGCACGGCGGCGCCGATTCGCGACGGCTCGGGCCACGTCGCCGGCGGAGTGCTCGTGTTCCACGACGTGAGCGAGTCGCGCGAGCTCAATCGGCGGCTGTCGTATCACGCCAGTCATGATTTGCTCACGGGTCTGGTGAATCGTCGCGAGTTCGAGAGCCGGCTCGAGCGCGCATTGAAGAGTGCGAAGGCGCGTGAGGCCTCGTACGCGCTGTGTTACCTCGACATCGACCAGTTCAAGATTGTGAACGACACCTGCGGACACAGCGCCGGGGATGCGCTGCTCGGTCAGGTGGGCGCGCTGCTCAAATCAAAAGTACGCTGGCGCGACACGCTGTCCCGGCTGGGTGGCGACGAGTTCGGCATCCTGCTGGAGAGCTGCTCCCTGGATGAAGCGATGCGGACCGCCGAGACCTTGCGTGAAGGTGTGCGCAACTTCCGCTTCACGTGGGAGGACCGGGTATTCCGCCTTGGAGCGAGTATCGGTGTCGTGCCCATCACCGCGGACAATGAGGATGTCGCCTCCATCCTGTCGGCCGCCGACAGCGCCTGCGCAGCGGCCAAGGAAAGTGGTCGCAACCGCGTGCACAGCTTCGCGGAGAACGACATCGAGCTGATGCGCCGGCGGCGCGAGATGCAATGGGCCGCGCGCATCAACGCTGCTCTGGAAGAGGGGCGCTTCGAGCTCTTCCGCATGGCGATCCAGCCGCTGCAGCGGGTCGACAACGGCGCGCACTACGAGTTGTTGTTGCGCATGAAGGACGAGGGCGGCCGGATCGTGGCGCCGAATGACTTCATCGCCGCCGCGGAACGCTACGGCATCACCCCGGCGATCGACCGCTGGGTGATCGAGAATGCATTCCGCTGGCTGGTCTCGGAGGCGGACGAGCGCGAGAAGCTCATCATGTGCTCCATCAATCTCTCGGGCCAGAGCCTCGGCGATGACAAGTTCCTGCCGTTCGTGATCGATCAGTTCCATCGCAGCGGCCTCGATGGCGGCAAGATCTGTTTCGAGATCACGGAAACGGCGGCCGTGGCCAGCTTCTCGCAGGCGAACCGGTTCATCCAGGCTCTGCGCGAGCTGGGCTGCAAGTTCGCGCTGGACGATTTCGGCACCGGCCTGTCCTCGTTCGGATACCTCAAGCACTTCCCGGTGGACTATCTGAAAATCGACGGCAGTTTCGTGCGCGAGATCCTGCGAGACCCGATCGATCGCGAAATGGTGCGCTCGATCAACGAGATCGGACATCTGACCGGCAAGCAGACGATCGCGGAGTTCGCCGAGAACGCCGAGATCATTCAGATGCTGACGAGCCTCGGAGTGGACTTCGCACAAGGCTACGGCGTTGCGCAGCCCCAGCGCGTGTTGAAGTCAGCTGTCGCGTAGTCTACAGCGCTGGATCCGGTTCGACGCATGCGTCGAATCCTGCCCGCCCCAGCACGATCGCGAGCAAAAAGCGTGGTTCTCGCTCGCGATCCCACTGCCGGAGGCGGCGGGGCGCATTCTGTGCCTAGCCAAAATCCAGTCTCATCGACAGGTCCGTCGCGTGCACGTGCTTGGTGAGCGAGCCGACGGAGATGTAGTCGACTCCCGTCTCGGCGACCGCGCGCACGGTGTCCAGGGTGACGCTCCCCGACGCCTCCAGCTTCACCGGTCGCCCGCGTGCGCGGTTCCGCGCGACGGCGGCCCGCATGTCAGCGTGATCAAAATCATCCAGCATCACGATATCGGGACCGACGCTGAGCGCCTCCTCGAACTGCGCTAGTGACTCGACCTCCACCTCGATGGGAACCCCCGGCGCCGTCTGGCGTCCGGCGTGGACGGCGGCGGCGATCGAGCCGGCGGCCGCGATATGGTTCTCCTTGATGAGCACCATGTCGTAGAGGCCCATGCGGTGATTCTGGGCGCCACCGCAGCGTACGGCGTACTTCTGGGCGGTGCGCAGTCCCGGCAGCGTCTTGCGAGTATCGAGGATTACGCACCCCGTGCCGGCAACCGCCACGACGAAGCGCTGGGCTGCCGTCGCGGTACCGGACAGAAGCTGCAGGAAGTTGAGGGAGGTCCGCTCGCCGGTGAGGATCGGTCGGGCCCATCCCTCGACGCTGAAGAGGGCCTGTCCGGCCGTGATCCGGTCGCCGTCGGCCGCTTCCCATTCGAGGCGGATACTCGGGTCGAGTCGCGCGAAGGTCGCCTCGACCCACGGTCGGCCGCAAAGGATCGCCTCTTCACGGGTGATGACCCTGCCACGCACGCGCTGCGTGGCAGGGACCAGATTGGCCGTAACATCGGCGGTGCCGATGTCCTCTCGCAGTGCCGCGTCTACCTGCGCGTCGAGGTCAGAGGGGAGGTGATTCACCGTCCCATTATCTACTCGGCGCCGGCCGCAAAAGCGTGGTTTTTGCCGCCGGGCCGAGAGTCAGACCCTAAAACGGCAGGCCGTGCGACGCGGATCCCATGCACAGAACCAGCGCGATCGAGAGGGCGAAATTAGTTCGCGACGCCATGGCCGCGACCTTGCGGGACTTCGCCTTCTCCTCGTCCGTGGCGGGCACGATGCCGAGGATCTTCTTCTGATTCGGCCAGATGAGGACCCACACATTGAACAGCATGATGGTACCGATCCACATGCCGCTGCCGATGACCAGCCCATAGCGGTCCTGACCGCCGTGTCCCAACGTCAGCGCATTCATGAACTGATGCGCATAGCTCAGGTACCAGAAGCCCGTGAGCCAGGTGACGACCGCTCCCCAGCGGAACCAGAGCAGGGCGCGGGGAGCGATATATTTCGAGACGCCCGCGCCACCGGGCCCGCCTTTGTCCGCCGCGGCGACGGCCAGGCCAGGGGTCTGCACGACATTGAAATAATAGAGCAATCCGATCCACGTGATGCCCGCCAGAATGTGCAACCAGCGCGCGAGCGCGAGCTCATTGAATTGCATCGGCATCATCGCCATCTTGTCGATGCCGATGATGACGAGGACCGCGAAGACGATGCCGGCGATGATGGCGCCCGAGACGCTGTTGAGCGGATTCATTAGACTTAAGCTCCCCTGATATGCGGTGGCCAAAGCGTTCCCAAGTTCTTGTTCTGCCTGGGCTGAGAGGCGATTGCAGTTTGAAGAATAGGCCAGCAGTCCCCATAATTCAACGCCGCGAAGGTGGGGCTGACGGTCTTACGGGGCTCGCGCCTTGTGACATGATGGGCCGATGCGAGAGGACAGCGAGCCGAGCCGCCCCCCGCCGGTATCCCCGTGTACGAAGGTCTGCACGCTGGATGCGGCGGGCTATTGCATCGGTTGCCTGAGGACCGGGGCTGAAATTGGCCGGTGGAGCACGATGACCCCGACCGAACAGTGGAATCTCATTGCAGAGCTCGAGGCGCGCCGCAGGGCGCTTGATGGGGCCGCGCGCGTCGGTGCCGTTTCAAAGTCACTTTGAGGTAGTCGTGATGGAAGTCGTCGATAGGATCAAGGCGGAGCTCGAGTCGAGTCCGGTCGTACTCTTCATGAAGGGGACTCCGGATTTCCCGCAGTGTGGATTCTCCGCGCAAACGGTTGCTGCCCTGCGCGCCGTCGGCGCACGGTTCAAGCACGTCAATATCTTCGAAGAGCCCGAGATGCGCGAAGCGCTGAAGCGCTATTCGAACTGGCCCACCTACCCCCAGCTCTACGTGAACGGCGAGCTCGTGGGCGGCTGCGACATCGCACTCGAGATGTATCGCAGCGGCGAGCTGAAGACGCTTCTCGAGGAAGCAGGTGCCGTCACCGCTTAGTCGGCTTTCGGATCCGCATCGTTCGGCTCTGCCAGCGGGATGCCGAGCCAGCCGAACGCTGCGGCGCGCTCATGCGCTTCGCGGTAGCTGTCGCGCAGGCGATTGGAGACGAGGCAGAACAGATCCGCGGAGCGTTCCGCATCGTACGAAGCGGAGTGCGCACTGCCTGAGTCCCACTCGAGTCCTGACACCCGGATGGCCTTGGCCAGCACGGTCTGGCCGAGCGCGACACCCGCGAGGGTCGCGGTGTCAAAACACGAGAAGGGGTGGAACGGATTCCTCTTGACGTCTGCCCGCGCCACCGCCGCATTGAGAAAAGCGAGATCGAACGCCGCGTTGTGACCAACCAGGATGGCGCGTCGACAGCCGTACGCGCGCACCGCGTGCCGGACCTCCCGAAACACTCTCTGCAGCGCATCCTTCTCCGGCAAGGCCGGTCGGAGCGGGTGAAACGGGTCGATGCCGGTCACCGACAATGACACCGGATCGAGCCGGCTACCCTCGAAGGGTCGAATGTGAAAGTTGCAGGTGGCGCCGCGCTTGAGAGTGCCATCGGCGTCCATGTCGATCAGCACGGCTGCGATCTCGAGCAACGCGTCCGTCGCAGACTGGAAACCGCCCGTCTCGACGTCGATGGCCACCGGCAGAAAGCCGCGAAAGCGCCGCGACATCGCGCTCGTTCCCGGTATCGGTCCCGGCGCGGACAGCGTCGCCGTCGTATCCAGCTCACTCACAGGCAATCCCTTGTCATCAGTCGCCATGGCATCTGCTCGCCGGCACGCAGGGGCACGAGCTCGTCGGCTCCGAATGGATAGGTGGTGGGCACCGCCCACGCCGTGCGCGCGAGCGTGATGGTTTCCTCGTTGCGTGGCAAGCGGTAAAAGTCGGGGCCAAATTCGGACGCGAAGCCCTGCAACTTGTCGAGGGCGGCGATGGCATCGAAAGCCTCCGCATAGAGCTCGATGGCAGCGTGAGCCGAGAAGATCCCTGCACAGCCGCAGGCGTTCTCTTTCGTGTGCCGCGCATGAGGTGCGCTGTCGGTGCCGAGGAAAAATCTGGAGTCGCCGCTGGCGACCGCTTCGAGAAGAGCGCGGCGGTCCGGCTCGGTCTTCAGTACGGGGAGGCAATACAGATGCGGCCGGATGCCCCCGGCGAACAGCGCGTTACGGTTCATCAGCAGATGCTGCGGTGTGATGGTGGCGGCAATGCCAGCGCGCGCGGTCCGCACGAAGGTCACGGCAGCCTGTGTGGTGATGTGCTCGAAGACGATGCGCAGACCAGGGAAGCGCTCAGCAGTCGGCGCCAGAATGGTATCGATGAACCGGGCTTCGCGATCGAACACATCGACGCCGGGATCGGTCACCTCCCCGTGAATCTGCAGCACGACGCCGAGCTCGCTCATGCGCTGGAGCACGGCGTCGATTCGTCTGATGTCGGTGACGCCGGCGTCAGAGTGTGTCGTTGCTCCCGCAGGGTACAGTTTGAATCCATGGATCACGCCGGAGGACCGGGCGCGGTCAACTTCGCCCGGGTCGGTTCTGTCCGTCAGATACAGCGTCATGAGGGGCTGGAATCCGGAGCCGTTCGGTCGCGCGGCGATGATGCGGCTGCGATAGGCGATGGCCTGCTGCGTATTGAGGACCGGCGGCTTGAGATTCGGCATGACGATCGCCCGAGCGAACTGCGCCGCGGTGAAGGGCAGCACCGCTTGCAGTGCCGCGCCGTCCCGCAGATGCAGGTGCCAGTCGTCCGGCTTGCGGATCGTGAGGCTGCTCACGAGCTGGCATCCAGCTCGTCGAGGATGCCCTGCTTCAGAATCAACTCGAGCGCGTAACGAACGCCGAAGCCCGTGATGTCCGTGTTGATGTGTGCCAGGCCCCCGGGGCGCGTGGCGGAGGACAGATCGACGTGCGCCCACGCAATGCGCTCGGGAACGAAGCGCCCGAGAAAGCGCGTGGCGAGAATGTGATCGCCCTTGCCGTCCGCGCCGCATTGAAGGACATCGGCGCTCTTGCTCTCGATGTCGGTGTCGTAATCCGGATCGTTCGGAAAGTGCCAGACGCGCTCGCCGCTCGCGCGGCCGGCCTCGACGAGCGTCTCGGCGAGCCGCGGCTGGTTCGTGAAGACTCCGCTCATACGCTCGGTGAGCGCGTACACACAAGCGCCCGTCAGGGTGGCGAAATCGAGAATGAGCCGGGGCTGCGTGCGCGCGGCGAGCGCGAGTGTGTCGGCGAGTACCATTCGCCCTTCGGCGTCCGTATGGATGACCTGAATGGTCACCCCGTTGGCGGCGCGCACCACATCCTGCGGGCGATAGGCGTGCGGGCCGATGCGATTCTCGGTTATCGGCAGCCAGGCATCGACCGCGATCGGTGCCCGCAGCTCGGCGAGGGCAATGAGGGTCGCGAGAGCCACGGCACTGCCGGCCATGTCCGTGTGCATGTCCAGCATCGAGCGATGCGGCTTCAGATTGATGCCACCGGTGTCAAAGAGAATGCCCTTGCCGACGAGAGCGATCTGCGGCGCTCCGCCCGAGCGGCGCCCGGGCCGATAGCGCAGATGCGCGATCCCCGCGCCCGGCGCATCGTTGCCTGCTGACACCGCCAGGAAGGCATTTGCCCCCGCCCGGCGCAGCGCAGTCTCATCGAGCCAGCGCATGGAGAGGCCATGCCGTCGCGACAGTGCGGCAAGCGTCTGTTTGTAGGCGGGCGCGTCCAGCATGTTAGGAGGGAGGGCCGTCAGCCATCGCGCCAGGTTGTTGCCGCGAGCCGCCGCAGTCGCGAAGCCGAGATCGAGGTTCCGCCCGCCCAGGATTGCGACGCGCTGCAGACGGTGCTCGGGACCGTGCGATGACCGGTATGCCGGCAGCGCGAACGCCTGTGAGAGGACAGCCGCGATCAGCGCTTCGAGCGTTGCGCGTTCGGCCAGCGGAGACAAGGCTGCTGCCAACCCGATCGCACGGGCATTCCGCGGTGCGGACTCTTTCATCATGCGGCCGGCGAGGGACAGGCGCTCGAACGTGCTCGCGTTGGGATCGATGTAACCTAGTACGGCGAGAGTCTGCCCTCGATTGCCGAGAGTCGTGCTGCGCACCGTCCCGGAGCGGGCCTCGCCGCGCGCGTGCAATTCCTGCCAGCGCTCGTGCTCGGGCAGTGCATCGAATGCACTCTTCGGCAACGTTTGCTTGGCGGAGGAGGTCGGCACCACCGCCAGCAACGCGTCGAGCTTCTCTGCTGCGCGCGCATGCGAGACGCGCGGACCGTCGACCGACGGAAGTAAGGACTTTCGAGACATATCCGAGGCGCGCTCTTTCACATCAGATTCTCCGCCTCGATTCGCGCGATCACACCTCTGACTTGCTTGACCACCGCGATTGAAACCCGGATCATTGCGCGCAGCTTGCACTTCAGGCGAATTTGCTCGCCACGCTCCCGCGGCATTTTATTCTATTTTCCTGCCCACGGTCGTTGAGCGTGAGACGACGCGGTAGGATCGAGCAGTGACCGAATCCCCCAAGCTGGAAGATCTCGATCCCGTTGAGACTCAGGAGTGGCTCGAGTCGATCGACTCGGTGCTGAAGGCGCATGGCCCCGAGCGCGCCCATTACATCCTCGAGCGCCTGATCGACTACACGCGCCGCAGCGGTGCCTACCTCCCGTTCAAGCCGAACACGGCCTACGTCAACAGCATTCCGACCGGTCGCGAGCCCGAATATCCCGGCAATCGGGCGCTGGAGCGTCGCATCGAGGCCTTCATCCGCTGGAACGCGATGGCCATGGTCGTCCAGGCCAACCGGGTCTCCTCGGAATACGGCGGCCATCTGTCGAGCTATGCTTCGTCGGCAACACTTTACGAGGTCGGCTTCAACCATTTCTGGCGGGCCCCCTCGGAGCGCCACCCGGGCGACCTGGTGTTCATGCAGGGCCATTCCTCTCCCGGCATTTACGCTCGCGCTTATCTCGAGGGCCGCCTCGGCGAGGAGCAGCTGCGCCACTTCCGTCAGGAGGCGGGCGGTCCAGGTCAGGGGCTCTCGTCCTATCCCCATCCCTGGCTGATGCCGGAGTTCTGGCAGTTCCCCACGGTGTCGATGGGCCTCGGGCCCATGATGGCGATCTTCCAGGCCCGTTTCATCCGCTATCTGGAGCACCGTGGTCTCGCCAAAGCGTCCGATCGGAAGGTCTGGGCGTTTCTCGGCGATGGCGAGATGGACGAGCCCGAGTCGATGGGCGCGCTCACGATGCCCGTGCGCGAAGGCCTCGACAACCTCATCTTCGTCATCAATTGCAACTTGCAGCGGCTCGACGGCCCGGTGCGCGGCAACGGCAAGATCATTCAGGAGCTCGAGGCCGCTTTCCTCGGAGCCGGCTGGAACGTCATCAAAGTGCTGTGGGGCTCGCGTTGGGATCCGCTGCTCGCGAAGGACCACAAGGGCCTGCTGCGTCGCGTGATGGAAGAGTGCGTGGACGGGGAGTATCAGAACTTCAAGGCGAAGGGCGGCGCCTATACACGGGAGCACTTCTTCGGCAAATATCCCGAGCTGAAGGCGATGGTCGCCAACATGTCGGATGAGGAGATCTGGCGGCTCAACCGGGGCGGTCACGATCCGCGCAAGGTGTACGCGGCCTACGCGGCGGCGAGCGCCCACAAGGGCCAACCGACCGTCATCCTCGCGAAGACCGTCAAGGGCTTCGGCCTCGGCAAGGGAGGCGAGGGCCAGATGATCGCCCACCAGCAGAAGAAGCTGTCCGAGGAGGATCTGCGCGCGTTTCGCGACCGATTCCACATTCCCGTCTCGGACGAGGACATTGCGCGGCTGCCGTTCCGCAAGCCGGACGAAGGCACGGATGAAGTCCGTTATCTCAGAGACCGCCGCTCCACGCTCGGAGGACACCTGCCGGTACGGCGCAAGGAAGCAATGCCGCTGGTCGTGCCGCCGCTGGAGACCTTCGAGTCGCTCATCGAGGGGACGGCGGAGCGCGAGATCTCGACCACGATGGCGTTCGTCCGCATCCTGACGACACTGTTGAAGGACAAGAACATCGGCAAGAACATCGTGCCGATCGTTCCGGACGAGGCACGCACTTTCGGCATGGAAGGGCTGTTCCGTCAGATCGGCATCTATTCTTCCGTGGGGCAGATCTATACGCCGCAGGACGCCGAGACCTTGATGTCCTATCGCGAGGACAAGAAGGGTCAGATGCTCGAAGAGGGTATCAACGAGGCGGGAGCGCTGTGCTCATGGATCGCCGCCGGCACGGCCTACAGCAATCACGGCACCTACATGGTGCCGTTTTATATCTTCTACTCGATGTTCGGTTTTCAGCGCGTCGGCGATTTCATCTGGGCGGCCGCCGACAGCCGGGCGCGAGGCTTCCTGCTCGGTGCAACCGCGGGTCGCACGACGCTCGCGGGCGAGGGTCTGCAGCACCAGGATGGCCATAGTCAACTCGTCGCCACCACGGTTCCGACCTGCGTGGGTTATGACCCCGCCTTCGCATACGAGCTGGCCGTAATCGTGCACGACGGCATGCGCCGTATGTATGTCGAGCAGGAGAATATTTTCTACTACATCACCGTGATGAACGAGAACTACGCGCAGCCGCCGATGCCGAAGGGCGTCGAGGCGGGCATCCTGAAGGGCGCGTACCTCCTGCAGATCGGTGGCCGAGGCAAGGTGCGCGCGACGTTGTTGGGATCGGGCACCATCCTGCGCGAGGCACTGGCCGCCGCGCAGATTCTGGAGAACGATTATGGCGTGCCGGCGGACGTCTTCGCAGTGACGAGCTTCAGCGAGTTGCGCCGCGAGGCACTCGAGATCGAGCGCTGGAACATGCTGCATCCGACGGAAGCCCCACGCGTGCCCTATGTACAGCAGCTCCTCAAGGACCGCGAGGGTCCGATCGTTGCAGCGACCGATTATCTGCGCACCGTGCCGGATCAGGTGCGGCAGTGGGTCGGCGGCCGGTACATCACACTCGGCACAGACGGTTTCGGCCGCTCGGATTCGCGTGCGGCGCTACGTAGGCATTTCGAGGTCGATCGTCACTACATCGCCATTGCGGCTCTCAAGGCCCTCGCCGACGAGGGCAAGGTCGATCAGGCGACGCTGGCGGGCGCGATGAAGGCGCTCGGCATCGATCCCTCCAAACCCGTCCCCTGGAAAATCTAAGGCTCAGTGCATGAACGCGGCCGCTCGCCTCGTGGAAGTGCGCGTGCCCGACATGGGCAACTTCAAAGACGTCGCGATCATCGACGTCCTCGTCAAAACCGGTGACTCGATCGAGCCGGAAGGCTCGCTCATCACTCTGGAGACGGAGAAGGCGACGATGGATGTGCCTTCGACGGTCGGCGGAGTGATCGAGAAGCTGCATGTCGCCAAAGGCGGCAAGGTATCGGCCGGAGATCTCGTCGCGACGGTGCGGACGTCCGATTCGGCTGGAACCGATGCCGCAAGAGAGGCCCCGCAGCCGGACGCTTCGGCGCCACGGCCGCCTCCCGCCGAGGCTGCGAAACCAGTCAGCACTTCCTCCACTTCAACCCAACCGTCGGCAGCGCAATCCGCCCCTGCACAGCCGCCCTCACCGGAACCGGAAGCGCTGTCTCGTACACCGGCATCTCCTCCTCCCATGAATGAGCCCGGGTTCTCTCGAGCTCACGCGGGCCCCTCTGTCCGTAAGCTGGCTCGCGAGCTCGGCGTTGACCTGACCGAGGTGACGGGCGGTGGCTTCAAGGGACGCATCACGCATGAGGATGTGAAGGCGTACGTCAAGAAGTCACTGGCCGGCCCCGCTGCGGCCGTCTCGAAGAGCTCAGCGGCGGCCGCGGTCACTGGCTCGCCAACCCCGTCCGGCGCTTCGCCAACATCGGCGCCACCGCGACCGGCGGCGTCTCCCGCGGCCGCCGGCGCATCTGCAGCGGGCCTGCCGAAAGTGCCGGTCATCGACTTCTCCCTGTTCGGGCCCGTCGAGTCGAAGCCGCTCTCGCGCATCCAGCGCATCTCCGGGCCCCGCCTGCATGCGAGCTGGGTCAACCTTCCGCATGTCACGCAATTTGACGATGCCGACATCACGGAGCTCGAGGATGTGCGCACGAAGCTGAAACAGAAGGCGTTGCAGGAGGGGATCAAGCTGACGCCGCTCGCTTTCATCATGCGGGCGTGCGTGAAGGCGCTGCAGGAGTTTCCGCACTTCAATGCTTCTCTGGATGCGACCGGCGCGAACCTGATCCTGAAGAAGTACATCAACGTCGGGTTTGCCGCGGACACCCCCAACGGGTTGGTCGTCCCGGTGGTGCAAGACGCGAATCAAAAAGACATCTACGAGATCGCGCGCCGCCTGGGCGAGCTCTCCGAGAAGGCTCGCGCGGGCAAGCTGGCGCCCGGCGACATGCAGGGCGGCTGCTTCACGATCTCGAGTCTCGGCGGGATCGGCGGCACGGCCTTCACGCCGATCATCAACGCTCCGGAGGTTGCAATCCTGGGAGTCTCGAAGTCTTCGATGCGTCCGGTCTACCGCGATGGCGGCTTCATCCCGCGCCTGATTCTTCCCCTGTCACTGTCGTACGACCACCGGGTCATTGATGGAGCGTCCGCCGCGCGCTTCACGACATACCTGGCGAAGGTACTGGCGGAACCGCGCTCGCTGACGGAGGCCGTGCCGTGAGCCGAGTGGATCTCCGGGTCCCCGATCTGGGGAACTTCTCCGAAGTCACGATCGTGGATGTCCTGGTCAAGGCCGGTGATCCGATCGAGGTCGATTCGCCGCTCGTGACCCTCGAGACGGACAAGGCCTCGATGGATGTTCCGTCGACGACGGCCGGCACCGTGGCCGAGGTGCTCGTGAAGCGTGGCGATAAAGTATCGACAGGCTCCTTGCTGGCTCGCGTCGATGCGGATGGCGGGCCGGCCGCCGCGCCGGCACGCGCCTCCACGACACCTCAAACACCGGCGGCCGAATCGGCAGGCGACACCGTTCGCATGCCAATTCCCAACATTGGCAGGCGTGAGCCCCCTGACGGCCCCGTGAACCGGACGACTCAACTGCTGGTGTTGGGGTCAGGTCCGGGCGGATATACCGCGGCGTTCCGGGCCGCGGACCTCGGCATGCAGGTTACGCTCATCGAGCGCTGGGCGAATCTGGGAGGGGTATGCCTCAACTTCGGCTGCATTCCCTCGAAAGCGCTGCTGCACGCCGCGAAGGTCGTTGTGGATGCCTCTGAGATGAGCGCGCATGGCATCGCATTCGGCCGCCCGGAGGTCGACCGGGATCGCCTGCGGGAATGGAAGGAGTCTGTCGTCCGCAAGTTGACGGGCGGCCTGAGACTGTTGGCGCGGCAGCGCCGGGTCGAGGTGATTCAGGGCACCGGCCGGTTCGCCGGGCGCAATGTCATGGAGGTCATGGGCAGCAGCGGATCGGAGCGCATCCGCTTCGAGGCGTGCATCATCGCGGCCGGGTCCGAGGCGGTGAAGCTCCCCGGAGTGCCTGACGATCCGCGTCTCATCGATTCGACCGGCGCGCTGGAGCTCCCCAAGTCCGGCAGTTTGCTCGTGGTCGGTGGCGGCATCATCGGTCTGGAGATGGCTTGCGTCTATGACGCCTTGGGCACGCGTGTGAGTGTCGTCGAGCTGACTCCGCAGCTGCTGCCCGGATGCGATCCCGACCTCGTGAGGCCCCTCGAGCGCAGGATTCGCAGCCGCTACGAGCGTGTGCTGGTCGGCACGAAGGTCACGAAGGTCGAGTCTCTCGGCGAGGGGCTGCGTGTCAGTTTCGAGGGCGAGAAGGCTCCTGGGCCCACGGTCTTCGACCGGGTTCTCGTGGCGGTCGGTCGGGCTCCGAACGGCCGGGCGATCGCGGCGGAGGCGGCCGGGGTCACCGTCTCGGATCGTGGTTTCATCCCCGTCGACGAGCAGATGCGCACCAACGTGCCGCACATCTTTGCGATCGGGGACATTGCCGCGCCGCCCTTGCTCGCGCACAAAGCGATGCATGAGGCGAAGGTCGCGGCGGAAGTGGCAGCCGGGCACAAGAGCTCTTTCGATGCGCGCGTGATTCCGTCGGTCGCGTACACGGACCCCGAGATCGCCTGGGCGGGCCTGACAGAGAGCGAGGCGCAGGCGAAGGGCGTTGCCTTCAAGAAGGCCGCGTTCCCCTGGGTGGCCAATGCCCGCTCGCTCTCCCTCGGACGGGATGAAGGCTTCACGAAATTGCTGTTCGACCCGCAGACGCGCCGCGTGCTGGGAGGCGGAATCGTCGGCACGAATGCCGGTGAGCTGATCAGCGAGGTGGCTCTGGCGATCGAGACGGGAGCGGATGCGGCGGATATCGGACTGACGATCCATCCGCATCCGACTCTGTCAGAAACGGTTGCCGGCGCCGCGGAAGCTTTCGAGGGCACGCTCACCGACCTGTACATGCCGAAGAAATAGCAAGCGCCGCGACCGCGTAACCCCAGGGCGCAGGGCCTCAAACCAGCCGCCGCAGTCTTTCGAGGTAGGCCTGCTCGTCGGGGGGTGTTCCGGCTCGCTGGGCCTCCCACAGCGTTTCGGCCAGAGGCTCGAGCATGGCGTGCTCGGCCGCATGCGCGTCTCCCAGACGAGCGGCGAGAGCGCGATGGACGTGAGCGCATCCCCGTGGCCGGTCTGTCGCCACTTGCTCACGGATGGCCATGTGCAGTCCCATGTGCAGGAAGGGATTCTGGCGCCCGGCCTCCGGCGGGAATTCCTCGGCCAGGGCCTCCGGGCTCGCTTCCAGCCAGGGAACGTACTCGGGGTGTTCCGAGATCAGGGCCGCGAGCTGCCCCTCCAGGGGCTCGAGCGGCACGCCTGCCCGGAATTTGCGCCACGCGTCGAGATACATCCGTCGCAGCTGATCCCGGCTCTGTCCGGCAAATACGGGCACGATCAGGCTCTATCGAGCTCGAAAGAGTCGGCGCCGCTTGCGAGCGGCCTGCGCATCGGAGCGGGCCACCGCTTTGGGCGGAGTTTTCGCCGGATACTCGCACAGGTCCTTGATGATGCACTTCGGACACGCGGGAAGCCGCGCGGTGCAAACGTAGCGGCCGTGCAGAAGCAGCCAGTGGTGCGCGTCCTTTTTGTAGACGCCGGGTGTAGTTGCGACAAGTGTTTCTTCAACGGCGCGCGGCGTTTTTCCAGGTGCAAGCCCTGTTCGATTGGCGACGCGGAAGATATGCGTGTCCACCGCGATCTCGACCTCGCCGAACACCATGTTCAGGATGATGCTGGCCGTCTTGCGGCCCACTCCGGGCAATGCTTCGAGCTGCGCTCGCTCGCGCGGAACCTCGCCACCATGCTCATCGAGGATGCGCTGAGCCAGCCCGACGAGATTCCGGGCTTTCGTGTTGTAGAGGCCCACGGTCCTGATGTAGCTCTTCACCCCCTCCACCCCGAGCTTCACGATCGCCGCCGGAGTGTTGGCGACCGGAAAGAGCTTGCGCGTCGCGGCGTTGACACTCTTGTCCGTCGTATGGGCGGAGAGCATCACAGCGGCGAGCAGCTCGAAGGCGCAGCTGTGCTCGAGCTCGGTGGTGGGAGTTGGATTTGCCTGCTGCAGGCGGCGGAAGATCGCGCGACGCCGGGCCGGGTTCATGATGCGTGGCCCCTCGCTGCCAGCTTCCTCGACGCGACCAGCTCCGCCCGGGCCGCGAGTCGGCGTGCTGTCCGGGCGTTGTGAGCCTCGAAGCGATGGCGGTTGAGAGCGGGAGCGGGCACCGGCACACCCTCCCGCGCGACCATCGAGATGCAATCCACCGGACAAGGCGCGACACACAGCTCGCAGCCCGTACACAACTCTGCGACCACAGTGTGCATCTGCCGTTTCGCCCCGACGATGGCATCGACCGGGCACGGGGGCAGGCACTTGGCGCAGCCGATGCACAGGCTCTCGTCGATGACTGCGACCCGAATCGGGCCTTCCA
Organism: Steroidobacteraceae bacterium; assembly: GCA_035277965.1. GTDB lineage: Bacteria > Pseudomonadota > Gammaproteobacteria > Steroidobacterales > Steroidobacteraceae > 13-2-20CM-66-19. Next base: position 106,715 of record DATEJM010000004.1, on the reverse strand, counting down.
CGCCGTTCGCGGGGTTCAGCGGCAGCACCGGCTTTCCCAGCCGGGCGGCGAGCGCCTCGATCGTGGCCGCCCCGCCGGGAGGACACTGGTTGATCCGGGCCTCGTCGTGGGCGATGGCCTGGGCGTAGGGACGACAGCCTTCGTAGCCGCAGCGGGTGCATTGGGTCTGCGGCAGGAGGGCATCGATTTCGTCGCTCGTCGCCATCGCCTCTTCAGCTGATTCTCATGCCGGGCGTCGCGCCGGAGTCCGGCGAGAGCAGATACAGGCCGGGACCTTCGCCGCTTGCCGCCAGCACCATCCCTTCGGACACGCCGAACTTCATCTTGCGCGGCGCGAGGTTCGCCACGACCACGGTGAGCCGCCCCGTGAGCTTCGCCGGATCGTAGGCCGATTTGATGCCCGCGAATACCGTGCGCCGCTCCGGGCCGAGATCCAGTGTCAGCTTCAACAGCTTGTCGGCGCCTTCCACGGCTTCGGCGGCGATGATCCGGGCCACTCGCAGCTCGACCTTTTTGAACTCCTCGAGGCTGATCGGGCCGGCGGCCGGCGAAGCAGTGGTGCTCGCCGTTCCGGAGGCGGTGCCGGGTGCCTGCGCCTTCTTGCCGGGCGGCGTCTTGGAGGGGCCCGCCTGCGCGGGCGTCGCGCCCTCGGCGTCGAACAGCGCCTCGAGCTGCTTCGGGTCCACTCGTGTCATGAGATGCTCGTAACGGTTGATGCGCGTTGGCAGGATCTCGACGTCGCTCCACTCGAAGGGACGATCGAGGCCGAAGAGCTCGCGCGCGACGCGCTCTGCCACAGCAGGCAAAACGGGCGCCAGCAGGACGCTGAGCACCTTGAAACCCTGCAGCGCGCGCGAGCACGCGTCCTGTAATTGCGCGCGCCTGGCCGGATCCTTGGCGAGCACCCACGGCTGGAGCGCATCGAATTCCTGGTTGATGCGATCGGCGACGGCCATGATGTCCCGCAGGGCTTTGCCGAATTCGCGTGTCTCGTAGCTGTCACTGACCAGCCGTGCTGCCTCGCGCGCACGCTCCAGGGCCCGGGTCGTATCACCGCTGTACTGCAGGTTCCCGTCGAAATGTTTGGTGATGAATGTCGCGGCGCGGCTGGCGATGTTGACGTACTTGCCCACCAGGTCGCTGTTCACGCGGGCGAGGAAATCATCCGGATTGAAGTCGATGTCCTCGACGTTCGCGTTGAGCTTCGCCGCGATGTAGTACCGCAGCCACTGCGGATTCATGCCGATGTCCAGGTAACGCAGCGGGCTGATGCCCGTGCCGCGTGATTTGGACATCTTTTCGCCGGATACCGTGATGAATCCGTGCACGTACACGTGGTCGGGCACGCGGTATGGAGCGCCGGCGAAGCGCAGCATCGCCGGCCAGAACAGTGTGTGGAAGTAGATGATGTCCTTGCCGATGAAGTGGATCTGCTCGGTGTCGGGCGCGGCGAGGAACTCCTCGAATGTCCGCGTTTCGCCGCGGGCACGTGCCTGGCCGCTGTCGAAATAGCTCTTCAGCGAGGCGAGATAGCCGATCGGCGCATCCAGCCAGACATAGAAGTACTTGCCGGGCACATCCGGGATCGGAATGCCGAAGTACGGTTCGTCGCGCGAGATGTCCCAGTCACCGAGCGTCTGCTCGCCCGTCCCGCCCAGCCACTCGCGCGCCTTGTTGATGACCTGAGGTTGCAGTCTCCCCGGCGTCTCCAGCCAGCCACGCAGGAACTGCACGCACTTGGGATCCGACAGCCGGAAGAAGAAGTGATCGGACGTCTTCAGGATCGGGGCCGTGCCCGAGAGAGTCGAGTACGGGTTGATGAGATCCGTAGGCGAGTAGACGGTGCTGCAGACCTCGCACGCGTCGCCGTACTGATCCTTAGCATGACAGTTCGGACATTCGCCCTTGATGAAGCGATCGGCGAGGAACATGCCCTTGACCGGATCGTAGAACTGCTCGACCGGTTTCACGTAAATGAGCCCGGCGTCCTTCAGCCGTCGATAGACATCCTGGGACAGGGCGACGTTTTCAGGTGAATCGGTCGAGTGCCAGTGGTCGAAGCCGATGTGGAAGCCCTGCAGATAGCGCGGCCGCTCGGCTCCGATCCGCGCCACCAGCTCCTGTGGCGTGATCCCCTCGGCTTGCGCCTTGAGCATGATGGGTGCTCCGTGGGCGTCGTCGGCGCCGACGAAGTGCACCTCATTACCCTGCATCCGCTGGAAGCGCACCCAGATATCCGCCTGGATGTACTCCATGATGTGGCCGATGTGGAACGGACCGTTTGCATACGGCAGGGCCGTCGTTGCGAAGATTTTGCGAGGCATGCCCGTAGTTTACATGGGCGGGGCCCCCGCGGGCCGTGCAGGGTGCGGGCGGACCGTGCAGGGTTGCTGGGTGGGCGTGCAGGGTGCGGGCGGGCCTGTAGGGTGTGGGCGGGCCTGTAGGGTGTGGGCGGGCCTGTAGGGTGTGGGCGGGCCGTGCAGGGTGCGAAGCGTGCGCCGCACCGGATCCGGCCAATACTAACCAGCGTCCTTGACGGGCTCGAACTTGCCCTTGTTGATGGCCTTCTTGTAGGCCTCCTTGCCGGTGACCTGACGTTGATCGAGGAGCTGTTGGATCGCCGTATCCATGGTCCTCATGCCGAACTGGCCGCCCGCCTGCATCGTGTTCTCGAGCTGGTCGAGCTTGCCCTGGCGTATCAGGTTCGAGGCCGCCGGTGTGTTCACCAGGATCTCCAGCGCTGCGACCCGGCCTTGCTTGTCGGCTCGCTGCAAGAGCTGCTGCGAAACGACGCCGCGCAGCGAAGTCGAAAGCATCGTCCGCACGTGTGACTGCTTGTCGGACGGAAACACGTTCACCATGCGGTCTACGGTCTGTGCAGCGCCGTTGGTATGCAGCGTCCCCATCACCAGAATGCCCATCTCGGCGGCGGTGACGGCGATACTCATGGTCTCGAGGTCACGCAACTCGCCAACCAGGATGACATCGGGGTCCTCCCGCAGGGCAGAGTGCAGCGCGGCCGCGAAGCTCGGGCTGTGTACGCCGATCTCACGCTGACTGATGAGACAGCTCTTGCGCATGTGCACGAACTCGATCGGGTCCTCGATCGTCAAGATGTGGCCGCTCACCCGCGAATTGATGTCGTCGATCATCGCGGCCAGTGTCGTGGACTTGCCGGAGCCGGTCTTGCCCGTGACGAGGATCAGCCCATTGTTGGCCCGGCACATCTGGCGCACCGCCTCGGGCAGCTTCAGCTCATCCATGGTGAGCGCCTTCGAGGGAATGGCGCGGAATACGGCGCCCATGCCGTTCAACTGCCGCATCACATTGACACGGAAGCGGCCGTGCTCGCCCATCGTGTAGGCGAAGTCGGCTCCGTCCTTCGACTCGAAGCGATCGACGGCCGTCTTCGGCATGATCTCGTACAGAGCCTCCTTGACGAAGTCCGCGGTCAGCGGCTCCGGGCCGAGCGGCATCAGATCGCCGAACTGACGCACGCGCGCCGGATCGCCGGCGATCAGGTGCAGGTCGGAGCCCCGCTTCTGCAGGACCTCCATGAGAAGGGTGTCGATGGCGGCCATGACGATGATCAGCCTGAGGCGCTCGCCGGGCCCGCCGCCGTCAGCTCCGCTTTCGGCAGCATGCTGGTATCGGTCACGTACTTCTGGAACTGCTTCTTTTCCATGGCATACGCGTAGGCATCGTCGGGATCGATCTCGCGCGCCGCGATGGCGGCGAGCAGCGACTGGTCGAGCAACGACATGCCGAGGTCCCGCCCCATCTGCAGCTGGCTCGGGATCTGGTGCGTCTGCTCGGTCTGGATGAGCTTGGCGATCGCCTTGGTCATGACCAGTACCTCGCAGACCGCCTTGCGGCTGCGGGCGTCCGCGGTCTTGACGAGGACCTGGGTCACGACCGCGAGGAGGCTCTGTGCGAGGAAGCTCTTGGTCTGCTCGCGCTCCTCGACCGGCAGCGCGTCGATGATGCGATCGATGGTCTTCACCGCGCTGGTCGTGTGTAGCGTGCCCAGAACGAGATGCCCGGTTTCGGCGGCCGTCATGGCCATCGTGATGGTCTCGGCATCGCGCAGCTCACCGACCAGAATGACATCGGGGTCCTCGCGCATCGCTGCGCGCACGCCTTCGGCGAAACTCGGGATGTGCGTTCCCAGCTCGCGCTGGATCACCTGACTGTTCTTGCTGCGATGGACGAACTCGATCGGATCCTCGAGGCTGATGATGTTCAGCCGGCGCGTCTTGTTCAGATGGTCGATCATCGCGGCGAGCGTCGTGGACTTCCCGGTGCCCGTCGAGCCGGTCACGAGGATCATGCCCTGGTGGAAATCGCAGAGCTTGGTGACGATCGCAGGCAGGGACAGCTTCTCGAGAGACGGAACCTCGGAAGGAATGGCCCGGAAGGTCGCCCCGATACCGGTCTCCTTGCGATAGACATTCACCCGGAAGCGACCGCCTTCGGCGGACACATAAGAGAAGTCGAGGTCGTTGCCCTTTGCAAACTGCTCGCCCTGGGTGCGTGTCAGGATCTCCGCGATATATCCCTCGAGCTCGCCGGCTCGCAGATCGCGGAACTTGATGGGCAACAGGTCGCCATGCATCCGCAGCATCGGCGGTATGCCGACCGCCAGATGTACGTCGGAGCAGCCCTGCTGCGATCCCAGCTTCAGAAACGCGTCGATACGCGCCAAGCGACTACCCCGCGGAAAGAACCAGATATGGCACAGCGCTGTTTAGCTGCCGCTGCCCCGGGAATCAACCGATGGGCCCCGGAAATTTGACGTAACGCACGAAGTTCGCCGCCGCAGTGTGGCGGCCCCCCCTGCGAATGTCACGCCCCGGACCCGGTACCCGGTCAGCCCTGGAATCGGGCCAGGGCCACGCGCATCTCCTCCATCGTCTGGAAGCGCTTGGTCTTGTCGACCGCCATCGCCTTGGTAATCAGCTCCGCCAGCGCAGGGGGCAGCCCGGGGTTCACTTCCTGCGGAGAGCGGGCTTTGCCCTGCACGTGCTGGTACATGACGGACATGTGATCGCCGCGCGAATAGGGCGGCACGCCGGTCATCATCTCGTACATGATGACGCCGACCGCGTAGATGTCGGCGCGCTCGTCCACCTTCTTGCCGAGGATCTGCTCGGGAGCCATGTACTTCGGCGAGCCGATGACGTAGCCGGTCTTCGTGAGCTGCGTGTCGCCCTCGCGCTGGGCCGCCGCGACACCGAAGTCCACGATCTTGAGCAGCCCTTCCTGGTTGATGAGGACATTGGCCGGCTTCAGATCGCGGTGCACGATGCCCACCTGGTGGGCCACGGTCATGCCCGTGCACATGTCCATCGCGAACTGCACGGCGCGCTTCAGATCGAGCGGCTTCTCGTTCACGACCTCGCTACCCAGGGTGTGAGAGGGGAAATACTCCATCGAGATGGCGTAGTTGCCCTGGATGTAGAGGAAGTCATAGATGCGGATCACGTTCTTGTGCGTGATCTTGCGCGAGTAGCGCAACTCGTGGACGAAGCGCTTCATGACCTCCTCGTCCTGCGAGACGTTCGGGTTCAGGAACTTGAGGATCAGCCGCTCGTCGACGACCGTGTCCTCCATCAGCAGCACCGTGCCGAAGGCGCCCCGGCCGATGCGATCGATGTACTTGTAGCGGCCCTCGATCACATCGCCCGGCTTGAGACTCTGGATGTCGAGCCGGGCCGGCTCCGCCTGTTTGCCCGCGCCCGCACTCTCGGACATCAGCATCGTCTTCGCGGCAGGCTCTGCTTGCGCGGCTTGCGGCGGCCTGACCGCGGAGGCCGGAATCGCCGTCGGCGTGAGACTCGTCGCAGGAGTCGGGGTACCGATCGGAGTCAGGCTGCCCGCCATGCGGTTGTCGAGCTCGGCCATCGCGGCTGCCGCCATCCGGGCGATCGTCTGGTCCGTCGAGGCCGCCTGCTGTTGCAACTCGGCGCGGAGCTGGTCGGCACGGCGATCGTCCACCAGCTTTGCCAGGGCCTGAATGGCCTCGATGCGGACTTCGCGCTCGGGACGCGAGATGAGGGGCATCAGCGAGTCCACGAACTTCCCGTCCCCGAGCTTGCCGATCGCCCGCACGACGATCGGCAGGGCTTTGGCATTCCCGGTCTGGAGCATCTCGGCCAGCCGCGGCAGCGCGCGCTTGCTGCCGATCTCCGCCAGGGCGTCCACGGCGCGCTCGCTCACCCACCAGTCGGTATCCCGCGTGGCCTGGATCAGCGATTCCACGGCACGCTCGTCCTTGGTCTGGTTGAGGATCTCGATCGCCGCCCGCCGGATGTCATCGTCCTTGTCCTGCACGAGCTGCAGAACGGCCTCGATGACCTTGGGGCCGCCGATCTTGCCGAGCGCATCCGCCGCGCGGCTGCGCACCCACCAGTCGCTGTCTTTCAGCGCCTCGAGGAGATATTTGACGGACTTGGCGTTGCCAACCTCGTTCAGGACTTCGACCGCCGCGCGCCGGGCGTTCTCGTTCTCGTCCTTCAGGACCTCGATGAGGTAGCGGATGGTGTCGGGGTGGTTGGCCTTGACGACGACGTCGATAGCCTTGCTCTGGACATCGATCTCGGGGTCCTTCAGGAGGGCACAGACGCGCTCGATGTCGATCGTGCCGTCCATCCGCTGCATCGCCGACAGCGTTGCTCCCCTGATCAGCTTGTTGGGGTCCCGGAGCTGCGTCTGCAGGGCCGTCTGCACCTCGGGTGTGTTGAACCGGGCGAGCAGGTTGATGATATGGACGCGCGCGATCGGGTCCTTGCCCTGCAGCCGGCCGACGAGCTCGGACACGGCGCCCGAATCGGCGATCTCGCCGATGATGCGGAACAGCGCCGCCTTCTCATTCGGCTCCTGCGCGTAGGCCGCGTTCAGCAGATCGCGAACACCGAACCGGGTCTTCTGCGCGCCGATGACCTCGAGGATCGCCGGCTTGGAGACACCGGGTGTCGCCAGCGCCTCGAGGAGCAGATGCGGCGGGTAGTTGCGATTGCTGGTCAGGGCCCAGGAAATTCCGGCAATGACGCGTGGGCTGCCCTCGATGAGGCCGCGCACGAACTGTGGAAACGTCTTCTGGCTGACGACACCCGCGAGAACTTCGACGAAGGCAACGGTCGCGCTCTTGTCGGCGTCCGGCAGCGCCGCGAACACGGGCTCGATGGCGCCCGCTCCGAGGTCTTTGAGCTTTGAGACGGCCTTTTGTGTCGCCGGACTTGCCGGGTCTGTCGAGGAACGGATCTCGGTGACCAGCCGATCGGCGCGCAGATTCGTGAAAAAGCTCATTCAGCCTTTCCGTTGGATACGATTCCCACGCACATCCCCTCCCTGTCCGCTCGCTGTGCGAGGGCGGCGGCTCGACAAGTGAGCGCGGGTTCTTCCACTGCCGACACTCCGAAGGACCTGACGTGCAGGCAGGGCATCCAGCGATTATGCCACACCCTCGCGGCGGCCCCGAAAGGAACGGAGCCGGCTACAATCCGAGCCCTTTCGCACATGGTGGTTTTCAACATGTCCTCCGAGACCTCGCTAAACGCCATACGAGCCGCTCTCGAGGCGTACCCGGAACCGTATCTTGGGGAAACGCTTGGGGCTGCCAAGGCGGTCCAGGACGTCGTCGCGGCCTCGACTGGCTATCAGGCGCGGATACGGCTGGGATTTCCCGTAGGGGGCTATCAGGAGGAGCTGGCGGCGGCATTGAGCGCACACCTCGCCACCGCGGGCATCGGGACCCCACTCGCCGTCGAGCTCGAGTCCGATATTCGATCGCACGCCGTACAGCGCAATCTCAAACCGCTCGAACGGATCAAGAACGTCGTCGCGGTCGCCTCGGGCAAGGGCGGCGTCGGCAAGTCGACCGTCGCAGCCAATCTGGCATTGGCCTGGGCGGCGCAAGGCGCGCGCGTGGGGATGCTGGACGCTGACATATACGGTCCGAGTCAGCCTCTGATGCTGGGCCTCACCGGGCAGCGTCCGACCTCGCTGGATGGGAAGCACATTCGCCCACTGGCGGCTCACGGCGTTACCGCGATGTCGATAGGGTTTCTGGTGGATGCCGAGCAGCCCATGGTTTGGCGCGGTCCCATGGTGACTCAGGCGCTGACCCAGTTGCTGTCCGAGACGCAATGGGGAGACCTCGACTATCTGGTGGTGGACATGCCCCCGGGCACGGGGGACATTCAGCTGACGCTCTCACAGCGCGTGCCCGTCGCCGGGGCGCTGATCGTGACCACGCCCCAGGACATCGCGTTGGCCGACGCACGCAAGGGGCTCAAGATGTTCGAGAAGGTCGCCGTACCTGTCCTCGGCATCGTCGAGAACATGAGCACCCATATCTGCTCGAGCTGCGGTCACGAGGAGCACATCTTCGGTGCGGGCGGCGGAGCGCGGATGGCGGCAGAATACGGGGTCGCCCTGCTCGGCGAGCTGCCGCTCGATGCGCGTATCCGTGAGGAGGCCGACGGCGGCCGGCCGACGGTAATCGCCGACCCGACGTCGGCTCGCGCTCAGGCGTACTTCAAGATGGCACGGCGGGCGGCTGCCGCCTTGGCGCGTCGCGCGCGCGACCGTAGCACTGTGTTTCCAAAAATCGTGATCGAATGAGGCCGACGTGAGTGGTGTAACGGGGAGCGCGGGATGAGCATCAAGTCCGACAACTGGATCCGGCGGATGGCGGCGCAGCACGGCATGATCGAGCCGTTCGCGGCGGAGCAGGTGCGGCACGTCGAGGGGCGCAAGATCGTCTCCTATGGGACCTCGAGTTACGGCTACGACGTGCGCTGCGCGCGCGAGTTCAAGATCTTCACCAACATCAACAGCACCATCGTCGATCCCAAGCAGTTCGACGAGAAGAGCTTCGTCGATCTGTCGGCGGACGTGTGCCTCATCCCGCCCAACTCCTTCGCGCTCGCGCGCACCGTTGAATATTTCCGCATTCCGCGCAGCGTGCTGACGGTTTGCCTGGGAAAGTGTGTCACCGGCGATACGCGGGTAGTGGACGCCGAGACCGGCGCTTACGTACCGATCACCGAGATGCGTTGGGGGAAGAAGACTCTCGCCCTGGATCGCTGGGAGTTGCGACCGGCAAAGGTCTCGGCTTTCGTGCCTCAAGGGAAGAAAGTGGTTTTCGAGTTGCGCACTCGAGCCGGATTGCGAATCCGTGCAACGGCCAACCATCCGTTCTTGATGCTACGTGGCTGGCTGCCGCTGGAGAGCTTGCGGCCCGGGGACCGGATCGCGGTCGCGCGCGAGATCCCCATCTTTGGCAACAGTCCAATGCCTGATTGGGAAGCGACGCTGCTCGGGCTGATGATCTCGGAGGGACAGTGCCACACGCCAGGTCACAGCCCCACGTATACAACCTCCGACCCCGCCCTCGCGGAGTTGTTGCGCACGAGCGTGCGCGAGTCGGGATTCGGAAGCGTGACCTGGAATGGCCATTATGGGTACAGACTGGCCAACAAATTCGGCCGCGGCGGGATCCCCGAGAAGAATCGCGCCCATGAATGGCTGCGTGGCTACGGCCTCAACGTCCTCTCGGGCGACAAGTTCGTTCCTCAAGCGATCTTCACGGCTCCGCGTGAGTCGGTGCGACTGTTCCTGCAGGCGCTGTTTGCGGGCGATGGAGGCATCTTTACAAATGGCGACAGCATTTTCGTCGAGTACTATTCCAAGTCGCGGCGCCTCATAGAGGATCTGCACCACCTTTTGTTGCGGTTTGGTGTCTTCGCTCTCATTCGCGAAAAAACCACCTCGATCGGTACGCTCGCCTGCAAGCTCCAGATCACGGACAAGGAGCAGATTCAGAAATTCGCAGAGCGGATCGGATTCGTTCCGGGGTCGATGAAGCAACAGTATCTCGACTCGCGAGTGCTCCCCATGATCCGCGCGCGGCCGCGCCGGAAGAGCAATCTCGACACCCTGCCGCCCGAAGCATGGCCCATGATGACGTTGGCTTCGCGTCTTGCCGGTGTCAGTCTGAATTCGCTCGGTATCGGATCCTCTGGTGGCCAGTCGGTCTCGATGACCGCCGCAGTCAAGTTGGCCGCCGCGGCCCGCGATTGGCACCTCGAGCCTCTGGTGCGCGGCCCGGTCTGGGATGTTGTGGAATCAATCGAGCCCGTCGGGATCGAAGAGGTGTTTGATATCTCCGTTCCAACACTACGAAATTTTGTTGCGAACGACATGATCGTCCACAACTCGACGTATGCACGTTGTGGCATAATAGTCAACGTAACGCCTTTGGAGCCCGAATGGGAAGGGCATGTAACACTCGAGTTCTCCAACACGACACCGCTGCCGGCGAAGATCTACGCCAACGAGGGCGTGGCCCAGATGTTGTTCTTCGAGTCGGACGAAGTGTGCGCGACCTCCTACAAGGATCGCGGCGGCAAGTACATGGGCCAGCAGGGCGTGACGTTGCCGAAAACGTGAGGGGGCGCGGAGCGCCGTGACGGGCTGAGCGCGGCAGAGATTTCCCGCCGGGGACGGCTACCGCTTTACGCTGAGCACCCGCATCGTCCACTGCACGTCGTGATCGCGCGTCTGCTCGACTTTCATGGGGATATAGCCGAGCGAGGGCGCGCACCAGAAGCGCGTCACGCGCGGCGAGTAGGCGCGCTGGCTGCGGAAGCGCAGGGTATCGATCGCTCCGAGCGGGGTTGACTGCTTCTCCTCGCCCTCGAGCGTGTACGTGTAGCCGCGCACGGAGTTCTTGTTGAGCAGGGTGAACTTGCCGGACGTGCGTCCCTGCGCGAGCTCGACGATCATGGCGATCTGTACCGACAGGTCGTCCTGGACCCCGGGGGTGGCCGGCAGGTCCACCTTGGCATCCTCGTAGACACCGCGTATCCGGCCATGTGTCCAATCAAACTCGACGTCCGCGTCGTTCTTGGTCGCCGAAGTGCCGTCCTCTGCGCGGTATCGGAGTGGCCGCACCCCGTCCTCGGCGATGAGCAGCACGCTTTCCTGCCTGGGACGCTGCGAGAACATCCGGCCTATGCCGCGGGGCTCGCTCGTCGAGCGGTAAGTCCAGATCGCGCCGGCCGCGTCCGGCCCCGCATTGGGCGCCAGGGCTGCGGCAGTCATGTCACCGCCACCGCGCTCGAGCCGGAGCGTCGAGACCGCGACCGTCATCCCATGCCAGGCCCAGGTGTAGGAGGCCTCGAATGGCTTCAACTCTTCCGCTCGCGCGGACGACGCGCAGAGCCATGCAGTCGAAGCCGCGAGCGCCCACAGCAACCGGCGCGGGTCATTGCGCCTGCCTCGATGAGTCGGCCTGTCCCAGTCAGCGCTCCGGCGCATCCCGCAGATCCTCCACGACCGGTGCCGCCAGCGGCTGGCCGTCCAACCAGGGGCGGTCGTTGCGCCACGCGAGGCGGCCTGTCGCGATCCAGCCGATGACCCGAGGGTAGATGATGTATTCGGTGGCCTGAACCCGGGCGGACAACTGCGCCTCCGGTTCGCCGGTGCGCACGGTAATCCTCGATTGCAGGACGACAGGTCCGCCGTCCAGCTCCGCCGTCACGTAATGCACACTGGACCCATGCTCGCGATCCCCCGCTTCGAGCACACGCCGGTGCGTATGCAATCCGGGGTACCTGGGGAGCAACGACGGATGAATGTTGAGCATTCTGCCGGCGTAGCGGGCGACGAATGCCGGTGTCAGGATGCGCATGAAGCCCGCGAGTATCACGAGATCCGGTGTGTAGGCATCGATGGTCTCGCCGAGAGCGGCCTCGAAGGCTGCGCGGTCAGGCGAGGCTCGATAGGGCACAACGTGTGCCTCGAGTCCCAGGTCGCGCGCCAACGGTACCCCGGCGACTGCGGGGCGATCGCAGATCACGACGGCGACTCGCGCGTGGATACTGCCATCGCCGCAGGCGCGCGCGATCGCCGCCATGTTGGAGCCGCGTCCCGAGATCAAGATCACGAGACGCAGCGAGGCCGGCGAGCGGGCGGTCACTCGAGTATGACGACGCGGCGGCTGCCCGGGCGGACCTCGCCGATGATCCGGGCCGATTCGCCGTGCTCGGCGAGGAGTCTGATCGCCGCATCGGCGTGGCTGCGAGGCACGATGGCGACCATGCCGATACCGCAGTTGAACGTGCGGTGCATCTCGCCCGACTCGATGTTGCCCGCCCGTTGCAGCCAGTCGAATACCGGATCGCGCGGCCAGAGCCGCCGCTCCAGTGTCACCTCGAGGCCGTCGGCGAGCACTCGGGGGATGTTGTCCGTCAAGCCGCCGCCGGTGATGTGAGCCAGGCCGTGGACCGGAACCGCGCGCATCAGCTGCAGCAGCGCGCGCACATATATCCGCGTCGGTGCGAGCAGGCGCTCGAACAGCGGCCGGCCTTCGAGCGCCGTCTCCGCGTTCGCGCCGGTGACCCCGATCAGCTTGCGGATGAGCGAGTACCCATTCGAATGAGGTCCCGAGGCGCTCAGGCCGATGACCGCATCGCCCGCGGCGACGCGCGTGCCATCGATGATCGCCGACTTTTCCACCACACCGACGCAGAATCCGGCGAGGTCGTAGTCGTCGCCGTGATACATGCCCGGCATTTCGGCCGTTTCTCCGCCCACCAGGGCGGCCCCGGCTTGCGAGCAGCCCTCGACGATGCCACTGATCACGGCCTCCGCCACATCGACCCGCAACTTGCCAGTCGCGTAGTAATCGAGGAAGAACAGCGGCTCCGCGCCCTGCACGACGACGTCGTTGGCGCACATCGCCACCAGATCGATACCGATGGTGTCGTGCCGGCCGACGTCGATGGCGAGGCGTAGCTTGGTGCCGACTCCATCCGTCCCAGACACGAGCACCGGATGCCGGTAACGCCCGGGCGGCAGCTCGACGAGAGCCCCGAAGCCGCCGATGCCTGCGAGGACTTCGGGCCGCTGAGTCCGGCGCACGAGCGGCTTGATACGCTCGACGAGCTCATCGCCTGCGTCGATGTCGACGCCCGCATCGCGGTACGTGATCCCGGAGGTTTTGGTCATGGCAGGGGGAGGAGGGCGGTGGGAGCGGGTGTGATATTCTACATCCCGCCCGCTGCCCTGGCGCGGCGCGCTAACCAGATGGCAAAACGACTTCTCGCCTTTCTGACGAGCTTCGCGTGGCTCGCCAGCCTTCTGTACGTGCAGGCGGCCTCAGCGGGCCGCCCCGTGCGTGTTTATGAGGTCGACCTTCGTGGAGGGCAATCGCCCGCGTCACTGCAGGAAGCGATGCGCCAGGCGCTCGTGCGCGCCACGGGCAGGAAAGAGTCGGCGACGGATCCGACGCTGGCCAGTATCGTGACCGATGCGTCAACCTACGTTAAAGCCTACACACCGGGGCCGCATGGACAGAGTCAGGTCATCTTCGACGGCGTTGCGGTCGAGCGGGCCATTACCGCCGCCGGCCGAAGCGTCTGGGAGAAGGATCGCCCCTTCACCTTGATCGTGCTCTATCCGGCTCTGCCGCGGGCGACGGAAGACTCAGCGCGTGCCGAGCTGGAACAGGCGGCTATCGCGCGCGGACTGCCGGTCACCCTGGTCCCGCTGTCGCCGATCGATGCGAATGGAAACGAGCTGAGTCGTGATGCGTTGTTGCAGATGGCACAACGCTACGGAGGCGATGAGGTTCTGGTGGGTCGCGGCGACACGGGCTCGGCGAACGGGCAATGGCAGTGGACTTTGCACACCGCCTACTCGAGCGAAAGCTGGAGCGGCTCGCTCGTCGGCGGCATCGACGGCACCGTGGACAATCTCGTGCCTGCCTCCGGCAGCTCGCTTGCCCAGACCGAGTTGCCGGCCCGGGTACAAGTCGATGGCATCGCGGGCCTTTCCGACTATGCCGCCGTGACGCGCGCGCTCGAAGCCCTGCCCGGCGTTCGCAAGTCGAACGTTGCCGGGGCCAGCGGCGGTTCGGTCACATTCGATCTGAGCGTGCGAGGAGGCGCCGACGCCATCATCCGGGCGCTCGGAAACTCGGGTCACCTGACTCGAGCCGGAAGCTCGGCCGCGCCGCTCGTCTATCAGTATCGCCCCTGACGGGCGCACTTTCGCGGTCTCGCGTTGCCGTGCGCCATCTGCCCAACCTCATCTGTTTGATCCGCATCGGCCTGGTCTGGCCGATCGCGGTCGCCCTGCAGCGGCAGCAATACTTCGTCTCGACCGCCTTGTTCATCGCTGCTGCCGTATCCGACGGGGCGGATGGCTATCTGGCGAAGCGCTTCGGCTGGACATCGGAGCTGGGCAAAGCTTTGGATCCCCTGGCCGACAAGGTGCTCCTGATGACGCTCTTCATCGAGTGTGCCTGGCTCGGGCTCGTACCGCCGTGGGTCACGGCAGCGGCCGTGGCGCGTGATGTGTTGATCGTTCTGGGCGCCATCGTGTACCGGCTGTGGATCGGTCCCTTGCACGGCAGGCCCACCGCGATCAGCAAGGCCAACACCGGGGCGCAGTTGCTCTATCTGCTGATGATCATGATCAACGCGGCGGTCGGATTTCCTCCGGCGAAGGTGCTGGCGGCGCTCGCCGTCATCGTGCTGATCACCACCCTATCGTCCGGGGCGAGTTATTGCCTCGCATTCACGCGGCGCGCCTGGTCGCAGCCCGTTCGCTCATCCTGACGTCATGCGCCAGCTGCCACTCGGTGTGCGAATACCTGACCGCGCTGTCTTTGACAGCTTTCTGCCGGGCGCGAATCGCGAGGCGCTGGAGCACGCTGTGGCCATTGCCGAGGGCGCCGCGAGCGGGGGTACGTGGATATGCGGCGGCAGTGGCGCTGGCAAGACCCATTTGCTGCAGGCCATCTGCGCGCGGGCCAGCGAGAGAGCGCGAGCCGGATATGTGCCCCTGAGGCAGATTGCACCGCTCGGTGTCGGAATTCTCGACGGATTGCCGCAGCTTCAGTATCTGTGTCTCGACGACATCGATGCCGTGATAGGACGCGCCGACTGGGAACAGGCGCTGTTCGGCCTGGTGCACGAGATGGTCGATACGGACGGGCGCCTCGTTGTAGCCGCGAAGTCACCGCCGAGGCTGCTCCACTGGGCGCTGCCGGATCTGGGTTCGCGTTTTGCAGCCGTCGCGGTCTTTCAGCTGCGCGCTCTGGATGAGCCCGAGCAGCAGGAGGCGTTGCAACTGCGTGCGCGGCTGCGCGGCCTGACGATTCCGGATGAGACAGTGCGGTGGCTGCAGCGCAGATTCCCGCGAGACATGCACTCGCTCTACGGGCTGTTGGACACGCTCGATGAGGCGGCTCTCGTGGCCCAGCGTCGCCTCACCGTTCCTTTCATTCGGTCCGTGTTGAAAGAGTAGGACCCGGCCCGCTTACCCCGTTGGCGAGATCCGGGCCAGTTGCGCGGCGAGGCTCGCGACCCGCTTGCCCAGTATCTGCGCGAGCGATTGCTCTACCTCACTCAAGGAAGCACCGTCACAAGCCACATGCGCGTGGGATGCGCCGTAGGGCGACCCTCCGGCGCGCGTCTCGCTCAATGCGCGCTCCGTGTACGGAATCCCGACGAGATACATGCCATGGTGCAACAGCGGCAGCATCATGGAGATCAACGTCGTTTCCTGCCCGCCGTGAATGGTCTGCGTGGAGGTGAATACGCCCGCCGGTTTTCCCACCAGCGCACCGGATGCCCATAGCGCGGAGGTGCCGTCGATGAAGTACTTCAATGGCGCCGCCATGTTTCCGAAGCGCGTCGGGCTCCCGAGAACCAGGCCATCTGCGCGGGCGAGGTCATCGAGAGTGGCATACGGCGGCCCACTGGCGGGCACCGCTTTCAGGGGGCGCTCGCTCTCTGCGGACACAGGCGGCACGGTGCGCAGTTTGGCGGTGACGCCGGAGACGCCTTCGACACCGCGACAAACGTGGCGGGCAAGCTCGGCTGTCGAGCCCTCGCGAGAGTAAAACAGCACCAGTATCTCGGTCATCCGCAGCTCCCATCACACGGTGCGCGTACAGGCGCACCCTGGCACACTCTACCTAGTTTCCATCGGCGAGGAATCCACGAGTGGTGTTCCGAAGGTGTTGGGTGGCGGGTCGCGTGCAGGGTGTGTTCTATCGTGCCACCTGCGCGCAGCGCGCCAGGGAGCTGGGGCTGACGGGTTACGCGAAAAACCTGCCGGACGGAAGAGTCGAGGTTCTGGCCTGCGGGGAAGCGATGCCGGTGCAGACATTCGTGGAATGGCTGTGGATCGGATCGTCCGCCTCGAAGGTGACCGAAGTGGTGGTCGTCGAGACCCAGATCGACGCTGACACCGTTCCCGCTGCCTTCACGACCGGCTAGAGCCGGCAACACACGTTGTTCCGTATGTATCGCGCCCAGTATGCCAGGATGAAAATCCGCTGATGTCCACACTGCTCTCGCCGCTCTTGCGGCTACATTCGCTGCCGCTGCTGCTGTCCCTCCTGCTGTGGGTTTGCGTGGCGCAGGCACGCGCTCCCTCACGATTGGTCGAGCCACGGCCGGCGCCGGTCGAATCACCTCGGGCCATGGTCGTTGCTGCGAACCCGTACGCCGTGGCTGCAGGGATCGACATCCTGCGCCATGGCGGCAACGCCGCGGATGCGGCGGTCGCCATCCAGGCCATGTTGGGACTGGTCGAGCCGCAGAGCTCGGGGGTCGGCGGGGGGGCCTTCATGTTGTTTTACGATGCCGAGACCGGCGTGATCACGGCGCTCGATGGTCGTGAGAGGGCGCCGGCCGGTGCCACCCCCGACATGTTCCTCGACGAGCAGGGCAAGCCGCTCTCGTATCTGAAGGCAGTGCGTAGCGGACGCTCGACGGGAATTCCGGGGGCCGTCGCGCTTCTCTCGGCAGCGCACGCTCGCCTCGGGGTCCTGCCATGGAAGAGGCTGTTCATCCCGGCCATCGACGCCGCGACGCGGGGATTCAAGGTGGGACACCGCATGGCGCGGTTCCTGTCGCCAGAATTTGCGCTGCCGCCGACCGCGGCTACTGCCGCACTCTTTTCGCGGCCGGACGGCAAACCGCTGCAGGCCGGCGACGTGTTCCGCAATCCGGCCTATGCGCACACTTTGCGCAGGATCGCGAATGAAGGGCCGCGGGCACTGTATTCCGGCAGCATCGCCCGGGATATCGTGGAGCGCACGCACGACGCACCCCTGGCGGGAACGATGACTCTCCAGGATCTCGCGGCGTACCGTGCCGATTGGGTCGAGCCACTGTGCCGTCCCTACCGCCAATACACGGTCTGTGTGCCGCCGCCGCCTTCGAGTGGCGTCAACCTCCTGCAGATGCTGACCATTCTCGATCGCACGGACATCGCCGATCGCGGGCCGGGCGATCCGCAGGCCTGGTTCCTGTTTGCTCAGGCGAGCCGGCTCATGTACGCCGATCGCGATCGGTACGTCGCCGACCCGCAGTACATTGCGGTGCCGGTCGAGGCGCTGCTGAATCCCGCTTACCTCGCCGGACGCGCGCAGTTGATTGGCGAGCGAGCGGGGCCGGCGCCGGGACCGGGCCAGCTCAGCGTGTCTCGCGGGACGGACCGGACGACGGAAGCAGCGGGAACCAGCCACTTCGTCGTCATGGATAACGCCGGCAACGTCGTCTCGATGACGACGACCGTGGAGTCCGTGTTTGGGTCCGGACGTGTCGTGGACGGGTTTGTTCTCAACAATCAGCTCACGGATTTCTCTGCCGTCGCCAACGACGAGAATGGGCCGGTTGCGAACGCCGTGCACGGCGGAAAGCGGCCGCGCTCCTCGATGTCGCCGGTCATCGTGCTCGACGGCGAGCGACACTTCTTCGCGGCGATGGGCTCGCCCGGCGGCTCGACGATTCTCGATTACAACGGCAAGACGCTCGTGGGCACCCTGGCCTGGAAACTGTCGATGCAGTCCGCCATCGACTTGCCGAATCTGTCCGCGCGGGGCGATGACTTCTCCGGCGAGCTCGACAAGATGAGTCCTCGAGTGCTGAGCGGCTTGCACGAGCGAGGAATCGATTTGCACGAGATGCGCGGAGAGGCGTCGGGTATCCACGGCATCCTGCGCATGCCCGACGGTCACTACGAGGGCGGAGCAGATCCACGGCGCGAGGGTATCGTGCGGATGTTGTCTCCCGTTGCGCGGCCGGAAGCGGGCAGGGGACGTCCGTCGGGCCCGTAGCCCAGGTCGTCCGCGCCGTTCCACTTCGACCACTGATAAATGACCTTGTCGGGATAGTCTCGCTCGCCGATGCTGCCGTTGTAACGCGCCAGGGCCTTGCGCACATCGCTGCGCTCATAGCGCAGATAGAAGCGCAGGATGGCGCAGCCCATCCGGATGTTGGGAGCGACGTGCACCAGCTCGTAGCGGCGCATGCCGAGCTGCTCCGGCCAAAAGGGCATCACCTGCATGAGCCCGACCGCGCCGGATGAGGAGACCGCCCAGCGATTGAAGCGGCTCTCCACCGCGATCACCGCCATCACGAGGCCAGGAGCGAGCCGCGACTCTCCCGCGCGGTGTGTCTCGCAATACACCTGCTTCAGGATATCCATCCGCTCGCCCCGCTCTTTGACGATGCCCCGCAGGCGGGGCTCCATCAGCGTGTACCAGACGGCCGAGTCGTACTGATCCGTGAAACACTCGGCCTCGGCGATTGCTCTGGCGATGACCCCTTTGAGCTGCGGATCGCGTTGTTGGTCCGCCTGCGCGGCGCCGCCCAGCGCGAGGCCGGCCAGAAGCAGCAGGGCCTCAGCGACCCTGACGCGACCGGATGAACGCCAGCGCGCCATCCGCAGGAAACTCCTGACTCTCGGTATCGCGGCGATGACGGTATTCGAGCTTGCCCGATTGCAGGCCGCGCTCGCCCACGACGATGCGGTGCGGGATTCCGAGCAGCTCGGCGTCGGCGAATTTGACGCCCGGACGGGCGTCGCGGTCGTCGTAAAGGACTTCGATCCCGGCCTGGGTGAGCTCGTCGTACAGGCGATCGGCGACTTCGCGGACACGGGCGGACTTCTGCAGATTGAGGGGCACGAGCACGACCTGGAAGGGCGCAATGGGCTCCGGCCAGATGATGCCGCGCTCATCGTGATTCTGCTCGATGGCCGCCGCCACGACGCGCGTCACACCGATGCCATAGCAGCCCATGTGCATCCGGACTTCCTGGCCGCTCTCATCGAGCACTAACGCCTTCATGGGGCCGCTGTACTTGCGCCCGAGTTGGAAGATGTGACCGACCTCGATCCCGCGTGCGATTTTCAGCCGTCCGCGGCCCGACGGACTGGGATCGCCCGCGACGACGTTGCGGATATCCACCGGGAGGGCTCCGGCGACATCGGTCTCCCAGTTCACACCCGTAAAGTGGGCGTCCTTCTCGTTCGCGCCACAGACGAAATCCACGAGCCCATAGGCGCTGTGGTCGACGTAAATCCGTCCCCGCAGCCCGACGGGTCCGATGAATCCGGGCTCGGAGCCGGTTGCAGCGGCAATCCGCGCGGCGCTGGCCATGCGCAGCGGGCTCGCTACACCGGGAAGCTTTTGCGCCTTGACGGCATTCAATTCGTGATCACCGCGCACCACGAGGGCGATGACCTCGTCAGTCGCAGCGCCCTGCTCGTCCTGTCCCTCGACCAGCAGCGTCTTCACGGTCCGCTCCGGCGGGATCTTCAGGAACTGACTGACCTCGGCGATCGTCCGTGTTCCCGGTGTCGAGACCTTCTCGCGCGACTGTTTGGGCGCCGAACGCGGCTCAGCCGGCGGGAGCGCTGCCGCAGCTTCGAGGTTGGCGGCGTACTCGTCGCCGTCCGAGAACACTATCGCGTCCTCGCCGGAGTCCGCGAGCACATGAAACTCCTGCGACACATCGCCACCGATGGCACCGGAGTCGGCTCTGACTGCCCGGAACTGCAGTCCAGTGCGCGTGAAGATGCGCGTGTAGGTGTCGTACATCGCCCTGTAGCCCTCCTGTAGAGAGCCCTCATCGGCGTGGAACGAATAGGCGTCCTTCATGATGAACTCTCGTGCGCGCATCACACCGAAGCGCGGCCGGATCTCATCGCGGAACTTCGTCTGGATCTGATAGAAGTTGACGGGGAGCTGGCGATAGCTCTTGAGCTCCCGCCGGGCGATATCCGTGATCACCTCCTCGTGTGTCGGCCCCGCGCAGAAGTCGCGTTGATGCCGGTCCTTCAGCCGCAGCAACTCCGGCCCGTACTCCTTCCATCTGCCCGATTCCTGCCACAGCTCGGCCGGCTGTATCACCGGCATCACCAGCTCGAGGGCCCCGGCGCGATCCATCTCCTCGCGGACGATCCGCTCGACCTTGCGCAGCGTCCGCAGCCCCAGGGGCAGCCAGCTGTACAGACCGGCGGCCAGGCGGCGGATGAGGCCGGCCCTGAGCATGAGCTGATGACTCACGATCTCGGCCTCGGCGGGAGTCTCCTTCAGGGTATTGATCGGGTAGCGTGAAAGCCTCATCGCGGGTGTGCCAGCCTCGAGCTCATCGGAGGTGGCGATCTTAGCAGGCTGATAAGATGGCAGCCCTTACCGCGCCGCTTTTGGGGCTGTGAAGCTGCTGATGGATACGGACGCCGATGTCGACGATGAAGTGAAGCCGCGCCGCAAGGGCATCTATCTGCTGCCTAACCTGCTGACGACAGGCTGCCTCTTCTCGGGCTTCTACGCGATCGTCGCCGCCATCGACAAGAACTTCGAGCCGGCGGGCAAAGCGGTCTTCGTGGCGATGATTTTCGACACGCTCGACGGTCGCATCGCGCGTCTCACCCGGACGGAGAGCGCCTTCGGCAAGGAGTACGACAGCCTGGCAGACATGGTCGCATTCGGCCTCGCGCCGGGAATTGTCGCGTACCAATGGGGCGTCGTGCGCATCGCCGAGTTCGGCCACTACTGGGGCCGCTTCGGTTGGCTGGCGTGCTTCTTTTACACGGCGGCCGCCGCGATGCGCCTTGCGCGCTTCAACACGCGCGGCGCGGCGGACAAGCGCTACTTCGAGGGTTTGCCCAGCCCGTCCGCCGCGGCGATCGTCGCGGCCTTCATCTGGTTCTCGAGCGAGTGGCGCGAGCCGGGGCTCGTCGGGTTGATTCTCGCGTTCGTGCTCACAGCGAGCGCCGGGGGCGCGATGGTCAGCCGTTTCAGCTATCCGAGCTTCAAGCAGTTCAACCTGGATCGGCGCATCAAGTTCGCCTACATCCTGCTCGTCCCCTTGTTCTTCGCGCTGATCGCCAGCGAGCCGCCGACGATGCTGTTGTCCATCTTCGGGACCTACGCTTTGTCGGCTCCGATCCTGTGGTGCGGTCGCCGGTTGCGGCGGTTGTTCCGCGGCAGTCCGGGGACGAGTCCAAGCTGATGGACACTCGCCGACGCCACTTGTATCTCGAGGCTCTCGGCATCGAGGCGTGGGTGCGGCGAACCGCGCCGACCCCGACCGTCGCTACGCAGATCGAGGTCATTGCGCCCGCCCAGGAGGCGACGGTCGTCTCAGCGCCCGGCGCCGTCGATCTGGTTACGGCGCAGTCTTCAGACCCACAGTCGCCGATGCTTCAGGAGGCGGAAGCGCTCTGGGAAACCCTCCGAGCCGAGGTCATGAGCTGCAAGCGATGCAGCCTGCATACGAGCCGCACCCAGGGGGTCTTCGGGGTGGGCAACCGCCAGGCCGACTGGCTGATCATCGGTGAGGCGCCTGGCGCCGAGGAGGACCGGAGGGGCGAGCCGTTTGTAGGTCGCGCGGGTCAGCTTCTCGACGCCATGCTGCGGGCCATCGGCCTCAGTCGGTCGAGCAATGTGTACATCGCGAACGTGTTGAAGAGCCGGCCGCCAGGCAACCGCGACCCGAAGCCGGAGGAGGTCGCCGCCTGCCTGCCGTTCCTGATGCGGCAGATCCGATTGTTGCGCCCGAAGCTGATGCTGGCGGTGGGACGCATCGCGGCCCAAAACCTCCTGGCCACGGATCTGTCGCTTGCCCGGCTGCGCGGCAAGGTGCACCACTTCGGTGAGCTGAATACGCCGCTGATAGTGACGTATCATCCGGCGTACCTCCTGCGCACTCCCGCGGACAAGCGCAAGGCGTGGGAGGACCTGAAGTTCGCTCGCAATCTGTTCCGGCAACTGAGCTCCACTCACTGACTCCACGCACGTAGACGCACAAGATGGCAACGGCCCCTGAGCCGCTGGACGCTATCCCGGACGTGCTCATCCGCCCGATGACCGAGGCTGATGTGGCGGACGTGGTCGCTGTCGAGCACGTGTCCTACCAGTTTCCCTGGAGCGAGGGAATCTTTCGCGACTGCCTCCGTGTAGGCTATGTCTGCCGGGTTGTTACCGTTGACAAGCAAGTGGCGGCGTACGGCGTCATGAGCATCGGCGCGGGCGAGGCCCATATCCTGAATCTGTGCGTACGCGAGGCGAGCCGCTGTCAGGGAATCGGTCGCCGCTTGCTGCGCTATCTCCTCGAGCGCGGAACTGCCGCAGGCATGAGCGAGGCGTTTCTCGAAGTACGCCCGTCGAATACAACCGCCATCCGCCTGTATCTGTCCATGGGCTTCGAGCAGGTGGGAATGCGGCGTGGCTACTATCAGTCCGTCGGAGGTCGGGAGGACGCCGCGGTGCTGAAGCTCGGGCTATCGGGGCGCCGCGCGCGGTAGCTTGGCCCACAGCCCTGGCAACTGCTCGACGGCGCTGCGAGGCAGCGGCGTGTAGGCGAGGCGACGCAGGATCGCTCCGCCGGAATGCAACGCCCAGCCGAAGAACGCCACGACGGCCGCACTGCGCGGATCGTGCTCCGGCACGAGAATGAAACTCGCTCCGGTGATCGGCCAGCTCCGAGCGCCCGACAGGTCCGTCGGCATCTGCCGGATGTGCGCCAGGTCATCCCAACTGGCCATGTCCGCCGCCGCTGCAAAACTCTCGTGTCCGGCCCGCACGATACGGCCTTCATGATTGCGCAGCGCGATGTCGCTCAAATGGTGTGCACGCGCGAACGCATACTCGACGTATCCGATCGCGAACCTCGTCCGTTGCACGTACGAGGCGACGCCCTCGTTGCCTGTTCCGGCGACTCCAACCGGCCAGTGAGGCTCGAGGCTGGTACCCACGGTCTGCCGCCACTCGGGGCTCGATCGTGACAGATAGTCGGTCCAAAGGAGCGAGCTGCCCGAGGCGTCGCCGCGGTGCACGACGGTGATGTGGGTATTCGGCAGCGCGACAGTCGGATTGAGTCGCGCGATCGATGGGTCGTTCCACTTGCGTATGCGGCCCAGGTAGATATCGGCCAGCACACCACCGTCGAGGACGAGCTCTCCCGGCTTGATGCCGGTGATGTTGATGACCGGCGCGACTCCGCCGATGACCGCGGGAAATTGCAGGAGGCCAGCCGCGGCTGCGTCCTCGGGCGTGAGGGGCGCGTCCGAAGCGCCGAAATCGACCGCGCGCTGCTTGATTTCGTCGATGCCTCTGCCGGAGCCGACGGCGTCATATTCGACTCGAGCCCCACCCGTATCGTGATATGCCGCGGCCCAGGCCACATACAGGGGAGCCGGAAAGGTTGCGCCGGCGCCTCGAATGACGGTCGCTGGCGCAGCTGCGTGTCCGGTAGCCGCTTCAGCTGCCCGTCCCGCAGGCGTGACCAGGCCGCCCAGCAACCAGCCGAGGATCCACGCCAAACCGATTCGAATCGCACGGCTCAGGGCGCGCTGCGGCATGAGCGTCCTACAAGTTGGGCCTACCCGGTTCCGCGCAAGTAGATCACGACCGCGGAGCATCCGGTGCGGTCATCTTTCTGTCTCAGGCGCTCGCTACGATGTGAGGTTACCCCCAAACTGCGGGTGCCCACTCCTTGGCTCGCCACGATCTGCTTGCGGCAGCGACCGCAGTCGTCATTACCGTGGTCTCTTCCACGGCGCAGGCCGCGCACCCCATGATCACCGAGGATACGGGCACTCAGGGTGCCGGCAACATCGAGCTCGAGCTCGGAAATGCCTGGACCCGGTCCGCGGGGCATCATTCTTTCCTGTTCCAACCGCAGCTCTCATACGGAGTTTCGCCGACCATCGACCTCCTCGTGCAGCCCTCCTGGCTGACCCATAGCGGCGACGGCACTCGCGAGCAGGGTTTCGGCGACACGAACGTCGATGCCAAATGGCGATTCTTCGGGTCAGCGCCGTGGACGCTGGGTCTACGGGCTGGGCTCGCCGCGCCGACCGGCCAGGACGACCTGGGCTCCGTGCACCACGTTTCCCCGCACGCCATTCTGGTGATCGCGGCGGACTTCACGCCGTTCTCTTTCGACGCCAACATTGGCTACGCGCGCTCGCCAGGCGATCTGGGGCACAGAGGCGACATTCTGCATGCTTCATTCGCCGGCCTCTACGCGGCCAATGAGCGATTGCAGCTCGTGCTCGACACGTCCGTGGACTCCAACTCGGATGCCACCCAGTCGGACTACCTCGCAGTAGCGCTCGTTGGGGTGATCTACACCGTGCGCCCGGGTCTCGACCTCGATCTCGGGTATCGGGCGCGCCTCAACACCGCGGCGGATCCCAGTCAATGGCTCCTCGGCATCACCTGCCGCGGCACGCCTTGATTGAGGCGCGCAAAGCTCGACGCCGCAACCCTTACGATGGTTAGTCTGCAACCGCGTCTGGCGATCGGCATGAGCGTCCAGGCAAGGCGCTCATGGGGCTCGCGGAGGCGTTGCTGCGCACGCCTGACCTCAAGCGCGGGGCGGGGCGCACTGCGGTACAATCTGCGCGTGAAGGTAGATCACTCCACACTCACCGCGCTCCGACGACATTCGGCGACCCGTGGGGGCAAGGGTACGGATGAAACAGGTTGATACACGGCGAGCCCACGCTCAGTTCATCGACTCGGTGATCTCCGGCCGTCCGCCGACGTCGGCTCCCGATCACCGAATCCGCGACTCCTGGCGCCGCTGCGTATCGAGCTATCAGCTCAATCCCGATCGCGCGGGCCACCCGACGATCGTGTCCGGCGCCGAGCTCAAACACCGCCGCGGAGAATCGGAGCTCCTCTACTCGATTGCGCAGATCGAGATGATGACGCTCGCTCGCCTGCTCAATGCCCCGGTCGGCGTCATGCTCACAGACCACGAGGGCGTGATCCTCGCTTACACCGGGGCACGGGAGTTTACTGAGGTTGCCCGCAACAGCGGCTTGTGCGAGGGCGCGGTGTGGAGCGAAGCCGAGCAAGGCACCAACGGGATGGGCACTTGCCTCGCGATACGCGAGCCGGTGCTGATCGAGGAAGATGAGCACTTTCTGTCCCAGAATGTAGCCTTGACGTGCTGCGGGGCGCCTATCCGGGATGGCCGCGGGGACCTCATCGGCGCGCTCAATATCTCGGGCCGGCTGCGCCTGTCTGCGGCGCCGACCTTGGCCCTGGTGCGATTGGCCGTTCAGAACGTCGAGAACCGGGTGTTGCTGGCGGAGCATCAGCCGCACCATCACCTGTTGCGATTCCATCCTCATCGCGAGTTTATCTCGACGGCGGGCGAGGGCATCCTGGCCATCGACGATGCGGGGACAGTAACGGGCGCCAATCTCAGCGCGCTCGAATGGCTCGGCGTTTCAGATCACGCGAGCCTCTGTGGGCAAACGGTCGAGCGCTTGTTCGGCCTGGACCTGGGGCGACTCGAAGCCCTCGGCCACGACCCGGCATTCGCAAGACCCCTGCCTTCGCGAGAGCGCGGCTCGCTGTGTTACGGGATCATCCAGCGCGCAACAGACCACGCATCCGCCGGCAGCCGCACGGCACCGCGCTGCTGTGACAATCGCTTGATGGAGGCGGAGCACGAAGCCCTGCGCGAAGTGCTGCAACGCCATGGCTGGAATGTCAGCCGCGCGGCAGCCCAGTTACGCATCAGCCGCCGGACCCTGCATCGCAAGCTCAAGTGGCATGGCCTGCAGCGCTATTGCGCTTGGGAGAGCGGCGAGTCGGATTGAGCCGTAGGTTCCCGCCCAGCACGGGCCCGGCCCCCTACGGTGGATACCCCTCACTGAGTCAGAACTGACTCACTTTTGGGCATGCCCTGCCGTCCTCTCTAGTATCCGCACGACCGAGGTAGCCTTCGGCTGCAAGACCGCGACGAGCGGTGACAATCATTCTTGGGGGAGCAGAGGCCATGGCCAGCATTTCCATTCATCCATCGGTCGATTCGGGGATCAAACCGGCTGCGAAGGATTTCGCGGGCGGGGTGCTGCGGTGCCAGTGCAAGACGGATTCCGTCGAGGTCACCGTCAACGCGCAATCGGCACACAACCATGCCTGCGGCTGCACCAAGTGCTGGAAGCCCAAAGGCGCCTTGTTTGCGGTCGTGGCGGTCGCGCCGCGCGATAAAGTCAGCGTCACAAAAAGCGCCGCGAAGCTCGCGATCGTCGATCCCAAGGCCACCATTCAACGTTACGCCTGCAAAGCCTGCGGCGTGCATATGTACGGCCGTATCGAGAACGAGAAGCACCCGTTCTACGGGCTGGACTTCATCCATACGGAGCTGTCGCCCCAGAGCGGCTGGTCGGAGCCGCAGTTCGCCGCCTTCGTGTCCTCGATCATCGAGTCTGGAGCCGATCCGGCGAACATGGGCGCGGTGCGCAGCCGGCTGAAACAATTGGGGCTCGAGCCCTATGACTGCCTATCGCCACCCTTGATGGATTTCATCGCGACACACGTAGCGAAGGCCGCTGGCGTTCTGAAGCAGTAATCCAAGGGGAGACGTGCCGATGGATGTGCGCGCAGCGGTAGCGCTCGGGGCGGGTAAGCCCTTGAGCCTCGAGACGGTGCAGCTCGAGGGACCGAAGGCAGGTGAAGTCCTGGTCGAGATCAAAGCGACGGGGATCTGTCATACCGACCAATACACGCTGTCGGGAGCGGACCCGGAAGGCCTGTTCCCGTCGATCCTGGGGCACGAAGGCGCGGGGATCGTGGTCGAGGTGGGGCCGGGCGTGAAGACGCTCAAGAAAGGCGACCACGTCATTCCGCTCTACACGCCCGAGTGCCGCGAGTGCAAAAGCTGCACGTCGCGCAAGACCAATCTCTGCACGTCGATCCGCGCGACGCAGGGCAAAGGGCTGATGCCGGACGGCACGAGCCGCTTCTCGCTCAAAGGCAAGCCCCTGTACCACTACATGGGCTGCTCGACGTTTGCGAACTACACCGTGTTACCCGAGATCGCGCTCGCCAGGATCCGTGAAGATGCCCCGTTCGATAAGGCCTGTTATATCGGCTGCGGCGTGACCACAGGTCTTGGCGCGGTGATCTTCACGGCAAAGGTTGAGGCGGGCGCGAACGTGGTGGTGTTCGGGCTGGGCGGCATCGGTCTCAACGTCGTGCAAGGCGCCAAGCTCGTCGGCGCGGGCCGGATCATCGGCGTCGATACGAATCCGGCGCGCGAGGGCCTCGCGCGCCGCTTCGGCCTGACGCATTTCGTGAACCCCAAGACAGTCAAAGGCGACCTCGTCGCCCATCTCGTCGAGCTGACTGAGGGCGGCGCTGATTACAGCTTCGAGTGTATTGGCAATGTGCAGGTCATGCGCCAGGCGCTCGAGTGCTGCCACCGCGGCTGGGGTCAGAGCATCATCATCGGCGTCGCCGGCGCCGGCCAGGAGATCAGCACGCGCCCCTTCCAGCTCGTGACCGGGCGGGTGTGGAAAGGCACCGCCTTTGGCGGCGCGCGTGGCCGCACCGATGTGCCCCGGATCGTCGACTGGTATATGGAGAATAAGATCAACATCGATGATCTCATCACGCATCGCTTGCCGCTCGAGCGCATCAATGAAGGCTTCGATCTCATGACCAAGGGCGAATCGATTCGTAGCGTGGTGGTGTATTGACGTGAGATCGAAGGTCCACACGTGCTCCACACCCAATACGGTCACGTGAGGCGTCAACCTCCCGGCCGTGCCGGTCAATTGGGTACGCGGAGCCAGGGGCGTTACGATCCGCTCGCGCCCGGTCTCGGTGGCTTGACGAGGCTTGCCAGGAATTCCGCAAACGGTGAGATGTTCTGACCGACACTGGCAGCCTCGAGGGCCGCCATGTACTCATGACGTCTTTCAACGGGGATGATCATCCAGGGATAGCCGCCGGCCGCCATCATCGTGTTCATGAGAAAGCGCCCCATGCGGCCGTTTCCATCCATGTACGGGTGGATGTAGGTGAACACGAAGTGCCCCAGCACGACCCGCACCGCGGGCTCGGTTTCCGTTTGCAGAAGCTCGAAGAACTGGGGCATCAGTTCCCGCACTGCCTCGTAGTCTGGCGGAACGTGCATGGAGCGGCGAATGTAAACCGCGCCATTCCGGAAGCCTGCAAGGTCGGCGGCGTTGAGAATGCCGGCCGTGACACTCGGGCCAAACAGTTCTGCGTACCATGCGTCGTAGTCACGTCGCACCACGGCGCCAGGATTTTCGCCAGCGAGAATCCGTTCAAGGCTTGTTTTTACACGCTGGAATGCTTGCCAGTAGCCTCGTGCGGCCAAGGCATTTCGATTCTGGCGGTCATTCTCGTCGTCATCGGGATTCCAATTGCCCGAGCGGACGCGCTCGATCAAAGCTTCGCTAACCCGATAGCCCTCGATGGACAGCGAGTGGTAGGCGTCGGCGGCGTAGAGTTCATCTACGTGCTTGAGATAGGCGGCCGCCTCCTCTCTTGTTCCAGGTGGGGCTGGGAAGGCTTGAAGAATTGGGGCGCGCATGGACGCCCAGAGCAGTTTCAAGCGGTTGACATACGGGGATGTTTCGCGTGCAGCAAAAATGATTGGGGGTTTGCTGTTGAAGGGGTCGACCTCATGGACGGCGTGGCCGGCGGCCCTCATGGCTCGAAGAATCTGATCCGCGATTTCGTTTCGACCAATGTTCCGGAATCCGCCGGCCAGCCGGCCGGCCACCACCGTTCGGCCGCCGCCAAGTAACCGGCGGAGGACATCGGATGGCTCCGCAACCATTGCCAAGGCTGCCCGCAGGTCATCGGGATGATCCGTGAACTGACCCGGAGCACAGCCGATCAGGGCTGCCGGTAAATTGAAGATGCGCAAGCCGTTCTTGAGCTCGCGATCACCTGCGGGCGGAAGCTCCAGGCGGACATCGAATACGGATGTCCCAAAGAGGAGCTGGGTGGGCTTATTTCCCCCCTTGGTCGATCGGACCAGCAGCTGCTTGGGAACCGTCCAATCGCCTATATGAAGGGTTAGGGACTGTTCGGGGCTCAGGCACCAGTCTTCGCCGAAGCGATCGGTGAGGTATTCGGCGCAGAACGACCAGAAGGATGCATACCACCCTGTGCTTTCGCCGGCCGGCTCATCAGGGCGCGTCGGGGTGTACCAGCCCTTCATCACCTCACGGATAAAACCAGCCTTCAGTAGACGCTCACGGTGTGTACGCGAAAGCTGCCCGGTGCGGATCGCGACCACCCCTTTGTCATGGAGCTCTTTGAGCGCGGAGAGGGAGTCGGCGAGCTTTTCAGCGGGAGCAGCCATGGGCGTCTTTCTAGGTCAACCGGTCTGACGTTTTCTAGGTTATTGAGATTGTCCACTTCTAGGTAATGAAGTTCTACATTCTCTAGGTTATCGTGTCAAACAAGCACTACGGTATAATGGGTTCAGGCACTTACGCTGCCCTATGGGCCAGTGAAAGCTGCCTGGCAAAAGCCAAGATCAAGCACGCGTACTTCGGAATCCGTGTACATGAACGTGGTACACATTGAGGAATCGGTCGGTGACGGAAGCAGAAATCTCCAATGAAATCAATCGTCGCAGAACGTTTGCCATCATCTCGCACCCCGACGCCGGCAAGACGACGCTGACCGAGAAGCTGCTCCTGTTCGGGGGCGCCATTCAAATGGCGGGTACGGTCAAGGGGCGCAAGGCGGCTCGCCATGCCACCTCGGACTGGATGCGGCTCGAGCAGCAGCGCGGCATCTCCGTGACCTCCTCGGTCATGCAGTTCCCGTATCGGGGCCGGATCATCAACCTGCTCGACACCCCCGGCCACGAGGATTTTTCCGAAGACACTTACCGAACGCTCACCGCGGTCGACTCCGCCCTGATGGTCATCGACTGCGCCAAGGGCGTCGAGGAGCGGACGATCAAGCTCATGGAGGTCTGCCGCCTGCGTGACACGCCGATCATGACTTTCATCAACAAGCTCGATCGCGAAGGCCGCGCGCCCATCGAGCTGCTGGACGAGATCGAGACGGTGCTCGGCATTCGCACCGCTCCCGTGACCTGGCCCATCGGTATGGGGCGGGAGCTGCGCGGGATCTACCACCTGCTCGAAGACCGCATCTACGTGTATGCGCCAGGCGAGCGCGGCCGGATCGGCGAAAACCGTACGATCGACGGACTGGCCAGTCCCGCCGCGCGCGAGTTCCTCGGCGATCTGGCGCGCAGCTTCGACGAAGAGATCGAGCTGGTGCAGGGCGCCACGGAAACCTTCGACGCGCAGGCCTACAGGGCCGGACGCCAGACGCCGGTGTTCTTCGGATCGGCGATCAACAATTTCGGGGTGGAGGAGCTGCTGGCGTCGTTTGCCTTGCACGCTCCGGCGCCGCTGCCGCGCGTGGCGCGCGAGCGGCCGGTCGAGCCGCTGGAGGGCAAGCTGGCGGGCTTCGTGTTCAAGATCCAGGCAAACATGGATCCAGCGCACCGCGACCGCATCGCGTTCCTGCGTCTGTGCTCGGGGAAATACACGCGCGGCATGCGCATGTATCACTCGCGTCTCGCCAAGGAGGTCAGGGTCGCGGATGCGCTCACTTTCATGGCCGCCGAGCGCGAGCAGGCCGAGGAGGCGTATGCCGGCGACATCATCGGGCTGCACAATCACGGCACGATCAACATCGGCGATACCTTTACGGAAGGCGAGAAGCTGGTCTTCACGGGTGTCCCGAATTTCGCGCCGGAGATCTTCCGCCGCGCGGTGCTCAAGGATCCCCTGAGGGCAAAGGCCCTGAGCAAGGGGCTCTCGCAGCTCTGCGAGGAAGGCGCCACGCAGCTCTTCAAGCCGCTGCGCAACAACGACCTGATCCTGGGTGCCGTCGGGCAACTGCAGTTCGAGGTGGTCGCGTTTCGGTTGCAGGACGAATACGGCGTGCAATGCGTGTTCGACGCCATCACTGTTCACACGGCGCGCTGGATAGAAGCCGCCGATCCTCGCAAGCTCGAGGAGTTCCGCACGCGGGCACACGACAACCTGGCCATCGATCACAGCGGAGCGCTCGTTTACCTCGCGCCCTCGCGTGTGAACCTCGAGCTGACCCGGGAGCGTTGGCCTGACATCCTCTTCCACGAGACCCGCGAGCAGGCCGCGTGAGCGAGGCGGAGAGTGGCCGCTCGTCGAGCGCCGCGGCCGCGGCACGGCAGCCGCTCAGCCACGACCCCGGGCAGGGGGCAGGCGTTCCCGCCCGGCGCCGGGTTTTGACGCGCAGCTCCGTGTTCGGTTGGGCCATGTACGACTGGGCCAACTCTTCGTTCAGCACGACGGTCATGGCGGGATTCTTCCCGCTGTTCTTCAAACAGTACTGGAGCGCGGGCTCGGTCGCTACGGAGAGCACTTTCCGTCTGGGTCTGGCAAACGGGGTCGCCAGCTTCATCGTGGCGCTGCTGGCGCCGCTCATTGGAGCCATCGCGGACAAGGGTGGCGCCCGGGTGAAGCTGCTCGGGTTGTTCACAGTATTGGGGACGACGGCGACTACGGCGCTGTATCTCGTGGGCAAGGGCGATTGGGTGACCGCGGCCGTCCTGTACGTGACTGCCTCGCTCGGTTTCTGGGGAGGCAACCAGTTCTATGACTCGTTGCTCACGGACGTTTCCGACGTGCCCGAATACGATCTCGTGTCAGGATACGGATTCGCTCTGGGTTACCTCGGCGGCGGCCTGCTGTTCGCCCTGAACGTGCTGATGGTGACGAAGCCGGGCTCGTTCGGGCTCGCAAACGCGGGCGAGGGCGTCCGCTGGTCCTTCGTATCGGTCGGCGCCTGGTGGATGCTGTTCACCCTCTTCACCCTGACATTGGTGCGCGAGCGCAGGACGAATCAGCCGCTGCCTGCGCTCGCTGCGATCGGAGCGGGTCTACGCGAGCTCGGAGGCACGCTGCGGCACCTGCGGCATGACCGCGTGCTCCTGTGGTTTCTGCTCGCGTACTGGTTCTACATCGACGGCGTCAACACCATCATCAAGATGTCCGTCGATTATGGCCTGTCCCTGGGCCTGAAGCAGAACAGCCTGATCACGGCGCTGCTCGTCGTGCAATTCGTGGGCTTCCCGGCGGCGCTTGCCTTCGGTTGGCTCGGACAGAAACTCGGACCGCGGACGGGGATCCTGCTCGGCATCGCCGTATATGCAGGTATCGCGGGCTACGCGTATTTCCTCCACACCGAAGCGCAATTCATGACCATGGCGATCGTCATCGGCCTGGTGCAGGGCGGTGTGCAATCGCTTTCGCGCTCGCTGTTCGGACGGCTGGTGCCGCCCGGCAAGGCCGGAGAGTTCTTCGGCTTCTACAACCTCATGGGCAAAGCTGCTGCCATTCTCGGGCCGACGCTGACGGGTGTCGTCGCCCTCTTGAGCCATGACTCGCGGCTCGCCATTCTCTCCATCACGGTCCTCTTCGTCCTGGGCGCGGCTTTCCTGTTGAAGGTGCCGCTCGAGACGCGGGCCTGATGCGCAACCGTGCAACTTCGCGCTCGAAGCGAGCGATCCGTAGAGGCGCCATCGGCTCGTCGCGTCCATAGCGCAAGTTGGCGTACCGATGCAGCAGCCCTCCGATCGGGTCGGTCAGATCGGGACGGCCGCTGGCAACGACCTGAGCGTACGCGAGCGGTCCTTGATGCGGCAGGCGAGGAAGGCCGGCCCGGGCGAGCTTGCGACATAGGCGCAGGTAGGCCCGGCCGAGTCGATCGGGTCGCGGTCCGGCGGGTGTTCGCCCGAGTTGCAGGGCGACCCAGGCCAGCCACGCCAGGAGGCCGGCGGCGAAAGCGGTACACAACTCGCGTGCCCCCGGAGAGTCGAAGCCGAAGCGCTCGAGGATCCCGAGCTGTGACTCGTAGTTGAATCGCACGATGCGAGCGTTCCACCACGCGTTGGCAGCGTCCCACCGCTGCCACAGAGCCGCGAGCCAGGGCGTCGTGTGCAACAGTCGCGTCGGAGCTGTGCCGGCATCCGGCAGGAGATCCAGAATTCCACGGCGCAAGCGCTCGGGTTCCACGACCGCGGTCGGGTCTACGCGCGTCCACCCGGAGCCTTCCAGCCACACCTCGGCCCAGGAGTGGGCATCGGATTGCCGGACGA
This sequence comes from Steroidobacteraceae bacterium, assembly GCA_035277965.1. Classification (GTDB taxonomy): domain Bacteria; phylum Pseudomonadota; class Gammaproteobacteria; order Steroidobacterales; family Steroidobacteraceae; genus 13-2-20CM-66-19. The sequence continues at coordinate 73,443 of DATEJM010000004.1, read as the reverse complement.
TGAAATAACCGCCGATAGGGTTCCATTCGCCGCCGAGATACCCCGTGACGACACGCGCGGGAATGGCCGCAGCTCGCATGAGCGCGACGAACGCCGATGCATAGTGACCGCAGAACCCGACTCGGGTATCGAACAGAAAATCATCCACCGAATTCTCGCCGAGGCCGGGAGGAGTGACCGAATAGGCGAATCCTCCCGTGCGAAACATCTCCAGCACCGAGTGAACGAACTCGCGGTCGGTGTTGACTCGAGCGCGCATGGAGCGGGCGAGCTCTACTGATCGCGTGTTGCGGTCGGACGGCAGCGCCGTGTCGTAGCGTCGGGCGAGCAATGGCAATGGCTCCGCCGCACGCGTCGCCGTATGCGAGACCGCGACGTAGCTCGTGAGCTCGTCGACGGGCTCGGCCGTCTGCAGCTCGTATTCGGCGCTGAAAAATACGCGAGCCTCGGGAGCCTCGACCGGTGTGTCGAGAGCGAACCACCACCGATGAGAGCTCGGCTCGAGCCAGATCTGATAGCGGTAGGCCGGCCCGAGGTACAGCAGGGGTTGGCGTCGTGCAAAGATGTTGGCACGGTGCCGCCAGGTGAAGCCATCGAAATCATCCAGCACCGGCCCCCGCCAATATCGCTCCTGCGGCGCAGGCGGATGAGTCGTGAAGTGTGCTCGGAAGGCTACTTCGTACGATGACGTCAATCGCGTGATACTGCCCGGGCTCATGGTGTCACCGAGGCCCGTGACGGCTTCCTCCGAGCGCGGGAGGGCCCAGAGCGAGCCCGTCATCCGCGGGAGAAACACGAACAACACGACAGCGAGGGGCACCGCCAACAACAGGCTGCGCGCGGCCAACGACAAGGCATCGCGGCCCCGGAACAGGATCGGACCGGCGGCAGCTCCGGGCGCGGGTGAGGAGCTGGCATAGGCGATCATCGCGAGCGTGCTGCAGCAGACCCAGCCGTGCGCGAGGTACAGGGGGGTCCTCAGCATCGTCTGGCGATCGAGACAGGCGGCCAACAGGAGGAACAAGCTCGTTCCCACGACGACGAATTCGTCCCGACGGGTCTTCGTCTCGAGGAGCTTGACCGCACCCATGAGGATCAGCAGCGCGCTGCCGGCTGTCAGCCCATTGAGCGTCTGAAATCGAGCCAGTACCGCGGCGACCAGCAACAGAGCGAGGAGCGTTCTCAGCACGGCCCCCGGCAGCGGCGCGCGCCGCGTCATGGAGGCAGTCATTCGCCAGGCGATACATGCGAGGGCGACCAGCGACACCCACGGAGCCACGCGGTCCAGATGCAGCAGCAGGCCGCCGCCGAGCGCTGCGGCGGCCCAGCCCAACGCCCCGGGTGCCTGACGATCAGGGGATGACATCAGAGCGCGGAGCGGGATCGACACCGAAGCGCGGAGCGGGATCGACACCGAACACGGCCAGAGCCGTGAGACAGCGGTGTCGATGCTCCGCCCCCTGGCCGGGCGGGATGCTCGTTCCCGGCAACTCGAGACCATAGCGCTCGCCGGCGGCTTCCGCGTCCAACACCCATCGTGCGAGTTGCTCGAGACGGGCTTCAGTCTGCAGTCCGGTAAGCGAGTCGAAGCGCAACAAACGCAGCTCCGAGCCCGTGGCGGCGTATTCCTTCACCAGCAGCGGAGCCGCGCGCGCGTACGCTTTCCAATCGACCTGCCGCGGAGAATCGCCGTCCCGATACGGTCGCAGCCCGATCCACTCATCCGCCCCCACTTCGCGGCTCGATCGAACGCCCGGCCGGCGCCCGCTTTCCGCGGGCAATGGCAGCGCCCCGCTGGCACGCGGGTAAACCAACATTTCCACGGGTACGTGGACCCACGTCCAGGCGCGGAACAAGCCGAAAGGATGTGTCGTCGTGAGGCACAGCCGATCGATTCTGATGCGACCTCGGCGCGGGGCTTCGATTGGAAGCACGACCTGCCCGGAGCCCCCACCCGGCAAGTCCGCCGCGATCGTCTGTCCGTGATCGACTCCAGCCGCGATCCGGTAGCGGTTCGCGGCAGCGCCGCTCTCCAGCGCGAGCTGCAGATATCCATCGCGCGGCGCAAACGTCGGCGGTGCGATCGCGGAAATCAGCCTGACACCGAGCAGATTGCGGTGGCAGAGGTGCATGGCGACCAACATGAAGCCGCCTAACAGAAACGTGATGAACAGGGCAGTGCTGTTTGCGTAGTTCAGTCCCGCGAGCAGCATGAAGAGCAGCAGGACACCGAAACCCACTCCTGCGCGGCTCGGAAGAATGTACAGCCGCTGCCGCCGCAATGTGAGCGGCAGAGTGTCGCGGCCCTGCCGCCTCAGGACCCACTGTGCGATCCGTGCGCGCAGATAAGCCTTCATCGCAGCAGCCGCGTCGCTTTGCCGATGTTCAGAGCGGTACCGGCACCGCTCTGATGAGCTCGGCAGCCACGCTCTCGCCGCCAACCCCGTGGGCGGACTCGGCGCGCTCGAGACGGTGGGCCACGACCGCCGGGAGCACAGCCTGCAGGTCCTCCGGCAGGACCGTGCTCCGGCGAGCGAGATAGCTCCACGCCTGAGCCGCGCGCACGAGCCCCTGCCCCGCGCGTGGCGACAGTCCGAGCTTCAGGTCGATTTGCTTGCGCGTGTGAGCAATCAGGCTCTGGGCGTAGTCGAGTATGGCGTCCGACAGATGCACCGCCCGAATGGCCTGTTGCAGACGCACGATTGCCTCGGGGTTGAGAGCGGGGCGAATCCGGGAGAGCATTTCCCGGCGCTCGCCACTGCGCAACAGCTCGCGCTCGTGGGTGGCATCCGGATAGCCGAGGCTGACGCGCATGAGAAAGCGATCGAGCTGCGACTCGGGCAGGCAGAAAGTGCCGAGTTGCTCGTGCGGATTCTGGGTCGCCACGACGAAAAACGGCTCCGGCAGTCGATAGGTGGTCAGATCCGCGCTGACCTGGCGCTCCTCCATGGCTTCGAGCAGGGCGCTTTGCGTGCGGGGGCTCGCGCGGTTGACTTCATCGGCCAGCAACAGCTGGGTGAAGATCGGGCCCCGACGAAACTGGAATTGCTGACCCGAGCGATCGAACACCGAGACGCCGATGATGTCCGCCGGCAGCAAGTCGCTCGTGAACTGGACCCGCTGCCACGCGAGGCCGAGGACGTGTGCCAGCGCGTGGGCGAGGGTCGTTTTGCCTACACCGGGGACATCCTCGATCAGGAGATGGCCGCGCGCGAGCAGGCATGCGAGACACAGCCGCAGCTGATCCGGTTTGCCGAGGATCACGGCATCGAGTGCGGCGACTGCGTGTTGCAGGGCGGCCGCATCGGCCGACGGCTGATCGTTCGAGCTCCCCGTCGCGGGCTCTGCGCTCATGCCTTCAACAGCTGGCGCACGCGTTCGAGTTGCGCGGAGACACTGCTGACCGTCCGCTCCAGATCGGCCGCACGCTCCCGATCGGTGGCGACGACCGCGGGCGGTGCGTTGCGCACGAAGTTCTCGTTCGAGAGCTTCGCTTGCGTCTTGTCGAGATCCTGGCGCGCCTTCGCGAGCACTTTACCTAGACGCTCGACTTCCGCGGCGGCGTCGATCAGCCCTGCCATCGGCACCAGGATGGACAGCTCGCCAACCAGCGCGGTGGCGGACTCGGGCGCTGCCGCATCGGCAGGCAGGATGTTCAGGCTGTCGAGACCGGCCAGGCGCTCGAGCCATGCGCGATGCAACTCAACATACTGCCGGTCCTTGGCGGACGCGTCCTGCAACAGCACCGGAATGCGCTTCCCGGGATTGATGTTCATCTCGCCGCGGATCTGCCTCACTGCCAGGATGAACGCCTGGAGCCATGCGACTTCGCTCTCTGCCGCTGCATCGCGCGGGAACTCGGCCGGCTGCGGATAGGCTTGCAACATCACGGTCTCACCGCCACGCTGTGCGAGCGGCGCGGCCCGTTGCCAGATCTCTTCCGTGATGAAAGGCATCAACGGATGCAACGCCCGCTGCAACGCTTCGAGGATCTCCACGAGCGTCCGGCGCGTGCCGCGCTTGGCAGCCGCGGAAGCCGACTCGGACTGCAGCACGGCTTTCGTGAGCTCGAGATACCAATCGCAGAAGGCATACCAGGTGAACTCATACAACGCCGCCGCGGCGAAATCGAAGCGATAATCGCGGAAAGCGGCGGCGACGTCTTCGAGCATGCGTCCAAACCGTGATGTGATCCACCGATCGGCCACCGACAGCTCGCGCTCCCCGTGATCCGCTGGCTCGCGTTTCCCGCCATCCGCCGGCTCGCGTTCCTCGCCATCCGCCGGCTCGGGCTGGCCGACGGACAGCATCACGAAGCGGGCGGCATTCCACAGCTTGTTGCAGAAGTTGCGGTAGCCGGCGACGCGGCCAAGGTCGAAACGGATGTCCCGACTCGGCGATGCCAGCGCGGCAAAGGTGAAGCGCAAGGCATCCGTGCCATGGGGCGCAATGCCCTGGGGAAATTGCTTGCGCGTGCCTTTCTCGATGCCCGGCGCGAGCTGCGGCTGCATGAGACCGCTGGTTCGCTTTGCCACGAGAGGCTCGAGCTCGATCCCGTCCACGATGTCGAGCGGGTCGAGCACGTTGCCCTTCGTCTTCGACATCTTGTCGCCGTGCTCGTCGCGGATGAGCCCCGTGATGTAGACATCGCGGAACGGCACGTCACCCATGAACTTGAGGCCCATCATCATCATGCGGGCGACCCAGAAGAAGATGATGTCGAAGCCCGTCACGAGCACGCTCGTTGGATAGAGCTTGCCGAGCTCGGACGTCTCGTGGGGCCACCCGAGCGTCGAGAACGGCCACAGGGCGCTGGAGAACCACGTATCGAGCACGTCGTCGTCCTGACGCAACACGACATCCGGGGCGAGTGAGTGTTGCTTGCGGACCTGTGCCTCATCACGTCCAACGTAGACCTGGCCTTGCCGGTCATACCAGGCGGGGATGCGATGCCCCCACCAGAGCTGGCGGCTGATGCACCAGTCCTTGATGTTGCGCATCCACTCGAAATAGGTCTTCGCCCAGTTCTCCGGAACGAATCGCGTCCTGCCCTGCTCGACCGCGGCGACGGCCGGCTGCGCGAGCGGAGCGATCTTCACGTACCACTGGTCCGTCAGATAGGGCTCGAGCACCGCGCCGCTGCGATCGCCGCGCGGCACGAAGAGCTTATGTTTCTCGATGCGCTCGATGAGCCCGGCGGCCTCGAGCTCGGCGAGGATGCGCTTGCGCGCCTCGTAGCGATCGAGTCCGCGGAAACGCTCGGGCACCTGGTCGTTGAGCGCCGCGCGCGGCGTCAGGATGTTGATCTGCGGCAGATCATGACGCAGGCCGAGCTCATAGTCGTTGAAATCGTGGGCGGGCGTGATCTTCACGCATCCCGAGCCGAACGCGGCATCGACGTAGCTGTCGGCCACGATGGGGATCGACCGCTCGGCGAGTGGCAGCCGCAGCTTCTTGCCGACGAGGCTCTCGTAGCGCGGGTCGTCCGGGTTTACGGCGACCGCCGTATCTCCCAGCATCGTTTCCGGACGGGTCGTTGCAACCACCACGTACCCCGAGCCGTCCTCGAGCGGATAGCGCAGATGCCACAGGTGTCCGTCCTCTTCCTCGCTCTGCACCTCGAGATCGGACAGCGCGGTCAACAGCACCGGATCCCAGTTGACCAGCCGCTTGCCGCGATAGATCAGCCCTTCTTCGTACAGACGCACGAATACTTCGATGACCGCCGCGGACAGGCCCGGATCCATGGTGAAACGGTCGCGGGACCAGTCCACCGAATCGCCGAGACGGCGCATCTGGGAGCTGATGGTCCCGCCGGAGTGCTCCTTCCATTCCCAGACGCGCTCGAGGAAGGCTTCGCGGCCGAGGTCGGTGCGCTTCATGCCTTTCGCGTTGAGCCGGCGCTCGACGACCATCTGGGTCGCGATGCCTGCGTGGTCCGTTCCCGGCTGCCAGAGGGTGTCATATCCGCGCATGCGGTGGTAACGGGTGAGAGCGTCCATCAGGGTGTGCTGAAAGGCATGCCCCATGTGCAGCGTGCCCGTCACGTTCGGCGGCGGGATCATGATGCAATAAGGCGGCCCCTCTCCGGTCGGCTTGAACCAGTCGTTGCGCTCCCAACGCTCATAGATGCGCCGCTCGATCTCGTGCGGGGCGTAGACTTTGTCCATCGGCAGGGCTTGATCGCAGGAAAAGACGTTGGATTATAGCGGGGCGCGCCCTACGGGCCAGCGAGCGCGCCGCGGCGCTGCTCAAAGTCGCGCCGGGCGATTTTGTCCTCGTCTCAAAAGGCGGCGCGGATGTTGTGAGACGCGGGCTGCAGACCTCGCTCGCGATAGGCCTTGAAGCGCATGCGGCCGGCCCGCCGGCGCGCCTCGTCGCCGTCGATGATCTCGGCGACCCGCCGTGTCCGCTCGAGGTCCGGCGGCAGCTCGGTGCTGAGATTGATGATCATATCGAACTGGCCCGCAGGGAAGGCGCCCGTGGCGAGGACGACCGGGGCCTCGGTCACGGCGGTGGCCGCGAGATCGTGTGGCACGAAACTCCCGTCCGCGAACGTCCACAGCAGCTCATCCAGCACTTTGAGCTCCTGAGAGTCGTCATGCCACAGGAGCACGTGCTGCGCGGCCAGATACGCCTTCTCGGCGAGCCGGCACGCGAGCTTCAGCCGCGCGCTCGGCGAGGAATCCTCGAGCACGTAGAAGTCAACGCGCAGAGCGTTGGAATCGCCTGTCTCGCCAGGCTCACTCAACGACCGGCCCGACGGATCAGGAAGTCCGCCAGCAGGGGCGTCGGCCGGCCGGTGCTGCCCTTTTGAGCGCCCCCGAGGTACGCCGTGCCCGCGATGTCCAGGTGGGCCCACTTCAGGCCCTGCGTGAACTTGCCGAGGAACGCGGCGGCCGTGATCGCGCCGCCCTCGCGTCCCCCAACATTGGCAAAGTCGGCAAAGTTGCTCTTCAACTGCTCGCCATACTCCTCCGTGAGCGGCATGTGCCAGGCCCGATCGTCGGCGCGGCGTCCGGCCGCGACCAGCTCCTGCACCAGGTCCTCGTCATTTCCCATCACGCCCGCGTGGTGCGGGCCGAGCGCAATGACACAAGCTCCCGTCAGAGTGGCGATGTCCACGACGGCGGCGGGCTCGAAGCGGCGGGCATAATGCAGGGCGTCACACAGGATCAGCCGCCCCTCCGCATCCGTGTTGAGTATCTCCACGGTGAGGCCGGCAGCGCTGGTGACGATATCTCCGGGCTTGATTGCCTGGCCGCCCGGCATGTTCTCGACTGCCGCCACCAGGCCGACGACGCGCAGCGGCAGACGCAGCTCGGCGACGAGTGACAGGGCCGCCAGCACCGCGGCGGCGCCGCTCATGTCGAACTTCATCTCGTCCATCGCCGGCGGTTCCTTCAGCGAGATGCCTCCCGTGTCGAAAGTGACGCCTTTGCCGACCAGCACGATGGGAGCGGACTGCGCCTTCGCGCCTTTGTATTCAATGATGATGAAGCGGGGCGGCTGCTCGCTGCCCTGGCTGACGGCGAGGAGACAACCCATCTTCTCGCGGCGGATGGCGGCTTCCTCGAGCACCTGCACCCGGAGGGACGAATACTTCTTCGCCAGGGCGCGGGCCTGCTCGGCAAGATAGGAAGGGGTGCACACATTGCCGGGGAGGTTGGCGAGATTGCGTTGCAGACTCGCTGCCGCTGCCACAGCGGCACCATCCCGGAGGCCTCGCGATACGGCCTCGATGGCGGCCTTGCGGACGGGGCCCGCATGCACGGTTTCCAGCACCGGGGCCGCAGGCTTCTTGCCGGTTTTGAGATCGTTGACGCGGTACAGCACGGAACCCGTGATCTCGGCGATGCCGCGCCCGAAGTAGTAGTCGTCGAGGCTGCGACTCGGAGGTCGAGCGAGGGCGATCGCAGCGCTCTTGATCTTCGTACGCGCCAGCGCGGTCACCGCCGCATTGATCGCGCGGCGCCACGGACGGCGCTCGAAGGATTTGTGGCCTCCCAGCCCGACGAGCAGCACGCGTGTCGCGCCGACTCCCGTCAGATCGGTCAGGAGCAGCGTTTCCGCGATCCGCCCGGAGAAGTCACCTCTCTTCGCCAGCGCCCTCAAGCGCCCATCCAGCGCATCGTCGACCGCGAGCGCGTTCTCGTCGAGCTGCCCATCCTCGAAGACACCGAGCACCAGACAGTCCACACTGAGATGCGCCAGTCCCTTGGACCAGACCTCGAATTGCATCCGACCTCCCGGTGAGGGATTTTTGGAGTGGACAGAAAGCACCCTGACGGGACTTTCTGTTAGCTTATTGTGCGCCCACCGAGTGTTCCGACCGCGCACGCTGTGGTGTATTAGTGTAACTCAAGAGCCTGCCGAGGCGGGCAGGCGTGAATCGTTGGGAAAGATCCTCGGCCGTTACATCCTGCGCGAAGTCGTGATTGCCTCAGTGGCGGTCACGAGCGTGCTTCTGGTGATCCTGCTCGCGAACCAGGTGGCGGCGGTGCTCGCGCGCGCCGCGGTGAATCAGTTCCCGCGCGACATCGTGCTCGAGCTGATCGGTCTGGGGACCGTGGAGAACCTCAGCATCATCGTGCCGGTGGGCCTGCTGCTGGGCGTGGTGCTGGCGTTTGGCAGGCTCTATCACGACAGTGAGATGGCGGCTGCTCTGTCGTGCGGCGCGGGCCCCTCGGTGCTCTACCGGCCGGTGGCCTTCCTCGCGGTGCTGGTGACTGTCGCACTCGCGTGGCTCACGCTGGTGCTCGCTCCGCAGGCCACCGGTCGCACGATGAGCCTCCGCGGCGCCGCTGTGCGTGCAGGTCAATTCGCTCCAATCGCGCCCGGAAAGTTCCGCACTTTCGGCGGGGGTAGCGCGGTTGTTTACGCGGAAGACGTCAATCCGGACGGGACGCTTGGAAATGTGTTCGTGGAGCGCAATCGCGGTCCGCGGGTGGAGGTGGCGCTGGCGGAAAAGGCCCGGCACACGGTTACGCCCGACGGTATGACGCACACGATCACGCTGTACGACGGGGAGCGCTTCGAGGGCGTGCCGGGCAGCGCTCAGTTCCGGATGGTCCGGTTCGCGGAGCATGTCGTACCGGTGCAGGTTCCTGTTCCCTCGGACGTGATCCGATTCGATTCGAAGCCGACGAGCGAGCTGCTGGTCTCGCGCGATCTCAAGGAGCGCGCGGAGCTGCATTGGCGGATGGCCTTGCCGATCATGTGCCTGGTGCTCACCTTGTTGGCGGTTCCCCTGGCACGGCTGCGGCCGCGCCAGGGCCGCTATGCACGGGTGTGGATCGCTATCGTGATCTACTTCCTCTACTCGAATCTGATCTCGGCGGGCAAAATCTGGATCGCTCAGGGCACGACGCCTGAGCCGATGGGACTGTGGTGGACTCACGCGGCAGTCGCTGCGTTTGCCCTCGCCGTCATCCTCACGCCACGCCTCGCCACACGCCTGCGGTGGGGGATTCGATCGTGAGCCTCCTGGATCGGTATGTGGTGCGCACGATTCTGGGGTCCGTAGTGCTCGTGATGAGCGTGCTGCTCGTCCTCGGTGCTCTGTTCTTGTTCATCGATCAGCAACGGGATATCGGGGTAGGGCACTACACTGCCCTCAGCGCGTTGTGGTTCACTCTCCTCAATCTGCCTCAACAGGCCTACGAGCTGCTCCCGATTACCGTCATCATCGGCTCGTTGCTCGGTCTTGGTGCGCTCGCGCGGGGCAGCGAGCTCACGGTCATCCGTGCGACCGGCGTATCCGTGGCCCGCTTCGCGGGGGCGGCGATGATTGCCGCATTGCTGCTCATCGGCGTGGAGCTCCTGCTGGGCGAGGTGTTGGCGCCCCCGTTGCAGGAGACGGCGAAGGAGCAGAAGGCGTTCAGCAAGTTCGCCGACATCAGCTTCGGAAGCGGGACGGGTGCCTGGGTGCGCGACGGCAATCTGCTGATCAACGTCGCGCGGCAATCCGGCGAGCGCCAGTTCGGCGGGATGCAGGTTTTCGAGCTGTCACCCGATCATCGCCTGCGTGCGATCGGTCATGCCGGTCACGCCACCGCGGGGCCAAATCGGAAGTGGTTGCTGGACGACTACGCCGAATCGCGCTTCACCGACGATCGGGTGCTCGCGCACCCGCGCGGTCAGCGCGTGCTCGAGTCAAACGTGACCGCCGGGTTCCTCGGTCTCGCGGTCGAGGACCCAAGTGAGCTCACGAGCCTGTCGCTGTGGAGACTCATCCGGTATCTGCACGCCAACGAGCTCGATGCGCGCGACTACGTGTTCGCTTTCTGGTCGCGGATCGCGCGGACCGTGGCGATCGCGTTCGCCGCGCTGCTCGCGATTCCGTTCGTGCTCGGGTCGATGCGCTCGGCGGGGGCCGGCACGCGCACCCTGGTCGGGCTGGTATTTGGAATCGGGTTCTTCCTGCTGCAGCGGCTGATCGAGTCGGGAACCGTCGTGTTCAACCTCGACCCGGTCGTGCTCGCATGGCTGCCGACGACGTTACTTGCCGCCGTCTCCCTGTTGTTGCTTGCCAGGGCCCGCTGAGCCCGTCTCCTTCCCGGCCTTGCCGGCGATCTTCGCCGGGGCTTTCTCAGGGGGCTTTTTCAGCAGATCTGCGAGCGGGCGAAAGAGGGCGTCGTACTTGTAACCGGGAATCTCGTATTCCCAACCCTGGACCCGAGTCGTCAGATCGCGAGCTTCGGTCTCCACGGCGCCCTGGGTCGCGCTCGCAGCGATTGCGATCCAGTCGGCCGTGCCATCCTTACGGCCCGTTACATCGACCACCAACCCGTCAAAAGTGCGGTAAGTGGCGTGCACGAGATCAGTTTGAGCGCTGTTGCTAGCCGGTGCGTGGTGCACATCGTCCGACGTGAGCGCAGTGAGCGCGGAGGCGATCGAGTTTGCAGCGTCAGGCGTGAGGAGCTCACGTCCCTTGGGGACGTCGGCGACGGCGAAGTCGCTCTGCTCTTTGTTGGCGCGGGAGAGCGTGTAGGCCGGCTGTGCGCCGATCTTCACGTTGACCTCTTTGATCCGCTCCAGGGGCAGATCGATCAGCGTGCGATCGATCCAGTGACGCGCGTCGGCATCGAGGGACAACAAAGGGGCTGCCAGCACACTCTGCGGGGAGGTGGTCATGCGCACATAACCGGATTTCGCGTCCGAGGACTTGCCGACGATCAGGCCGTAGGTCTTTCCCGGTGCCACGGCTTCCACGAGCGTTCCGGTGGCCTGCGGCGAGTTGACCTCCTCGACGCCGAGCTGCGGGTAGTTTTCGGGTGTGCGGGTCTTCTCTTCGACTACCTTCAGGGCCGCGAGATCCAGCAGCAGCTTGCGTACTTTGCCCGAGTCGGCCGGATAGTCGCGCTCGCCGACCCTCCAGCTCGAGCTGCCTTTCTTCAAGGTTGTGGCCGTGCCGTCGCCCTTGCGCACGCGCACCTCCGTGATCGAGTTGAGACCGGCCGTCAGCCCGGGCATGACGAGGTCCCCGGCGGCCGTGGCGCGCTCCAGGTGTCTCGTGGAGGACACCCACATGGCCAGGCCGATGACCAACAGACCAACGATCAGCAGCGTCGTGACCCGACGGGGAGTCATGGCCTCGTCTCCCCCGCTGCAGTCATGGACGCTGTTTGTCGAGCCGCGGCGTGGCTGGAGCGCCGTTGACGCCTTTGCCAGGCGATGAAGAGCGCGAGCAGCGCGAAGATCGCGGGAGCGACCACGATGTTCAGGATCTTGAGCTCGGTGCCGAGGCGCTTGATGTCCTCGTTGAGGCCGGCTCGCACTGCGCGCAGCTCCTTGCGGATGCGGACCTTTTCGTCCTGGAATCGATTCAGCTCCTGCTCCTGTTCCGGTGTCAGGATGAGGGCGGATTTGTCATTGCGCCGGGACTGCAACGCGGTCAGCTTCTGCTCGGTCTCGTTGAGCTGCTGTTCGAGCTCCTGCTCCTTGGCGCGGAACCGATCGTCCGCGTTGCGACGCAGGGCGTCCACCCGCTCGAAGGGTCGGGTGAAAGTGGCCCGGCCGCGTACGCTGATGAGATCGGAGCTGCCGGCGAGATTGTCCAGCGTATTGAGGACCATATCGCCATTGCTCGCCCAGGCCTGGGCGAGACGCTTCCCGAAGAAGTCCTGCTCATGGACCCACAGGTAGTCCGCGAGCATATCGGTGTCGGCGAACACGACGACCTGCAGAGGCTTCACCGACTGCTTCAGCGCCGCCTGCCCCGGAGCCAGCGAGACTCCCGGCGGTGGACCTGCCGGAAATGCCGTCGCCGCGGTTCCCGTGACGCGCGCGGCGATCGCATAGCGTTTGCCGGTCGGCTTGAACCCCTCGCGCAGGGTGCCCGGGTCGTAGAGCATGGCGAAGCGGTCGACCGGCATGGGCTGCGAGTCGGCGCTGGATTGCAGCAGCGGCTCGAAGTGCGTCCGGGCGCCTTTCAGGGGCTCGAGGTAACCCGCCGTCGCGACATTGACGCTGGAGAGGCCGTTGCTGATGACATCATCGGCAGCGAATGACGAGCGGTCCAGGCCCAGGATCCCCAGATGCTGGACGGGCGGGTCTCCCTGATGCACCGACACTGACAGCCCATGGACTCTATCGGCCACCACCAGCCGGGGATTGAATGCAATGCCCCAAGCCGTGAGCAGACCGCCCGGCTGCGAGGATCGATCGGCTGTCAGGGCAGACATCGGGTTGCGTGGATCGGCGCCCGACTGATCCGACTCCGCGAGCGGGTCCACGAACATCGCGATATGGCCACCCCGCAGCGCGAATTGATCGATAGCGAATTGCATCGCCGGCGAGAGTCCTTTCGGATGAGCCACGACCAGTACGCTCACATCCGGATCGATCTGCGTAGCACTCGCCTCGAGCGGCCTCACATCGAAGAGTTGCTCGGCCTCTTCGTAGATCGCCCACGGCGCTCGCGTCTGCCCGGTCTGCGGATCGAATCCCGCGCCCATCGGGAGCCCGGACAGCCACGCGACCACGGGCTTCTTCGGGTTGGCGAGCTGATAGATCAGCTTCACGACGTCATATTCGAGAAACTGCTCCTTCTGGGGGTCGAAGAATTCGATGGCGGCGTGGCCGTCCGTGGAGTTGGTGCCGGCGAGGCCGAGATACATCTGCGAGCCGGAAGGCCCGATCGGCGAGCCGCGCACGCCGAGCTCCGAGGCGCGATCTTCCTCTTCGGAAAACGGCTGCGGATCGATGATGTGCAAGCGCAGCTTGCCGCCCGAGCGTGTCGTCAATTCCTGGAGAAGCTCGCGGACGCGGGCGCCGTAAGTCTTCAGCTGCGGGATCTGCCCGGCTGCCTTGTCGGAGAAAAAGAAATAGAGATTGATCGGCTCCTTGATGCTCCGGAGGATCCGGTCGGTGCCCGGCGCGGTGGTGTACAGATGATTCTGCGTCAGATCGAGGCGCCAGCCATGCAACGCGCGATCGAACAGGATCGTCAGCCCGATGAACAACAGCGCGAGCGCCAGCAGGGTCCCTCCGCCGAGTGTGGAGCGTTTGATCATACGGGGTGTCCCTCAGTCGGCCTTGTGCAGCTCGAGCGCGATCGAGGTCGCGAGCAGGAAGAATGCGATGAGCATCGCGAAGTACAGGAGGTCGCGCACGTCGATCACTCCCTTGGCGATCGACGAGAAGTGCGTCAGGAAGGACAGGGAGGCGATCGCATCCACGATCGCCTGCGGCGCCCAGCTCCTGAAGACGTCCAACACCAGCGGTGAGCCCGCCAGAGTGAATGCGAAGCACACGACCACACCCAGAATGAACGCGATCACCTGATTGCGGGTCAGCGCGGACATGCACGAGCCGATCGCGAGAAAGCCGCCCGCCAGTAACAGGCTGCCGATATAGGCGGCGAGGATCGTGCCGTTGTCCGGGCTACCGAGGTAGTTCACCGTGAGCCACAGCGGGAAAGTCAGGGCAACCGCCAGAGCCGTGAAAATCCAGGCAGCGAAGAACTTGCCGAGCACGGCTTCCCACAGCGTGACCGGCTGCGTCATGAGCAGCTCGATGCTGCCGGACTTGCGCTCTTCGGCCCACAGCCGCATGGACAAGGCGGGAATGAGGAACAGGTACAGCCAGGGGTGGAAGTTGAAGAACGGCTGCAGGTCGGCCTGGCCCCGCTCGAAGAACGAGCCGAGGTAGAACGTGAAGGCGTTCGTCAGCATCAGGAAGATCACGATGAAGACATAGGCGAGCGGTGTGGCGAAGTAGCTTCCCAGCTCGCGGCGCAGGATGACGCCGACGTTGCGCATGAAGTGTGCCCCTTGTTCTTGCGAATTCTTTGCAAATCGTCAGGCGGTCAGGGTCCTGAAGACTTCGTCCAGCCTGCCGGACTCCAGATGCAACTCCTTCAACTCGAGGCCTCGACGGGCTGCGAGCTCCGACACGGCGGGCAAGATCGTCGCTCCCGCACGCGGCAGGGCCGTGAGCCGCCCATCGCGCTCACTCACTTCTACTGCGGCGACGTGGGGTAGCGCCTCGATTGCCTGACGCGCCATCGCGAGCTGATCGGGCTTGCCGAACTGGAGCGAGACGGCGTTGTAGTACCGGGACTTGCTGGAAAGGGCCGTAGGCGTGTCATCGGCGACGATCCGCCCTCGCGCGATGATGATCGCCCGCGTGCACACTGCGTCGACCTCCTCGAGGATGTGCGTCGAGATCACGATGATCTTCTCGCGCGCCATCTCGTTGATCAGGCTGCGGACCTCGTGCTTCTGGTTCGGATCGAGCCCGTCGGTGGGCTCGTCGAGAATCAGCACGGGCGGGTCGTGCAGGATGGCCTGCGCGAGTCCGACGCGACGACGGAATCCTTTCGAGAGCGTTTCGATCGTCTGGCCGAGCACCGACGTCAACTGCAGACGCTGGATGACATAGTCGAGGCGGGCGCGCCGCCTCTCGCCTTCGAGCCGCCGGATCTCCGCGATGAACTCGAGAAACCGCAGAACGGTCATTTCGCCGTAGCTGGGCGCGCCTTCCGGGAGGTAGCCGAGGCTCGACTTCGCACCGAGGGAATCGGTCACGACATCGTGGCCGCAGATGCTCGCGGTGCCCCCCGTCGGCGTCACGAAGCCCGCCAGCATGCGCATGGTGGTGGTCTTTCCGGCGCCGTTGGGTCCCAGGAAGCCAAGGACTTCGCCAGGGCCCACCTCAAAGGTGACGTCGTCCACGGCCGTGAGAGTGTCGTAGCGCTTGCTCAGGTGTTCCGTCTTGATCATGGCTGGCGGTCTAGATGACACAATGCCCCGCAAAGTTCCCCTGACTGTTAGTCGGCCTTCGCCCGCAACGAGTCGGCCTTCGCCCGCAACCGGCGGCGCGCCTGGCCCGCGAACGGTGGCTGACCCGTGAAAGCGCGGGATTTTGGCCGCTGGCCTCGCCGCAATTCAAGGCGATTAATGACGCGAGAGGCAGCGATTTCGCCCGCGGCTGCCCCGGACTGCGATTGCCTCATGAAATTCTCCTGTAATCACAATGCTCTAAAGTGTACTTCTAAGACGAATCGGAGATGATCCGCGGCGTGCGGCACGGCGATGCCCCGCATCCGCCGCGGATCTCTACCGAGGCTCGGCCGCGCTCGACGTTCATTGAAACGCAACCGCGTCGTCATGGCTTCGTCAAGGCCAAGCGGCAGTCTGCTCGCGTCACTTGCCGGTGGCTCGAAGGGCGCGACATGCAATCACCCAACTTCGATACCGCTGATCTGCCGCATCCGCCTCGAATCCCCGAGGACACTCTGGTCGTTGACAACGAGCTCGAGCGCGGCGCGCCATTCTGCGCCAACCCGCGTTGCGCGCTGCACGTCCGGCTCGCGGATCTGAAGGGGGAGAGCGGCGGCAACTGGGCGTCACTGCCCGACGGCCGTGTCTTCGGCAGGAGCCGGTTCGGTACCCGGCTGCTGTGCGATGCGTGCGGCACGCGGCGGGGCCCCGTACGGATGGTCAACACTGCGGCGTAGGGCGGCAAAAGTCGCGGCTTTTGCCCATGCTCAATGTGCCCTGCCCCCGCGCCGCCACAGCAGGATCATGATGGCGCCGCCCAGCATTCCGCCGAGATGCGCAAAGTGGGCCACGCCCGTCTGCGACCCCGTTACCCCCAGGATCAGCTCGATGCCGCCGTAGAGGGTCACGAACAGCCACGCGGGCATCGGGATTGGCGGGAAGAGCAGGATGATCCGCTGCCGCGGGAAATACCACGCGAAAGCCAGCAGCAAGCCGAACACGCCCCCCGAGGCCCCGATCACCGGCTCGCCGGTCCGTGCCAGCACCTGCACCGCGAGTTGAGTCGCGGCAGCGCCGAGCACGCTGACCAGATAGAACACCAGAAAGCGGCCGCTACCCCAGAAACGCTCGAGCGCGCCTCCGAACATGAAGAGGGCGAACATGTTGAAGAAGATGTGGGCGAAGCTGGCGTGCAGGAACGCATAAGTGATGAGCTGCCACGGCTGGAACAAGGGTCCCAGCGGCCACAGGGCAAACAAGGTATCGATCGCGCGGGGCGCCATCTGCTGCAGCAGATACACCATGGCGTTCACGAAGATGAGGACCCGCGTGGCGGGTGGCATGCTGGCGAACATGTCCGGGATTTTAGCGGTCTTCCGGGAACGCTTGCCGGCCGATCCGCCGCTGCAGGAACACCAGATCCAGCCAGCGGCCGAACTTGAAGCCGACTTCGCTCAGGCGGCCGGCTTGCTCGAAGCCCAGCCGCTCATGAAAGCGAATCGACCCCGTGTTGGCGGCATCGACGCCGGCGATCATCACGTGCTTGCCGAGGGCTTGCGCGCGTGGAAAGAGCTCCTCCACGAGACGATGGCCGATGCTTCGGCCGCGACGGTCGGCACGCACGTGCACGCTGTGCTCGACCGTGAAGCGGTAGCCCGCCCACGCCCGGAAGTCTCCAAAGGTCGAGAATCCAACCACGCCGCTGGCATCGGTCGCGACGAGCACCGGGTAAGCGGCTGTGACCCGGTGACGCCACCAGTCGCGACGATCGGCGAGCGTGACGGGCTCGTCGCTGTAGATCGCGGTCGAAGTGGCGATGACCTCGTTGTAGATCTCCAGCAGTCCCGGCAGATCGCTCTCGACGGCGTCGCGGATGTCGATCCGAGCCGGCGGTGGGACGGTGGATGTGCGAGACCGCTCGAACATGTACCTATGATGGCACTACTCGCCGCGGCCCGGGCGGCAAAAGTCGCAGGCGACTCGTGCGCTATTTCGGCGGAGGGAGCTGGTTGCTGAGGCGCTGAGAGGCATCGCGCAGTACCGGCAGGCAGCGGTCCAACAGGTCGCGCCGGGAGATGCGCGATGCCTGGGCGCTGACACTCATTGCGGCCACGACGGTTCCAACGATGTTGCGTATCGGCACGGCGATGGAGCGCAGCCCGATCTCGAGCTCTTGATCATTGATCGCAAAGTCATCGCCCCGCACCGCGGATAGAATCTCCTCCAATCGGGCACGCGAGGTGACGGTGTGCTGGGTGTGCGGCGTGAGCCCTATCTTGGAGAGCTCGAGTTTGCGCGAGTCCTCGGGGAGATTGGCCAGCAGGACGCGTCCGAGGGCCGTGCAATACACGGGGAGGCGGCTGCCAACACTCAGGCTCGCCGACATGATGTGCTTCGTGGCGGCCCGCGCGATGAAGACCACCGCGCCGTCATCGAGGACAGCCACGGACGAGACCTCCCCCAAGGCCTCGCTCACCTCCTCGAGGATCGGCTGTGCGGCGATCGGGATGGGCGCCGTGGACAGATACGCATAGCCGAGATTCAGGATTTTGGGCTGCAGGAAGTACGCGCGTCCGTCCGTCGCCGCATAGCCGAGCTCGCGCAGGGTATACAGGCACCGGCGAACGACGGCGCGGGTCAGTCCGGTTGCGCGGCTCACATCCGCGATCGTGAGCCGACGATCCATTCCGGCGAAGGCCCGGATGACGTGCAGCCCGCGCGCGAGCGATGTCATGAAGTCCGGATCGCCGCCGCGGAACAGATGGCTTTGTGCGTCGTCATCTCTCACGGGCGGTGAGCTTAGCGGTATTGCCGCCCGTGCGGTAATCGTTCGCGATTTGCGATTCATGGCACGCACGCGGGCGGCGCGGACCGGGACAATCGCATCATGAAAATCGCGGTTCTATTCGGCGGGAGCAGCGAGGAGCGGGACGTCTCGATCGCGAGCGCGTCACAGGTGATTCCGGCACTGCGCGGTCTCGGTCACGAGGTGGTGGCGATCGATACGGCGACGGGCCGCTTGCCGCCTGCCGACGAGCAACGCTTGTTGACGAGCGGCGTGGCTCCAGAGCCGCCCACGAGGTCGGTGCTGTCCGGCATGCGCGAATCGGCGCGTGCGCTCGCCGGGAGCGCAGCGCAAATCGGGAATGTCGACCTGGTGTTTCTCGCGCTGCATGGCGGCGCGGGCGAGGATGGACGCGTACAGGCAGTCCTCGACTTGGCGGGCTTGCCATACACGGGCAGCAATCACATCGCCAGCGCCACGGCGATGGACAAGGACCTGTCGAAGAGGCTGTTCCGCGCAGCCGGTGTGCCCACCGCGGACTGGCTCATGGCGCCCGTGGCGGCGGCTGACGTTGGCCGCGCATTGGGGTGGCCGGTCGTCGTCAAGCCGAACAAGCAGGGTTCCACGGTCGGCCTGTCCATCGTGCGGCGGCAGGAGGACCTGGCAGCCGCGCTCGAGCTCGCCCGGCGCTTCGATGATGAGGTCATGATCGAGCGGTTCGTGCCCGGCCGCGAGCTGACGGTAGGCGTGCTCGGCCGCGAGGCTTTGCCGGTCGGCGAGATCATCACCCGCGGCGAGATATTCGATTATCAGGCGAAGTATCAGGCCGGGGGCGCGCGCGAGGTGTTTCCCGCGGACCTGCCCTCGGAGGCCGCCAGGACCGCTCAGGATCTGGCTCTGCGCGCTCACGCGGCTCTCAAGCTCGGCGCCTACAGCCGCATCGACTTTCGGATGGATGCGCAGGGCAGGCTCTGGTGCCTGGAGGCGAACTCTCTCCCCGGCATGACGGCGGCGAGCCTCCTGCCACAGGCGGCGCGCGCGGCGGGAATCCGCTTCCCGGAGCTGTGCGACCGGATCTGCCGGGCCGCTCTCTCGAAATAGCGAACACAGGCCGACATTGGGTACGCCCGCCCCCTCCGGGCGGTGCAGTCGTTGCGACCGCGCAACGACTGTGGCCTCGCTCATGCTGCGGCGCGAATTCTGCTACCACAAACGCCGCAGCTCCTATAAAGTCCGGCTCCTGCCGTTCCTGGATCGAGGGGGTGTCGGGTCGAGCTTCGTGCTCGGCCCGGCACCATTTGTTAATCGGCAACGGACTTCGTCCCGGGGCAAACATTCACCTCCAGCGCGCTTGGGGACCTCGGAGCGCTATCGGGATGCTCTCGCCGCCATCCGTTGGGGACCGAAATCGAGCGCCGTCGCGATCGAGCCCGCGCTGATCACCGCCACCCTCGTTGCATCGGCCGCTGCCCGCTCAGAGCTGCCGGAGCGCAGCAGTGACACGACACGATCGGCTGAGAGATGGGAGTCCACGCCGAGCAGCAGAGCGATGATTCCCGTCGCCTGAGCCGCGGCCACCGACGTTCCCGATTCGAACTCATACTGACCGTCCGGATGCAGAGTCAACACGTGGCTCGCCGGAACGGCGAACACTGCCCCCGGGGCAACATGCTCGGCCCCACTCACTGCGATCACTCCCGCGGTCGCGGTCGGAAACCTGTCGCCGCTGTCGCCGGTGGAGCCGACGAAGATGATCCCACGCTTCAATCCCGCGGCGATCAGGGCTGACAGCAGCGGATCGGAGGGTCCGCCGATACTGATGTTGACGATGGGAACCCCGGAATCGAGAGCCGCCGCGAGTGCCCTGGCGAGCGTGAACGTGTTGCATTCGGCCGCGTCGCTATCCAATGACAATTGCCAACACGCCTCGAACACCTCGATCCGGGCCAGCGGCGCAATGCCGACGATGCCGATCCCATTGTTTGCGACCGCCGCGATCAGTCCGGCCATGGCCGTGCCGTGGCGATAGGCCTGGATGGTGCGTGTGCCGCTCGGAATGAAGGAGTGCGTCGCGATGACGCGGCCGCGAAGATCGGGGTGTCGGGCGTCAACGCCGGTGTCGATCAGACCGACACGCACCCCTGCCCCCTGGGAGCGCGAGTGCGCGGCCTCGATGTCGAGTGCCTGCAGATTCGTCTGCAGGTCGTAGAGCGGATCGTTGTACGCTGGCACATGGGCTTGCGCTTTGCCGTCCGGCGTCTGGGCCGTTGCGACAGGCTGCTCACGCGGGCTGTCCCGTTGCGCCGGGGTGCCCGCCGTCTGGTCGATGTTGGGACGCAGAGCGGAGGAGGCACCGAGCGTGTGAAAGTGCTGTAGCGGCTGTGCGAGCGTGACCCTCGGATCCTTCCGCAGAGCTGCCAATACATCCGTGAGCGAGCGTTCGCCCCGCACGCGATAGACGACACAGTGAGCGGCGAGCGCCTTGATCGGCCAGCTCGCGACTTCGGTGAGCCCGTAGTCTGCCGCGACGCGATGCGATTCGGAGTGGGCCGTCTGGCTCACGCCGTAGAGGTCACCGGCATAGCGGCGGCCCGTGGTGCCCGCGGGCGGCGTGGAGAGATGAGGCTGGTTGGCGAACGTGACGACGACGAGCGGGTCCTGCGCCGGCAATGGCGGTGAAGGGGCCTGTGCCCATGCGGCGCCGTGGAGCACCACGAGCAGCACCAGAGCGAGGGCCCGATCAAGCCGCGCATGCATCACGGCCCCTTGTCGGCGTGCGCTGGCTCCGGTGCGGCATCGTCTGCGACCGGCTCTACCCAGCGCACGCGGGAATCGCCGCGCAGACGGGTCGAGAGCAGCCGGATCTGGCGCTTCGCATCCGCGGCCGAAGTCTGGCCAGCCACGATGCCCGCGGATGTCACGCCGAAGATCCCCGTGTTACCCGGGCCCTCGACGACGCGCGCGCCGTTCGCTCCTAACATCTCTTCAATCGCGCCAAGCGTGATCGATCTGTCGAACGCAACGTGCAACACGGCCGGTGTCGCGGCGCTGGCGTCCGTATGAGTGCGGTATAGCGGCTCCGACCAGCGATACGCGGTCGACAGCACTCCGACAGTCAGCACCAACAGGAAGCTCGCAGCCCAAGCCAGCCCCGGCGGGCGCCACAGACCCGGACGGCTCCCGGCGAGGCGGCTTCCGGCGAGGCGGCTCCCGGCCAGCGCGCTGTTGGCAGGCATCTGCGACTCATCCTGAGCAACTGCCGTATCGGTGTGCGAGTCCCCGTCGGCGTCGATTTTCTCTAGCAACTTACGGAAAGAGGGCCCAGGCGCGTAGGTCACACGATCCGGTTCCGCGAGCGCCTCGCACAGGCGCCGCTGCAAAGCGAGCTCCATCGTGCACACGGGGCATTCACGCACATGAGCTTCCAACCGTTCGCGCTCGGCGCTCGAAATGCGACCATTGGCGACCCAGGGCAGCATCTGCCAGGTCTCCTCGTGGGTCGTGTCTCGCTCGGCGATGCTCATTTCGGGCCTCGGGAGCGGTCGGTGGAGTGGGCGAGCGGCGCTGGTCCGTCGCCTCCGCCCAAGGCGGGCAGCAGCTTCTGCAGCTTCGCGCGCGCGTGAAACAGGCGCGTCTTCACCGTGTTGACGGGGCAGCCCATGATGGTCGCAATCTCCTCGCATGAATGACCAAGCTCGTAGCACAACTCGACGGCCAGGCGTTGCTCCACCGGCAAATGGCCCAGGGCCTGCACCAGCCAGTCGCGCAACTCTGCGGCGTGCGCCGTGTCGTCGCTCGTAAGTGGCGCGAGCGAAGCGTCCAGGTTCTCGCCGGGGACGGTCCGCGCAGCCGTTCGGAACGCGTTTCTCGCTTTTCGGTAGGCGATTCCCAATATCCAGGTGGAGGGTTGGGAGTCCCCGCGAAAATCGCCGGCCTTGCGCCAGACGATCCAGAAGGTGTCGTTGATGACCTCTTCGGCTATATCGTAGCGCCTCGTCAAACGTGTGAGGAATCGAGCGAGGCGCCGGTGGTAGAGGTTGTAAAGCTCCTCGAACGCCCGCCGGTCTCCGGCAGCGATCTTGGCGATGAGCTCCGTCTCGCGCGCCGCCGACGAGCCCGTCCGATAGCCGGGATCGCCGCTCACGGGCGTGCCACGCGTCTCGTTGTGATGGGAACCTCTCAAGCCACGCTTCCTCCTGCGGTAGGTGCCCGCGGAAGCGACCCGGGTTCACTAGTCTGCGCTAAAAATTCTGCGCTAAAAATGCCAGCTCAGGCTGGCCGCGAAGCGGTTGCGGGCGAGGCCGTAGGGATACAGCCGCTCTGCGTGGCTGTCCGTGAAAAAATACCCGGCATCCACGCGAAAGCGGCCGCGCTCGTACGCTAAGCCGCTGTTTCCATAGAGGTACCCCATGCCCGCCGGGCCGCTCAGGGAGTAATAGCCGATGCCGGCAGTGACCAGCACGGGGCCCCAGAGGGGAACTTGCGCGGTCGCGTCCGTGACATAAGCGGCATAGCGGCCCAGCCGGTACCCCATCCAGTAGCGCACGATGTTCGGGGTGCCTCCGACCGACAGAGTGAAACGATCCAGGTACGAGACCGCCGCGGACAGCTCCTGATAGTCATCGGAATGCGCCTGGCCATCATTCAAGTAGGCGTAGTGGACGCCCGTGAACGTGACGCTCCAGGTGGGGGACAGATTGAAACGCTGACCGAGGTAGGCCTGGAGCTCCAGGGGCGTGCCGCCGTGCCGATTGTGCAGCGTCGAGGCAAAAGCACCCACGAACGTGCCCGTGCCGGTCGAGACATGCAGATCGAGCTGGCCTGCGGGCCAGTCGTCGCTGAGCGACAATCCTCGGAAGATATAGGTGCTGGCCAGGGTCACGTCGCCGCCGACCGAAGCGGCGCGCGCGCTCTTGCCGCAGACGGCAGCGGCGAGCACGATCCAGATCAGGCTCCCGGCGACGCGGGAGCGATGGCCACATCTTGCTTGAACCAACTTCGCCTCTCGAGGCCTGAGCGGAGATGCCGAGCCAGGACGGCTCCCCGTGTAGAATTCGCGGCATCATGCCAGCACGCGGTTCATGACGCGATGGCCGCGAGCACGGCAAGCCCCATGCGGTTGGCCGTCTTTTTGTCCCTTGCGAGGTCCTGATCCGTGGTAATTAGAGAGTGAGCGAGCCATGGGAACTATTTCTCCAGAGCACCGCGAGACAGTGCGTCATATCGTGGCGCAATTCATAGGGCAGCCGGGGCCCCTCCTCGAGGTGCTGCACGCAGTTCAGAATTCTCTGGGTTGTATCCCGGCGGGAGCGGTGGCCCTGATCGCCGAGGGCTTGAATCTGTCGCGGGCCGAAGTTCACGGCGTCGTGACCTTCTATCACCACTTCCGCTCGCAGCCGCCGGGCAGGCACACCGTGGGCCTGTGCCGGGCAGAGGCCTGTCAGGCGATGGGCGCCGAAGCGCTCGCTGCACACGCTCAACGGCGGCTGGGAGTCGGTTTTCACGAGACGACGCCCGACAGGGGATTCTCCCTCGAGCCGGTCTACTGTCTGGGCAACTGCGCGTGCTCCCCGGCGGCGATGATCGATGGCCTCCTGTACGGACGAGTCACCCCTGAAAAGTTGGATACGCTGCTGGTTGAACGTGGACTCGCCCCTGAGGCCGCCGGTGACAGCGGAGTGCCCCGATGACCGTCACGGTGTATGTGCCGGGCGATGCGGGAGCTCTGTCGCTTGGCGCTGCAGAGGTCGCTGATGCGATTGCGCGCGAAGCGCGTTCCCGACGGTTGGATGTGAAGTTGGTGCGCAACGGCTCGCGAGGGATGTACTGGCTCGAGCCCATGGTGGAGGTGGCGACGGCGCAAGGGCGCGTTGCGTACGGTCCCGTCGGCGCCGCCGACGTACCGAGTCTCTTTACCGGGGACTTCCTGCACGGCGGCGCTCATCCCCTCGGGCATGGGCGGACGGAGTCCATCGAGTGGCTGGCCAGTCAGCAGCGTCTGACGTTCGCGCGCGTCGGGGTGATCGATCCTTTGAGCATCGAGGACTATCGGGAGCATGGAGGCTTCGAGGGCCTGCGCCGTGCCCTCTCGATGAGCCCGGAATCGATTGTCCAAACGGTGGTGGATTCAGGGTTGCGCGGGCGTGGCGGCGCGGCATTCCCCACGGGCGTCAAGTGGAAGACCGTGCTCGAGCAGGCGGACGGGCTGAAGTATGTCGCATGCAACGCGGACGAAGGCGATTCGGGCACATTTTCCGATCGGATGTTGATGGAAGGCGATCCGCTGTCGCTCATCGAAGGCATGACGATCGCCGGGATCGCCGCGGGCGCCTCGCAGGGCTACATCTATCTGCGAGTCGAGTATCCGCACGCGCACCGCGCCCTGAAGGCGGCGATCGAGGCTTGCTACCGCGCCCGTTATCTGGGTGCCGACATCCTCGGCAGCGGCCGCCGGTTCGATCTGGAGGTTCGACTCGGAGCCGGAGCGTACATCTGCGGCGAAGAAACCTCGATGTTGGAGAGTCTCGAGGGCAAGCGCGGCGAGGTCCGGGTGCGGCCGCCGCTGCCGGCGATCAAGGGGCTGTTCGGGCGGCCGACGATCGTCAACAATGTGATCACTCTCGCAACCGTTCCGGCCATCCTGCGGCACGGTGCCACTTTCTACCGGGAATTCGGAGTCGGTCAGTCGCGCGGCACGCTGCCTCTGCAGCTGGCGGGGAATGTGAAGCGGGGCGGACTCATCGAATGCGCCTTCGGCGTCAGTCTGCGCGAGCTGCTGCACGATTACGGGGGCGGTACGGCCTCCGGAAGGCCGATCCGGGCGGTGCAGATCGGCGGCCCGCTCGGGGCTTACGTGCCGCCGGCCCAGTTCGACACCCGGATCGACTACGAGGCGCTGTCGGGAATCGGTGCGTTGCTCGGCCACGGCGGCCTGGTTGTATTCGATGACACGGTCGACATGGCGCGGATGGCACGCTATGCGATGGAATTCTGCGCGCTCGAGTCCTGCGGGAAATGCACGCCCTGCCGCATAGGCTCGACCCGCGGCGTGGAGGTCATCGATCGCATCCTGAGCGGTGTGGAGAGCGAGCGTAACCTGCGGCTGCTCGAGGAGCTTTGCGAAACCATGCTATATGGCTCACTGTGCGGGCTCGGAGGGATGACTCCTTTCCCCGTGCAGAGCGTGCTCAAGCATTTTCGCGAAGATTTCCGCATCGGAGCACGGCAATGAGGCGGTCGCGGCAGCTGCCGCGCGCTCACCTTCAGGAGACAGACCATGTTTGCGATTGACCACGAGGACCTCGGCACACCGGCGGCGGTATCGGCCTCCGATCTCATCGCCGTCGAGGTGGACGGAGTGACGATCAGCGTGCCCGAAGGTACGTCCGTGATGCGTGCCGCGGCGCTCGCCGGCGTAAAGGTCCCCAAACTGTGCGCGACGGATACGCTGAAGGCGTTTGGCTCGTGCCGGCTGTGTCTCGTCGAGATCGAGGGTCGCCGCGGCTATCCGGCATCGTGCACGACCGCCGTCGCGGCCGGAATGAGGATTCGCACGCAATCCGAGAAGCTGACGCAACTGCGGCGCGGAGTGTTGGATCTGTACGTCTCCGATCACCCGCTCGATTGTGCGGCGTGCCCGGCAAACGGCCATTGCGAGCTGCAGGACGTCGCCGCGGCGCTGCAGGTCACTTCCAGCCCATACGGCTTGCAGGGCGCGGGGCACCGGCCGCTCGCGAAGGATGAGAGCAATCCGTATTTCACCTTTGACCCGGAGCTCTGCATCGCGTGTTCGCGGTGCGTGCGAGCCTGCGATGAGGTTCAGGGGACGTTCGCTCTTACCGTGGAAGGACGCGGCTTCGCATCCCGGATCGTGGCCAGCGAGGGCCAGCCGTTTCTCGATTCCGAATGTGTCTCCTGCGGAGCGTGCGTGGAGGCGTGTCCGACAGCGGCCCTGGCGGAGAAGTCGGTGATCGGTCTGGGACAGCCCGAGAGGGCCGTCACGACAACCTGCGCGTACTGCGGAGTGGGGTGTAGTTTCACGGCTGAGGTAACCGGCGCGGGCCCCGAAACCGAGGTCGTCAGGATGGTGCCTGCCCGCAGCGGTCATGCGAACCAAGGGCACGCGTGCGTCAAGGGACGGTTTGCATTCGGGTATGCGACGCACGCGGATCGCGTGCTCACGCCACTGATCCGCGCGCGAATCACCGACGACTGGCGTGCAGTTTCCTGGGAGGAGGCGATCGGACACGCGGCCCGCGAGATCCGGCGGATTCAGGCGCGCTATGGCCGCGATTCGGTCGGCGGAATCACTTCCTCACGATGCACGAACGAGGAGACTTTTCTCGTTCAGAAGCTCGTCCGGGCGGCCTTCGGGAACAACAACGTCGACACGTGCGCCCGGGTCTGCCACTCGCCAACCGGCTACGGACTCAAGCACACCCTGGGAGAGTCGGCCGGCACTCAGGCTTTCACGTCCGTGATGAAGGCGGACGTCATCATGATCATCGGCGCGAATCCGACCGACGGGCATCCCGTCTTTGCTTCGAAGCTCAAGCAGCGCCTGCGGCAGGGAGCGAAATTGATCGTCATCGATCCGCGTGTCACGGCACTGGTGCGCACACCGCACGTGCAGGCAGATGCGCATCTGCAGCTCACCCCAGGGACCAACGTCGCCGTATTGAACGCTCTGGCTCACGTCGTGGTCACCGAAGGGTTGACTCAGGAGGCTTACGTAGCTGAACGCTGTGAGCAGGCAGCCTATGAAACCTGGAAGCGGTTCGTGGCGCAGCCGCGCAATTCTCCGCAAGCAACGGAGGCGATCACGGGCGTCCCGGCGGATCTCGTACGGCGCGCCGCGCGGCTGTACGCAACCGGCGGAAACAGCGCGATCTACTACGGTCTGGGGGTGACCGAGCACAGCCAGGGCACGACCGCAGTCATGGCCATCGCGAATCTCGCGATGGCCACCGGTCATCTCGGGCGCGAAGGCGTCGGCGTGAATCCCCTGCGGGGACAGAACAACGTGCAGGGGTCCTGCGACATGGGATCATTCCCGCACGAGCTGAGCGGCTACCGGCACGTGTCCGATCCGGCCGCGCGCGGGCTCTTCGAGTCGGCCTGGGGGGTGAGCCTGCTCGACGAGCCGGGCCTGCGCATTCCCAACATGTTCGAGGCCGCTCTCGATGGCAGCTTCCGCGGCATGTACGTGCAAGGAGAGGACTTCGTGCAGTCCGACCCGAACACCCATCACGTGAGTCGCGCGATGGAGGCGCTCGAGTGCGTGATCGTCCAGGATCTGTTTCTCAATGAGACGGCGAGATTCGCACACGTGTTCCTGCCGGGCTCGTCCTTCCTCGAGAAGGATGGCACCTTCACCAACGCCGAGCGGCGAATCTCGCGGGTCCGCAAGATCATGGAGCCCCGGGCGGGCTACGCGGACTGGGAGGTGACGCAGCTGCTGTCGAATGCCCTGGGATATCCGATGAGCTATGGCCATCCCGCACAGATCATGGACGAGATCGCGCGGCTGACGCCGACGTTCGCCGGCGTGACCTACGAGAAGCTGGATCGCCTCGGAAGCATTCAGTGGCCCTGCAACGATACCGCTCCGGAAGGGACGACGACGATGCACGTGCATCAGTTTGTTCGCGGGAAGGGCAAGTTCTACCCGACGGAGTATGTGCCAACCAGCGAGCGCACCACCAGCCGCTTCCCCCTGATCCTCACGACGGGACGCGTGCTGACTCAGTACAACGTCGGCGCGCAGACGCGCCGCACTCAAAATGTCGTGTGGCATGCCGAGGACGTGCTGGAGATACATCCTCACGACGCCGATGTCAGAGGTATCGAAGACGGCGACTGGGTTGGCCTGACGAGCCGCGCGGGTGAAACAGTGCTGCGTGCGCAGGTGACCGAAAAGATCGCCCCCGGGGTCGTGTACACGACCTTCCATTTCCCGGAGACGAACGCGAACGTCGTGACGACCGAGAATTCCGATTGGGCGACGAACTGCCCGGAGTACAAGGTCACCGCGGTCGAAGTTGTCCTCGTGAACCAGCGTGATGCGTGGCAAAGGCGAGCGGCGGAGGAGCGTGCGCTGCGGCCGATGCGTAAGCGCCCGCGGGATGCGACGCCAGCGTGACGCGCGACGTGCTTCCGGAAGGTTCAATGCCCGCGACCGAAAAGGAGCAGGCGGCCGCAACGCAGAAGCGGAGCAGCGTTGAAGTTCCGGTCGAGCGCTGGAGCTGCGGGCAATCGATATCCATGACGGATCAGGTGGCCGAGGAAGCGCTGGTTGCCTTTGTGTACCATGGGGTGCCGCACGTGGTCATGCTGGCGACGCCCGCCGATCTCGAGGACTATGCGGTGGGCTTCACCTTGAGTGAAGGCCTGGTCGCACACGCGGACGAGATCCGCTCCGTGGAAGCCGCGTATACCCAGGCGGGGGCGAACGTTCGTGTCACGATCGCGTGGGAGCGCTTCTCCGAGCTGCTCAAGCGACGGCGCAATCTCACTGGACGCACGGGCTGCGGTCTGTGTGGCGTAGAGAGCGCAGAGATGGCCGCGCGCGATTGCGTGCCCGTCGGTCCCGGAGCCAGGGTCCCCGTTGCCGATCTGCACGCTGCGATCGAGGAGTTGAGCTCCCGACAGCCGCTCAACGCTCAAACGGGAAGTGTCCATGCTGCGGCCTGGGTGATTCCGGGTCGCGGCATCCAACTCGTCCGCGAGGACGTCGGTCGACACAACGCCCTGGACAAGGCCATCGGCGCGCTCGTTCGGGCCCGCCGGGATCTGAGCTCCGGCTACATGCTGATCACGAGCCGCGCGAGTTTCGAGATGGTCCAGAAGTGTGCGACCGTTGGTATCGCGTTTCTGGCGGCGCTGTCCGCACCCACGGCGCTTGCGATTCAACTGGCGGCGCGGACGGGCCTCACGCTCGTCGCTTTCGCCCGACGCGAGCAGCACGTGGTCTATGCGCATCCGTACAGGCTGACATGAACATCGAGCTCCTCGTCAAGATGGCGAATGAGATCGGCGCGTTCTTCGCGGCCGAGCCCGATCCGGAGCAGGCAGCGCGCGACGTCATGGGGCATCTGCAGCGCTATTGGGAGCCACGTATGCGCGCCGAACTGATGCGTCACTATCGCGAGCGTCAGGGGGCGGGGCTGACCGATCCTGCGCGACGGGGCGTCGGAATGCTGGCAGCATCCCAGATCGATACGGGGCATCTCGACTCTCCGTGCCCTCGGATGCGATAGTTACGCGCTCGCGGCCTGGCGCCACTCTTCAAAAGACCCTGCGATGAAGCCTTTGCATAATCACGGCGGCGGCCGTGCCCTGATCTGCGGCTCGCTTGCCTTTGACACCATCATGGTGTTCCAGGATCGCTTCAGCAATCACATCCTGCCCGACAGGATCCACATGCTGAATGTGTCGTTCCTGGTGCCGCAGATGCGCCGCGAGTTTGGCGGTTGCGCCGGTAACATTGCCTACAACCTGCGCCTCATGGGGGATGCCGCCTATCCGATGGCGACCGTCGGCCGGGATTTCGGTCCGTACCGGGATTGGATGAGCGACAACGACATCCCCACGGACTACGTGCGGGTGATCGAGTCCGAGCACACCGCTCAGGGCTTCGTGACCACCGACCTGGATGACAACCAGATCTGGGCATTTCACCCCGGCGCCATGCAGCACGCGCATGTCAATGAGGTGAGCGACGCTCGGGACGTCTCGATCGGTATCGTCGCCCCGGACGGGCGCGATGGGATGCTCCAGCACGCGCGGCAGTTCGCGGCCGCGCGGGTTCCTTTCATCTTCGACCCCGGACAGGGCTTGCCGATGTTCAGTGGCGAGGAGCTCAAGCGCTTCGTGGAGCTCGCCGACTGGGTCGCGGTGAACGACTACGAATGGCAGCTCGTCCAGCAGAAGACTGGCTGGACGGCCGCGAACGTCCTGGAGCACGTTCAGGCGCTGATCGTGACGCGCGGCGCGGAAGGATCGATCATCCACACGCGCGAGGGCGAGATCGGGATCCCCAGTGCCCGGCCCGAGGCCGTGGTCGACCCGACCGGCTGCGGAGATGCCTACCGGGCGGGCTTGCTGCATGGCTTGCTGCACGGGCTCGATTGGCCCACCACCGGTCGGATTGCCTCCCTCCTGGGCGCGATCAAGATAGAATCCCGCGGTACCCAGAATCATCGCTTCACAGCGGCGCAGTTCCAGGAAAAGCTGGCGCGCAGCTTCCCATCGACTCCCACGTTTCGCGCAGGATCACGCTAATGGCCAACAATTATCTGTTTACATCCGAGTCGGTCTCGGAGGGTCACCCGGACAAGGTGGCCGACCAGATCTCCGACGCCGTCCTCGATGCCATTCTCAAGGACGACGAGCGTGGCCGGGTGGCGTGCGAAACGCTCATCAAGACGGGTGTCGTGGTCGTTGCAGGCGAGGTCACGACGAAGGCCTGGGTGGACGTCGAGGCGCTGGTGCGCAAGACGGTGCTCGACATTGGATACAACTCTTCGGAAATGGGCTTCGATGGTGCGAGCTGCGGGGTCGTGAACATCATCGGCAAGCAGTCGCCCGACATTGCACAGGGCGTCGATCGCAAGGACGAGCGCAAGCAGGGAGCGGGCGATCAGGGTCTGATGTTCGGCTATGCGACGAATGAGACGGATGTGCTGATGCCGGCGCCGATCACACTGGCGCATCGGCTCGTGAAAAAGCAGGCGGATGTCCGCAAGAAGGGCAAGCTGCCCTGGTTGCGGCCCGATGCCAAGAGCCAGGTGACGCTTCGTTACGAAGACGAGCGGCCGGTGGGCCTCGAGGCGGTGGTGCTGTCGACGCAGCACAGCCCGGACGTTTCGACGAAGGTGCTGCGGGAAGCCGTGATGGAGGAGATCCTCAAGCCCGTTCTGCCCGCCAAGTGGCTCGACAAGCGGACGAAGTACCATATCAACCCGACGGGTCGCTTCGTCATCGGCGGCCCGGTCGGAGACTGCGGCCTCACCGGTCGCAAGATCATCGTGGACACCTATGGCGGCTACGCGCGCCACGGTGGTGGCGCGTTCTCGGGCAAAGATCCGTCGAAGGTGGATCGCTCCGCCGCTTACGCCGCTCGTTACGTGGCAAAGAACATCGTCGCCGCGGGACTCGCCGAGCGCTGCGAAGTCCAGGTGTCCTACGCGATCGGGGTGGCTGAGCCGACCTCGATCATGATCGAGACTTTCGGAACCAGCCGCTTGTCGCGCGAGCGCCTGACGCAACTCGTCCGCAAGAACTTCGATCTGACTCCTTACGGGCTGCGCGAGATGCTCGATCTCGTCCGGCCCATCTACCAGAAGACCGCTGCCTACGGACACTTCGGCCGCACAGAGCCGGAGTTCTCCTGGGAGCGTACCGACAAGGCCGACGAGCTGGCGGATGACGCCAAGGGAGCCGCGCGCGCGGCCTGAACGAATCGGCCGCGCGTTGCCGCGGCACGCTGCGTCCTGCCGAGGAGCGCTGCGACAGGCATGAGGGCCCCCCAGGCCCCGTGCCTGCCAGGCTCGGAGGATGCGCGTTCATCCACACGGCGCTCATCTCATTGGAGAACGTGACACATGAACGCCCATCTGAAGTCGACACCCGCCGCAGGCGATAGCAAGGTCGCCGATCTCTCGCTCGCCGACTGGGGTCGCAAGGAGATCGCGATCGCCGAGACGGAGATGCCGGGCCTGATGGCCATCCGCGAGGAGTTCGCGCCGGTGCAGCCTCTGAAGGGCGCGCGCATCGCGGGCTCGCTGCACATGACCATTCAGACCGCGGTATTGATCGAGACACTGCAGGCCTTGGGCGCGCAGGTGCGCTGGGCCTCGTGCAACATCTTCTCGACTCAGGATCACGCGGCCGCCGCCATTGCCGCCCGGGGCACGCCCGTGTTCGCCTGGAAAGGCGAGTCGCTCGCCGACTACTGGGACTACACGCACCGCATCTTCGAATGGCCGGATGGCAGTGACGCGAACCTGATCCTCGATGACGGTGGGGATGCGACCTTGCTGCTGCATCTCGGCGCCCGCGCCGAGAGCGACCAGGCCCTGATCGCCAAGCCCTCGAGCGAGGAAGAGCAGGCGCTGTTCGCCGCCATCAAGTCGAAGCTGAAGACCGATCCGAAGTGGTACTCGACGCGCCTGAAGCACATCAAGGGTGTGACGGAGGAGACCACGACGGGCGTGAAGCGCCTGTATCAGATGGCGAAGGAAGGCGCGCTCGCCTTCCCCGCGATCAACGTCAACGACTCCGTGACGAAGAGCAAGTTCGACAATCTCTACGGCTGCCGCGAGTCCCTCATTGATGGAATCAAGCGGGCAACCGATGTCATGGTGGCCGGTAAGATCGCGGTCGTCGCGGGGTACGGCGATGTGGGCAAGGGATGCGCGCAGGCGCTGCGCGCGCTGTCCGCGCAGGTGTGGGTCACCGAGATCGACCCAATCTGCGCGCTGCAGGCCGCGATGGAAGGCTATCGCGTGGTCACGATGGACCATGCCGCCGACAAGGCCGACATCTTCGTGACGGCGACGGGCAATTTCCATGTGATCACCCACGACCATCTCGCGCGGATGCGCAACAACGCGATCGTCTGCAACATCGGCCACTTCGACAACGAGATCGACGTCGCGAGCCTCAAGCGCTACGAGTGGGAGAACATCAAGCCGCAGGTCGATCACATCATCCTGCCCGACGGCCGGCGCATCATCCTGCTGGCGGAAGGCCGTCTCGTGAACCTCGGGTGCGGCACCGGCCATCCGAGCTACGTGATGAGCTCGAGCTTCGCGAACCAGACCCTCGCTCAGATCGAGTTGTTCACCCACACGAGCCGCTATCCGGTCGGCGTGTACGTGCTGCCCAAGCATCTCGACGAGAAGGTCGCGCGGCTGCAGCTGAAGAAGCTCGATGCCCAGCTGACCGAGCTGACGGATACGCAGGCGCGTTACATCGGTGTCGAGAAGGCGGGTCCTTACAAGCCCGATCAGTACCGGTACTGATGTCGACCGCCGGCGAGGCGAGCACTTCAGGCCGCGGCGCCGTCGTGCTGGATGGCACGGCGGTCGCGGCCAGGGTTCGTGCGGGTGTTGCAACCCGGGCGGCTGAGTTTGCCGCGCAGCACGGACGGCGTCCGGGACTTGCCGTGGTGCAGGTCGGCGAGGACCCCGCTTCGAGTGTCTACGTTCGCAACAAGAGAAAGGCCTCGACCGAAGCGGGGATCGAGTCGTTCGCCCACGATCTGCCGGCGACGACGCCGCAGACGCAACTCCTGGATCTGATCTCCACACTGAACGGCGATCCCGCGGTGGACGGCATCCTGGTGCAGTTTCCCCTGCCGAAGGCCATCGATTCCAACAGTGTGATGGACGCGATCGATCCCGCGAAGGATGTCGATGGCTTCCACCCCGTGAATATGGGCTTGCTCGCCCAGCAGCGGCCGGCTCTGCGGCCGTGCACGCCGCACGGCGTCATCCGGCTGGCGACCGAATACGGCATCACGCTGCGGGGCGCCAGGGCAACCGTCCTGGGACGTTCCAACATCGTGGGACGTCCCATGGCCCTCGAGCTGCTGCTCGCCGGTGCGACGGTCACGGTGTGTCACACCGCCACTCGCGATCTGAGGGCGGAGGTGGAAAGAGCCGAGATTCTGGTGTGTGCCGTGGGGAAGATCGGCTTCGTCCCGGGAGAGTGGATCCGTCCAGGCTCGGCCGTGTTCGATGTAGGCATCAATCGCACCGCGACCGGCAAGCTCGTGGGGGATGTCGCATATGCTCGCGCTGCCGAGCGAGCCGGCTGGATCACGCCCGTTCCCGGGGGCATCGGGCCCATGACGATCGTCATGCTCTTGTCGAACGCGGTCGAGGCCGCCTACCGACGAGCCGGGGCAGCGCCGCTGCGGGCGGGGAGCACCCCGAGGGAATAAACCTCCGGTCCCTGGGGTCTTGCCTCTCGTCACTCACATTCGGGAGGTCGAGCATGAGCAAGCAGGATGGCACCCCCCTCAGTCGCCGCGGGTTGCTGCAATGCATGGCGTGGGCGGGAACCGGGATCGTCTGGGGCGTGCGGGCGGGCGTGCCGGTGTCGCTCGGCCTGGACGCCATGGCCACGAGTGCCGCAGGCGGCTTCACATTCGTGCAGATCAGCGACAGTCACGTGGGATTCGACAAAGCCCCGAATCCCGACGCCCGGGCGACCTATCGCGAGGCGGTCGCGAAGATCAAGGCCCTGCCCAACCGACCCGCCTTCATTCTGCACACGGGGGACATCAGCCACCTCTCCAGGGATCAGGAGTTCGACGACGCCGATCAGATCATCCGCGAGGCCGGCCTGCCCGTGTTCCACGTTCCCGGCGAGCACGACATGCTCGATGAGGGGAACGGCAAGGCGTACCTCGACCGTTATGGCCAGGGAACGCTCGGCGCGGGCTGGCACAGCTTCGACCAGCATGGGATTCACTTCGTGGGCCTGGTCAACGTGACGAATCTCAAGGCGGGCGGGATGGGGAGCCTCGGCGAGGAGCAGATCGCCTGGCTCGAGAAGGATCTGCGCGGCCGGTCGGCGAGCACTCCGGTCGTCGTGTTCACTCATATTCCCTTGTGGGTCCTGTATGCCGAATGGGGCTGGGGTACGGACGATGGGGTACGCGCCTTGGCGCTGTTGCGGCGCTTCGGGTCGGTCACGGTGTTGAATGGACACATTCATCAGGTGATGCAGAAAGTCGAAGGCCACATCGCGTTCCACACGGCGCGTTCCACAGCGTTCCCGCAGCCCGCTCCGGGAACCGCACCCTCGCCGGGGCCCATGAAAGTTCCCGCGGAGGAGTTGCACAAGGTGCTGGGTGTACGAACTGCGACGCTGCTTCATCGCAACGCGCCGTTGGCGATAGTGGACTCGACACTCGAATCGGCCGGCGTGGCCGCTGCAGCTGCGACGGCCGCCGCCGTCGCCGGCACGGCCGAGAAGCCGGCTGCCGCGGCAGCGGATGCCGGCCGCACCATCAAGATCAGCAATTTCACTTTCGAGCCTGTTTCCATGGACGTGCCGGTCGGCGCGTCCCTGACATGGGTGAACGAGGACGACATCCCGCACACCGTCGTGGCGGACGATCGCTCTTTCAAATCGAAGGTGCTCGACAGCGGTCAGAGCTTCACGTTCACTTTCACCGCGGCGGGTAAATATGGATACTTTTGCTCCCTGCATCCTCACATGACCGGGACCGTGGTCGTCGGCTGAGGGCGCGCGGTATGGGCCGTACTCGTTAGCTCCTGTCCGGGGCGGATGGTTGTAAGTTGGGACGAGGTTTCGAGGAGTTGCTGCTGCCGCATCTCGATGCGGCGTACAACCTTGCACGCTTCCTGTTGCGTGATCGCACGGCTGCGGACGATGTGGTGCAGGAGGCATTCCTGCGCGCATTCCGTTCGTTTGCCGGCTACAGGGGAGGCGATGCCAAGGCATGGCTGCTCGCCATCGTGCGCAACTGCTGTTTCAGCTGGTCCGGGGCACATCGCGGCTATGCGGCGGAGTCGACCGCCGAGCTGGCCGAGCTGCCGGACTGCGAGGAGTCCACGCCGGAGAGCCTGGCAGCGCGCACGGACGAGATCCATGCGATCCGCCGCCTGATCGAGCGGTTGCCGGAGCCGTTTCGCGAGACTGTGGTGCTGCGTGAGCTCGAAGACCTGTCCTACAAGGAGATTGCGGCCGTGACCGGAGTGGCGATCGGCACCGTGATGTCACGCCTGGCGCGCGGCCGCCGGCTGCTCACTCGAGAGTTGGAGCGTGTGCCATGACTGCGTGCAGCGACAAGGATCTGCTGATGCAGGGGTTGTTGGATGGCGAGCTCGACGCGGCAAACACGCTCGCTTGCGAGGCTCATATCCGTGCTTGTCCGGGCTGTGGGGCGCACTACGAGCGACTGGTGGCGCTGCGTGAGCGTTTGCGGACGCCGCAGGTGAAATTCGCCGCTTCGCCCGAGCTGCGCGCCCGGATCGCGGCGGCCCTGGACCAGGAGGCGCGCAATCCGGGTGAGGCCGGCCTCGCCGGCCAGGACGAGGTCCGGCATCCCGTCGAAGAGACTGCTATTGGCGAGGCCACGCCTGCGCTGAGGGCAACGGATGCACGGCGGTTCGCGGCGGGGCGGCATCCAAGGCCTGACGGGGGCACGCGGTTGCGCTGGTCGCTGGCAACGCTGTTTCCCTGGAGCCTCGGAGCCGTGATGGGCGCGGTGCTGGCCTTGCTCGTCGCGCCGTTGCTGCGGGCCCCATCGGGAGTGCTCGGCGACGAGCTGGTGGCCAGTCACGTCAGGTCCCTGCTCGCGGAGCACTTGACCGATGTTGCGACGTCGGACCGTCATGTGGTCAAGCCATGGTTCAACGGGAAGGTGGGGTTCGCGCCGCCCGTGATAGAGCTCGCCGACCAGGGCTTCCCCCTGGTCGGCGGCCGTCTCGACTACCTCCAGGGCCGCACGGTAGCCGCCGTTGTGTATCGACGTCGCCAACACATCATCAATCTGTTCGTCTGGCCGGCCTCGACGGGTGAATCCGCCGGCGGCGACTTGCGGCGCCGAGGCTACAGTTTGCTCGGATGGCGCCAGGATGGCCTGCAGTTCTGGGCGGTTGGCGACGTGGAGACGGCGGATCTGCAGCAGTTGCGCGCTGCGTTCAGCGCGCGCGCCGGCCTCTAGCCAACCTGTAACGAAATGTGCGAACCCTTCCGCTCCTAACATGTCAATAGGTCATGTTGGGTGGAGCGGGCCGCGGCGGCGGCGCGTATGATCGCCCATCGTGGGGCCCCGCGCGGGCCGGTTGGAGACACGACGATGGCCAGACGTCCTGCGAACGACGGTTCTTCCTGGAGCGCACGCGAGCTGCGCGACCTCAAACAGATGGCGCGCTCGGGAACCTCGACAGCCGAGGTTGCCCGCAAGTTTGGCCGTACCGCGGCGGCCATCCAGCAGAAGGCGATGCGGTCGGGTATCTCGTTCCGCGCCGGCAAGCGCGTCAGCGCCCGCAAGAAGAAATAGGTTCGCCGCGAGCGGCAGGGAGCCGGCGACGCCATAGTGCCCGCTTCCGGCGGGCCGCTCCCTCTTGCGGGGCTTCGAGTCCGTCCCCGGCGGTGCCGGCAGGGCGGGTGTCCGCGCACGCACTTGTCAGACACCCGGGCTCTTGTCAAACTCGCGGTGCAATCGACAGAGCTGTGCAGCTGCAAGAAACCACAAGGGGGCGGCATGTCGAAGTTCACATGGATCGCGTGGCTGACCGTTATGTTGGCGCTGGGTGGGTGCGATGTGCAGGTGCGCGATGAGACGCCTGCCGAATATCCGGCCAGCCACGACATCGGGATGTACCAGATCAAGGCCCACGTGGACCGGGATGCTCTCGTATCCCCCGGCTCGGTATTCCTGTTCGCCGTGGGTAACCGGCAGCGGATCGAGATGTTGGGCGATCGCTCGGGAAGCGAGTGGACGGGCCTGTACTCGGTACGCTGTCAGAGCAGCTTTCCGCTCCAATACATCGCGGTCTGGAAGCTTCAGGGTCTGGCGACCAAGCAGAAGCGGGTGCCGTCCCAGCCTCGCGCGATCCGCCTGATCGAGCCGCCCCTGACTCGCGACTTCTCGGCCGATACGGCCGTCAAGAACCCGAAGGGGTGGGAGGCAGCCGTCCCTTACCGCTTCGTCACGATGCCGATGACGCAGATCACCGGCGCGCACATCGAGCCCTTGAGCCAGAGTGCGGCCGATGTCACCGCCGCGAAAGCGCTCTCCGTCGCGGGAGACTTTCCGATTGCTGCCCCCTGCGGAGAGCCCACGCCGGTGCGCGTCCTCTCGAAGGCCCAGCATGCCAGCGGTAACCTGGTGATCGACACGGATCATCCGGCCGTGCCTCACTGGACCACCCGGGTCGAGTTCGCTCCCCGATAGCCGCCTCGGCGGCGGGTCCGGTATCCCTGCCGTGCGCCCGGCAGGGCCGGGTGCTGCCCACGCTTGCAAGGGCCGCCCCTCCTTTGGGATAGACCTGCCGCGACCCGGACCGAGTAGGCTATGCTGATGGCCTTGCGAGGCGGGGTTATTTAGTCGATTGATTAATTTGCCGGCCGTCGCTCAGGCGGCTCGGCGAGCATCTGGGAGCATCTCCATGGCTGAAGCTTATATTGTTGCCGCGGGCCGGACCGCCGGAGGCCGCCGGGGCGGCCGTCTGTCGGGATGGCACCCCGTGGACCTCGGAGCGCGGGTCGTGCGTGCGCTCATCGATCGTGCGCAGGTCGACCCTGCTCTGATCGATGACGTGATCGTCGGCTGCGTCAGCCAGGTCGCCGAGCAGTCCACGAACGTCGGACGCAACATCGTGCTGGCTGCCGGGCTTCCCGAGAGCGTTCCGGGGACCTCCGTGGACCGGCAATGCGGCTCTTCGCAGCAAGCGCTGCACTTTGCGGCGCAGGCCGTCATGTCCGGCGCGATGGATGTCGTGATAGCCGGCGGCGTGGAGAGCATGAGCCGCGTGCCGATGGGTCTGCCGCATAGCCTCCCGGAGAAGAATGGATTCGGGACGTACATGAGCCCCGCTATCCTGGCGCGCTACGCCGGCACGCCGCTGTTCAGTCAGTTCTACGGGGCCGAGGCGCTCGCGAGGAAGTACGAGCTGAGCAAGGACGTGCTCGATGAGTACGGCTACCGCAGCCAGTTGAAGGCCATCGCCGCCACCCGGGCGGGCAAATTCAACGACGAGCTCGTGCCCGTGGAAGCTCGCAGCGCCGACGGCAAAGGCGCGGGCACTCAGCATACGGTCGATGAGGGAATTCGCTTCGAGGTCACGCTCGAGGGCGTCAAGGGCGTGAAGTTGATCAGCGAGAACGGCCGGTTGACGGCGGCGACCTCGAGTCAGATCACGGATGGCGCCAGCGGCGTACTGGTCGTGAACGATCGAGGCCTGAAGACACTCGGCATCGAGCCGCTGGCTCGCATCCACCACATGACGGTCCTCGGCCACGACCCGGTCGTCATGTTGGAAGCGCCCGTGCCCGCGACCGCACTGGCGCTGAAAAAGGCCGGCATGAAGGTGCAGGACATCGACCTGTTCGAGGTCAATGAGGCGTTCGCCTCGGTCCCCCTTGCGTGGCTGCAGGCCACGAAGGCGGACCCCGAGCGCCTGAACGTGAATGGAGGTGCCATTGCACTGGGTCATCCGCTCGGCGGAACGGGCACGAAGCTCATGGCTACGTTGATCTACGCGCTGAAGGATCGCGGCGGGCGCTACGGCCTGCAGACGATGTGCGAAGGCGGCGGACTCGCGAATGTGACGATCATCGAGAGGCTTGCTTGACAGACTCCACGCTCGCATTTCCTCGGACCTGCTTCACGGAGGAGCACGATCTCTTCCGGGACGGCTACCGGAAGTTCCTCCAGAAGGAAGTGTTGCCTCACCGCGAGCAATGGCGCAAGGCCGGTATCGTGCCGCGCGAGATGTTTCGCGTCATGGGCGCGGCGGGCTACCTGCTGATGTGGGCCGACGAGCGATTCGGTGGCCTCGGTATCCAGGACTTCCGCTATCAGCAGATCCTGCAGGAGGAAGATGCGACGTACGGGGAGCCCGGCTTCTACCACACGTTGCACAGTCGGCTGGTCGCTCCGTATCTGTTGCATTTCGGCAGCGCTGACCAGCAGGAGAGGTTCCTCCCCAAGTGCATCACGGGCGAGTGCGTTCTCGCGGTGGCGATGACGGAGCCCGATGCGGGCTCTGACCTCAGTGGCATGCGTACGCGTGCCACTGACGGGGGCGACCACTGGGTGCTCGACGGAGCGAAGACGTACATCTCGAACGGTATCAACGCCGATCTGATCGTCGTCGCCGCCAAGACGAATCCCGACAACCCGCGACAGATCGGTCTGTTCCTCGTCGAGCGAGGCATGGAGGGATTCGAGCGTGGCCGCAACCTCGCCAAGATGGGCTTGAAGGCTCAGGACACCGCGGAGCTGTTTTTCCGGGGGGTCCGCGTGCCGAAGCAGAATGTGTTGGGCGACCCGCTCAAAGGCTTTCACTATCTCATGCGCGGGCTTGCCGAGGAGCGTCTGATCGGCTCCGTCGGCTATCTCGGGAACGCGTGGCGTGCCTTTGAGATCACGCGGGACTTCGTTGCGCAGCGCAAGGCATTCGGCAAGCCGCTTGCGCTGTTGCAGAACACGCGGTTCAAGATGGCGACGATGCGGATGGAGCTGGAGGTCGCGCAGAGCTACGTCGATCGCTGTGTCGAGCTGCACAACCGGGGCAAGCTGACAGCCGAGGCGGCTGCCATCGCGAAGCTGTACACGAGCGAGGTCGAGGGACGGGTGGTCGATGAGGGCGTCCAGCTCCACGGCGGAGCGGGCTTCATGCAGGAGTACGAGATCTGTTGGCGGTATACGGATGCCCGCATCTCACGCATCTACGCGGGCACGTCCGAAATCATGCGTGAGCTCATCGCGCGCTCGGTGTTCCCGGGCACCCGCTCATAGTTGGAATCCCACTACGCGGGCAAAGCCGGGTCAGCCGGCGCGGGGGGCGGCGGTGCGGGCAGCGGCGGAGGATCGGGAACCGGTTGCGGATCTTCGAGCGACCCGGCGCAGAGCCGGCCACGATTCATGCCAAACCCGCACTGGGCGGGAGCGGTGAGGTCTACAAAGGCTGCCATGAACGTTGATGGCCAGGCCGCGGCTGCAGTAAGCTATTGAATTCATGGCGCTCCCTACCGGATTCGAACCGGTGTACTAGCCTTGAGAGGGCTATGTCCTGGGCCTCTAGACGAAGGGAGCGGCGTGCGAGCTCATCGCTGCGCGCGCGGTATTATAGGGAACTGCCTTGATTGCTCAAGCGAAAGCCGGCCCGCATTGAACGCCTCAAACGCGCCCGCCGTGGCGCCACACGCAACACCCCGGATCATCCCGCGATCCGAGCATACCGTCTCCCGCTCCCACATCTCCGCAAACGCATTGCGGGTGCTGTATCGCTTGCGGGACGCCGGCTTCATGGCTTTTCTGGTGGGTGGCTGCGTCCGCGACCTGCTGATCGGCATCGAGCCGAAGGATTTTGACGTCGCGACGGATGCCTTGCCGGAGGAGGTCAGAAAGCTCTTCCGCAACTGCAGGCTCGTCGGGCGGCGCTTCCGCCTGGCGCACGTATTTTTCGGCCGGGAGATCATCGAGGTCGCCACGTTTCGTGCGGCCAGCGCGCCCTCTCAGGCAGAGGAGCCGCTGGCTGACGCAGACCCCGAGGACGGCGAAGCCCCTGAGCTCGATGAGCCCGCGGACGTCGAGCTGCTGGAGCCGGCAGCCGATTCGGGCAGCACCGAGCGCGTTTTCGACGCCTCCGGACGCATCCTGCGAGACAACATCTACGGCACGATCGACGCGGACGTGTGGCGCCGCGACTTCACCGCCAACTCGCTCTACTACAACATCGCCGACTTCTCGTTGTGGGACTACGTGGGCGGGGCCGAGGACATCGCCGCCCGCAAGCTGAAGCTCATCGGGGATCCCGAGACGCGGTTTCGCGAAGATCCCGTGCGCATGCTGCGCGCCGCGCGCTTCGAGGCCAAGCTCGGTTTCGAGCTCGATCCGGCGACCGCCGAGCCGATATCCCGCTTGCGCGATCTGCTGGGCGGCGTCCCGCCGGCACGCTTGTTCGATGAGACGTTGAAATTGTTCCTCACCGGCTACGGCGCGCGGACGCTGCCGATACTGCGCGCCCGGGGCTTGCTCGCTGCACTGTTGCCGACTGCTGACGCCTACTTCCGCAAGCACCCGAGCAGTCTGGTCGAGAAGCTGTTGCTGCAGGGTCTCGCCAACACCGATGAGCGTGTGGCGGCCGACAAGCCGGTGACGCCCACGTTCCTGTTCGCGTTGCTGTTGTACGGCCCCATCGCTGCCAACATCGAAGCGACGCCGGCGGAGCGTTGGCACGAGCTGGCCACGATCCTCGATGCGTGCGACCAGGCTATTCGCGAGGCGCAGCGACACATTTCCATTCCGAAGCGCTTCTCGCTCGGAGTGCGCGAGATGTTTGCGCTCCAACCGCGGTTGGAGCATCCGCGAGGTCGCCGTGCCTTGCGCGTGATAGAGCATCCCCGTTTCCGCGCCGCCTATGACCTGTTGCTGCTGAGGGCGCAGCTGGGTCTGGCCTCCGGCGACGTGGCGCAGTGGTGGACCCGGATTCAGGAAGTCTCGCCCGAAGAGCAGGCGCGGATGGCCGATGAGCTGACCGGTCAGCCGCAGAGACCGGAAGGACCGCGCCGGGGCGGTCGCCGCCGCCGGCGCCGCCGCCGGCCAGCGGGCTCCGCCTGACCGGCGGTCGCTCGAGCCCATGGCGGCCCCGCTCTACCGGCCCGCCTACATCGGGCTCGGCAGCAATCTCGAGGACCCGGCCTCGCAAGTGAAGCGCGCTTTGGCACAGCTTGCGCGACTTCCCGCGACGCGCCTCATCGTGACTTCGCCGTGCTACTCGTCCGTACCGCTCGGCCCTATCGCTCAGCCCGATTTCGTCAATGCAGTCGCCGGCGTACTGACCGAGCTCGATTCGCAGACGCTGCTGTCGGGACTGCATGCCATAGAGGCCGCGCTCGGCCGCCCTGCGCGCCACGAGAAATGGGGTCCGCGCGTGATCGACCTCGACCTGCTCGTCCATGGAAGCGAGCACCGGCGCGAACCTCAGCTGACGCTGCCTCACCCCGGTATACTGGAACGCAATTTCGTCGTGTACCCGCTTGCCGATATCGCTCCGGATCTCGAGGTGCCCGGGTTGGGCCGTGTGGCCGACCTGAAGCGCCGGGTCGGATCCGAGGGATTGCATTTGCTCACGTAACACCCGATGCCCACAGAGCCCGCGCACCAGTTCCTCGTCGTCGAAGGACCGATCGGAGTCGGCAAGACGAGTCTCGCGCGGCGACTGTGCGGCAGCCTGTCGGCGCAGGCGGTGCTCGAGCAGGCGGCGCAGAACCCGTTTCTCGAGCGCTTCTACCGCAATCCGCGCGCGGGGGCGCTGCCTACGCAGCTCTACTTCCTCTTCCAGCGTGCTCAGCAGCTCGCCGCCCTCAAGCAACAGGACCTGTTCGCGCCGGTGCGCGTTGCGGACTATCTGTTGGACAAGGATCGCCTCTTCGCGCGCGTGACCCTGGACGATGCCGAGTACAACCTGTACGAGCAGGTCTACGCGAAGCTCGACATCCAGGCGCCCAAGCCCGACCTGGTCGTCTACCTGCAGGCTCCCGTCGAGGTCCTGCTCGAGCGCATCGCCAAGCGAGGTATCGACTACGAGCAGCAGATCGACGGCGAGTATCTCGAGCGGTTGAACGAGGCCTATGCGCGCTTCTTCCATGAGTTCGAGGCGGCGCCGCTGCTCATCGTGAACGCGGCCTCCATCGATCCGATCAACAACCAGGCGGATTATGACGAGCTGCTGGCAGCCATCAACAGGATGAAGAAGGGGCGGCTCTACTACAACCCGCTGCGCAGCCGCAGTATCTGAGGAACCGGCGCGGCGCGGGCTGCCGCCGCCCGCCAACGCCCCGCAGCCCTAAAACAAGTACAATTGGCGAATGTATACCCACCTGCAAATGCGCGGCTCCGACCGCCCGCCCGTCACGCTGGCGACCCTCGACGGCATGAAGGAGCAGGGCCGGAAGATCGCT
Source organism: Steroidobacteraceae bacterium (assembly GCA_035277965.1). Taxonomy (GTDB): domain Bacteria; phylum Pseudomonadota; class Gammaproteobacteria; order Steroidobacterales; family Steroidobacteraceae; genus 13-2-20CM-66-19. Next base: position 29,754 of record DATEJM010000004.1, on the reverse strand, counting down.
GCGCTCACCTGCTACGACGCCAGTTTCGCGGTGCTGCTCGATGGGGCCGATGTCGACGTAGTGCTCGTCGGCGACTCCCTCGGTATGGTCATCCAGGGACACGATACGACGGTGCCGGTGACCATGGACGACATGGTGTACCACTGTCGCGCGGTAGCGCGAGGATTGCACCGGCCGTTCCTCATGGCCGACTTGCCGTTCATGAGCTACCCGTCGAAGGACCAGGCGCTCGAGAACTCCGTGCGGCTGATGCAGGAGGGCGGCGCCAAGATGATCAAGCTCGAGAGCGGCCCCAGTCAGATCGATATCGTCGAATTTCTCGCGGCCCATGACATTGCCGTATGCGCTCATCTGGGTCTGAAGCCGCAGTCGGTCCACAAGACCGGTGGCTTTCGCGTGCAGGGACGCGAGCAGGCGGTGGCCGAGCAGATGGTTGTCAACGCGAAGCGGCTGCAGTCGGCCGGCGCTGACATCGTGCTCCTCGAGTGCATCCCATCCGAGCTCGGCAAGCGAATCACGGCGGAGCTCGCTGTGCCGGTCATCGGCATCGGCGCGGGACCGGACACAGACGGTCAGATTCTCGTGCTGTATGACATCCTGGATATCACCACCGGCCGCAAGCCCCGGTTCGTGCGCAACTTCATGGCCGAGACGACCACGAACCAACAGGCTCTGGCCGCCTACGTCGCCGCCGTTCGCAGCGGCGACTATCCGGCCCCTGAGCATTGTTTCTGACGCGGCATGCGGCAACCTCGAGATCGGTAGTGCGATGGAGACAGTGACGACCATAGCGGCGGTGCGCGAGCGCGTCCGGGCGTGGCGCCGGGACAATCTGCGTGTCGCGTTCGTCCCCACGATGGGCAACCTTCACGCCGGTCATGTCAGTCTGATCGAGGCTGCCCGCCGACATGGGGAGCGCTTCGTCGCGAGCATCTTCGTGAACCCGATGCAATTCGGGCCGAACGAAGACTTCGCTCATTACCCGCGCACTCCCACGCAGGACGAGCAGATGCTCGCCCAGGCCGGCTGCAGCCTCATGTTCATGCCGAACGTCGAGGAAATGTATCCGCACGGGCCGCAGGCCTCGACGCGCGTGGAAGTCCCCGGCCTGTCGCGCATCCTCTGCGGCGAGTGGCGGCCGGGACATTTCGAAGGGGTGACCACGATCGTCTCGAAGCTGTTCCATATCGTGGAGCCCGACGTCGCCGTCTTTGGCGAGAAGGACTTCCAGCAACTGACCATCATTCGCTGGATGGCCGCCGATCTATGCATGCCCATCCAGATTGTCGGCGCGCCCACTGTGCGTGACGCCGACGGCCTCGCGATGAGCTCGCGCAATCAATATCTGACGGCACAGGAGCGGCAGGTCGCGCCGGCGCTCTATCGAGCGCTCACCCAAGCCGCCCGGCAGGTCTCGCAGGGGGCGGCGGATCTCGCGGCTGTCGAGCGCACCGCCGCTCAAACCCTGGCGGACGCAGGTTTTCGTCCCGAATACTTCGCGGTGCGCCAGGCAAGTAACTTGGCGGTTCCCGCGGCGGATTGCCGCCGGCTGGTCATTCTCACGGCGGCGCGCCTCGGGAAGGCGCGGCTCATCGACAACATCCAGCTCGAGCGCTAGCCGCTCTTCGCAGACTTTCGTGGCGGTCGAGCGCCCATGCAACGTGCTCCCGTACCAACTCCGACGGATCGTTGCGCCGCCGGCTGAGCGCAGCCATGACTTCAGGATCGCCTGGGGCGTTACCCAGGGCAACGGCAATGTTGCGCGACCAGCGCTCGTAACCGATGCGGTAGATCGCCGACCCCCGCATACGCTCCTCCCAGTCAGCCTCACTCCATGCAAACAGCTCGGTCAGCCGCGGCGCATCCAGGCCATGGCGGATCTTCAGATCCGGGTGCGCCGCGGCCTTTGCGAACTTGTTCCATGGACACACGAGCTGACAGTCATCGCAGCCGTAGATCCGATTCCCGAGGGCAGGGCGCAGCTCCACCGGAATCGAGCTCCGGTGCTCGATCGTCAGATAAGAGATGCAGCGTCGGGCGTCGAGACGGTAGGGCTCGAGGATCGCACCCGTGGGGCAGGCCGGGATGCACGCCGTGCACGTGCCGCAGTGCGCGGTGGCCGGCTCGTCCAGGGGAAAGGGGACGTCGGTCAGGATCTCGCCAAGAAAGAACCATGAGCCTGCGTCGCGCGCAATCAGGTTGGTGTGCTTGCCGATCCAGCCGAGCCCCGAGTTGCGCGCCAGTGCTTTCTCGAGCACCGGGGCAGTGTCCACGCAGACGCGGTACCCGAACGGTCCAACCGACTGACTGAGCCCGGCAGCCAGCCGTCCGAGCGCGGGTCGCATGATCTTGTGATAGTCGCGGCCCAGTGCGTAACGCGAGACGTACGCCTGCAGGGGCTCGCCCAGGACGCGCGCCGCGTCGGCGGCTTCCGCGGGCCAGTAATCCATCCGGACACTGATCACTCTCACGGTACCGGGTACCAGCTCAGCCGGCCGGCTGCGTCGGCTGCCATGGCGGGACATGTACTGCATCTCGCCGTGAAAGCCGTCGGCCAGCCACCTCAGGAGGTGCTGTTCGTCTTCAGGTATGTTGACATTCGCAATGCCCAGCCGCGCGAAGCCGAGTGCCGCCGCGCGGGTGCTCAGCTCTTGCTTGGCGGCCTGCAGGTCAAAGGCGTTCGGTTCCGTCATGGTTCGCACACCAGTGTCAGTATAATCAGGCGATGGCTCTGCCGATTGCCCTGTATTCAGCCGCGCAGGTACGTGCGCTCGACGCTCATGCGATCGAGGCAGGGACGCCTGGCTATACCTTGATGAAGCGCGCGGGCGAGGCGGCGTTGCGCTATCTGCGCACGCGATGGCCGATGGCGCATCGTGTCGTCATCGTTTGCGGTGGCGGGAACAACGGCGGAGACGGCTATGTGCTGGCGCGGTTCGCGCAGGCCGCTGGGCTCACCGTGACGGTGCTGACCGCTGTCGCGACTGAGTCTCTGCAGGGCGATGCGCGGCAGGCGTACGAGGACTTCTCTGCCAGCGATGGCCGGATCAGGCCGTTCTCCGCGGATGCGTTGCGAGAAGGCGATGTCGTTGTCGATGGGCTGCTCGGCACCGGGTTGCGTGGCAGTGTCCGCCCCGAGATGCAACGGATCATCGGGCAGTTGAATGCGTCGGGGCGCCCCGTGTTCGCTCTCGATGTGCCTTCGGGTCTCGACAGCGATACCGGGGTCCCTCTGGGTGAGACCGTCCGTGCCGATTGCACCGTGACCTTTGTTGGATTGAAGACGGGCTTGTTCATCGGCGACGGCCCCGAGTTTGCAGGCAGCGTGTACTTCGATGACCTCGAGGTGCCGGTGCCGGCTGCAAACGGATTCGAGCCCCGCCTCGAGCGGATCAGCGATGCGGAGATCCGCAGGGCGTTGCCCAGACGCCGGCGCTCCTCGCACAAGGGCGACTTTGGTCGCGTGTTGATCGTCGGCAGCGGGCCCGGAATGCCGGGTGCGACGCGCCTTGCGGGCGAGGCTTGTTTGCGCGCGGGGGCCGGGCTCGTGACCGTCGCCGTGGCTCCGGAGAATGTCGCGGCGATCGCCTCGGGGCGGCCGGAACTGATTTGCCTGCCGTTGAGTGGTGACGATGGGCTCACCGATGCACTGGAGCGCGCGGAGATCGTGGCCGTGGGTCCGGGGCTCGGGCGCAGCTCGTGGGCCCAACGCGCCCTGGAAAGGGTCCTCGCGACGGACAAGCCCCTCGTCGTGGACGCGGATGCCTTGAATCTGCTGGCCGATGGAGGTGAGCGCACTCGCGAGAACTGGATACTGACTCCACATCCGGGTGAGGCGGCCAGGCTCCTCGGGACGCGGTCGGATGAGATTCAGCGCGATCGCCTGGGTGCGCTCGACCGCTTGTGCGAGCGCTATCACGGCATTGTCGTTTTGAAGGGCGCCGGCACATTGGTCGGCAGCCGAAGTCACACGCCCGGCTTGTGCGAGCGGGGCAATCCGGGCATGGCCAGTGCCGGAATGGGAGATGTCCTGACGGGAGCGATTGCGGCCATTCTCGCTCAATGTCGCGATCCTTGGCTCGCGACCCGTGTCGGGGTGCTCGTTCACGCGATGGCGGGTGATGCGGCCGCGCGTGCCGGTGAGCGTGGCTTGCTCGCCGGCGATGTCGCTAGAGAGCTGCGCAACTGCGTCAATCTCTGATGCGCCGGCCGGTCGCGACCGCTGCGAGCATGATGGAGCTGGGAGCAGCGCTCGCGCGGAGCCTGCCGCCGGACCGGCCGGCGAGCGCTGTTCTGTATCTGCGCGGGGATCTTGGAGCGGGCAAAACCACGCTCGCACGCGGATTTCTGCGAGCTTGCGGTGTCACCGGAGCGATTCGCAGCCCGACCTATACCTTGATGGAGATCTACGAGACGCCGGCGGTGACCGTCCTGCATCTCGATTTGTACCGCGTTCACGATCCCGAGGAGCTGGAATCGCTGGGCCTGCGCGATTGGGTGCGAGCGGGCCATGTCTGGTTGATCGAATGGCCGGAGCGAGGCAAGGGGCGGCTGATGGGGGCCGATTTGTCCGCGACGCTGACCGTTCAGTCCGCCGTGCACGACGTGGAGCTCAGCTCGCATACGGATCTGGGCAGCGCCTGGCTGGCTTCAGCAGTTGAAAAGGTTCTGCCGTCGCCGTAGATTACGGCACAAATTACGCGTAGAACTCCATGATAAGGAAGGGCTTTCAACTACTGAGCGCGCTGGCAACGTGGGTGATCCTCACGGGCGGGGCGACGGCTGCCGCGGGACAGCTCACGGATGCGCGCCTCTCGGCCTCGACGAGCGCGGCCGAGTTGGTGCTGGATGTGCCCGGGTCCGTGCGGCACAAGATATTCTCGCTCGAGCATCCCGACCGCGCGGTCATCGATCTCAGCAATACCCGCCAGGCGCGGGGCCTGCGGCCGCCGCGACCCGTCGGCATCGTGACCGGCATTCGATTCGGTGAGCGGCCGGACGGCACTCTGCGCATCGTGGTGCAGCTTCGCGGACCGGCCGCGGCTCGCAGCACCTGGGGGCCGGTCACCCGCCAGGCGCGGGGCCAACTCATTATCAGTCTGGGCGACACGACCGTCGCTCAGGATGACGATCCGCCCAAGGCGGTCCGGGCGCTGCATGCTCCCTCCGAGTCGGATCGCGACGTGATCATCGCGGTCGATGCCGGCCACGGTGGCCAGGACCCGGGTGCTACGGGACATGGGGGCACTCATGAGAAGGACGTCGTGCTCGCGATCGCGCGCGCCCTGGCTGCGCGGATCAACGGCGAGCCCGGCATGCATGCGGTGCTGACGCGCAATCGCGATGAGTTCCTGACATTGCGGGACCGGATTCGGCGCGCGCGGGTGGCCAAGGCGGACATGTTCATTTCGGTGCACGCGGACTCGATCGCGAACCGGGAGGTTTCCGGTTCGTCCGTCTATGTGCTCTCGGAGCGCGGTGCGACGAACGAAGCGGCCCGCTGGCTCGCCGAGCGCGAGAACGCGGCCGATCTCATGGGTGGAGTGAAGCTCGACGACAAGGACAACACACTCGCTTCCGTGCTGCTCGACCTGTCCCAGTCCGCGAACATCAGCGCCAGCATGACGGCGGCGCGGGGTGTGCTGAACGCCCTCGACTCGGTCGGCCAGGTACGCAAGACACAGGTCCAGCAGGCCGGTTTCGTCGTGCTGAAGTCTCCGGATATTCCCTCGATGCTCGTCGAGACCGCGTACATCTCCAATCCCGGCGAGGAGCTGCGGCTGCGCAGCTCGGCTCAGCAGGCGCGGCTTGCGGAGGCTATTTTTTCCGGGATCCACGGCTACTTCGAGGAGAATCCTCCGGTCGGTACGCGGTTTGCCATGGCCCGTCGCGCCACGGTAGCGAGCGTGATGGCCGCGCCCGCCGCGCCCTAGAGGCTGACGACGCTCTCGCGGAAATGAGCGTTCGCGCCAGGGACGGCGCGATGGCAGCGCCATGGACGGGTGCCTTTCGCGGTCTGGCAACGTGCATTCTGCGAGAGCGTCCGAGCCTGTAGACTGACACTCGCTCATGCCTATCCGGATTCTCCCCAGCGAGCTCATCGATCAGATCGCGGCCGGCGAAGTCGTGGAGCGGCCCGCGTCCGTCGTGAAGGAGCTCGTCGAGAACAGTCTGGATTCCGGGGCCCGCCGGATCGAGATCGATGTCGAGCGCGGCGGGGTCGGTCTGCTGCGAGTTCGCGACGACGGCTGTGGTATGGCGCCCGAGGAGCTCGCGATCGCTGTCTCACGACACGCGACGAGCAAGATCGCCTCGCTGGAAGATCTCGAGGCGGTCGCCACGCTGGGGTTTCGCGGTGAAGCGTTGCCCTCGATCGCGTCCGTCTCGAGATTGCGGATCGTTTCCCGACCGCGGGATGCCGCTCATGCGGCGCAGATCGCGATGGAAGGCGGCGCCTTCGTGGCCGGTGTGGGGGGCGCGCCCGGCAGCGCAAAGCCCGCGGCTCATCCTCCGGGCACGACCATCGAGGTTCGCGATCTGTTCTTCAACGTGCCCGCGCGGCGCAAATTCGTGCGGAGCGATGCAACCGAGTTGGGTCACATCGTGCGGCTCGTCGAGCGGCTCGTGCTGTCGCGTTTCGACGTTGCCTTTCGTTTGCGCAGCGGCGAGCGAGTGCTGCTCGATGCGCCCGCGACCCTGCCCGGACAATCCCCGGATGCTCGTCTCACCCCGATTCTGGATCGGGAATTTCTGGCGCGGTCGGTACCCGTCGCGCATCACGCCGGACCGGTCGAGATCACCGGGTGGATCGGCCTTCCGACCGCCGCCCGGGCTCAGGCCGACCGGCAATTCTGGTTCGTCAACGGCCGCAGCGTGCGCGACCGGCTGCTCGTCAACGCCGCCCGGCTCGCTTACCGCGATGTTCTATATCACGGCCGTTACGCGGCTTACATTCTCTATCTCACGCTCGATCCGAAGTTGGTTGACGTCAACGCGCACCCGCAGAAGCTCGAGGTTCGCTTCCGTGACGGCAGGCAGATACACGAATTCGTTTTCCGGGCGTTGGAGCGGACCCTCGCCGGCACCCAGCCCGACCTCACGGGTGCCCCGGCGGCGCCGACCTCCGGCCTCGGCCCGGTCGGCGCGGGTGTCAGGTCGCTCCCGGCCTCAGGCCCGCCCCCGCGATCGCTACCGCTGTACCCGGCGGCGGCTGAGTTTTCGGTGGGGCGCCTGGGCGGGAACGGGCATTCGGTCCTCGAGAGCCACAATCCGTGGGCGGTTGCCCGGATGGTGCAGGACGCCGCCAAGGCCGAGGTTGTCTCTTCGGAGAGACAACCCTTGGGGAGCGCGCTGGCTCAGCTGCACGGCATCTACATACTCGCTCAAAACGATGCCGGGCTCGTGCTGGTGGACATGCACGCCGCCCATGAGCGGGTGCTCTACGAGAAGCTGAAGGCGCAGCGCGATGCGGACTCGGTAGCCTCACAGCAGCTGCTCGAGCCGATCGTCGTCGAGCTCAAGGCGCATGAGCTCGAAGCCATCCTGGAGAGCCGCGACGAATGGCTCCGCGCCGGCTTCGAGCTCGATGCGCTCGGACCCGAGAGACTGGCGTTACGTCGCATGCCGGCCATCCTGATCGGCGCGAACGTGCCCGCGATCGTCGGTGCGGTCGTACGGGACCTGGAGCTCGATGCCGAGGGGCATCACCTCGAAGGAGCGACTGACCGCTTCCTGGGAACGTTGGCGTGCCGGACGGCGATTCACGCTCACCGGCGCCTGACACTGCCCGAGATGGATGCGCTGTTGCGTCAGATGGAGACCACGGAGCGGTCGAATCAATGCAATCACGGCCGCCCTACCTGGACCCGGCTGTCCTTACCCGAGCTCGACGCGCTGTTTCTCCGAGGCCGCTGATGCAGAGCCGGGCCTCCGGAGACGGCGGCACGCGCGCGCTACCCGTCTGGATACTGACCGGCCCCACGGGCGCCGGGAAAAGCGATTGGGCGATCCGGCTGGCCCAGGACCGGGCCGTGGAGATCGTGAGCGTGGACTCGGCTCTCGTCTACCGCGGTCTCGACATTGGCACGGCAAAGCCCTCCCGGGCCGTTCGGGACCGGGTTCCGCACCATTTGATCGATATCTGCGACCCTGCCGAGACTTACTCGGCGGGCCGCTTTGTGACCGACGCCGTCACGGGCATCCGTTCCATCCATGCACGAGGGCGGATACCGCTGCTCGTCGGCGGCACGATGCTTTATGTACGCGCATTGCTCCAGGGTCTGGCTGCGCTGCCCGAGGCTTCGCCGTCGTTGCGTCAGGAGCTGGATGCGCGTGCGGCAGTCCAGAGTTGGCCGGCGCTGCATGCGGAGCTGGCACGCCTGGATCCGGCCGCCGCCGCCCGCATTCGTCCCAACGACTCCCAGCGCATCCAGCGAGCTCTCGAAGTGTGTTACGTGACCGGCCGGCCGATCTCGGAGCTGCAGCGGCAGACGCACAGCCCGCTGGCAGGGGTGGCCGTGAGCTGCTGGGCACTCGCTCCCGCTGACCGGGCTTTGTTGCATGAGCGGATCGCGGGCCGGTTTAACCGAATGATGGAAACGGGATTCCTGAATGAAGTTCGCACATTGCATCGCCGCGGCGATCTGCATGCCCGTACGCCGTCCATGCGTGCCGTCGGCTATCGTCAGCTGTGGGCGCACCTCGACGGTGAATGCAGCCTCGATGAGGCGATCCAGCGCGGTATTTCCGCGACGCGCCAGCTCGCCAAGCGCCAGTTGACGTGGATGCGCTCCGAAAGCTCATTGAAATGGATCGACCCCGAGCAGCCGGCGGCCTGGGTGTCGTGGAATCGAGACGCAACGCACGTGTTGCGAGAGCTTGGGCTTTGACGAATTGCGCATGTTAAGATGCCCGCGCGCCCTCCCCATGTCGCGGGGGCACGGAGCTTGCTAAATCGCGCTGTCAGGGATGTCCGGTCGCGTCGTATCGAAAAACAAAAGTGTGTGGAGAACAAGGAGAACCCGATGGCCAAAGGCCAGTCGCTGCAAGACCCCTTCTTGAACGCGTTGCGTAAGGAACGAGTGCCGGTCTCGATCTATCTCGTCAACGGTATCAAGCTGCAGGGGCAGATCGACTCGTTCGATCAGTTTGTTGTCCTGTTGAAGAACAGCGTCAGCCAGATGGTCTACAAGCACGCAATCTCGACTGTCGTGCCGGCGCGCAACGTGCGCCTGCCGGCCGAAGAGGGCGGCGCGCCGGCGGCTGCGGAGACACCCGCGGAGTGAGCCAGAGCGAAAGTGTTCGAACGCCCCCGCAGCGGTGAGCGCGCGGTCCTCGTGCGCCTCGGCCTGGGCGCGCCGGTGGATCCCGAAGACCTCAAGGAATTCAGCCAGCTCGCTCAGTCCGCGGGAGCCACCCCGGTAGCGACCGTCGTCGGACGGCGCGATCGTCCCGATCCGCGTCTGTTCATGGGCAGTGGCAAAGCCGGCGAGCTGCGGGATGTCGCGGACGAGCACGGCGCAGACGTGATCCTCGTCGATCACGCGCTGTCGGCGAGTCAGGAGCGCAATCTCGAAAAGCTGCTCGGCCGGCGTGTGCTCGACCGCAACGGCCTCATCCTGGACATATTCGCTCAGCGTGCGCGCAGCTTCGAGGGCAAGCTCGAAGTGGAGCTCGCGCAGCTCAAACACATCAGTACCCGCCTGGTGCGCGGCTGGACGCACCTGGAGAGGCAGAAGGGCGGCATCGGCCTGCGCGGCCCCGGCGAGACGCAGCTCGAGACCGATCGACGGTTGATCGGTCAGCGCGTGCGCAACCTGACGAAGCGCCTCGAAAAGATCCGTCAGCAGCGCGAGACGGGCCGCCATCTGCGCGCCGAGATTCCCGTGCCGTCGCTCGCGCTGGTGGGCTACACCAACGCCGGTAAGTCAACGTTGTTTCGTGCGCTGACAGGCTCCGATGCGTATGTCGCCGACCAGCTGTTTGCCACGCTCGATCCGACCGTGAGACGCATCATGCTGCCCGGCGGGACACCGGTCGTGGCTGCCGACACGGTTGGGTTCATCCGCGAGCTGCCCCACGAGCTGGTCGCGGCGTTTCAGTCAACTCTGACCGAAGCGCGTGCGGCCACACTGTTGCTGCACGTGGTCGATTGCAGCGACCCGCGTCGGGACGAGCACATCCGCGAGGTGGACCGGGTGCTCGCCGAGATCGGCGCCGCCGGCATCGCGCAGCTCCTGGTTTATAACAAGATCGATCGCCTCGGGCTCGCGCCGCACATCGATCGCGACGCGGACGGCCAGGCGCTCGCCGTATGGATCTCCGCGGCACGCCGCCAGGGTCTCGAGTTGTTGACCGGGGCTGCCGCCGAGCGCCTGGCACGCCATGCGCGTCGGGCGCTGATCCGGGTTCCGGCCGGCGCCGGTGCGTTGCGATCCCGGCTGTATGCATCCAAAGCCGTGCGCGGCGAAGAGACGGCCGCGGACGGGTCCATCGAGCTGGCGGTGGAGCTGCCTGACAGCGAATTGCTGCTGCTCGCCCGCACCGCCGGTGTGCAGATCCTGCGCGCCGCGGGCCCGGATATGCCTTGTGCGCCCGGAACCGCCTGCCTACAATCGACGGCTGTCTCGAGCACGGCCGAGCTGGGCGCCGGCAAGCTGCGCTAGAGCCCGACGCAACTGCATCCCCGGCGCCCTGTCAAAGTCTCACTATGGCGTGGAATCAACCAAACGGTCAGAACAACCCGTGGGGACGCAAGCCGGGCGGCAATGGCGGCGGGGATCTCGATGAGCGCATGAAGAGCTGGCAGCGCAAGCTCGAATCGCTGCTGCGCCCGGGCGGGCGCGGGAGCGAGGGCAGCCCGCTGTTTCTCGTGGTTGGGCTGCTGGCCGTGGCGCTATGGCTCGCGAGCGGCTTCTTTCAGGTCAAGGCCGCAGAGCGCGGCGTCATCCTGAGATTCGGCAGGTTCGTGGACGTGCGCCAGCAGGGTTGGGGTTGGCGCTGGCCCTGGCCCATCGAGACCCTGACCAAGGTCAACGTCGCCAGTGTGAACTCGAGCGAGTACAAGTCCCGCGTGCTCACCGCCGATGTGAATCTGGTGGACCTGCATTTCGCCGTTCAATACCAGTACACCGACCCGATCCGGGCGCTGTTCAAGGTGCGCGATCCGGAGAAAACCCTGAGCGAGGTGAGCGAGAGCGCGATCCGCGAGATCGTCGGGCGCAGCGAGCTCGACGAAGTGTTGGTCGGCGCCACCCGGCCGCAGATCACGCAGCGCACCAAGGAGCTCATTCAACACACGCTCGACTACTACAACACGGGCATCACGGTGACGACCGTCAACCTGACCGACGTGCAGGTGCCCGAGGCCGTGATCCCGTCGCAGCGTGACGCCAACAAGGCGCTCGCGGACCAGGAGCGCCTCGTCAAGGAAGCCCAGGCCTACGCCAACAGCATCATTCCCGTGGCTCAGGGCACCGCCGCCCGGATGCAACAGGACGCCGAGGCCTACAAGGCGCAGGTCACCGCCCTGGCGGAGGGCCAGACGGCGCGGTTCTCGCAGCTCGCGCAGGCCTACACGCAGAGCCCCGAGGTCACGCGCAAGCGCCTGTACATGGACACGATCGAGAGCGTGCTGTCCAGGGCTCGCAAGGTCGTCGTCGATACCAAGGGAGGCGGGAGCGGCGGCAACATGTTCTACCTGCCCCTCGACAAGCTGCTCGACAAAACCCCGCCGCGTGAAGTCGAGCCGGCACCGGATTCGACCGGTAGCACGCAATTCCAGAAGGAGCCCGACTCCGTGACGGTCGAGGCGCGCGGGCGGGGAGAGCGGTGATGTCAACGCGCGCTTTCCCGATCCTCGTGGGGCTTGGCTTGCTGCTGCTCGCGGCAGTCACGTCGCTGTTCACGATCAACGAGGCGCAGGTGGCGATCCGTACCGAGTTCGGCGCGATCGTCGGAGTGGATTACGCGCCTGGCCTGCACTGGAAGTACCCCTGGGATCAGGTCGTGAGATTCGACCGGCGCATCCTGTCGCAGTCGTACTCGAGCGAGACCTTCCTGACGAACGACAACCGCGGCCTCATCGTGGACTTCTACGTGAAGTGGCGCGTGAAGGACGCGTCGCGCTACTTCCAGGCGACCGGCGGCCGCGAGGAGCTGGCCGGCGACCGCCTGGCCGAGATCGTCAAGGACGGAATCAAGAGCGTCGTGGCGCAGCGGACCCTGGAGCAGATCGTCTCCTCCGAGCGCGCGGCCGTGACCGGCGATATGTTTGGCCAGGCGAGCCGCAACGTAGCGCAGCTGGGTGTCGAGCTGGTGGATGTACGCGTGCAGCGCATCGATCTGCCCGACGATGTCAGCACGCGCGTCTACGAGAGCATGAAGCAGAACTTCGCGAAGATCGCGAGCCGATTGCGCGCCGAGGGCCAGAGTGCGAGCACGCGCATCAAGTCCGCCGCCGAGCGGCAACGTACTGAGCTCCTGGCGGACGCGGAGCGGGACGCGCTGCGCGTGCGCGGCCAGGGCGACCTCGAGGCTTCACAGGTCTATGCGCACGCCTACTCGAAGAATCCGGAGTTCTACGCCTTCTATCGCAGCTTGCAGGCGTACGAGCACTCTCTCGGCAAGGACGGCGACCTGCTGGTCGTCACGCCGGACGGCGAGTTCTTCAAGTACCTGAAGGATTCGGCTGCGCCCAAGCACTGACGCTGCGAGGCGCCGCGTGAGCGCGCGTGCCCGGCAGCCAAGACGGAAAGACCCGTGTCGTTGAATTTTTCTGATCTGCTCGCGGCGCTCGCGCTGTTCTTCGTGTTCGAGGGCATCGCTCCATTCCTGCATCCGCGCGGGGTGAAGCGCGCATTCGCGCGTTTGCTCGAGGTGACCGACCGCGAGTTGCGCATCGCGGGCCTGGGCAGCATGCTCGTCGGTGTCGTACTCCTCTTTCTGGTGCGTTAGCGATGCGCGGCAGCGTGGTGGGCTGAAGGGCAATGGGCAAGTTCGTCGTCATTATCGGCACGCAATGGGGCGATGAGGGCAAGGGCAAGGTCGTGGATCTGCTCACCGAGCGGGCCGCGGCCGTGGCGCGCTTTCAGGGCGGCCACAACGCCGGTCACACCCTCGTGATCGGCGGGCGCAAGACCATTCTGTCGCTGATCCCCTCCGGTATTCTCCGCGAGCAGGTTCGCTGTTTCATCGGCAACGGCGTCGTGCTGTCGCTCGAGGCCCTGCTGAGCGAGAGCAACACGCTGATCGGGCAGGGGGTGCCCGTGTTCGAGCGCTTGCGCATCTCACCCAACTGCCCGCTGATCCTGCCGTCGCACATCATGCTCGACCAGGCACGCGAGCGGGCACGCGGTCCGAATGCAATCGGAACCACGGGCCGTGGCATCGGACCTGCGTACGAGGACAAGGTGGCGCGCCGCGCGGTGCGGGTAGCCGACCTGTTCCAGCGCGACCGATTCGCGGCGAAGCTGGGCGAGGTGCTGGATTTCCACAACTTCGTGCTCCAGCACTACTTCCGGCAGCCGCCCGTGGATTTTCAGAAGACGCTGGACCAGCAGCTTGCCCATGCGGACACGATCGCGCCGCTGGTCACCGATGTCACCGCCGCTCTGCACGCCCTGCGCAAACAGGACGCGAACGTCATGTTCGAGGGCGCTCAGGGCGCCATGTTGGACGTGGATCTCGGGACTTACCCGTTCGTGACCTCGTCAAACACGACGGCCAGCTATGCGGGCACGGGCACGGGTATCGGACCGCGTGCCTTTGATGAGGTGATCGGCATCGTCAAGGCCTACACGACACGCGTCGGAGCAGGGCCGTTCCCCACGGAGCTGTTCGACGAGTATGGAGAGCATCTCTCACGCGTCGGTCACGAATTCGGCTCCGTCACGGGCCGCCGCCGGCGCTGCGGCTGGTTCGATTCGGTTGCCCTGCGCCGCTCCATCGTGCACTCGAGCGTCTCGAGTCTGTGCATCACGAAGCTCGACGTGCTCGATGGGCTCGACACCATCCGCATCGCCGTCGGCTACAAGATCGATGGCCAGGTACACGCCGAGCCGCCGCTCAGTATCGATGGCTACACCGGTGTCGAGCCGATCTACGAGGAGCTTCCCGGGTGGCGTGAGTCCACGGTGGGGATCACCGGGTACGATCGGCTGCCCGTCAACGCGCGCCGCTATCTGGAGCGCCTGCAGGCGCTCGTCGAGGTTCCGATCAGCATGATTTCGACCGGTCCGGATCGCGACCAGACCATCGTGCTCCGTCATCCCTTCGGGGCGCAGCGCCCCTGATAGCCATGCCGTGACGCGGAGCATCCCCGATCTGCCCAGCGCCGGCAGATATCGTTGGGCTCTCGTCGGGTTGATGCTCCTCGCTTTGCTGCTCGCGGCCAGTACGTGGCGCGTGTATGGGCACACGTGGGACGAGCCGGAGCATCTGGCCGCGGGGATGGAGCTCCTGGATCGCGGCCAGTACGAATACGACACCGAGCACCCGCCGATCGCCCGGCTATTCCTCGCTCTCGGCCCGTTTTTCGCAGGCTCGCATTCCTTCGGCACTCCGCCCCCCAATGGTGTGCAAGAGGGGGTCGACATCCTCTATGACGGCGGACACTACGACAGGACTCTGACTCTCGCACGCCTGGGAGCGTTGCCGTTCCTCGCCCTGCTGCTTCTGGCCATGTGGCTGTGGGCGAGACGCGTCACGAGCACCGACGGCGAGGCTCTTCTGGCCGTTCTTCTGCTGGTTACCGTGCCGCCGATCATCGGCCACGCCGCGCTGGCGGCTCTGGATGTCCCCGGCACGGCCACAACCTTGTTTGCCCTCTACTGGATGCAGCGTTGGCTGGTTACGGCGCGCTTGTGGCACGCCGTCATGTTTGGTCTCGGCGCGGGCGTTGCGGTGGCGACGAAGCTCTCAGCGGTGCCCTTCCTGATGGTCGGGCTGCTCGTGACCGGTGTGGCGACGCTCCTTCTGAACACTGCTGCATCGCACGTCAAGCGCGCCGCCGGCGTCATCGTGTTGTGCGCGGTGGTTCTCGTCCCGATTTGTGCAGCGTATGGGCCGCGCTCGTTCGAGCTGACGGCATTACCCGGGCGCTGCAGTTGGGTGTTGCCATATCTCTTCCAGGATGCCGCCACGTTGCATCGCGTCTCCACCGCGGTGGGCCAGCTACGATTGCCGGAGGGTCTGTGGGACTTCGCCGAGGGAGTGGTGGCGCTGAAGGCCCACAATGATACTGGCCACATCTCATTTCTTCTGGGACAGCAACGCGCCGGCGGTTGGTGGTATTTCTACCTGGTCGCGCTCGCAGTCAAAACGCCGCTGCCGCTGCTCGCGACCGGTCCGCTCGGCATGATCTTCCTCGCGCGCGATGGTTGGAGGATACGTAACCCCTGGGGGGTTGCACCGCTGCTGCTGTTCGTCGGCATCCTCATATTCGCCAGCACCGTGAGCCGCATCAACATCGGCATACGCCACGTGCTCATTCTGTATCCCTTCATGGCGCTGGGCAGCGCCTGGTTGCTGGGTCGCGCCTGGCAGTCCTTGTTGGCTCTCGAAAGGCCCGCCCTGATCACCGCTGCACGGACGATACTGGCCGTTGCGCTGTGGTGGCAGATCAGCGTGCTGTGGCGGGCATATCCCGATTATTTTCCGTACTTCAACGAGCTGGTCGCGACGCCGCAGCGCGTCCTCGTGGACTCGGATCTCGACTGGGGCCAGGATCTGAGGCGTCTCGAGGAGCGCCTCGCAGAGCGCAAAGTCCCGCGCATCAGTCTGGCGTATCAGGGAACCGCCGATCTCGCACGGGAGCCGCTGCCGCCGGTCGCCCGGATCGGGCCCGGGCAACGCGCCAGCGGCTGGGTCGCGATCACGGCCCTGGTGCGCGAGCACGAGCCCGCCGGCTACGCCTGGCTCGATCAATATCGGCCGGTCGAGCGAATCGGGAAGACAATCGACCTCTACTACATCTCCACACGAGCGGCTGGCCCCTGAGCCTCGACGAGGCGGCGGATGCGTGTCAGCGCAGGGGGGTGGGAGTAATAGAAAGCGCTGTACAGAGGATCCGGTGTCAGGGTGCTCGCGTTGTCCCGATAGAGCTTGACGAGTGCCGCAGCCAGATCAGTGCCGCTCGCGTGCCGCGCCGCGAAGAGATCGGCTTCGAGCTCGTGCCGCCGCGACCAGCGGGCCGCCCATGGCGTTGCAAAGAATGAAACGACCGGGAGCACCATCGTGAACAACAGGATGGCGGCGTGCGGCGATAGCGTGGGAACCCCCAAACTCGTGTAGAAGCGCGGCTGCGCCGCCAGCCAGCCGAGCAATGCGGCGCCGCCCAATCCCACAGTGGTCGATACCAGGAGCCGCTGGCGCACGTGGTTGAGGCTGAAGTGGCCCAGCTCGTGCGCAAGCACAGCTTCGATCTCGGTAGGCGCCAGCCGCTGCATGAGAATGTCGTAGAAGACGATCCGCTTGTGACGTCCAATGCCCGTGAAGTAGGCATTGCCGTGCGTGGACCTGCGCGAGCCGTCAACTACGAAAACGCCGCTGGTTGTGAACCCACAGCGCCGCGCCAGGGACTCGACTCGCGCTTTGAGGGCTTCATCATTCAATGGCGAGAAGCGGTTGAACCATGGAGCGATGAAGGATGGCCATGCCCATGTCATGACGAGCGTGACAGCGAGCCACAGGGCCCACGCCCAGAGCCACCATAGCCGGCCCGCCCGCTCCATCAGCGCAAGCACGGCCATGAGGACGGGAGCTCCGATCGCTAAACCCAGCAGCGTGCTCTTCGCGAGATCGATCAAAAACAGGCGCGGCGATATCCGGTTGAAACCGAATCGCGCCTCGAGCCTGAAGGTCCGCCATACAGTCAGGGGCAGGTTGAGCGCCGATGTGGTGAACACGACGCTCAGGATCACCGCGGTGCCCAGCCACGGCTGTTCCCATCCGGTCCGTCTCCACAATGCGTCGATGGCAGCAATCCCGCCGCCGACAGTCAGCGCCAGCGTTATCAGGACGTCGACAATCACGTCCACCCGCGCGAAGCGCGCGTTCGCAATCGTGTAGTCGGCCGCTTTCCGGTGGTCGGCCGCGGAAACGCGATCTGCGAACGCGGATGGCACGCTCTCACGATGTGCGGCCACGGCTGCAATCTGGCGTGCCGAGAGCCACCAGCGCACGGCCGTCGCGCCAGCAAGGGCTGCAATGAACGACACGCTCCAGTAATTCATGAGCTCATGATGCCGCAGTGACCGGTAAAACGCAGCCACCCGTCGCCGGCGGCGGCCGACACCGGGGATGAGAGGCCGTCCTACACTCCAACGCCTCGGGGATCGCGTCAACGCCGACGCAATGGACAGGGGGTGCATCCCTGTCCGTGCCCTGTAGGCGGCTGCGGAAATAGCTCCAACAGCGAGCAGCGGTCAACCTCGGGAGTGCGTTGGCGCTGTGCTTTGGTTATGCTCCGATCAGGCGAGCTTCGCGCCAGGCATTACTGTCAGCGTCGATGGCGGCTGGTCACAGCACGAGATGAGAGCACAGACGACGAAGCGCTTGCCCGGGGAGGAGGGGATCTGGGTCTTCATCTGCGGAGACCTGATGGTATTCAGCATTTTTTTCATCGTTCTGCTCTTCTATCGGTCGCAGAACCTCCCCGTCTTCGCCCAATCCCAGCAGACTCTCAGCCAGTCCTTCGGGGTCCTGAACACGCTGCTGCTCCTTACCAGCTCGCTCTTCGTGGCGCTGGCGGTCAGGGCTCTGCGGTGCGAGCCGGCCCCCAACCGGGAGTTGGCGACCAGGCTGGTCGGCGCGGCGATCGCCTGCGGCGCAGGCTTCGTGGTGGTAAAGGGGTTCGAGTGGTCCGCGAAGATTTCGGCCGGGCATACGCTCAGCAGCAACGACTTCTACATGTTCTATTTCATGTATACGGGCATCCACCTCTTGCACGTCCTCGTGGGGCTGCTCGTCCTCAGCCTGGTGCTGATGGTTACACGCCGCCCGCAGTTAGAGCCTGCGGCGGTGCGCATGGTCGAGGCAGGCGGGGTGTTCTGGCATCTGGTGGATCTGCTGTGGGTGTTCCTCTTCGCCTTGTTCTACTTGTTGAAGTGAGCCCATGAGATCACTGTTGCGCTCGCGTCCGACCGTCGTGTGGATACTGCTCGTGGCCGCCACGGTGTGCTCGCTCGCTCTGTTCGAGCTGTCCGAGGCCGCAGACGAGCGTCGCCTCGTCAGTGTCTCCGTGCTCGCGATCGCGGCTGTGAAGGTCCGCTTCATCGGGCTCGATTTCATGGAAGTGCGGCATGCGCCGCTGGTGCTGCGCATTGCCTTTGAGGTGTGGCTGCTGGCGATCACCGTCGCACTGATCGCGCTCTACTGGCTCCAGAGCGCGGTGCCGGTTCTCGCGAGCTGAGACGAAGACACGAGTCGGCCGGCGCCAGAGCGTCGCGAATGCGGTTGATCGCATCGCGCATGCTCGTGAACTCGAGCCTCCACCGGGGGTAAATCGCCTGCACGTCTCACAAGTTCCACGGGTGCAGGTGCCGCGGCGGCGCGAGTCACGGTCAGCGGTCGGAACAAACAGCTGCCCTGAGTGCGCGTTCCAGCACCCGTGAGTCCTCTAACTGCCGGCTGGCTCGTGCGAAATCCGGCCGGGGACCGCGCCAGGCGAGCTCTGTAACATTCTTGAAAAGAGGAGCGTCGGTGCGCAACGTCGCGAGCTGCTTGAAGAGCAGCGCCAGTTCCCGACGGTCGCCCAGAACTTCCGCCGGAAAACCTTCGATGCGGCCGTAACGGTTGACGAGGCGGGCAGCGGTCGCTTTGCCGATGCCATCCAGACCCGGATAGCCGTCCGCGGTGTCGCCAACCAGCGCCAGAAAATCGGGTATGCCCGCGGGGTCCACGCCGAACTTCTCGCGGACCCCCGCCGCGTCGCGGATCTTCTGGGTCTTGCGGTCCGCCTGCACCACTCGATCGGCTCGAACGCATTGGGCCAGATCCTTGTCCGGGGTCCAGATGCAGACTTTCTCCACAGCTTCATCCGCGTCGGCCAGTGCCGCGGCGGAGGCGAGCGCGTCGTCGGCCTCCAGCTCGATCATCGGCCAGACCGCCACACCGAGAGCGGCGAGCTGCTCCTCGAGAGGCTCGAACTGCGATCGCAGCGCGGGATCGATTCCTTCGCCGGTCTTATAGTGCGGCCACAGCCGGTTGCGGAACGATTCGATCACGTGATCGGTGGCCACGCCAATGTGGCTCGCTCCCTGCTCGATCATCTGCAAGACCGTGTTGAGAACGCCGACTACGGCGCCCAGCGGCCGATCCGCGCCCTTGTTGAAGCGACGCAGCCCATAGAAATGACGGAACAGCTCATAGGTGCCGTCGATCAAGTGAACGATCAAGGCTCGAGACTCTCGAGAGTGTGACGGTACATTTAAGCTTCAGCGCGGGGCTACGTCCACTCCAGAGTTATCGATGGAAATCGGACGCGTCCGTTCGAGGCATATCGACGGAACCAGATGAGATGGATCTGCTCATACACAGTGGAGTGCAATACCGCGTCGGTATCGAAGGGCGGCTACGCAGTACCCGTATGACCTCCAGGAACGATCCCGCTGAATCCACGGTGCGAAGTTGGACACAATGGCAGGCAGCCGTCGTGCAATTGCTGCGGGCCGACCTTGCGCATGCTCTCGAGCGCATCGATATCGAGGATGTCGACTGGGCCGCCTGGCGTGACTTTTATACTGAGGGGCGCACGCCGCGCTCTGCTGTTGATCGAGCGTACGAGCGCGATTTTTGAGGTTTTGTGACAGTTCAGTGACCTCGCGGTGACTGCGTTGTAGGATGGCGTAACAGAGAAGGCTGTTAGGAAGACCGGGCCCCCGGCTCACTCGTGAGTGACGACGGTCTCGGAAGGGGCCATCCACCAGTAAACGTCGGCTCTGCCGCGTCTGGCGCGCTGGCGCCCGATGGACTCGAGGCGTAGAGCGCTGGTTGCGAGCTCGCACCACTCGAGGCCCACGCCCTCATCACTGGTTCGCACGACATGTCCTGGAACGCTGGCTGACTCGGACCCTTCGTCGGGGTCGCTGGGCACGACCACGACGCGTGTAAGCAGTGCCAGCGGCAGGAGGGTTTCTACGAAAGCGCCGCTCGCGCTGATATTGCGAATCAGCCCGTCACCGCAAATGCCTCCTGGCGCCTTGATGCGCACGGGAAGATCCACGCCGACACGCAGTCCCCATCGATGTTCCATGTGCATACCCTGATGGTGCACCGTTGGTGAGCAACGACGGTCGCATAACCCGTGCCTACGGAACGTACGTCAGCGTGGCCAGGGCGATTCACCAGGGCGTGCCTCCCACTTCGGGGCGCGTGCTTGCCCAAGTCCGATTCGCGCTCATGCATGACTTCTGGCACGGAGGCGACTGCGTCGATATAGTGATCCGCGGTGGTCGACGCGGAAGCTCTATGCGAACCAGTAGCGCCGGGGGAGAATCGATCCGATGACATCCCAGCGCCTGGCGCTCGCCATCCGCCACGTTCATTTCGAGGACTGCGGGACGCTCGCTGACGCTCTGACCGAGCGAGGCTATCGGATTCGCTACATCGATGCCGGCCGCGACACTCTCCAGGAGGTCGATGCAGACACCCCCGACCTGCTGGTCGGGCTCGGCGGGCCGGTCGGCGTCTATGATGTCGGCGCGTATCCGTGGATCCGCCAGGAGCTGGCGGTTCTCGAAAGGCGCATTCGGGCTGGCAAGCCCACGATCGGGATCTGTCTCGGTGCGCAGATGCTGGCGCACGTCCTTGGGGCGCGCGTCTTTCCAGGACCCGTCAAGGAGCTCGGCTTCGCGCCTCTGATCCTGACAGAGGCCGGTCGGTCGTCCGTCGTCGAGCCGCTCGGTCACGGCGCGGTGTCCATGTTGCATTGGCATGGGGACACTTTCGATCTGCCCGCGGGCGCGACCCTGCTGGCCTCTACCCGGGAGGTCGCTCACCAGATTTACTCATGGGGCGACAACGTCCTGGCCTTCCAATGTCATCCCGAGTTCCGCGCCGCCGATGTGGAGTCGTGGCTCATCGGTCATGCCTGTGAGATCGCGGGGACGCCTGGAGTCGAGCCACGGCAACTGCGGGCCGACGCAGCCCGGCACGGGCCACTGCTCGCCGAGCGGGCGCATGAGGTCTTCTCGCGCTGGCTCGACCGCCTCTGAGGGTGCGCTTGCAGCACAGTTGCACCGAACGGGGCGGTGTCTGCACCGGCCGGTTCGGCCACGCGGCTCGCTGAGGTCTCAGTGGCCGCCTTCGGCCGCAGTCCTGGAGGTGATCCAGTCCATTACGGCGAGGAGGACGCCTGACACGACGAATGTCAGGTGGATGGCCACCATCCATCCGAGCCGTGCGCTGTCCACTCGCTCGTCCGGCTCGCCGAGGGGCAGGAATGCCCGCAACAGGGCGATGGCGCTGATGGCGACGATGGACGCCACGAGCTTGATCTTGAGTCCCGAGAAGTCAACGGTGCCCATCCAACTCGGTCGGTCCTGATGCTCGCCGACATGAATCTTCGACACGAAATTCTCGTAGCCGGAGAAGATGACGATCAGGAGCAGATTGCCGGTCAGGGACAGATCGATGAGTGACAGCGCGAGCAGGATGACCTGCTCCGCGTTCATCGAATCGAGATGGCCGAGCTCCGTGATCAGCTCGCGCACGAACACGACGAGAATGGCTGCCACCGCAAAGATCATCCCGACATAGAAGGGAGCCAGCAGCCAGCGGGATGTGAACAGGATCCATTCGAGCCCGACTTCCAGACGATGTCTCATTGAACGCTCCTAGGCGGCCCCGATCGTCAGCAGCTCCTCGAAGAAACCGCCGAAACCGTTCTTTCGGTCAACGAAGTGGATCTCGAGGATCCAGTGCCGCGGCGCGCCCTGCGGATCGGGCTCGCGCAGCTTCAGTGGGTTGCCATGGCGAATGGACAGCGGGCGCGGCTCCCCGGCGATGTGCTCGTGCGGAAATCGGCCCACCAGATGGCCGGCGGTCGGGGCTCCGAATTCCCAACCCGCCTCGGCCGCCAGAGCAACCACGAAATCATACAGCGCCCCCGTGGTCAGCTCCGGATCCTCGAGGTAGCGCCGCTTGCCGCGCTTGAAGGCGGCCTCGATGTCCGCAACGAGCCGGTGCTTGCGCGGATCGTGGCCCAACACGTAGGTGCGGCCGAAGTCAGCCTCCCATTCCTCGAACAGGGGCCCGAAATCGAGATACACCGTGTCGTCCGAGGCGAGGCGGCGGTCCGGCGGCTGAGCGTGGTACCCGAGTACCGAATTGGGACCGCTGCGCACGATCCGCTTGTGCCAGTGGCGCCGGACCCCGAAGCGGCGGCGCGCGATCTCGTGAATCTGGGCACTCAGCTCGCTCTCGAGGACTCCGGCTCGGATGAGATGGGTGTCCACCACCTCCTGGAACAGTTCCTGAGCTTTGCCCTGGGCGCTGAGGAGCGCATCTTCCACGGTCGACATGTGCCATGCCCGCTCTGGTTCCAGCTTGGATTGTAAACGAATAGAGGAGGTGACAACGGCCCCGGGGGTGGGGCGGGGCGCGGCGCTGACGACGATCTACTACTGTTGGAGCGACATCAGCTCACAGGAACGCGATTTGCGGCGGGTCGTTCACGGTTCTTTGCAAAGTGAGGGCGCCCCATGCATAACCAGATCGCTATAGCTCTCGGGGCGTGCGCATGCCTGGCCGGTGCCGCATTCGCCCAGACGCAATCCACGCCCACTCCCGGTGCCGCCGCGACTCCGGGGGACGTCAGCCCGAAACTCACCGATCCGACGACGTCTTCACCCGCGCAGGTTACGTCCGCGCCGCGTGCCTCCACAACGGGTCATCCGGCAGCTGCGACTGCAAGTGAAACCGCTGCTCCTCGCAGCGAAGAGGACATGTCGGCGGGCAAGGAGCGGCTGGCCGATGCGGCCAGGGCCGCGAAAGCCGGTGAAATCGTCGCTGGCAGTCCCGTTCAGGATACCGCTGGCAGATCGCTCGGCACGGTCCGGGATATCGTCCCGAGCCCGAGCAACGGTGCCCCGGAGTTTGTGTTAGTGAGCACGCGGTCGGGTAAATCGGCGATACCGTACGCGGTGGCTGCTCCATTTGCCCGCGGCGGCCACCTCGTGCTGGATGGCGCGCGACTCGACGCGAGTCCCCGCGTCAGTGACAGCGAGCTGCTCGATAAATCCGACACCGACTGGAAACGCCAGTCGCAGGAGTACTGGGCAAAGCCCTGACTCTTCCGGAACTTCCGACGTGCGGCTCGGCGTTCGATCCCCAAACCGCTACAGAACGGCACGCTCCGCAACTCCGACGCTGTTCGGCGCCAGGCCGTCCGCCGCTTGGGCGTATTTCGGGGTGCGCAGCACGGCCACCGTCATGGCAGCGGAGGAGACGGTGCAGACCGCATAGAACAGAAGGAATTTCGGCGACGCGAACGGTCCGTCGAACCACAGGGCGCAGGCCGTGAACCAGCACACGACCATCAGGGTGTAGGCAGCCCAGATCAATGGAGTCGTTCCGGCGCGCGATCCGCGCCGGAAGAGCAGCGGTGCGGCAAACACCGGTCCGGCCATGTTGGCGAGGTGGAAGTACGTGATGTAGAGATCGTCGCCGATCAGCGTCTTGACGAAATCCCAGATGATCATCGCAACCACGACGCCGGCGGTGACGAGCAGGCGGAAGGCTCCCTCGCTCAGACTCGGCGCCAGCTCCTTGCGACCGAATCGCAGCGTCATGTAGAGAAACACGAGCTCGCACGCAACCGTCAGCACCAACGCGCTCCAGAAGAGCTTCATGTACCAATGGTTGTAGACGTTGAACCACAAGTCGTAACGCAGCACCATCGACCCGTCGCCCGCCAGCCAGAAGAGCGTGCAGAAGACCGGAATCGGATACACCTGATCGCGCAGGCCCTGCCTGACGGCGGCGATGAACCAGGTGTAGTTGCAGACCATCGCCAGCCCGCAAAGGGCGAGGATGCTCCAACGGTGAGCATCGATCGCCGCGAGGACCTCATGCGGGTCGTACATGGGACCCGATCATACGCCCGCGCCCGCGTCAGTCCCCAATATAGGGCAATAGGGCAGCCCTCAATATTGGGCGCAGGACCTATTGTCCGGAAAGCCGCTTGCCGAAGGACAGCGCATACGCTGGCGAACGGAATAGCAATATCGGGTCGTTGGTCGGCGCAATGCCATCCGCCATGATCAGCGGATCGAAATTGATCTTCTCGCAGGCCGCACCGGCCTGAGGCGTGGCCTGAGAGAGGGTGAGGGTGCCGGCGGTCAAGTGCTTCCGCGTCTCGGGCCACGCCAGGGTGGGATTGTCCAAGGGGTCGCCGGGCTCGCCGACATAGACGATCATGTCCCAGATCGCCGGTCCCTTTTTCACTCTTTCCATGAGGCCGCTTTCCAGGAAGTCGCGTGGCGCTGCCTTGATCTGCGCTGTAGTGAGCTCCTTGACGCCATCGCGAGGAATGAAGCGCCATTTGACGGGATGCTCGACTCCCTTCGCGTCTACAAATTTGAAGGTGTGGACGCTGAAGTAGGGGGTCTCGTAATAGTTGGCAGTCGGAGTGTGCTGGCTGGCCAGCTCGGTCAGGGCACGTGCGTCAGGATGTGTCGCGGCGTAAGCCTGCAGTTTTTTCGGGTCCGGCTTGCCGGTCTTGGGATCTGGCTTCGCGGCGTCGATGGCGTCCTTGAATGAAGCAGGGCTCGAGGCCCCGAAGATGGGGACGTTGATCATCGTCATATGCTGCAGCGTCCCGCCCGGGAGCCGGTACTCGAGCGCCATGCCACGTGGGCTGGGTGCCGCATCGGGCATCTCAGGGCTCCCCCCACCCAGCGAGAATCGCGCGACGACCGGAATGGTCTGGCCTGTGAACAGTGCCGACTTGCTCAGTGCAGCGGCGGCACTCGTTCCGACGAAGTGACCTGCCGCGCACGTGCCCTTGATGTGATTCCGCCGCTGGCCGGGATGAACGCCGAAGGTCCCTTCGAAGGAGTCGATCATCTGCGCTGGCGTGACGGACGGCGCCGGTGCATCCGCCGCGCATATCGACGCAGACAAAAGCATCGATGTCGAGGCGAGGAGCGCGAGCGGGCACAGTCGGCGGAGCGAAGCTGACTTCATGGGAGGCTCCCGGCTTTGTTATTGAGTCGGAGAGAAGCGACGCAGGGCCGATAGTGCAGGGCTGCTTGGCGCGCGGTCAAATTCGGTGGACCCGGTCGCCCGCCAGCTATACTTCGAGAGGCGCGGATTCCCGCCGCCGACAAGGGACCCGGACTTCCGCGGCCGGCAGGCGGGCCCGGGCTCCCCGGGGCCGGCAAGCGCACCCGGGGAGTGTGATAGATCTGAAGGAGTTATCGTGAGCGTCGATCAGAGTCGCGATGTTCGGAGTCGTGACGCATCTGTTCCTGCTTGTCGCCGATGCGAGTCTGCACCTTGCCGACATTTTTCTCGATCTTGCCCTCGACCTCACCGAGCTTATTGCCGGTCAGTTTGCCGGTCGCTTCCTTCACGGCGCCCTTGAGGGTCTTGCCAACGCCGCCGGTCTGGTTGTCGTTCATCGCACATCTCCTGATTTGCAGTCCTGGTAGACCAACGGTTCTGCGGGCTCGAGGTTTCACGCCCCTGCTGACCTCGCTGCTCGCACTCGCTGCCGCTACGACGGCGCGTGGAGAGATTCCCAAGCTCACGGCTGCGGCTCACTCCATCGTGGGCGCCAACCAGGGCGTGTACGTCGAGGCCCAGGACGGTACTGTGCTGGTGGCGCAAGCTGCCAACCGGCCGGTCCACCCAGCGTCCGTTTCCAAAGTGCCCACGACTCTGGCCTTGCTGCGCAAATTCGGCACTGACCACCGCTTCGTCACGACATTCGCGACCAGCGGCCGGATCGATCACGGGATTCTGTATGGGGATCTGCAGGTCGAGAGCGACGGGGACCCGTTCTTGTTGGATGAGGATGCCTTGCTCGTCGCCGAGCGGCTGAAGCAGTATGGGATCCGACGGATCGTCGGGAAGGTCCGACCTCGCGGGCCTTTGATGTTCAACTGGCAGAGCGATGACGCAGGCGTCTCGTTGGGGAAGACGCTGTCGGGATCGGCGCCGCCAGCGGCGTGGTCGGTCGTCCGGGCGCTCGAGGCCTCGAACCTGGGTAGCTCAGGTGGCGTGGCGCCTGGCATTCCATTCGACCAGGCTGCGGTCGCCCCAGTCGCCCCAGTCGCCCCAGTCGCCGCGGCGGGTACGATGCCTCGCATCGAGGAGTCAGGCCAGCCGCAGAGCCCGCCCCTGGGCCGTGTCCTCATCATTCATCGCTCTCAGCCTCTGCTGACTCTCGCAAAGGCGCTCAACGACTATTCGAACAACATCTTCAAGCCATTCGCGGATGCAGCGGGCGGGGCGCAGGCGGTAGCGGATCTGGCACGCAGCGCGGTGCCGCGCGACATGCGCAGCGAAATCTTCCTCGGCGACGGAGCCGGCACAGATCCGCGCAATCGCTTGAGTCCGCGTGTCGCAGTCAAGTTACTGCGCGCTCTGGAGGAGGAGCTGGTTGCAAGCGGGCATGCGCTCTTCGATATTCTGCCGGTCGCAGGCGTGGACGACGGCACTCTGCAGAAGCGTTTGAATGGACCCGACGAGGCAGGTCGAGTGCTGGGTAAGACCGGTACGTTCGGTAGCTACGGCGCGAGCGCGTTGATCGGGGCGTTTCGTACGACCGACCACGGCACCGTCTACTTTGCGATTCTGAACCACGGTGTCCCCGTGCCCGAAGCGAGACGACGTCAGGATCGCTTCGTGCGCCTGTTGCTCACGCAGTATCAAACTGAGCGCTGGCCCTACTCGCGCGATGACAAGCCAGCCATCGCGCGAGCTGAAGTGCTGATTGCGCCGCCTTGACCGCGGACCCGCGCGTGCGCTGCGGGGCAGGTGCTCACGCGAGCTCGCGCACCAGGACCCGCTGGGCGGCCGTTCTCCCTCGACTAGGCGCTTGCCAGCCGCAGTGCGGCGTCTCCATCCCACAGCTCGGTGAGGTAGGGGAAGTCCCACTTTTCCAGCGGCTCGCGCGAAACGATGTGATCCGTTGCGTGAGGCGAAGCGAGATCGACGACGTGGGGCTCGAGAGGTAATCCCGCCTTCGTCGAAAAGAAAATCTTGACGCGCGGTTTGGTCAGCGCTGCAGGGTTTTGCTCGAGAACGACCCCTAGTCTGCCGGAGCGCATGCGTACGAGGGAGCCAGTCGGGTAGATCCCGACGCTCTTCACGAACATCTGGAAAATCGAAGCGTCAAAGTGCCCCTTCCATGAGGCCATCTGCGACAGCGAATGCGCCGGGTCCCATCCGGCCTTGTACGGACGATTCGATGTGACGGCATCGTATACGTCGCACACCGCGCCCATGCGTGCCAGTAGCGAGATCTTTTCTCCTGGCAACCGATCCGGATAGCCCGTCCCGTCCATACGCTCGTGGTGATGGCGGACGACGTCGAGCACTCCCTCGCTGACACTCTTCGCATCGCGCAGCATTTCGTAGCCGCGCACCGGGTGCTTCCGGATGATCTCGAATTCCTCAGCGGTCAATTTCCCGGGCTTGTTCAACACGTCCTGAGGCATCGCGGCCTTGCCGAGATCGTGCAGCATGCCGGCCATGCCTGCCTCGCGGCACTGCGCATCACCCAGACCGAGCTGACGGCCCAGGGACACCATCAGAGCGCAGACCGCGACGGAATGCATGTAAGTGTATTCGTCGGCCGTTTTGAGGCGCGTGATGCTGAGCAGAGCGTCGGGGTGGCGATTGATAGACTCGACGACGTCGTCCACGAGCGCGACGCACTCGCTTGGTTGGACTGCATTCCCGAGGCGTACTTCGGAGAACATGCGGCGCATGGCCTCGCCGGATCGGGCGCGCACGCGAGCCGCCTCCCGCAGCTCCACGGCGAGCGGTACTCGCTCCGGTCGTGGCGCCGCCGGCCTGGCATCCGCCGGGGCCGGGGTCCGGGGGCGCTCCGTCGGCACATCCTGGCCCTTCGTGACATCGATCCAACAGTGCCGTATGCCGCTCTGCTGCAACTCACGCAGCATGGCGGGATCCTTGACCAGGAAGCGGCTGCGCCAGAACGGATGATTCAGCCAGCCCTCATCGAAGCCGTGGATGAACATACCGACCGTGAGCTGATTCACAGCGACTCGTTTCAACACGACCCGCGATTCCTCCTGCGTACACTATGTGAACTCTAGCGCCGAGCCGCTGTTTTCAGCGTGCGTGCATCACAGGCGCGGGGGGAATTGACGACTTGGGAATCAACCCACACTGTTGCGCGTGCGGTTGCCGGGCTCCGCGTGACGGAATCGACGGAAGCCGGTCATCCGCATGCGCGGAGGGGATCGCCTATGCTATCGCTGCCTCGTGCGGCTGACGGGACCCGGGCCGCAATGGGGGCGCACCGGGTGCGCTCCTCGCCCCTTTGATCTAGTATCGGCAAGCATAACCCTGGCATCGGCAGGCACAAACCTGGCCACCCCGCTTGAAAATATCCGGCACGCACTACCGCACGATCTGGCTGACTGAATCGGGAAGCGTCCGGGTGATCGATCAGTCCCGTCTGCCCTTCGAGTTCGTGACAGTTGATCTCACCGCCGCCGCCGAGGCAGCGCAGGCAATCAGGTCCATGGTGGTACGGGGTGCGCCGCTCATCGGTGCCACCGCGGCCTATGGCATGGCGCTCGCTGCGCGCGCGAACCCCTCTGACGAGCACCTCGCCGAGGCCGCGCAAATGTTGCAGGCAACTCGGCCCACGGCCGTGAATCTGGAATGGGCGTTGGCCAGGATGCGCCGTGCCATCCGGAAAGAGGCACATGGCGAGCGCGCCGCAGCGGCGTTTCGTGAGGCGGCCGCTATTTGCGACGCCGATGTGGAGCAATGTCGTGCCATTGGCGTCCACGGGCTGGAGATTATTCGCGGACTCGCCCGAGCTGCGCGCCGACGTCTCAATATTCTTACGCACTGCAATGCCGGGTGGCTCGCGTGCGTGGATTGGGGAACCGCCCTCTCACCCATATATATGGCTCATGAAGCCGGAGTGCCGATCCACGTGTGGGTGGACGAGACGCGGCCCCGCAATCAAGGCGCGGCTCTGACAGCATTCGAGCTGGGAGCGCACGGCGTTCCGCATACAGTGATTGCCGACAACGTCGGCGGACACCTCATGCAACGCGGCGACGTGGACATGGTGATCGTCGGAAGCGACCGCACGACGGCCGGCGGAGATGTTTGCAACAAGGTGGGGACCTACCTCAAGGCCCTTGCGGCTCGGGACAACAATGTGCCCTTCTATGCGGCGTTGCCGGTGAGCACCATCGACTGGTCGCTCGAATGCGGTGACAGCATTCCGATCGAGGAGAGGTCGCCGACCGAGCTCACGCATATGACAGGCGTGACCACCGCGGGCCGGGTGACCCGTGTCCGAGTCGTGCCCGAAGGCAGTCCCGCATTGAATGTGGCCTTCGATGTGACGCCGGCGAGGCTGGTCACTGCGTTGATCACGGAACGCGGTGTTTGCCCGGCCAGCCGTGCGGGACTGGAGCAGCTCTATCCTGACCGTCGGGACGTGGAATGCTGAGGCCAGACGTTGCCGATTTGCGCGTGGAGGTGATCGCGACATGCCGCGAGCTGACGCGGCGCGGCTTGACGCACGGAAAGTCC
>DATEJM010000003.1:0-11333 GCA_035277965.1 Steroidobacteraceae bacterium | reverse complement strand
TGGGAGAGATACTGCTCGATCGCCACCACCCGTTTCTCACGCCCGACCATGTGGCGGGGAATGGTCTTCTCATTCAGGCTTCCTTCGATCTTGACGATCGCCTCCCAGGCCGAGGGGCGGGCTTTGGCGAAGAAATGTTGGGCGTACTCGATGAAGAGGGCATCGATATTCACTACATGGCGTTGGATCAAGAGATAGTCGGGACGAATGCCGAGCTCGACGAGCGCTCGGGCGATCAAGTTCACGAATCGCCAGGCGAATTCCCGGAAGGCCGCCGAATTGCCCTCATCGGAGAGCTGCCCAGCGATGCGGCTCGCGACCTCCGTGATCCGGCTGAATCGTCCGACGGCGTTGTAGCGGGCGGAGAGCTCGGGCCACCCCAAGTGAAAGACATAGAACTCCCCGCCGCGCCCGGCTCGTTCGGCCTCGGCATACGTACGGCGCAGGAGATCCGCATCGCCCTTGGGATCAAAGACGATGACGACCTCGTGAGGGGTGCGGCGGATGTCCTGGGCGATGAAGAGCTCGGCGAGTCGCGTTTTGCCAACGCGCGTCGTTCCGAGCACCAGGGTATGTCCGACTCGCTCAGGTAACGGCAGCGTGACATCGCATTCGTCAGGTTCTATGCCGTGCAGGCGTGGTAAGCCGCCGACGGGCGGTAGGGGCCGGACAGGATTGAACAAGTGATCCCAGCGGGTGAGTCGCGACAGGATATGGAGTGGGGACGGCATGAATTCGAGGCGCGACTCCACGCGCCGGATGAGGCGATGGGGGCCCCAGGGCTCTACGTATCGGCGGTGCTCGGGCCGGTAGGTCTCAAGCAGTCGCTGGGTGTGGTGCGGCTCCCAGCGAAATCCACGCCCGATGAAGAGCCGCTCTCGGCTCACCGGAATATCGGCGCTGGCCAACACATATCGCGGCAGGCGGCGGATATGGCGACGAAACCGGAGAACCCGCAATGCCTGGCCCAACCGGAAAGCGGCGAGCGCGAGAAACGCGGCGGCAGCGCTGCGTCCGAGGACGGGGTTGAGCGCGACGGCCCAGGGAGCGAGTGCACAGAGCCCCGCGGCGGCAGAAGCGCAGAGCGCCGAATACAGTTCTACCGCGGGTCTCAGGAAAGGAAGTGCCGCCGCGCCCCGCGCCACTCACTGCTCGATCCCCGTGGCAGTGATCAACACGGGGTAGTGATGAAGATCGAGGCGTCGCGCGATGTCATCGCCCGATGCCGGAACGAGCATCAGCCCGGGCGTCGAGGCGCGAAGCGCTTGGGTTCCGGCATAGGATCGCACCTCGACGATCAGACCCACGGCATGGAGCTGCTGCAGCGTCGTAAGATGCGCTTTGAGCCACGCCCGGGACATCGGGTCATCGCCAATGAGGCATAGCGGCTGAAGTCCAGGGGCGGCAATGACACGGCGCGTGACGCGGCCGGGCGTCAGGCGGGCGGAGTGCACTGGCAGGAAGTCAGCTTCGCTGTAGCGGCGGTAGGTAAGGGGAGGGAGCACAGGTGGACGGATGTAGGCGGGGTCGTGCGGTGAGGGCAGGAGATTGATGGCCCGGTAGTAGGGCAATGCCGACACGCCTCCCGCGTCTGTAACGACGATGAGCTTGTGTCCTGCCGCGAATGCCGAGAACTCTATGCTCAGCGCGAGGCAGCCGAGCGTCACTGCCCGGATGCTCACGGTAGGCCCGCCTCTGGGAGTGTCGTCTCGCCGGCGTTCCTGAGCACCTGTGCCAGCTGCTCGGCGACTTCACGACGGTACTGCGCGGCCGGCGCACCCCCTGCGGGTCGATGATACCGACCCACCGCGGTCATCCATCCCTCGCCGACGCGGTGGAATTCGCGGAGGATCCTGGCCGCAAGGAGAAGATTGAGATAGGGGTTCAAGAGATCGCACGGCGTTGCGACCCGATCGCCGTAGTACCCGAGGTCGATTTGTCCGAGACCGACGTCAATCGGGCCGGACGGACTCTTTCGGAGCGCCCGCGCGAGCGCCGCGCAAGCCTGCACTTCCGAGGCAAAGCGATGCGGCACGCCGGCGACGTTCAATGTCCAGGGCCAGGGTATCCAGCGGCCACGAATGGCCACTCCGCTTTCCTCGCGGGCGACCGCAAAGAGGATGCTCGCCGGGACGTGAGCCGCGCGAGCCGCCCATTCGTAGGCCGGCGGAACGGCGGAATCTGCGGGGGCCGAGGGCGCTCTCTGGATCGTGGGGGACAGGTGCCTCGCACAGGCTGTTGTGAGGCCCCCGAGCACGACGACGGCGGCCAGCATCACTCTCGCTGCCATCGTCCCTTCACTTGGGCGAGCACTGCCGGCAGCGGGCTTGCATCCCCGATCGAAAGCCATCGGCCATCGTCATGGTTGAGCGTAATCGTGCCCGACCGCACGTCGCCGGCATTCAAGCCCACGCGCGCTGCCCAGGCCCGAAGCTGCGTGTCATCCTCGAGTCCGACCATGTAGATGTCGAAGCGGCGACCTCGAGCCTCAAGCGCCTTGACCATCGCATCGCACGCCGCGCAGGGTTCTTTCACGAATACCGCCAGGCGCTTCGATACGCTGGCGCCGGCGATCCGAGGCCGGTCGGGCGGCGCGGCAGCGAATTCGACCGGCTCGAGGTGAGGATAGAGTCGCTTCCAGGCGGCATCGTATGCGCGCTGGTAAGCGAGGAGTTTCGCGACGCGCTCGCCTTCCATGTGAACTTCGAGCTCGGCGTAGTGCGCGCGCAGGGCTTCCGACCGCGCCTCGATTCCGAGCGCCGTCAGAGGGTCGAGATGCGGGCTCAGGATGCCTAGCGGTCCTGCCATCAGGCGCCGATAGCGCGCCCACTCCTCGGGTTTCAAGCCCCAATCCCGAGCGAGCTGCGCATCGAGCGCGAGTTCGGCGGTCGATTGCACTCGACTTTGGATCGTGCGAGAGCTCACGATGACCGGCGAGTCGCCGGCGGCATGAGCCTGCTGGGTGGACACCCATGCGACGGCAGCACAGACGACCGTGACTACGATCGGATGGCGCGCGCTTGTCACGGAATCGGCACCCGCTCAACCCGATTTGCCGTCACGAACACAGCTGTACGTCCCTCGATCGCCTCGAGCGTCCAGTTCCCATCAGTCTCGCCCTGGCGGAGCACACGAACCTCGAAAAGGGACTGCGCGTCGCGGGGAGCAACAGTCAGAAACTCCTCGCCGCCTCGAAGCTCGGTGCCGAGGACGACGAACGGAGGCGGTACTTCCACCGGGTGGCGTACGCTTCCGGGACTCGAGGCACGCTCGCGGGCGAGCGGTCGCGGAGGCAGCGTGTGCCGTAGGCGCCAGACCTCGGCCTTGAGGTGAGTCAGTTGCTCTCCCAGAGGCGCGACATCGGTCATATGGACGACGTTGGCCAACGAGGTCTCGATCCGCGCAAAGCGCGCATCCTGCGCCCGCTCGGCGGCCTCGTATCGAGCGGCGGTGACGGGTACGGGTTGCCGACGAATAGTGGAAACGCTCGCCTCGAGCGCCGCAACGTGTCTCTCGAGCTCCGCCATTTGAGGGCTTGGGGCGGTGGGACCATGCGCATCGGTTGAGCGCGAGAGCCGCACGTGGTCGACAATTGCGAGAGCGCTGACGAGCAGCAACCAGGCTACCAGCACAATGCCAAGCGCCCGGGGTCGCAAGCTGGGTACTTCGGTGGTCACGGCCGATGCTCCCGCGACATCGGTGCAGTTGCGTCCGACGCGCTGGCACCGTCTTTCGGACCGTCAAGCGTTGAGTGGCCGGCGGGAGAGGGCGGCGAAGCGGGCAGGAAGCAGACTCGACGGGTGAGCTCGTTGACTTCGAGCTTCCATGCGGGGCCCGTGAGAATTCGAAGGGCGCTCTCGAGGGCCAGGGGGCCGAGACGGAAATCCGCGGCAGGCAGCGGAAGAGTATTCAGGATCCGGACCCCCGGGCTGTCACAAAGCACGAATCCCGATCGAAGCAACACGTAGCGCACTGCATCGCCAACGGAGGCAACGAGTGTGGGCGGCATTGAGACGTCGACGATCTGCTGCATCAGGTCTTCCTGACCGGCTGTGGGGGCGATTTCGACGAGCGTGTAGCGGCCGTAACGCATGACAGGTTCGAGGCGGGCAGGCGCCGATACCACCGCCCCAGATCCTGGCATTCCCACGTGAGTCGGGATATCGGGACCCAGCAGGGCACGGATGGCTCGATGCTGCGAAGGAGGTGTCGCACATCCGCCGAGATTGATCGCAGCCAGAGCGCTGGCCATCAGCAAGAGTCCAAGGCGCTTGGCTGGAGGGAAGGAAAGTGGCATCTGGGCATTCCCGGAATGGTTTCGGGGAAACTGTGACCCGCGAGCGCAGAGAGCGTCAGCAAGCAATCGGGAATCAGGGCGGACCGAATTCAGCCATTGCGCGGCTATATCTGATCGGCACACCCGGCAAGCGGTAAGATTGGCTGAAACGTCCCCGGTCCCCGGGGTGCTATTGGTGGGTGATGCACGCGCTCAACATCTCTTTCGTACTACTCTCCGTCCTCGGCAACGAATTCATCCGAAGGCGCGACCGACGTGGCTGGTGGCTGTGGCTCCCTGGTAATCTCATTGCCGTCGCGTTCTTCGCGCTGCAGCGGGAGTGGTGGACGACCGCGCTCTATGTGTACTTTAGCTGCGCGGCCGTACTCGCAGTTCGCGATTGGCGTCGAAAGGAGTTGCGCGACGGCGTAACCATCGGCTTCGCCCATCGATGATGGGCAAGGAAGGAAAGCGAGGGGCACGATCCAGATATGGATTCGTACCCCTCATGATTGATGACGCGATTGACCGCCAGGGCTCCTCGAGGGAGTGACTGGCGCCGCGGCTCCATAGGTTCACTCGATCAAGTCGCGGTACATGTCGACAATATCTGAGATGCTCATGCCATCTTGATCGTGCTGCTCAACTGCCTCGGCGGTGAGCAAGCGTTTCAGCACTTCTGCTTGATGCACATCGATTAGGCCGACACTGCACAGTGCATCGACCTCGCGATGAGCTGCGGACGCAAGATTCCTGCGATGAGTGTCGAGGGCCGCACGGGCACTCTCGGTAAGCTCGGCGTGCTCGGCTTCCGTATGTCCGGTCAAGTGTCGACGCCCCGTGAGCGTCACGATCCCAGCATCGACAAGGGCCTGCGGAACCCCTTCATTCTCGAACCAGCCCTTGAGCCATACTCCGTATTTACCAGGATGCGGTGCTCCGTAGGGCACCAACGAGACCGTCGCAACACATTGCGATTCATCGGTTTCATCAATGATCTCCATCGCGATCTCACCCGATGCGTAGCGGCCAAAGCGGATGAAACCGCGCTGCGTGAAAGTCGCTGGACCCACGCGCAGCCGGGCGTCGTGGTCAGGGGTTGAGCCATTGTCGGTCATGGAAGTATTCATAGCAATTGATCTCCAGTGTAGGGATGAAAATGGAAGGGGGCATCGTCGGGAGGCGATGAGCGTTCGCACAGAGAGCTGGTCGCTCCGGCAGTTGAGCGCGGCGTATGCCGGGCGCCGAGGCGGTCCCAGCGGGACCGCCTCTACTAAGGCTTGAGTTACTGCACCAGTTGGCGCGCGAGAGCAATTTCCACCGAGTCTCCATCCTGATTCAGGATGTCGAGCCCGGACTCCGGCACCTCTCCCGAGGTGCTCTGAGAAACGGCGATCTTCTTTGCCATGAGTGACAGACATCGCATCTGGGAAGTCTCGTCGTATCCCAAGTAGATCACCTTCACGGGCTGCTTCTGCCCGATCCGCCACGAGCGGCGGGAGGCCTGTTGCAGCGTATAGACGTTGTATCCCGATTGAAGAAACACGATCGTCGGGAATTCGAGGAGGTCCAGTCCCGTCTTTACGTTGTCGGGATGTGTGATGACAAGCTCCATTCCGCGGTCGATCTGCTCGGCAATCCAATCCTCGCGACGCGAGGGCTCAACAGTCGAGCGCAGCACCGCGGTCTTGAAGCCCTCCTCCTCCAGAATTCCCTTCAATCTCGAGGTCGTATCGCGAGTCCCGGTGTAGATGCTGTAGATGAGGACCTTGCGGCCCGCTGCCTTCTCCTCCCTGCAGATGTCAATCAGCTCGCGCTCCTTAGGCATCCGCTCGTGGTCGGCAAAAATGGGAGGCACGTAGGCGAGTAGCTCCTTCGTTCGCGGATGCCGAACGGTCTCGTCCCGAAAGCACACATCCGGCCACGCGAGGAGCACCGTGAGCACCACCCCGAGCAGGGTGGTATCCCGATGCGCGAGCGCCCTCTTCAGGTGATTCGTCAGGGTACCCGAGAGGTTCCGATACGCTGCGGCCTGCTCGCTGTCCATGTCGACCGCCCGGAAATCCTCCTCGTAGGGCGGCAGCACGTTGCCGCCGATGTCGCGAAGTCTCAAGAAAGCGGTGAAGGGCAGTACACACCGCAGAATTCCCTGTGGCCCGAAGCCGGGAGCCTTCGCGGTGCGGACGCTGACCCGCTTGCCACGGGCGGTTTTGTGGGAGGGTGCTTCGTGCTCGGTATAGATATCCTTCAAGACCCCGTGATCGCGCATGAACGCCATCACCGCTGGGGCCATGCTCCCGCGCTTGGAGGGACGATAGCCATCCTCGATCATGCGTTGCGGAAGCGCGCGAAAGAGCAGGTGGAAGAGATCATCGGCGTAGCCCCCCATCAGCGTACCGGTGAGGAGGATGGTCTTTCGGACCTTGGCGGCAATGACGCCCATCGCCTGTCCCTGGGCGGAGCCGCCTTGCTTGTACTCGTGGGCCTCGTCGGCGATGAGAAGATCGAACGTCCCCTGTGGCAGATAGCGCTTGATCCATTCGGAGGGCTGATAGCCGCCTTCGCCGAAGGAGAACTCCATATGCGCCATTGCGCGCTCCATGCGCGCAGCCTGCCGATCGGAGAAGACGAGCTCCCCGTTGCCGTCCATGAGATTGATGAACTCGTAAAGATTGTCGGCGAGCATCGAGGCGAGAAACGATTCCCCAAACCGCTCGACCAGCCGCCGTGCGGTGGTCTCGCCGATTGTCGGAATTCGCTTCAGTGCCCGTAGCAGCACCTGTGACTGCTCGCCCGAGGACAGAGTCCGCGGGCGCATCAAGGTCCAGAGTGGAGAACCGCAGTGCTCACACTGCTGTCGTTTCTCCTCAGCTTTGAGCTCGATGACATTCCGGGGCTCGCCATCGAGATCGACCAGGATCTGCCCGCATTGCGGGCAAGTGCCGACGAGTCCCGATTTCGTATGCCGGCTGGTAAAGGCCGGCCGCCAGTGAAAGCCCATTCGCATCCGCACGCGACCGAGCACAAAGAACTCTTGTGCCGTGTGTGGCACGTGCAGGCTCTCTCGCAATTGAATGAGCTTGACGAGGGTGTCCGGGCCGTTTAGCACCCAGACCTTGGCACCTGCGATCGTGTCTTGAATTTCCCGGCGCCACTTGTAAACCAGGTGCGGCGGTGAGAGGACGAGCGTCCGCCTGAGCCCTTCAGCATGAAGGACCGCGGCGGAGGCAATTCCGATCAGGGTTTTGCCGCAGCCCATCTCCCCGTTCACGATCGAGGCGCGCTCGCCACGATCGACGAGTAGCTCCGTCACCGCGTGGACGATTTCCGCCTGGGCCGGAAAGAGTCGGCGCTTCAGTCCCGTGAGCACACGCTCACGAGATTCACGCGGACTTCCGGAATAGACCGGGGGGTTCGAACGGTTGAGCGACTCCAGTAGGTCTGCGCCGAACTCGGAAACGAAATCGGAGAGGCTTACGGTTAGCGGTGAGGCGCTTGAATCAACGAGCTCTCCCGTCACGGGAGGAGTTTCGGTCAACATGGGTGTTGCTCCATTAGAAGGCGGAGCACGCATCGGCCCTTGGGGCAGATGACATGCCCCGCAGGGTGGGAAGAAGGACGGCGACGCCGTCCGGATAGCTAAAATCAATACTCGTCGGGGAGAAGAAGCGTCGTGACGCTTCGATCGTATTCCGTGATGATCCAGAGCTTCTGCGCCGGGCTTACGGCGTAAGAGGAGAGCAGACGGTCACCATCGCGAAGAGCCGCATCGTTGGCCCGCCGATCGTCATCGCAGAGATCACCCCAGTCGCCTTGAAGATGGCGATGGAGGTAGGGGAGCACATCGAGACGGGTCTCTTGTATCAGGGCGCGCACGCCCGGTGTCATCAGGAGGCGGCCGTGTGCAAAGCGCGGCCGTGAAGGGATCGAGAGAGTCGAAGTAGCCATGGGTCTGGTCCTCGGGTTTGAAAAGCCGGAGCCATGGCCCCCGACGGGGTGGCAAGACCCCGGCGGGTGGTGGAAGCAGGGACGAGAGGGTCCCCGCGAAGATCAAGCAGTCAGCGGATGGTCAGAACCTGTCCGAACGTGGGAGAGCCCTCTGTCAGGTCCCATGCGCGGATTGTGGGTACGAATCGGTCGGTCAGGATGCGTGTTTCGAGAGTCGTCCCATCGTCTTTCTCGGTGAGCTCCGTGCTCAAGGTCTTCTCCTTGTGCGTGTGCCCTTTCACGAGGAGTACCCGTCCGCTTCGGGAAGTGACGATGCCGGCGATGGCCCCCGCCGCGAGCGCGAGTGCCAGATGCCAGGGGCCGAGTGCCCGCGCGGGTGGACGCGGGATCTGTTGCGCGGCGCCAAGGTGCGCCTCGAGATCGGGCCATAGGCCCTTCAGACGCTCGACCTCGGTAGCGAACTGCTTCGGTTCCAGCGTGATCCGGTAGAAGTGCTCTGGCTCCTTGCTCGATGCCGGAACGCGGTACGGCTCATGGGTCCAGTCGAGGGGTAGCTCCTCGGGTTCGCCTTCCCCGCGTCCAATCGCAAGAAGCTGTCTACGCGTCTCTCGCGCGACATCGGCTGGGATGTCGCACTGGCGGGCTCGTTGCCCGAAGATTACGACTTGGTGAAATTTGAGCTCGACGGCACGGTAAATCCGTAGCGAGGTGAAGCTTCGTGTCAGCCAGCCGACGAGCTCGGCGTCGAGCACATGGTCCGGGATGATGTAGACGAGGATGCCCCCGTGCTGCAGGAGCGGGACCGCCCGATGGTAGAAGAGTTTCTCCAGGCGTGCCCGGCCTTTGAAGACTTCGCTTCCCGGTTGACCGCGCACCAGATCCCCATACGGTGGGTTGAGCCAGAGGAGCCCAAATCCATGCGAGATTAGCGTGTCCATCAGATCGCCCTCGATGCAGCGATCAACGAGAGTGCGGGCGTGAGCGGCGCGCTCGGCGTCGTATTCCACAGCGTGGGAACGAGTGTCTTGGCGTCCTAGGGCATGAGCGACTTCGGCGATTGCGACCCCTTCGCCGGCGCAGGGGTCGAGGATGAATAGACGGCCAGCGCCGGGAGCAAGTGCCTTGAGCGAGCGCTCGAGGGTCGGTTCATCGGTGGGAAAATAGCCGTTCTTGATGAAATTGCGCGCGAGGCGCGGAAACATGAGTGCCATGGGATTGTCCTCAATGGTTGAAGGGAAGGACGGGCATGCACCGCGCGCATGCCCCGTGAAATGCGGTCTCAAGCGACGCGGCGCAGCGGGTAGTGCTGTTGCGGCTCGATTGCGCTCGAGTCAGGCCTGATGCCGAGAGAGCCGGCGCGGATCAACTCGCCGATCTCATTCGTGAGCGATGGCACATCGAGAACGAGTTGATGCCCCTCGAGCGGACCCACTGCGCGCGAGAGCGGAAGGAGCATCTCGCGGCGGGTCAAGACCTCGAGCACGGTGTCGCGCCAGTGATCGAGGAGCGGTACCGGGCAGGCTTCTTTCACCACTGTCCAGAGCCGCTCTATGCGGTTTGGTGCCGCCTTCGGAAGAATCACGATCGCGCTGCCGGCAGCCCTGTCCGGCTTCACGCAGCGAGGCTCGAAGAGCCAGAGATTGAGGAGCGTGCCGAAGAGCGTCCCGCGGAGCGCCCGGGTGGTGCGCTTCTCGAGCGAGTCGGCGGCGTGCACGAAGACGGGCAGGGTGAAATCCTCGGCGAGGAGCGAGAATTGATCCAGCCCCTCCTCCGCGGGACCCAACGTGAGTCGCGCAAGAAGCTGCTGGACGGCGGTGTCGCGTCCCCAGAGGGAGATGAAGACCAGCTGATTCCGGTCATCGCAGAGGCAGCCGTCGGCTGCCAGGTCCGGGCACTCGGCCAAGGTGTAGAGGGGTTTGGACGTAGATGGGATATGCATGGTAATGACCTCGAGTGAAATGAAGTGCGGGGGGCAGCCCCGTGCCGGGTGCAACCCGTGAGGGCAGACACCCGGCGTTTCCGATTGGAGGTGGAGGCGCGGTTGCCTTATGCGGCCTTGCGGTGCCAGTCCTGACTCAATGGCTCGAACTTGTAGCCCAAGGCATCGAGCCGGTCTCGCTGTTGACGCAGCATCCGTCGATTCACCGTGGAATCGAGCTTGACGATATCGGATAGCGGCCAGAGGATGCCAAAGAGCGTCGCGTCGTCCGATGCGTCGTTCCGAACCTCTGAGACTCCGGAGGGAGGCTCGCGGCCAAACGGCGTTGTATCGATCAGCGGACTCTTCGGAGTCTCCGGGCTCTGAGTGACGGGCGCCGGTTCAGCAGCAACTGGGCGCGGCTTCTCGTTCTCTTCGTCGATCGGATCGACTTCCTGTGGAGTGAGTCGCCCGGCTTCGTCCTTCGTGAGCGCATCGATATTCGACAAAGTCATGCCGCCCAAATGGGCGCGCAGCTCAATCACCATCCGGCCGCTCGTGTTGTACATGGACGGGCGGATCTCGGCGATGACGAAGTCACCCTCGTACTTGCCTTCCGGATATTGGTCGAGCTCGGGATTTTTCACTGTGAACTCGCCGATGGCGGTCGCCAATCGGCCGACGTTGAAGTCGCCGTTTCGCCCGTGGATAGTCTTGATGGCCAGTTGGCCTGCAAGTGTGATCATGGGAAGCCCTCGTAAGGAGTAATGGCGGGGCGCCGCTCGAAGGCAGGTGCGCCTCGTGGCGGCGGATCGGGGATGGTCAGGAGAAGAAGGCCCCTCCGAAAAGAGGGGCCTTTAGCTCTAAGCAGAAGCGGCGAGTTGGGGCGTCCCAGCGGAACCTGAGGTACTTGCCACTGAAGGCTCGGGACGGGTTTCCCCGAGAGCCTCAGTCGCGTCGGTCTCTTCGGCCGCTGCATCGGTCGCCTTGGGCTCGGCCTTGTAGACGATCTCACCGTCGACCTTGATCCAGGAGATGAAGAGCAGGCGTGCCTTGAGAGACACGCCAGTCTGACCTTCCTTGGGTCCCTTCGAGTACGTGAAGATATCGGTCCAGAGATCACCGAGCCGAAAGCCGATCAGGACCTTCTTCTCGTCTTTCAC
Organism: Steroidobacteraceae bacterium; assembly: GCA_035277965.1. GTDB lineage: Bacteria > Pseudomonadota > Gammaproteobacteria > Steroidobacterales > Steroidobacteraceae > 13-2-20CM-66-19. Next base: position 28 of record DATEJM010000003.1, on the reverse strand, counting down.
GGCCTGCTCGCATCGGCGGATCAAGTGT
>DATEJM010000002.1:0-20603 GCA_035277965.1 Steroidobacteraceae bacterium | reverse complement strand
CCCCCATTGTCCAATATTCCCCACTGCTGCCTCCCGTAGGAGTCTGGGCCGTGTCTCAGTCCCAGTGTGGCTGGTCGTCCTCTCAGACCAGCTACGGATCGTCGCCTTGGTAGGCCGTTACCCTACCAACTAGCTAATCCGGCTTCGGCTCATCTGGCGGCGCGAGGTCTTGCGATCCCCCGCTTTCCCCCCTCTTCAATCAAGAAAAGGGGACGTATGCGGTATTAGCCAACCTTTCGGCTGGTTATTCCCCACCATCAGGTAGATTCCGAAGCGTTACTCACCCGTTCGCCGCTCGTCAGCATGTATTGCTACACCTGTTACCGCTCGACTTGCATGTGTTAGGCACGCCGCCAGCGTTCAATCTGAGCCAGGATCAAACTCTTCACTTGAAGATTTTCGACATCATCAAAAAAGAGTGGATCCAAAATGGCTCCAGTTACTGCTGGACATTTTGGTCACTCGGTTTTGCCCTCTTAAGGCTCGACACGAGTCCCCACACAAATTACCTGCCAAATTTTTAAAAAGCGCCGCGGCCGCATGGGACCGTGGGTTTTGGCGCTCTCGCGCCCTATCGCCGATCATCGAAGCCGCGCTGCTCGCGCGCCGCAACAGCGCCTGCGCGCCGCTACGAAGGGGGCGGAAGTATAGCCCCGAAAAGAGCCTCGTCAACCTTCGCCTTTGCCTGCTTTCCCTCCCGCGGGCCCGGCGCCGCATTGCGGTCCGGTCCGTCGAGGGGCGCGCAGTATAGCGACCAATGGAGCCATGTCAACGCATCGTCACATTGCATGCGTGGCGCATGCTGAGGCTGTGCCGAAACCCGTCCCAATGGGCGCTTCTACACAATGGCTTAGCGCTCGCAGGGTCGAGCGGTTGCTGGCAGCTACGCCTGCCGACCGGCCCTGGCCAGCTACGCCTGCTGACCGGCCAGGCCCCCCGCTCGGGGTGTGCTGCCCGGGTGGTCGATCGGTAATCCCGCCCAGCGGGTCAGGGCCGGAACGGCCGCCCAGGGTCGGTCGAGGCCGGAACGGCCGCCCCGCGCCGGGCCCGGATCGTCCGGTCAGCTCTTCGACAGCTCCACACGCACGAATCGCAACTTGCCCACCTGCAACAGGAGGCTCGCCGGGGCACTGAGCTGCATATCGCGGGTGGTGACTTTGGCGAGGGTCGCCGCATCGCTGCCCACTCGGACCGCGCCCTGGTCTATCAGACGGTTCCCCTCCGAGGCGCTCGCGGCCAGTCCGGCTGCCTTCAGCAGATTCCCGAGACGCATCGGCTGCTCTCCCGTGGCCACGCGGACAGTGTCGATTTTGTCAGGCAGCGCGCCCTGCTGAAAACGTGCGACGAACTCCGTTTGGGCACGCTCGGCTGCGGCGGCATCGTGGAAGCGCGCCACGAGCTCGCGCGCCAGCTCGAATTTGACGTCGCGCGGGTTGCGGCCCTCCTCGGTCGATTTGCGCAAGCCCGAGATCTCTGCGAGGGGCCTGAAACTCAGCAGCTCGTACCACCGCCACATCAGCTCATCCGAGATCGACATGACCTTGCCGAACATGACCTCGGGCGGTTCGGCGATGCCGATATAGTTACCCAGTGACTTCGACATCTTGTTGACCCCGTCGGTCCCCTCGAGCAGCGGCGTGGTCATGACGATTTGCGGCTCTTGTCCGTAAGCCTCCTGCAGGTGGCGCCCCACCAGCAGATTGAACTTCTGATCGGTACCGCCGAGCTCGACGTCGGCCTCGAGCGCAACGGAGTCGTAGCCCTGCACCAGCGGATACAGGAACTCGTGCACGGCGATCGGCCGTCCTTCCCGGTAGCGCTTGGAGAAGTCGTCGCGCTCCAGCATCCGTGCAACCGTGTGTCGCGCCGCGATCTCGATGAGCCCCGAAGCGGGCATCTTCCCGAACCAGCGCGAGTTGAAATCAACGCGGGTCCGGTCGGGCGAGAGAATCCTGAAGACCTGCTGCTGGTACGTCCGGGCGTTGCGCTGCACCTCGTCCGGCGTGAGCGGCGGCCGGGTCGCGTTGCGCCCGGTCGGATCGCCGATGAGCCCGGTGAAATCGCCGATGAGGAAGATCACCTCATGGCCGAGCTGCTGAAACTGCCGCATCTTGTTGAGTAACACCGTGTGGCCCAGATGCAGATCGGGGGCGGTCGGATCGAAGCCCGCCTTGATACGTAACGGTCGGCCGCGACGCAGCTTGCGCACCAACTCTTCTTCCACCAGCACGTCCTGCGTGCCCCGCTTGAGCTCAGCGAGCTGCTCATCGAGATTCATCATGCGTTGACCGCCCCTTCCAGCCTCGGGTAGGTTGGGCACCCCCGGGGCCCTCAAGTGTAGTCGATGGCCAAATGACGAATGCCCCCTTGAGAGCTCGCGTTCCGATCTGGGCGCCGTACGCCCTGGGCACCCTCGTGATCGGGGCGTGCGTGACGCTCCTCATTGCGCGCCTGGGCAGGCCGGCCCACGCGCCTCTCGTGTCGATGCCGGCTCCGGGTTCCGGTGCAAGCAATCCGCCCGGCATCCAGCCCGCAGCGCCCCCCTCCGCGTCCGCACAGACGCCCGACCCAAGCCCCACAGCGGCTTCGATTGGCCCCGCGAGCATCGACGTCATCGTCGGGCGCAACGACACGCTGGACGCCATCTTTCGACGACTCAAACTCAATCTCGCCGATCTCGCCTCCCTGCGCAGCCTGCCGGGGTTGAAAGCCCGGCTGGACAGTCTGCGCCCCGGCGAGTCCCTGCACCTGACACATCAGGACGGTGCCCTCTTCGGCCTGCGCAGACGGCTCAACGAGAGCGAGACTCTGAAGGTGGTGCGGAACGAGCTCGGGCTGCAGGCGAATGTGTTGCAGGACCCCCTCGAGGCGCGAACGCGCACGGTGCGCGGGGTGATCGATCGCTCCCTGTTCGAAGCGGTCGAGGCCGCTGGCGCTCACGATCAAACCGCGATGAGCCTGGCGGATGTTTTCGGGTGGGACATTGATTTCGTGCTCGATATTCAGCCCGGCGACTCGTTCGCCGTCACCTATCAGGAGCTGTATCAGGATGGGGTGTACGTGAAGGACGGGCCGGTTCTCGCCGCCTCCTTCATCAACCAGGGGCGCGAGTATCGGGCGGTGCGTTATGTCGGTCCCGACGCAGTCGCGCGGTACTTCACGCCGGATGGCCGAAGCATGCACAAGGCCTTCCTGCGAGCGCCTGTCGAATTCACCCGGGTGAGCTCCCGGTTCAACCTGGCGCGCTTTCACCCAATTCTGAATCGCATCCGCGCCCACAAGGGCATCGACTATGCGGCGCCCATAGGAACTCCGGTGCGCGCCGCCGGCGATGGCCGTGTGCGGTTCGCGGGACAGAAGGGCGGATACGGCAATGTCGTCGAGATCGAGCATTCCCGCGGCGTCGTGACCGTATACGGCCATCTCTCGCGCTTCGCGAAAGGCACTCGCGCCGGAGCGCACGTCACCCAGGGGTCCGTGATCGCCTTCGTCGGGATGACCGGACTCGCGACCGGCCCTCACCTGCACTACGAGTATCGGGTCAACGGCGTCTTCAAGAATCCGCAGACCGTCAACCTGCCCGATGCTCAGTCCATCGAGGCTCGGTGGCGAGCCGACTTTCTGCAGCGCACGGCCCCTCTGCTCGGCTCCCTGTCCGCACTTTCCGGTCCCGTGCTGGTCGCACGTTGACCTGGGCCGAGGTGGTGAGCGGCGCGTGGGCAGTTTAGGCTTGAGGGGATGGATTCCCCCGATCTCAAGGCTCCCCAGCATTACATCAATCGCGAGCTGTCCTTTCTCGCCTTCAATGAGCGGGTGCTCGCCCAGGCCCTCGACGACAGCGTGCCGCTGCTCGAGCGCCTGCGCTTCCTGTGCATTTCCTCGAGCAATCTCGATGAGTTCTTCGAGATCCGCGTCGCCGGGCTGAAGCAGCTCCTCGAGCTCGGCTCCGGCCTGTCCGCGGCGGATGCGCTGTCGATTCCCGAGCAGCTCACCGCGATCCGCGCGCGTGCCGGGGATCTCGTCGCGCGGCAGTATCACTGCCTGAACGATGTGTTACTGCCCGCGCTCGCGGCTCAGGGCATCGAGCTCCAGAGTCGGGAAGAGTGGAGCCCGCAAGCGCAGCAGTGGCTGGAGCGCTATTTCGAGCAGGAGATCGAGCCGGTTCTGTCCCCGCTGGGACTGGACCCGTCCCGGCCCTTTCCGCGCATCCAGAACAAGAGCCTCAACTTCATCGTCAGGCTGCAGGGCAAGGATGCTTTCGGCCGCGACAGTGAGCTCGCGATCGTGCAGGCGCCCCGCTCCTTGCCGCGCGTCGTGCCGGTACCGCACGACGGATCGCAACGCACGCTCATGCTTCTCTCCGTCATCGTGCACACGTTCGTGCAGAAGCTGTTCTCGGGCATCGAGGTGTTGGGTTGTTACCAGTTCCGGGTCACACGCAACAGCGATCTGTTCGTGGACGAGGAGGAGATCGACGACCTGCGCCGTGCCCTGGAGGGCGAGCTGGCACACCGTCGCTATGGTGCCGCGGTGCGCCTGGAGACCTCCAGCGACTGCCCGCAGGACGTGGTGCAGTTCCTGCTGCAGCAGTTCGCGTTGAGCGACAGCGACATGTACCGGGTGCCCGGACCGGTGAACCTGAACCGCCTGTCGGCGATCTACGATCTCATCCAACGCCCGGACCTCAAATATCCGATCTTCACGCCGGGACTGCCGAAGCGACTGCTGAGCAACACCGACCTGTTCAGCGTGATCCGCCAGAACGATGTGTTGCTGCACCATCCCTACCAGAGCTTCGCTCCCGTGATGGATTTCGTGCGGCAGGCAGCCGCGGACCCGCAGGTCCTGGCGATCAAGCAGACGCTGTACCGCGCAGGCAACGACTCGCCGGTCGTCGATGCGCTCGTCGCGGCCGCCAATGCGGGCAAGGACGTCACCGTGATCGTGGAGCTGCGGGCGCGCTTCGACGAAGAGGCCAACATCGAGCTGTCGAACCGGCTGCAGGAGGCCGGAGCGCACGTGATGTACGGCGTCGTCGGCTACAAGACCCACGCCAAGATCACGCTGGTCGTGAGGCGCGAGCCGGGCGGAATCCGCCGGTATTGCCACCTGGGCACCGGCAATTACCATCCCCGTACCGCGCGCGCCTACACCGACTACGGCCTCTTCACGTGCAGCGAGGAGACCGGCCAGGACGTGCACGAGCTGTTTCTGCAGCTCACGAGCCTCACCCAGACCCCGAAGCTCAATCGTCTCGTGCAATCGCCCTTCGGCCTCCATGACACCGTGATCGCGAAGCTCGCGCGCGAAGCGGAGCACGCCAGGTCCGGCCGCCCCGCGCGGGTGATCGCAAAGATGAACGCGCTCGTGGATGGTCAGGCCATCGAGGCGTTGTACCGCGCGTCGTGTGCGGGAGTGAAGATCGACCTCATCATACGCGGCGTGTGCGCATTGCGTCCCGGCGTGCCCGGGGTATCCGAGAACATCGCGGTGCGCTCGATAGTCGGACGTTTCCTCGAGCACTCGCGCGTATTCTATTTCGAGAACGGGGGCGAGCCCGAGATGTTTGCCTCGAGCGCGGACTGGATGGAGCGCAACTTCTTCCGTCGCGTCGAAGTCGCGTTTCCGATCCAACGTCAGACTCACCGCGAGCGCATCCTGCGCGATCTGGATATCTGCCTGCGGGACAACAGCCAGGCCTGGCGGCTGCTGCCGGACGGCACGTATCAGCGCATCGAGCGCGGCCCGGACGAGCGGCTCGTGATTTCGCAGAACGAGCTGTTGGCGATGTACGCAGCCGGCCCGGCGCCGGCGTTCACGCCGTAGCGGGCGGGCACCGCGCTTTTCGCCGTCGGCCGCGAAACACGGCCACGGGCCGGTTTTTCCAATCGATGCCTAACGCGCCCTGCTGAAGACCCGCAGCCGGAAGCCGCTCGCGCGCAGATAGTCGGTCTCCTGCTGCAGGTCGGCAGAAGTCAACGGATGATCGCGGAGCCAGCGATTCGGGAATTCAACTTCCAGCGACCGCGGCGTCGCCCGCAGGCCGATCGGCGGCAGCGCCGTGGGGCTGCGGCCACGATGCAAGAGCACGGCCAGCCGGAGCAGGACGATGACGTACACCGCGCTGCGATCCCAGGGCGGCACGAGCTCGTCCAGACCCTCGAGCGTCAGCTTGCGCCGGTGACCGCCCACGAGCCGGGCGAGCAGGCGCTGCTCCTCCCTGGGGAAGCCCGGCATGTCAGCATTCTCGAGCAGGTAGGCCCCGTGACGCTGATATCCGCTGTGGGACACGTCGAGCCCGATCTCGTGAAGCCGCGCGGCCCACTTCAGAGCGAGGTCGGCCATCGGCGCCTCGAGTCTCCAGGTCTCGCGCGTCTGTTGCAGGAACTGCAACGCGGTCGCTTCGACGCGCTCCGCCTGCGCAAGGTCGACCTGATACCGCTTCTGCATGGCGAGTACGGTGCGCTCGCGAGCGTCGCCGTCGGTGAGGCGGCCCAACATGTCGTAGAGCAGGCCTTCGCGCATCGCCCCTTCCGCGATCCGCATCTCCTTCACGCCGAGGACGGCAAAAATCTCCGCGAGAATGGCCGTGCCGCCGGGAAACACCGGACGACGATCGTCAGTGATCGACGCGAGCCGCAGCTCGCGCACGTGGCCTGCATCGATGAGATAACGGGAAGCGCGCTCGAGACCTTCCGCGGTGATCGTGAGCGCGGTTGGTTCCAGCTCGCGGATTGCCTCGCCGATCGCGCGGACGGTTCCCGAGCTGCCGGCGCAATGCTCCCACCCACGCCTTCGGAAAGCGGCCTGCACCGGCTCCAGCTCCAGGCGCGCGGCCATGCGCGCGCGCTCCAGGCGCTTCGCGGAGATCTTCCCGTCCCGGAAGAACCGCTCGCTGAGAGAGACGCACCCCATCTGCAGGCTTTCGAGCTCGAGGGGGGTCAGTCCTTCACCAATGATGAGCTCCGTGCTCCCGCCGCCGATGTCAGCCACGAGGCGGCGGCCAGGCTCGCTGGGCATCGTGTTCGAGACGCCCGAATAGATCAGGCGCGCCTCTTCCATCCCCGCGATGATCTCGATCGGATGGCCAAGGGCTTCACGGGCGCGCTCGAGAAAGGCCTGCTTGCGATGCGCGAGGCGCAGGGCGTTGGTTCCAACGACGCGCACACTGCTCGCATGCATGTCGCGTAGTCGCTGTCCGAATCGCTGGAGGCATGCCAGCGCGCGGGCCGCCACTTCCTTGTCGATCCGGCCGTTCTCCTCGACGCCGGCGGCAAGCCGCACCATCTCGCGGAGGCGATCGATGATGACGAGCTGCCCGTGCGAGTGGCGGGCCACGACCATGTGGAAGCTGTTCGATCCGAGATCGACCGCAGCCAGGACGTCAGGGGCGGGGCGGTTGACGGGTACGGGCTGGGACGCCGTTCGGGACGGGACAGCGGGACTCACGCGCCGCGCCGCGAATCAGGCTGTGAAAGAGGACCCGCAACCGCAAGTCGTGGTCGCGTTCGGATTGCGTATCACGAACTGGGCGCCCTCCAGATCCTCGCGGTAGTCGATCTCGGCTCCTGAGAGGTACTGCACACTCATGGGGTCCACCAGCAGCTTGACTCCCAGGTTCTCGACGCAGGTGTCCCCTTCCTGGACCTGCTCATCGAACTCGAAGCCGTACTGCAAGCCGGAGCACCCTCCCCCTTGCACGAATACCCGCAGCATGAGGTTCGGATTGCCCTCGCCCCGGATGAGATCACCCACCTTGCGGGCGGCCGCGTCCGTGAACAGCAGGGCGGGCGCCTGGGTGGGAGTCTCGGCCAGTGCTTCAATCGTGCTCATCAGTTTTGCCTTCGCTCGCAAATTGTCCATTGACCATGACGCGCCGAGCTTCCTCCGAGTCTAGGAGTGCGACTCCCGTCGGTCAAAGCCCCTTTAGACAGACTTCGTCTGTCCCGATGGGGGCGATGCCGGAGCCGCCTCCGTGCCCACTCGGCTCAGCTTACCCAGAATCTGGGCTCCGGAGGCCATTTCAATCACACCATACAGCACATTCCCCTGCACTTTGGCGTGGGGGCCGAGGACGACCCGCTCGCGAGCCACGATGTCTCCGGTCACCGTTCCGTTTAACATAACAGAAGGAACCTCCACATCGCCGTCGATCGTTCCCGTCTCGCTCACGGACAAGCTGGAGCCCACCGCCGGATCGGCGCGTACATTGCCCGCCACCCGGCCATCCAGATGCAGGCCGCCCGCGAACGTGAGGTCGCCCTCGAGCCTCGTTGCCTGGCCGATCAGCGTGTCGATACGTGCGCGCTTGGAGTTACGGTTGAACATGCCTAACCACTACCGTCCACGGTCCAAAGAAATGTCTGGGTCAGCGGCGCGACGTCCTTGCGATTCGAGCGCACCTCGACGCCGATGTGCTCCGGCTTGAAGCCGGCCGGCAGCACGACCTCCTGATCGATGTTCTGAAAATACCGGAAGCTGAAAGGCAACTCATGGAGCTTGCCAGCGGTCAGCGCCGTCAGCTCCAGCGTTGCGTCATCGCCTCCGGCCGCCTTTGCAGGCGCCTCGCCATCGACGCTGATCCCCAACGAGCCGGCTGCGACATTGTCCGGACGGACGGAGCGCGCGAGCGCGATATGGACCACGAATCGCTGCGGCTTCGTGCCAGCGGAAATCCGTAGCTGCTGCACCTTGACGCCCACGGCCGTCGCGCCTTGCGCAACGATCCCCCGGTAGAACGCCAACTCCTGCGTCTGGCGCGCAACCTGGGCCTGCAGATCGCCGATCGTGCGCGCCACCTCTGCCTGTTCGCGGGCGCGTCCGATTCGGATCGTATCGAGCTCAGCGAGCTGCGTGCGCAGCTCACGATTGGTTTTCTCCAGTCGCTCGAGCTTTACCTCGAGCTCGGTGCGCTGCTGTGCGACGGCGAGCCGGTCATAGCCTCCGTCGTAGCGTCCGAGCTCGTAGACAATGTAGATGCCGAACAGGCCGAGGAGTATCAGAGTTACAACCAGGATGAAACGGCGCGTCGGAGCGTGCGGGCGCACGACGAGGCCGGACTTGGCGTCGCTCCCTAGCATTGCTCTTCAGCCGTTTCGCTTACCGCTCAATCGCCTGAGCGGGCCACCGATCGCGCCTCACCGCCCTTTTCGGTGGCGACGCTCGGCCACCAGGCCGGATGAGGTGGTGATCCATTGGGGAATGCCAACGGTGCCAGCTCCGCAAGCGCTTCCACATACACCGGCCGTTTGAAGTAGATGACTTCGCGCACCGGCTCCCAGTAATCGGCCCAGCGCCACTGATCGAACTCCGGCTCGTCAGTGTGTCCGAAGTCGAATTGGACGTCTTCCCGCTTGAGCCGCAGCAGGAACCAACGCTGCTTCTGCCCGATGCACATCGGAAGTTGATTGCGCCTGACATACCGCGAGGGCAAACGATAGTGCATCCAGCCCGATGTTCGCCCGACCAGCTCGACATCGTGGCGGCCAAGGCCGATCTCCTCGTCGAGCTCTCGATAGAGGGCGTGTTCGGGCTCTTCGCCTTGACGCACACCCCCCTGGGGGAACTGCCAGCCGCGTCCTCCGGTTCGTCGGCCGAGAAACACTTCACCGGCGTCCTTCATCAGGACAATGCCGACATTGGTGCGGAAGCCGTCCGAATCGATGAGGTCGTTCATGCGTGCGGGAGTCTGCCACATTGGCAGGCGGCAAAAGCCGCGCCTTTTGCCGCCGGAAACGAAGCTGATGTCCGTAAAGTGCCGCAGGCCACTTTTGCCGATACGAGCAGCCGCCTGGCCTTTTCAGCGGAACTAGCGGAGGCTACCCGACCCCAAGTCGTTCGGGATGTGATGTGGCTTCGATTGTGGGACATGCGGCCCCGTCCAGGGGGCGCTGGCGCGGGCTCGCGCTGCTGCTGTTGCTGGCCGCGCTGGTATGTCTCGCTTCCATGCTGATAGGCACTTCGGGAATCAGTCCGACGGAGGCACTCAGCGTTCTGGCGGGTGGAGGCGCAGAAGCCGCTCGCACCGTTCTCCTGGAGATCCGTTTGCCCAGGCTGCTGGCAGGGCTCAGCGTCGGCAGCCTCCTGGCGCTGGCCGGTGTTCTGCTGCAGGCGTTATTTCGCAATCCACTCGCCGATCCCTATGTGCTGGGTGTCTCGGGCGGAGCAGCGGTTGCGGCTCTCCTTGCGATGATGGCGGGAGCGGGCGCGTTCGCCGTGCAGTCGGCGGGGGTGGCGGGCGCGTTTGCCGCGGTGGCAGTGGTTTACTTCCTGTCGCGAGGCGGGGGCACCGCTCATCTGCTGCTGACCGGCGTAGTCGTAGCCAGCGCTTGTGGCGCTCTGGTGAGCGTGCTGCTCGCGGTGGCTGATTCTTCCCGCCTGCGAGGCATGATCTTCTGGCTCGCCGGCGACCTGGGCTGGGGAGTCCGACCCTGGATCAGCGCCGTGACGTCCGGCATTGCGGTCATCGTGGCCTTAGCGGTCTCCCGTCCCCTCAATGTCCTCGCTTCCGGGGAGCTGCGTGCCCGTAGCGTCGGGCTGCATATCGAGGCGTGGAGGACCGCGTCCTTCATCGGCTGCGCCGTGCTCACCGCCATCGCCGTGGTCAGCGCCGGAACGGTGGGATTCGTCGGGTTGATCACTCCGCACGCAGCGCGTCGCGCATTTCGCACCAGCGATCATCGGATCATCGCGCCTGCCTCGGCGATCCTCGGCGGCACATTGCTGGTAGCAGCGGATCTCGTCGCGCGCACGGTAGCCAGCCCTCGTCAACTGCCCGTTGGCGCGATCACCGCGCTCGTCGGCGCGCCGCTCTTCATCGTCCTGCTGCGCGGCCACGACCGCTGAGCCCGGCAGTCGAGCGTGCTACGTGACGATGTTCTCGGACACCTCGACACGATTGCGGCCCGCCGCTTTCGCCCGATAGAGCGCGGCGTCCGCCTCCGAGATCAACCGCTCGGCAATGGCCTTGTAGTCGCGCCCGCTGCTCGACGGCGACGCGGCGGCCACGCCGATCGATAGCGTCACCTCCTCGGTCGCCTGCTCTGCGATCGCGATCGGCTGGGAGCGCACAGCCTCCAGCACTCGCCCCGCGGCTATGCGGCTATCGGCGAGCGACCCGTGTGGCAATACGATGGCGAATTCATCGCCACCAAACCGCGCCCCCGTGTCGCTCGCACGCATCGCCGCATCGATGCGTTGCGCGACTTCGCGCAACACCGCGTCGCCGGCGAGGTGCCCGTAGCGGTCGTTGATCCGCTTGAAGTGATCGACATCGATCATCAGAACCGTCACGGGCTGCTTGTCACGCTGCGCCCTGCTCAGCTCTTCGCGCAGGCGCGCGTGCAGATAGCGGCGATTGTGGAAGCCGGTCAGGAAATCTGTCAGACCGCTGCGCAGCAGGCGCGCACGATTGACGGCATTCTCGATGCAGATCGCGGCCACGACCCCCAGATGCGCCAGGAAGTCGCTCGCCAGCTCTCTCGTGAAACGCAACGGGTCGGCGCTGAAGAAGACCAGCACCCCGTCCAACTGTCGATTGCGTCGCAGCGGGATCAGCGCGAGGCTCCCATGGCGCGGCGCTCTGGGCAGCAGCAGCTCGTGATCCGACTTCACGAACGGCCCGAGCCAGGGCTGCTCCAGGTTGCCGAGCTGCGGCGCACGGCTGACGAGCGAGTCGACGAACTGCACGCCGGCGAGCTCATCGAGCAGATAGCCGTCGCCGGACAGCAGATGGCGCACCTCGTGCTGCGGGTCGTGCAGCACCAGGGAGACGGCGTCGAGCTGGTAGGAGACGCGCAAGCCCTGGATCAGCCGGTCGAGCAGCTGCGCGAGCGAGCCGGCCCGCAGCAATTCCAGCGCGCGCTCCTGTGTCTTGCGCAGCAGGGCATCATTGCGACTGACCTCTTCCGTGAGTTGATTCAGGCGCGCCTGTAACGCGCGATTCTCGGCCTCGAGCTCACCAACTCGATCCGCACGGCCCGCGGACCGGCGTTGCTCAGTGTAAGGTCGTCGCATTGCCGGCTCTTCGCCCTGGCCTCCCGGTCACACGGTCCGCGCGCGCTGGCCTCTCAGGCGCGACGCTCCGCCACGCTGCGGCGGTCCTCGAGATAATCGCGCCCCCGCCGCATCAAAGCAACGAACGCGTCGTGATCTCGCGCGACCACCGCCGTCCGCAGGCGCTCGATCGCCTGCGACAGCGCCTCCAGCGACTCGGCGCCATAGTCGTTGAGACTTTGAATCTCGAAGTACAACTCGGGACTTTCCTGGGCCACTCGGGCGGCAACATCGAGCTGCGCATCGAAAGTCGTGCTCGACATCCGCGCAAGCTTGGGCGCCGCCTCGCCGCTCTCGGCAAGGGCTGTGAAGAATGCGATGTTCAGCGCATGCGACAACCCGAGCACGTATGCGATCAATCGATCATGGTCGTCGAGACTCATGACGACCTGCTCCGCCATCGTGGCCACGAACAGCTCGCGCGCCGCGGTCAGCGCCGCGGCGCAGCCGAGGTCCACGAACACGACGTGCCGGCCGGAAAGGAGCTCGGTATCCGGTCCGAACATGGGATGAACGGAGGTGACCTGGCAACCGTGCGAGCGCAGCGCCATCAGGCCGGACCGCAAGGGCGACTTCAAAGAGCCTACATCGAAAATAACACCCTGCGGACGGCGCAGAGCCAGCTCGCGCAGGATGCCGTCGGTGATTCCGAGAGGTGTCGCCAGCACGATGTAGTCGTGCTTCAGGTCCGTCGCGCGCCAGTCCGACACCTGGCCAGGCAAAGAGGTTGCGGCCGGATCCGCGGTCTCGACGGCAAATCCCTGCGAGGTCATGAACTCCACGAACCAGCGCCCCATCTTGCCTGCCCCGCCGATCACCAGAGCCCGGCGACCCGACCCCGCGCCCCTTGCAACGACGCTGGCGTGCTCCTGCGTAGTGAGCGATGAGCGGATGAGCAATCGCAGTAGATCTTCGGCCAGCGCCGGCGATACCCCCAGGCTGGACGCGGTGCTGCGCACCCCGAGGATGACCTCACGCTCGCGTTCATAATCCCGCGTGGGATATCCGGTAGCGCGCTTGGTACGTGCAACCTCTTCGCTGATGCGCTTGCGTTCGGCCACTAGCGAGATCATCTGGCGGTCGATCTCGGTTATCCGCTGGCGCAGGCCATCCAGCGTCACGTCATCGCGAGTCATGAGAGAGCAGCCTCTTCCCGGAGCGAGCCCCCTTTTATCGGCGCCGTGCCGGCTAGGCAAGTGCTTGCGTTACCATGGGTCATATGTTCGCACCCAGTGAGTTGCTACCCGAGCCTCTGCCGGCCGAGCCCTTCGCCATCGTCGTGAACTGGCTCGCCGCGACCGTGGCAGCACGAGCGCAGCCGAACCCCAACGCCATGGTTCTGGCCACCGTGGGCACCGACGGCGCGCCAGCCGCCCGCGTCGTGCTCTGCAAGCAGATCGAGCCCGACCCCGGCTACCTTGTTTTCTACACGAATTATGAGTCTCGCAAGGGGCAGCATCTGACCCATTACCCACGTGCCGCCGCCGTGATCCACTGGGATGCCCTGCACCGGCAGGTCAGGATCGAGGGGCCCGTTGTGCCCTCGCCGTCAGCGGAAAGCGACGCCTATTTTGCCTCGCGGCCTTGGGAGAGCCGCATCGGGGCGTGGGCCAGCGCACAGAGCCAGCCGATATCCAGCCGCGCCGAAATCCTGGCTGCCGTGGCCCGTACGGCGAAGCGCTTCGGCACGGCAGATCCCACGGACGCTGCCGCTGCACCGCCGGCCGGCGTAACCATTCCGCGCCCCCCTAACTGGGGTGGCTACCGGCTGTGGGCCGACAGCGTCGAGCTGTGGGTCGAGGGTAACGGTCGCATTCACGACCGTGGGCGCTGGACGCGGACACTACGCGAGCAACCAGACCGCACCTTCGCGCCAAGCCCGTGGACAGCGTCACGTCTGCAACCCTGATCGATGTGGAGAACATTCCGCATAGCGGTGTTGCTCCTCATCCTGCTCGGGGTCGCGCTGCATGCCTGGTTCGACCGTGCCGCGACGACCACCTGGCACAACACGCTTTGGATCGGCATCTTTCCTCTGAACGGCGATGGCAGCGTGACCGCGCAACACTACATCGACCGCCTGACGCAGAGTGATTTCGCCGACATCGAAGAGTTCTTTCAAACGGAGGCGACCCGATATGGCCGCCACCTCGCGCAACCGGTCCACGTCGAGCTGTATCCGCAACCGCGGCAACTACCGCCGCCGGCCCCGCGAGCCGGGAGCATGCTGGCAGTGGCGTGGTGGAGCCTGGAGTTGCGCTGGTATGCATGGCGAACCTCGTCCGTTCCCGGGAGAGCGCCGCCGCGTGTGCGGATGTTCGTGTTGTATCACGACCCCGGGAGCCTGCCGATAGTGCCGGACTCGCATGGGCTGCAGAAGGGCTTGATGGGTGTCGTGCATGCCTTCGCAGAGCCGGACATGACGGGAAGCAACCATGTCGTGATCACCCACGAGGTGCTGCACACCCTCGGCGCGACCGACAAATACGATCTGGGCAGCGGCGCACCGCTCTTTCCGACCGGATTTGCGGAGCCCGAGCGCGATCCTCTGTACCCGCAGCGGCGTGCGGAAATCATGGCCGGCCGGCGGGCTCTCTCGGCCACGGAGTTCGAAACGCCCCGCACGCTGCGCGATGTCGTCGTCGGCCCGGCAACGGCCCTGGAGATCCATTGGCTCCAGCCGTGAATCAAACACCGGGCGGAGCGAGCCGGGCAGCACGCGGGCGGCCGACCGCCGTTCTCGCGGCCCGCAATGTCAGTATCCGGATCGGCGGCCGGGACCTCGTGAAAGAGCTGACTCTCGAGCTGTCCCCCGGACAGTTCGTCGCGGTCCTCGGACGCAATGGCTCCGGAAAGACCCTGACACTGCATACGCTCGCCGGGATGCGCGAGCCGCATCGAGGAACCGTGACCCTGAACGGCAAGCCGCTGCAACAGTTGGGCAGACGCGCGGTCGCGCGCAGCATCGGTCTTCTGACGCAGGATTTCGAAGACGGATTCGCCGGCTCCGTTCTCGAAAGCGTGTTGATCAGCCGGCACCCGCACCTGGCGCTATGGCAATGGGAGACGGCAGAGGACGACCGCCTGGCGAACGAGGCTCTGGCTGCGCTCGATCTCACGGCGCTGACCCAGCGACGTACCGACACGTTGTCCGGCGGCGAGCGCCGGCGGGTTGCCGTAGCGGGGCTCCTGGCACAGCAGCCGGCGATCTATGTGCTCGATGAGCCGACCAACCACCTCGACCCTCACCATCAGCTCGCCGTATTGAGCCTGTTCCACGAGCTGACTCGACGCGGGCACTCCGTGATCGCGGCCTTGCACGATGCGACGCTCGCGGCGCGCTTCGCCGACCGCGCGGTCCTGTTGTTCGGCGATGGCCGCTGGGTGGCGGGACCGGCCCGCGAGACGATCTCGGCTCGCGCGCTCGCCGAGCTCTATCTGACGCCGATGGAGGAAATCGAGAAGAACGGCCGGCGCATCTTCACGCCTGCATGAGGCGACAGGCCGCGCCGGCGCCGTGAAGCCCTGCCGATGAACACCGGTCAGGCAATGGCGTCGAGGATCGTGCGATGCAGCTTGCCGTTGGTCGCAAGCACGGTCGTCGTCCCGAGGGTTATCTCGCCCCCCGTCAGATCCGTGAATGTGCCGCCCGCCTCGCGCACGATCGCAACCAGCGCGCCGATGTCGAGTATGTTGACGTCCGATTCGATGACGACATCGAGCGAGCCACGCGCAAGCAGGTGATAGTGGACAAAATCACCGTACCCGCGCATGCGGCTCACCCGCCCGATGAGCTCACCGAAACGCGCCCACTGCGCAGAGCGGGCGAACGTCTTGAGATTGCCGGTCGACAGGAAGGTATCCGCCAGTCGATCGACCGCACTGACCCGGATCGGACGGTTGTTCAGATACGCGCCGGCGCCTGCTTCGGCCCAGGCGAGCTCGCCGTATGCCGGCGCACTGGATACTCCGAGCACAGGACGGCCGGCGCGCACCAGCGCAATCTGCGTGGAAAAGAACGGGCACTCACGCACGAACGACTTGGTGCCATCGATTGGGTCGACCAGCCAGATGTTCTGCGCATCCATCGCGTGCTGGCCCGTCTCCTCTCCATAGAACCCGTAGCCCGGGAAGCGCTTGCTCAGGACGGACTTGATGGCCTCCTCGGCGCGGACGTCGGCCTCGGTAACCGGGGAGGCATCCGCTTTCGTCCTGACCTCGAGATTCTTCTGGTACATCGAGCGGATGACCTGCGCTGCGGCTTCTGCGGCGTCGAGTGCCGCCTGGAGCTCTTTGGATGCCATGATGATCGGTCGCGATGAACGGGAGCTGCAGACTCGCCGAGCCACAGGTACCCTGTCAACGCAGGGCGCCGCGAGGGCACGGGAACATGGGCAACCGACTCAGCAAGATCTACACACGAACGGGTGATGACGGCACGACGGGACTGGGAGACGGCACCCGCGTGCGCAAGGACTCGGAACGCGTCGAGGCCTACGGTACCGTCGATGAGCTCAACAGCACGATCGGCGTGCTACTCGCCGTGACAGGCCTGCCGCAAGCGATCACCGATTGCCTCGTGGAGGTGCAGCACGAGTTGTTCGACCTCGGCGGCGAGCTGTGTATCCCAGGACACCGTGCCATTCGCGCCGAGCACGCCACCCGGCTGGAGGAGGCCCTCGACGCCCTCAACGACACGCTGCCGCCTCTCAAAGAATTCATTCTGCCCGGCGGCGGTCCAGCCGCAGCCGCGTGCCATCTCTCCCGGACGGTCGCACGCCGCGCCGAGAGACGAGTGCTCACCCTCTCCAGGGTGGAGACAGTCAGTCCCGACGCGCTGATGTATCTCAACAGGCTCTCTGATCTCTTGTTCGTGATGGCGCGCGTGCTCGCGCGACACGAACAGGGCACCGAGGTGCTCTGGCGGCACGACCGCTCCCGCGGGAAATCGTAGCGACGATCAGGCGAGTGGACCCGACGACCCCCGCTGGATTCGGCGCCAGTCGAAGGAGGGCCCCGGGTCGGTCTTGCGGCCGGGCGCGATGTCGCTGTGTCCGACGATGTGCTCACGAGACAGTGTGGGATATGCATCGAGCAGCGCGTCGATGAGCGATCCGAG
Source organism: Steroidobacteraceae bacterium (assembly GCA_035277965.1). Classification (GTDB taxonomy): domain Bacteria; phylum Pseudomonadota; class Gammaproteobacteria; order Steroidobacterales; family Steroidobacteraceae; genus 13-2-20CM-66-19. The sequence goes on along the minus strand of DATEJM010000002.1, from coordinate 3,430 downwards.
CGCGCCATATTGAGCATCGGTGTAGGGCACCTCGTCGGTCCCTTCCAGCTCGACCCCTATCGAGAAATCGTTACAGGCAGGCCGCCCCCGATATTGCGATTGGCCGGCATGCCAGGCGCGCCGGGTGAACGGCACGTACTGCACGATCGTGCCGTCACGCCGGATCAGCACGTGAGCCGAGACGCGGCCTGAGCCAATGGACCGGAAGTAGGGATGAGCGTCTGGCGGCAGCGAGCCTGTAAACAAACGATCGATCCAAGGGCCACCGAACTCACCCGGCGGCAAGCTGATCCCGTGAACCACGATCAGCTCGGGCTGCACCCCCGACGGCCGGGCATCGAAATGGAACGACAGCACCTGTCGAGTGTCGACCAGCAAGCCGGTTGCCGGCTCCACCTTCAACCGCCGAGACGAGAGTGCTTGCATTCGCACCGATCATGCCACAATCGTCGCCATGAGCGCTCCTGACCCCCTTCACGATCCGGCGAACGCCCCCTACGCCGCGCGGGATCTCGCGCACGTATGGCATCCCTGCACGCAGATGAAGGATCACGAGCAGATGCCGATGATTCCCATCCGCAGAGGACAGGGAGTGTGGCTCGAGGACTTCGCCGGCAAACGCTATCTCGATTGCATCAGCTCCTGGTGGGTGAATCTGTTCGGTCACGCCAACCCGCGAATCAACGCAGCGGTCACGGCGCAGCTCCAGCAGCTCGAGCAGGTCATCCTCGCAGGTTTCACTCACGAGCCCGTCATTCAGCTTTCCGAAGCGTTGGTCGCGGTTGCTCCGCGCGGCCTCAACCGATGTTTCTACGCGGACAACGGCTCCTCGGCGGTCGAAGTGGCCGTCAAGATGAGCTTCCACTACTGGCGCAACGTGGGACTGCCGCAGAAGCGGCGTTTCATCACGTTGTCCAACAGCTATCACGGCGAGACGCTCGGAGCGCTCGCTGTCGGCAATGTCGATCTCTACAAAGAGATCTACAAGCCGCTCCTCATGGACGTGATCACGGTGCCGTCACCGGATTGCTTCCAGCGTGCACCCGGAGAGAGTTGGGAGAATCATTCACGGCAGATGTTCGCGGCGATGGAGCAGGCGCTCGAGCAGCATGCGCACGAAGTCGCCGCGGTCATCGTTGAGCCGCTCGTGCAGTGTGCCGGCAACATGCGCATGTACGATCCGATCTACCTGCGACTGCTGCGCGCCGCCTGCGACCGGTACGACGTTCATCTGATCGCCGACGAGATTGCCGTGGGCTTCGGCCGCACGGGCACCCTGTTCGCGTGCGAGCAGGCGGAGATCCGCCCGGACTTCATGTGCCTGTCGAAAGGGTTGACCGCGGGCTATCTGCCCTTGTCGGTCGTTTTGACGACGGAGCCGGTCTATGGGGCGTTCTACGATGAGTACACGAAGCTGAATGCATTCCTGCACTCGCATAGCTTCACGGGAAATCCGCTCGCGTGCGCGGCCGCGCTCGAGAGCTTGAGGATTTTCGCCGATGATCGGGTGCTCGAGCGCAACTGCGTCCTGGCCACCCGGATGGGCGCGGCAGCCCTCGGCCTGCAGGACCATCCGCACGTCGCCGAAGTCCGCCAGCACGGCATGATCGTCGCGATCGAGTTGATCCGCGACAAAGCGACCCGCGATCCGTACCCGTGGCAGGAGCGTCGTGGACAGATCATCCATCGGCACGCCCTGGAGCGAGGCGTATTGTTGCGGCCCGTCGGCAATACGGTTTATTTCATGCCGCCGTACGTGATCACTCCCGAAGAAATCGATCTGATGGTCACGGTCGCGACCGAAGGAATCGAGCTCGCGACATGCGACTGACGCGGCTGTTCGTGGAGGAGCCCCTGGCTGCGGGCAGCCGCCGCGAGCTCGCCGGCGCGGCAGCGAACCACGTCCGCCGCGTATTGCGCGCGCGAATCGGCGACTCGCTGACATTGTTCGATGGGCGGGGCGGAGAGTTCGCGGCGACGGTGGCGGAGATTCACAGGAATACCGTCAGTGTCAGCGTTGGCGAGCACCGTGCGATCGAGCGGGAATCCGTCCTGCAACTGACATTGGCTCAAGGCATCTCACGAGGCGAGCGCATGGACTGGGTGATACAGAAAGCCACGGAGCTCGGCGTATCGCGAATCGTTCCGGTGCTGACCGAGCGCAGCGTCGTGCGATTGGAGGAGTCGAGGGCGGAGAAGAAAGCGCGGCATTGGCACGGCATCGCAGTGGGAGCCTGCGAGCAGAGCGGACGCAATCGGGTACCGTCCGTCGCGGAGCCGATCGAGCTGCGCAACTACCTCGGCGCCTGCGCCGAGACCGGAGCTCGTGTGCTTCTTGCGCCCGATGCGACGTTGCGACTGGGCGATCACGAGTGCACGTTTCCCAGCATGACGATGCTGCTCGGTCCCGAGGGCGGCCTGTCCGCGAGCGAGCAGGAAGCGGCGATCGCGGCCGGCTTTCGTCCGGCGCGCCTCGGCCCTCGCGTGCTGCGCACCGAGACCGCCGCGATCGCCGCGCTTGCCGCGATCCAACTGAGATTCGGTGACCTGTAGGCTGGAGCGCGTGCGATACATCGTCATCGCGGTTCTCGCCCTGGTGTTGGGCGGTCTCATCGGCCGGGAGCTGTTTGGCTCCAAGCACGCGGAGCCGGTCGACCCCGTGCACGTCATCGTCACGCAGCTCAAGACGCATGCGATCGTCGAGCACGAGCGGCAGCTCGCGGTCTGGTACCGCATCTGTCCGAGCGTCATCGGCAAGACACCGGAAATCTTCCTCGCGTGGCCCGCGAAGCTGTCCTATCAGCTGGAGCTCGCGGATGTTCGGGTGACGAGGCAAGGCTCCGTCATCAAGGTGGAGACGGCCGCGATACATCCCATCGAGCCCGTCGTGCCGACCGATTTCATGGACTACCTGTCCACGACGTCGATCTTCACGTTCGCCAACGAGCAGGAGCTCGTCAACCACGAGATCGGCAAGGCCTCACCTGTCGCGAGGTATTTGACCACCTATTTCCTCGCGCGCGATCCCTCGTTGCAGACAGATTTCGCTGAGGAAATTCAGCGGCTCGTCGAGCATCTGGCCGGCGCGCTGCAGGTGCCGGTGACTCGCGTGGACGTGGAGATTCCGAAGCCCCAGGTCACGTGGCCGAAGCTGCCGAAGTTGGAGCTATGCTCCGGCAGCTTCGCGTCGGTGAACGGGCTGCCGTTCGCGAAGACGGAGGACGGCTACACGGTACCTATCGGCTTCCGCTTCCCGCCCGACCGGAAAGGAATCGCCTCGGTATATGGAGCGCGGAAAACGCCTTGATCCGTGGTTGCGGAATGAGCTACTACTTCCACGAAGCAGACACAAACCCGCGGCTAGCCTCCTCAGGCGAACGTTCAATACGCAATCCAGGAGTGCCGCGACGCCGTAGGGAAAACGAACATG
>DATEJM010000001.1:0-2536 GCA_035277965.1 Steroidobacteraceae bacterium | reverse complement strand
CACAGACCCGATCGGTGCGGCGTGTCATCGCCGCATCTGCGGCGCTCGAGGGGCCGGCGACATTTGCGTCCGCTAGGTGGGCCGACGCGTCCAAATCATCCAGGTCGGCTACGTCCGTCCCGTGCACTTGCCGCAGCCATGTCGGCTCCGCAGGCAGATCAAACCGGGTGCGTACACGTCGCCGATTCTCAGCTACCGCTTCGGGCTCATCCTTCACGTGCGCACCCAGATTCAGCGATCGATACGGCCCCGTGCTGACACCGCCCGAACGAAGCGTGAACACGGCCCGCACGGACTCGGGCGCGGACCAGTCCGGCACGAGGTATTCGATCCCGCTCAACCGGCGCTCCGCGCGCGCACGCCTGCAGCACTCCGCGCACGCACGCCTGCGTCGAGTTCCAGAATCCGAATCAGCTCGGTCATGTCGTCCGGCAACGGCGCTTCCCAGTGAACCTCCCGGCCCGTGACCGGATGGTCGAGTTGCAGCCGGGCAGCATGCAGCGCCTGGCGCTTGAAAGCGCCGAGGGCCTCGACGAGCTGGGTGCTGGCGCCCGCAGGAAGTCTGCGGCGGCCCCCATAGAGTGGATCGCCTACCAGTGGATAGCCGATGTGGGCGAGGTGAACGCGAATCTGATGCGTGCGCCCGGTCTCCAATTCAACACGCACGAGGGTATGAGCCCGGAACCGCTGCATGACGCGATAGTGGGTGACGGCAGGGCGGCCATCCGCCCGCACAGCCATCCGTGTACGCACACTGCGATGGCGGCCGACGGGCTCATCAACCGTTCCGCCCCCGGTCATGACGCCGGTACAGAGCGCAATGTATTGCCGCTCGACCTCGTGTTCCGCGAGGGCGGCAACCAATGCGGTGTGAGCCTCGGGCGTCCGGGCGACGACAAGCAGGCCACTGGTATCTTTGTCGAGGCGGTGAACGAGCCCGGCGCGCGGCACGACAGCGAGCTTCGAATCGAGCGCCAGCAATGCATTCTGCAAGGTATGGCTCGCGTTGCCGGCGCCCGGGTGAACGACCAGTCCCGCCGGCTTGTTGATCACGAACAGGGCGCGATCCTTAAACACCACCTCCAGCGGCAGGGCCTGCGGCGAGACGCTCTCGTCGCGCTCGAGCCGTGCCTCGATGCGCACAGTCTCCCCGCCCAGCACCTTGTCGCGTGGTCGCGGGCGACGTCCATCCACCTGGACGGCCCCGGCGTCGATCCAGCTCTGCAGCCGGGCCCGCGAATACTGCGGTAGCGCGCGTGCGAGCGCCTGGTCGAGTCGCAGGCCGGCGAGCTCGGGCCCCAGAGACAGGGTATGCGTGCGGAACTCCGCGCCACGCTCCCCGGTCGGAAGTCCTGCCGGCGGATTCGCTATACTTTCCCGATTTACACGGCGCGATGCCAAAGAAAGGCCCTCTTGTTGTCTCTGCCCCGTTCCCTTGCGCGCGGCGGTGTGCTGGCGCTCTGCCTGCTGCTGCTGGCGACCACCGGTTGCCGCTCCCATCGGGCGCGTGATGCATCCCGCTCGAGCCCGGAAATCCTCTACAAGCGGGCCAAGAAAAGCCTCAATTCCTACGATTTTCAGGCCGCGATCAAGACCTACGAATCGCTGACGGCGCGCTTCCCGTTCACCGACCAGGCGCGCCAGGCCCGGCTCGATCTGATCTACGCCTATTATCGCGCAGGCGAGGGAGAGTCGGCGACCGATGCGGCCGATCAGTTCATCCGGGAAAACCCGACCCATCCGCGCGTGGACTACGCGTATTACGTGAAGGGCCTGGTTGATTTCGAGCGCACGCCGAATGGCCTCGAGCGCCTGTTCCATGTCGATCTGACTCAAAGGCCGCCCGTCACCGCGCGCAAGGCGTTCACGGCTTTCAAGACGGTGGTGGAGCAATATCCCAAGAGCGAATACGCCCACGATTCGCTGCAACGGATGATCTACCTGCGCAACCGGCTTGCCGCTTACGAGGTGAGCGTGGCGCGCTACTACCTGAAGCGCGGCGCCTACGTCGCCGCGGCCCAGCGTGCCAAGGGAGCCGTGGAGCAGTTCGATGGCGCGCCCTCTATTAAGGAGGCGCTGCAGATCATGATCCAGTGCTACGACCGGCTGAACCTCAAGCCGCTGGCGGACCAGACGCGTCAGGTGTACGAGTTGAACTACTCCGGCGAGGTCCGTCAGGCCGAGGCCGAGACCCGCAAGCCGTGGTGGAAGCTCTGGTAGCCAGGCTCCTTGCGACGCTGAACGGACTGACGCAGTCCTTCAGGTCACAGGCCAGCGAAGCCGATCGGTGCGCGCGCCTACCCCAGCCGGTCGTCGACGAGCTGAAGGGGGCCGGACTCTTTCGGCTCTGGATCCCAAGGCGATTCGGCGGTCTCGAGCTCGAGCTGGCGGACGCCCTGCGCGTATACGAAGCGGCGGCGATCATCGATGGCTCGGTCGGCTGGGCGGTGATGATCGGATCGGGCGGCGGCCTTTTCGCCGCCTACCTCGCCCCGGATGCCGCACAGGAGCTGTTTGGCCCCGCCGATGCCCTGAT